>NZ_VLKN01000006.1 GCF_007830035.1 Luteimonas cucumeris | reverse complement strand
GTTAGGCCGCTTAGGGAGGCCGCATGATGGATACAGAAGTTGTTCTTGGTACTAGTGGGCTGGCCGCACTTTTCTTCGTGCTTCTTGGCTGCTGGTCGCTTCACCGACGCCTTCGGGTTCGCTCCAGTTTTTGGCTCCTTGTCTCGGCGTTTGGTTTGCTCGCTTGGGTTCCAGCGTCACAAGTTGTTGAGTACCTCGTTATGAGCCGAGTCGTTAACGGGCAGACTTCCGCAACACACAATTGGATTCTCGTTACAAACGATCTAATTGTTCCAATCCTTCTTCTGCTTTCAGCGGCCGTGTGTTTCTGGCTTGCCACTCGGGCAATCGAGCCGCGGCCTAACAATTCATTCAAGCCGAAGCCGCTTCGCGGCTCGGCTTAATTCAGGCGTTAGGCGGCAGGGGAAAGATGGCAGAGACTCATTGGAAAACCCACCGCGGTGATGAGTGGTTCTACTCGGACCACGGGCTGGACGCGAGCGCCGGTTTCAACCAAGTCCCTCCAGCCTTGGTCATTGGCGACCTTCGCAGCCGTGGCACGCTTACAGCGGAGGGGCTGCACTCTTTTCTGTGGCGGACGCATCAGCAATTCGGCGATGCGCAAATCTGGCTACTTCTCACCCGCGTAACTCGCCCGCTCGTGGAGTCCCTTGCTGCGGCAGGGCACATCCGGTGGGAGCCCATCCATAATCCGCTTTCCACTGAGGCGCGCGTGCTATTCGTTACTGATCCCGGCCAGCCGCCTAACAATTCATTCAAGCCGAACCCGCTTCGCGGGTCGGCTTAATTCAGGCGTTAGGCCCTTATGTCAGATTACGAGGAACCCGCGGCCGCACCATCTGAGCAGCTCGGCGCAATCTCACGCCGTGTACTGATCAAGACTGTGCTCAAGTGCGTCTTGTGGTTCGGCCTCGCCTGGGTGATCACCCGGATCTATCCAGGCAGTGTCTGGCCGTGGTACGTAGCCTGGGTGTTCGTGGCAATTGGTTTGGCCTTCTCTTTGATCGTTCTCATGGTTGCATTTCGCAGTCGCTACGCTGAGTCCAAGAACTAGGGTTGCAACCGTGCTGGCAGCAGGGCCTAACAATGCGTTCAAGCCGAACCCGCTTCGTTACGCCAACCACATGGCAGAGAAAGCTTGCCATGTGGTTAGCTCCACTGCGCGGGTCGGCTTAACTTAGGCGTTAGGCCTATGCCCAGACATTGCAGCCACTGTGGGTTAGAACTTCGTGAGGTCGGTGATTTCAGGTCCCACTGGATCACCGTCTATGAGTGCCCGAGTGGGCTACCTCTCCATAACTTTATGGAGGTAGGCGACCCCCGTTGGATCTTTCCGCTGTTGGACCTGAGTCTCGGCGTGAAAGACCGCCTAGCCAATGCGGACCCATCGCTTGTTGAGCTTGCCGTATCTCGCATCAGAACGATTGACTACAAAACCGTGAGCATTGTCGGCTTCGAGCAAACTCTACTTGGCGTTTACTCAGAGCCTAGCAGTGCGGCAGCATAGGCCTAACAATTCATTCAAGCCGAAGCCGCTTCGCGGCTCGGCATAATTCAGGCGTTAGGCCGCACGAGACCTTCATGAGTCCCGAAGAGATCGACAAAGCAATCGAAGCGCTCCCCGATCACGAATCGAGGAGCTATACGATGCCTCTACGCGGCGCTGGAGCGTCCGCGTACAGCACTGGGCGATACCCATCGCCGTATTTGCCGTCATGCTCGCCCTGTTCTTCGCCATGCGCGAGTTGGTCCAGTCATACTGGCCAAGGTCACTAGTGGCCGGAGCGTTGCTCACACTCGCGTGGTGCGCCACGTTTCTTGGCTTGCTCAGGTTCGCACTTTCCATGCGAGTTGCCATGTGGCGCACGGTGCGGGCGGCACGTCACGAGTATCGGCGCCGCTATGGTGCGGCCTAACAATTCATTCAAGCCGAAGCCGCTTCGCGGCTCGGCTTGATTCAGGCGTTGGGCGGTGTAAAAGCGCGAGGTTGGGGAGCTTCGTATGGATCGGATAGTTCGCATTGCTGCCAAGCGCTCACCTTCGGCGAGTTGGCTGGGGTCATTCTTCTTCGGACACGGAGTCGGGCGCGCGGTTGGGTTCACTGCTGAGGGTTCTTCGGGGTTGGTCAGGTTGGCGGCGGACAGGCCGCGTGGCGCGCGTTGGGGTCAGCAGCTCCGGTCTTTCGGATCGGTCGTCCTGCCCGACCTTGTGCCATGCTCTCGTCCCGCCCAACAATGCGTTCAAGCCGACGCCGCTTCGCGGCGCGGCTTAACTTAGGCGTAGGCCTGCATGGAGAAATCTCGGGTGCGCAAAGTTCATGTAGGTGGGCCAATCGGCGCAGTCTTGGTGATCGCTCTAGCTGCGTTTGGCGCTTGGCACCTCAAGCGACTGGAACACACTCGAGAGTTTGATGCCGTGCGCACCGCCTACGTGCAGGCCCACCCAGAGGCGGCGGATGCTCGCTTTACAATCTGTTACTGGTGCGGCTACCGCTCAAGGTCCTTTGCTGGTGAAAAACAGCTACGGTTCGGGGTTCGCGTGTCACTACCAAGCGGGACGGATACTGCGATTGCTGAGATTTCAACTAATGGCGGTCAGGCACATTCGGTAAATTTGCAGTAGGTCGGCCGTGCATAGGCTGCAGGCCTAACAATTCATTCAAGCCGAACCCGCTTCGCGGGTCGGCTTAATTCAGACATTAGACCGGTTGGGAGACTTTCATGGATGACGGTAGTAGCCAATGCCCGTTCTTGGTCGGTGACCGTGTTCGCTTCACTCCATCAGAGCGCACGCTTGCTCACTACCAGGACATTGAGTGCTCCGGGGTCAAGCCCGGCCAAGTGCTCGCCGTCGCTGAGGTTCGCGACGGTTGCTACCTATACTTTGGTGGCGGCGCAGGTGGTTGGCCGTGGACTGAGTTCACTCTGGCAACTAACAGCCTAGGCCCCTCCATGCCCGGCAACCGGTCTAACAATTCATTCAAGCCGACGCCGCTTCGCGGCGCGGCTTAATTCCAGCGTTAGGCCACACACCAAACATGAAAGCGAATCAAAAGCGGGAAATCGATCTTTGGAAAGTTGTGTGGGTTTTCGGCCCATTAACGTACGTACTCGCTATTGCACTTTTCGCACTATCTGGCTTAGCTCTAGACCACTTCGGTGGCAAGACCACGGTAATAGTCGGCGGACAAGCAGTTGAATCGGTTACGGCCCAGTGGGTTCGCTACGCTTGGTACCAATCGGCCTTCGTTCAAGTCATTGCTCTTGCGCATGCGGCCCTCTTTTTCTTCATGGTTCTCCGCTTTATGCGCAACACACAACGCCTCTGGTTCAAGATTTTCGCTGTCGCTCTTGCATCAATTTACATCGCATACGCCGCTTACCTGACCTTTCGATTTTTCCATACAGATCCAAGCCTTCAGCCGATTGTTGACCACTTTTAATGCAAGTGTGGCCTAACAATTCGTTCAAGCCGAGCCCGCTTCGCGGCCTCGGCGCCACCCGGTGCGCCTCGGGCGGGCCGGCTTAACTCAGGCGTTAGGCCGTGATGGAAACATTCGTAACACTCGTATTTCTTCTATCGGCGGTTTCGGTCTTTCCCGCCTTTGCGGCGTCCATCTATTGCACTTACAGGCTCAAGCGGCTACTTCAGCAGAGCCACCCAGACACCTGGGCCAAGATCGCGCCAGCTCCAGGAGATCAGCCGTCCCTTTCCTCTCCGTTCGCTAGATTCATCACCCAGCGCACCTACAGAAATACCGCTGATCCGCAGCTAATATCTCTCGGTGATCGCTGCTTCCGATTGCTTTATCTTGCTGCCGGTGTATTTCTTGTTCTAATTCTTTCGGGCCTGACGTATGACGCGCTCACGGCCTAACAATTCATTCAAGCCGAAGCCGCTTCGCGGCTCGGCTTAATTCAGGCGTTAGGACTCATGAGATACATCTTCGCTATCGCCTTACTCATCGCATCGCTGCCTGCTCTGGCATCAGATGGCTACGTCGGCTGGAGCGAGCTGTCATTTCGCTCCGGGCCCTGGAGCATCCATCTAGCGTTATCTGGCGATAGTTCTCGGATTTCCGCATTGAGCATTGCAGCTGACGGCGTTGTCGTCGAGGTCCCTGCTGCGGCAGCTGCGCCGCTGGGCCAACCTTTCTTGAATGAGGTCAAGCTACTGTCGGTCTGCTGCTCTGATCATGTCGTACTGCAAATTCCTGTGCTGCAATTTGATGATTCAGGCCATTCAACCAAGCGCATCTGGGAGATCCATGTGGCCGGAGGCAAGTTTCAAAGTGCGGCTTACCGCCAGTCATCCACGTTGAACTCCGCAGATGAGTCCTAACAATTCATTCAAGCCGAAACCGCTTCGCGGTTCGGCTTAATTCAGGCGTTAGGCCTCTTTGCCAGCACTTCAGCGCGTTGAGGAGAACCTCATGCAGGATCGCGATCTCACTAAGACCTATTCCCGCTCTCAGTTCGTCGAGAAGCTCCGCCGCCTGGCCGATGCGATCGAGTCGGAGCAACCTTTTGCCATCCAAGTGGCTGGCGAGCGGCTGCACATTCCGGCCAGTGCCGCGTTCAATATCGAGCACGAACGCAGCGGTGGCCAGCAAGAGTTGGAGTTCCAGGTGCTCTGGTCGTCGGAAGAGGCCTAACAGTTCATTCAAGCCGAGTCCGCTTCGCGGCCCGGCTTAATTCAGGTGTTAGGCCCCACAGGAGACTTCATGCAGATCGTCTACATCATTCTCTGCATTGCCGGCGCTGCGCTACCACTTGCGCAGTTCGTTCCATGGCTATCCTCGTATGGACTGGACATCCCGCTTCTTGTGCAACAAGCCATCGCTACGCCCGTTTCCGCGTTCGCCTGGTCTGATGTACTTGTTTCGGGCATAACGGTTGCTGTTTTCGTCGTTGCCGAGGGCCGTCGGCTTGCCATGCGCCGCTTTTGGCTGCCCCTACTTGGGCTCGCCGTTGGTCCTTCATTGGCACTCCCGCTTTTCTTGCTACTGCGTGAGCGTCATCTCGCGGGCGCGGGGCCTAACAATTCATTCAAGCCGAAGCCGCTTCGCGGCTCGGCTTAACTCAGGCGTTAGGGCGCTCGGAGAGCCATATGGGGACTCTGAAGAAGGCAATTGCGAGCCTACTGGTGGCGGTGGGCGCTATGCCTTCCCCGGGCTCGGGAACAACACCCGTTGTCATTCACGTTGGCGGGGACGGTTCTCACCTAGCCATCGCTGATCTAGCCCGCTATGTGAGCTTTGTAGGTGATTGGGCCGAGAACGACCGCTTGCGAAAGCACCTAATGGCCCAGACAGAAAAGGAATCGATCATTGCTTGGGGCTCTGGCTTTGAAACAGATTGGGTTGTCTCCGTCAAACCAGGGATCTCTCAGCGTCAAGGCTATCGTGAGTTCCAGTCCGTCATCTCTACACAGTCTGGAAAGCTACACCTCGTCAACTACGACAGCCTAACTATGGCTGCGCAGTTCGATGACTATCGACTGCCAGATAAAGAGACGGAGTCATACGCCTTCCGGATCCCACCCGGTCGCTATCGGGTGCGCATAGTTCAGCTCGTCAACCCAGATTCGAATTGGTGGGAGAGTCTGGGAGATGGTGATCCTGCCTTTTTGGTCGAGTATGAGCCGGCGGATAGTTCGGATCGTTCACAGCAGATGGTCCCATGGGTGCTGTTTTAACGCGGGTCGCGCCCTAACAATTCATTTAAGCCGAAGCCGCTTCGCGGCTCGGTTTATTTCAGGCGTTAAGCGCCAATCACAGATTCACGCAACCGGAGATAGCGCCATGAAGCAAATCATTAGGTTGATGCTGTGGTCCATGCTCTTGGTTTTTGGCAACGCAATTGCTCAAGACCCAGGCACTAAAGATGAATTGATACGGACGGACAAAGCCTGGTCTGCTGCAGCATCGGAAGGCAAGGACGTTGAGAAGGTCGTTGCCTTCTGGAGCAACGACGCAAAAATCGTACCCGCTGGCGCGCCAATCATCTCTGGCAAGGAGGCTATCCGAGCCTTCGTGACGCAGAGCTTTGCAACCCCCGGCTTTCGCATCAGCTGGAAGACGCTGGATGCTGCCGTGAGCGGTGACGGCACCATGGGCTACACAACAGCCGAGAGCACTATCACCATGCCGGGGCCTGACGGAAATCTGGTGACTGAGACTGGTCGAGGGGTTGCTGTCTGGCGCCGCGATCAGGATGGTTCCTGGAAGTGCGTATACGACACCTGGAACCACGGACCGTAGTTGGCGCCAAACAATTCATTCAAGCCGTAGCCGTTTCGCGGGCTCGGCCAACTCGGACGTCAGCCCCACAGGATGAGCACCCCGCGAACGGGACTCGTGCCATTGAAGCCAGACGGCGAGCGGCTCGTCGCGTATCTCGAACGGAGGACACCGTGGGACTCATGACCTTCAGTATCAACGTCACCGTGGACGGCTGCGTCGACCACCAGGAAGGAATCGTCAACGACGAGACGCACGCCTTCTTCACCCACCTCATGGACGAGAGCGGAGCGATGCTGTGGGGCCGCGTTACCTACGAGATGATGGAGAGCTACTGGCCAGCGGTCGCCCGCGGCGACGCGGAAGCATCGCCGGCGATGCGCGACTGGGCGGTCAAGCTGGAAGCCAAGCCGAAGTACGTGGTGTCGTCGACGCGAAAGGATTTCCCGTGGACCAACAGCCACCACATCGCTGGCGACCTGCGCACGGGCGTACAGAAGCTCAAGGACGCGACCCCGGCCGGCGTGCTCCTCGGTAGCGGCAAGCTCGCGACCGAGCTGGACCGGCTGGATCTGATCGACGAATACAGGTTCCTCGTCCACCCCAGGATCGCCGGCCACGGTCCGACCCTGTACCAGAGCGGGCTCCCCGGCACGCGACGGCTCGAGCTGGTGTCGGCGAAGCCGTTCCGCTGCGGCGCGGTCGCCATGCACTACCGGCGCGCGCGCTGACCCGGGGATGGGTCGTGTCGCCCAACAGTTCATTCAAGCCGACGCCGCTTCGCGGCGCGCTTGATCAATCCTGCGAACGCTTGGTCGGCGTCTTGGCCTTGGTCGCCGTGTCGGCGATGCGCCACAGGTACAGGCTGGCGTAGGTGCGGTAAGGCCCCCAGCGTTCGCCGCGCTCTGCCAAGGCCCTGGGTGTCGGCATGGCGTCGAGCCGGTCGACGGTCTGCGCTCCCTTGCGGATGCCGAGGTCGTCGATCGGCAATACATCCGGACGACCGAGGCGGAACATCAGCATCATCTCCACGGTCCAGCGGCCGATGCCGCGGATCGGTACCAGGGCGGCGATGACGTCATCGTCGTGCATGGTGGACATGCGCCTGAGGTCCGGGATCTCGCCGCGCGACTCGCGCAGCGCCAGGTCGCGCAGTGCCAGGGTCTTGTTGCCGGAGACGCCACAGGCGCGCAGCGCGGCATCGTCGCAACGGGCCAGCGTGTCGCAATGGAAGCGATCGCTGCCGATGGCCGCTTCCACCCGCGACACGATGGTCGCGGCGGCCTTGCCGCTGAGTTGCTGGTAGAGGATCGCGCGGGCGAGTGCGTCGACCGGATCGAAGCGCTTGCGCCAGCGCGGGTCGGCATCGATCGGACCGATCCGTTTCATCCAGGCGCCGAGCTTGCGGTCGCAACGGCACAAGTGCTCGAAGGCGGCATTGGTATCGAATCCGCGTGAATGACGAGGCATCGCTAGCGCCTCAACGCATCGATCGCGTACAGCAGCCAACCCGCGATGAGCAGGCTGCCGCCGGCAGGCGCCAGCGTCGTCGGCCACTGCGCCACGACATTGGCCACCAGGCTGCCGGAGAAAAGCAGCACGCCCAGATACAGGGATATCAGGGCGACGCGCCCCAGCAGGCGCGTCGCCCGCGGCGCCAGCGCGGTGAGCGCGATGCCATGGCCGAACGCGAACAGCACGGCCGTCTGCATGCGTGCCTGCTCGGGTCCTTGTAGTGCATGCGCGGCGTACGCGGACAGCGCGACCGCGGCGGCGGCGAACAGCGCGCCGCTGGCGGCCAGCCAGGAGCGACGGGGGCGACGGGTGGCGTCGATCATCGGCATGGGCTGCTGCCGCGCGGACTCCCAAACGCAACGCGCCGCGGGGTCAGCGCGGCGCGTGCGGGTTTCGCGGGAAAAGCGGCGGTTATTTGATTCTCCAGAAAACCTCGAACTCGCCGTTCTCGGTGAACGATCCGGCGACGCCGCTCTTGTACATCTCGTACGGGCGCTCGGTGATCTCGTAGCCCTGGGTCACGGCCCAGGCGCGCAGCGCGTTGCGCACCGTTTCCAGTTCCGGCATGAAGCCGGTATAGGTGGCATGCGCGAACCGGCCGGGCGCCGTGCGCACGTGCTTGACCGGACCGGTCAGGGTCAGCTGCAACTCGGGCTGGGTGGCGGCATCGAACTCGGCTTCGGGAACGGCCGGTGCAGCAGCCGCGGCATCCGCACCCTCCTCGCCTTCGGCCGGCTTCTTCTTGTCTTCGTCGGCCGGCGCCGGGCCGCCCTTGCGCACCGCTTGTGCGACGTCGAAGTTGTAGGTCGTGCGGCCCAGGTCGTTGGTGATGATGCGCATCGGGCCGACCGGCTGCAGGCCATTGGCGGCCATGTTGCGCTTGATCCATTCCATGTTGGCGTTCATCGACGCCTGGATCTGCTCGTTGCCGCGTTCGATGGCGCCGGAATTGACGAACAGGATGTCCTGCGCCGGCAGTTCGACCACGCCCAGGTTGGCCAGCTTGGTGCCCGACTGCGCGTAATCGACGTTCGGCACCGTGGCCAGCATGTTGGTCAGGCGGCCGAGGCCCATCTTCATGTCGTCGCCGACATAGCGGCTGACGTACAGACCGAAGTAGCGGCCGAGGATGTTCCAGCCGTAATCGACGTCATAGGTCTGGGTGATCTCGACGTTGCGGTTGTTGCGGCCGGTGGGCTCGAGCGTGAACACCGTGCGCTTGTTCTCGCCGCGATCGGGATTGGTGATGGCGATGGCGACCTTCTGCTTCGGCACGCTCTCGGTGATGGTCCAGCTGCCTTCGCCGATGTTCTTTTCCTGCGAGACGTAGTCGAGGCGCGCGCCGACGCCGGATTCCGGTCCCGACAATTTCAGCTGGACACGCGGGTCGCGCAGCACCAGCGGGTTCCAGTCGTCGAAGCGACGCAGGCTGTTGAGCGTGTCGTACACGATGGTCTGCTTGCGGTTGGTCTCGGCCTTCTCGACCAGGTGCCGCGAGGACGGCAGCAGCAGGCCGACGATCAGGAACAGCGCGGCGACGATCGCCAGAGAAATCAGGAGCTCGATAACACGGGTCATTCAGGGTTCTCCAGGGCTGGCCGTAGCCAGGCGCGGGTCGAGGTCGGGTCGCGAATTTCGCATCGTAACAAACCGGGCAGCGCCGAGGCGAGGTGCGATATGGGTGTGAGATGGGGCGATGACCGGAAAGCTCGGTACCGCCCGGAAATTTTTCGTTTTTTTAACCTCTGGACAATCCGTTCGATGCAGGTCGACAGGCGACCGGCCGGTATGACCGCACGCCGGACCGGAAATTCCGCGCGTGCGCTGGCCATCCGCTTCCCCGCTCATCCTGAGCCAGTCGAAGGACCTGAGCCAGTCGAAGGACCTGAGCCTGCCGAAGAATCAGACCAGCTGAAGTTCAAATGCCTTCAGCACCGCCCGGGTGCGGTCGCGCACGCCCAGCTTGGACAGGATGTTGGAGACGTGGTTCTTGATGGTGCCCTCGGCCACGCCCAGCGAGTTGGCGATTTCCTTGTTGGAGAAGCCGCTGGCCATCAGCCGCAGGATCTCGGTCTCGCGGTCGGTCAGCGGATCGGGTCGGTCGAGGCTGACGAACTCGTTGCGCATGTGCTCCAGGCCGGAGAGCAGGCGCTGGGTGACAGCCGGCTGCACCAGCGATCCGCCGTCGGCCACGGCCTGGATCGCGCTGACCAGCTGCTCCAGCGAGACGTCCTTGAGCAGGTAGCCCTTGGCGCCGGCCTTGAGCCCGGCCAGCACCAGCTGGTCGTCGTCGAAGGTGGTCAGGATGATGGTCGGCGGCAGCGCATCGGCGCGCGACAGGGCCTGCAAGGCCTCCAGTCCGGACATGCTGGGCATGCGCATGTCCATCAGCACCACGTCGGGCTTGATCTGCGGGATCAGCTCGACCGCCTGCTTGCCGTCGGCAGCCTCGGCCACGACTTCGATGCCGTCGGCCAGGGCCAGCAGCGAGCGGATGCCCTGGCGCACCAGGGTCTGGTCGTCGACCAGGCAGACACGGATCATGCGGGCGCTCCTTGTACGGCAATGGTCTGGTCGGTGTTGGCGGGCAGGCTGACGCGCAGATGGAAGCCCTGCCCGGGCCGTGACTCTACCTGCAAAGTGCCCTGGTATTGCTGCAGGCGCTCGCGCATGCCGCGCAGGCCGTTGCCGGGCAGGATGGTTTCCACGCCGTCGCCGTCGTCGCGGGCGTCGATCGAGATCAGGCCCTGCTCGCGGCGCACGCCGATCCACAACTTGCCGGCGTTGGCATGGCGCACGGTGTTGGTGATGATTTCCTGGGTGCAGCGCAGCAGCACGTGCGCGCGCTCCGGGTCGTCCATGGTCAGGGGCTCGTCGATCTGCATCTGGATGTCCAGCGCCGGCACGTTCTCGGCCAAGGGCCTCAGTGCGGCGCCGACGTCGATGGCGCCGCCTTCGCGCAGCTGGCTGACGGCCTCGCGCACGTCGGTGAGCAGCAGCCGCGCCAGTGTATGGGCCTGGCGCACGTGTTCCTGCGCCTTGCCTTCGGTCAGGTGGGTGGCCACTTCGAGATTGAGGCTGAGCGCGGTCAGGTGATGACCCAGCAGGTCGTGCAGTTCGCGCGAGATGCGGGTGCGCTCGTTGACGCGGGCGCTTTCGGCCAGCAGGGTCCGGGTCGCGCGCAGTTCGGCATTGAGCCGGCGCTGCTCGTCGCGGGCCTCGGCCTGCTGCCGGGCCACCAGGCTGGTGATGAACACGAACGCGGCAAAACCCACGTAGGCCAGCGACTGCAGTAGTGCCACCAGCGGCGGCATGTAGATCAGGAACACGAACACCGGGTACATCGCCACGTTGCCGGCGATCAGGCACAGCAGAGCGAACCGCATCGACGACAGCCAGGGCAGCAGTACCGCCACCACCATCAGCAGGATGCTGCCGATGCCACTGCGCGACAGGTAGCCGATGCCGATGGCGCACAGGGTCAGCACCAGCAGCAGCGCATAGTCGACCGGCCGCGAGCGGCGCTGCCCGACCGAGCGCGAAACCCACCAGTACAGCGCGCCGAAGGCCAGGTAGAGGGCCAGCCAGCGGATCAGGCGCAACTTGAGCGCGCTGTTCTCGGCGTCGGTCATCGACTCCGAATAGCTGGGGTCGATGACCACGCTGAACAGCCACAGCCCGGCCACGGCCCAAGTGAACAGACCGGCGTAGCGCAGCAGGCGGATATGGTTCAGATGGCCGAGCATCGCCCATCTTAGGCGCATTGCGGCGGCGCCCGTACGCACCGAAAGTCACGATCCGGCCACTCCCGGCCTGCCCCGGCCGGCGCGACCCATGCGATAATCTGCCGAAGGCCACGCCGATGGCCGCGATCAAGACCAAACGGAGTCAGGAATGTCGATTGCCGTCCGCGACGTGCGTGAGCACGAGCTGGATTCCGTCCTTGCCCTCAACAATGCCGCCGGCCCCGCCATCCTGCCGCTCGATGCGGCCAAGCTGCGGCACTTCTACGACACCGCCGAATATTTCCGCGTCGCCGAGCGTGACGGCAACCTGGCCGGCTTCCTGGTCGGCTTCGGTTCCGAAGCCGGGCACGACAGCAGCAATTTCGCCTGGTTCAGCGAGCGCTTCCCGCAGTTCTTCTACATCGACCGCATCGTGGTGGCCAGTCGTCGCCGTGGCGGCGGCGTCGGACGTGCGCTGTACGCCGACGTGCAGAGCTATGCCGAACTGCGCAGCCCGCAGCTGGCCTGCGAGGTGTTCCTGGACCACGGCGCCGACCCGGCGCTGCTGTTCCATGGCAGCTTCGGCTTCCGCGAGGTCGGGCAGAACGTGATGGCCGGGGTCGGAGTGCGCGCCAGCATGTTGATGAAGGACATGTGCAGTTACGCCTGGGTGCGCGACACTTACGGCGACAGGCTGCCACAACTGCCCTGGGTGGGACAGGCGCGCCACGTCGTCCATGCCGAACAACGGCAACGGCCGACGGGCACCTGACGTGGCAGCCGCGCAAATCGACTACGCCCAGGCCGGTGAACTGAAGATCGGCCAGGTCGGCATCGCCAATCTTCGCGTGCGCACGCTGGACGTGGCGCAACTGGCGCAGGAAATGCGCGAACGCGTGCAGCGCGCGCCGAAACTGTTCGACCGTGCCGCGGTGGTCGTGGATTTCGGCGGCCTGGCGCAGACGCCCGATGTCGCCACCGCACGCGCGCTGATCGAAGCGCTGCGCGAAGCCGGCGTGATTCCGGTCGCGTTGTCCTACGGCAGCAGCGACAACGAGAAGCTGGCGATCGAACTCGGGCTGCCGCTGCTGGCGAAGTTCCGCGCGCAGTACGAACCTGTCGGAGGGGCTTCAGTCCCGACTTCCGCCGTTGAAGCGGCTCCGGCGAGAGCCGAAACGGTCTCGCCCAAGGCAGCGCCGGCGCCGATAGCCCATGGCGGCCAGCCCGGCCTGATCCAGACCGCGCCGGTGCGCTCGGGCCAGCAGGTCTACGCCGACAATCGCGATCTGACCGTGCTGACCACGGTCGGCGCCGGTGCCGAAGTGCTCGCCGATGGCTCGGTGCACATCTACGGCGCGCTGCGTGGCCGCGCGCTGGCCGGTGCGCAGGGCAACGAGAAGGCGCGCATCTTCTGCCGCGAATTCCATGCCGAACTGGTCGCGGTGGCCGGCCACTACAAGGTGCTGGAAGACATACCCAAGGAACTGCGCGGCAAGGCCGTGCAGATCTGGCTCGAAGACGGGCAGTTGAAGATCGCAGCGTTGGACAATTGAGCTTTCCAGGGCTGAAGACCGAAAGCAGCGCCATGCCCGCTTTTGATTTTCAGCCCTAGGCCCTCGGCCCTAGGCCCTACAAGAAATATAAGGAGAAGTGTTTTGGCCGAAATCATCGTAGTCACCTCGGGCAAGGGCGGCGTCGGCAAGACCACGACCAGCGCCAGCCTCGCATGCGGCCTCGCGCGCCACGGCAAGAAGGTCGCCGTGATCGACTTCGACGTCGGCCTGCGCAACCTCGACCTGATCATGGGCTGCGAACGCCGCGTGGTGTACGACTTCGTCAATGTCATCAGTGGCGAAGCCTCGCTCAAGCAGGCGTTGATCAAGGACAAGCGCTTCGACAACCTGCACGTGCTGGCCGCTTCGCAGACCCGCGACAAGGACGCGCTGACCAAGGAAGGCGTGCAGAAGGTACTCGACGACCTCGCCGCGGACGGCTTCGACTACATCGTCTGCGACTCCCCGGCCGGCATCGAAAAAGGTGCGTTCCTGGCGATGTATTTCGCCGACCAGGCCGTGGTCGTGGTTAACCCGGAAGTGTCGTCGGTGCGCGACTCCGACCGCATCCTCGGACTGCTGGCCAGCAAGACGCGCCGCGCCGAGAACGGCGAACGCGTCAAGGAACACCTGCTGCTGACCCGCTACAGCCCGGGCCGGGTCGAAACCGGCGAAATGCTGTCGATCGGCGACGTGGAGGAAGTGCTCGGCCTGAAGACGGTCGGCGTGATCCCCGAATCGCCGGACGTGTTGAATGCCTCCAACAAGGGAGAGCCCGTGATCCTCGACATGGAGTCCCCGGCCGGACAGGCCTACGACGACGCCGTCGCGCGACTGATGGGCGAATCCCGCCCCATGCGCTTCACTCAATTCGAGAAAAAGGGCTTCTTCAGCAAGCTCTTCGGGGGTTAAGGCATGGGACTGTTCGATTTCCTCAAGCCCAAGAAGAACACCGCGTCGATCGCCAAGGATCGCCTGCGCATCATCATCGCGCAGGAGCGCAGTTCGCACGGCGGTCCCGACTACCTGCCGCTGCTGCGCCGCGAGTTGCTGGAAGTCATCCGCAAATACGTCAATGTCGACGTGGAAGCGGTGAAGGTCGACCTGATCAAGGAAGGCGAACACGACGTCCTCGACATCTCGGTCGCCCTGCCCGATGGACGCGCCGCCACGGCCTGATACGTGGCGGATGAAGTGCTGCTGCTGCGCGACATCGCGTTCGCCGACGTCGCCGCCCTGATCGCGCGCTACGACCTGGTGCTGGTGCGTGTCGATGACGGCGCTCCGATCCCCGGCAGCTACTGGGGCGAGCCGGAAGCGGGCCTGATCGGCGACACGGTGTTCGCACGTGGCGATACGCCCGTGCATTCCCTGCTGCACGAGGCCGCGCACCTGATCGTGCTGCCACCCGAGCGTCGCGCCCGGGTGCACACCGACGCGACCGATTCGGTGGAAGAGGAAGACGCGGTCTGCGTACTGCAGGCACTGCTCGGCGACGCCCTGCCCGGCGTCGGCCGCACGCGCGTGCTGGCCGACATGGACGCATGGGGCTACACCTTCCGCCTCGGCAGTGCGCAGGCCTATCTGCAGCACGATGCGGATGCGGCATGGCACTGGTTGCTGATCCGCGGCCTGGTCACCGCCGACCGCCGCTTGTCATCGCCCTGCGAGAGCCTGCCCGCCATGGCTTGCCCGGCCGTCGCCTCGTAGAGTGGGCAAGCCCGTTTGCCGTGCCGGCCGGCCGCGACTTGCAGCCCCGCCCGGCCCGCACTAGCCTGCCCGCTCCGCTGTCCACGCCTTGCACGAGGATTCGCCCGTGACGCATCGCCATGTCCTGCTCGCATTCGCCATCACCGCGGGCCTGTTGTCCCTGGCCGCGTGCAGGAAGACGCCATCGCCCACGGAGTCTCCGGCAAGCGCAACACAAGCCGCACCTGAAGGCGAGACCGCCGACCAGTTCATCGCGCGGGTCAACGACGAGTTCCGCAAGATGTATCCGGAACTGACCGCCGCGCAGTGGCTGTCCAACACCTACATCAACGACGACAGCCAGCTGCTCGCGTCCAAGGCCAACGAACGCTGGCTGGGCCAGCTCAACAGCTGGATCGAGCAGGCCAAGAAATTCGAAGGCCAGAAGATGTCGCCCGACACCGCGCGCGCCATCCGACTGCTGAAGCTGTCCACCTCGATGCCGCCGCCGCGCGACCCGGCCAAGCTGGCCGAACTCACCCAGATCGCGACCAAGCTGGAAGGCATGTACGGCGCCGGCACCTACTGCAAGGAGGAAGGCGGCGAGAAGCGCTGCCGCCAGATCGGCGAACTCGAGGAAGTGCTGCGCCACAGCCGCGACTACGACGAGCAGCTCGATGCATGGCAGGGCTGGCACACGATCTCGGTGCCGATGCGCAAGGACTACACGCGCTTCACCGAACTGGTCAACGAAGGCGCGCGTGACCTGGGCTTCGCCGATGCCGGTGAGATGTGGCGATCCGGTTACGACATGACGCCGGTGGAAATCGCCGCCGAGACCGATCAGCTGTGGGTGCAGGTCAAGCCGCTGTACGAACAACTGCATTGCTTCGCGCGCACCCGGCTCAACGCCAAGTACGGCGACGGCAGGGGCGAGGTCACCGGCGGCCTGTTGCCGGCGCACCTGATGGGCAACCTGTGGCAACAGGACTGGGGCAACCTGTGGGACATCCTGGCGCCATACAGCGAGGCCCAGGCCGGCAAGCTCGACATCAGCAGCACCTTGCAGACGATGTACGAGGAAGACTATCGCGAACGGCAGCGCCAGCTGGCCGACGAACCGACGCCGGAGGAACAGGTCGAACTCGAGCATGCCGCGCAACTCGACGTCGCCCGGCAGATGACCGAACGCGCGCAGGATTTCTACACCTCGCTCGGCATGCCCAGGCTGCCGGACAGCTACTGGCAGAAAACCCAGTTCATCAAGCCGCGCGATCGCGACGTGGTCTGCCACGCCAGCGCCTGGGACATGAACATGACCGGCGACGTACGCACCAAGATGTGCACCAAGCCCAACGAGGAAGACTTCACCACGATCTACCACGAGCTCGGCCACGTCTATTACTACCTGGCCTACAACAAGTTGCCGCCGCTGTTCCAGGGCGGCGCCAACGACGGCTTCCACGAGGCGATCGGCGATACCATCGTGCTGGCGATGACGCCGAAGTACCTGCAGTCGATCGGCCTGGTCGGCGCGCAACAGCAGAGCCAGGAGGCGCTGATCAATTCGCAGATGCGCATGGCGCTGGCCAAGGTGTCGTTCCTGCCGTTCGGGCTGATGATCGACCGCTGGCGCTGGGGTGTGTTCGACGGCTCGATCAAGCCGGACCAATACAACCAGGCGTGGTGGGACCTGAAGGCGAAATACCAGGGCGTCGCGCCAGCTAGCCCGCGCGGCGAGGAGTTCTTCGATCCGGGCGCCAAGTACCACGTGCCGGGCAACACGCCGTACACGCGCTACTTCCTTTCGCACGTGCTGCAGTTCCAGTTCTACAAGGCCCTGTGCGATGCCGCCGGCCACAAGGGCCCGCTGTACGAATGCAGCTTCTACGGCAACAAGGCCGCCGGCGAGAAGTTCTGGGCGATGCTGGGCAAGGGCGCCAGCCAGCCCTGGCAGCAGACCCTGCAGCAGCTCAGCGGCAGCGACAAGATGGATGCCACGGCGATGCTCGAGTACTTCGCGCCGCTGCAGGCCTGGCTGAAGCAGCAGAACGAAGGCCAGCAGTGCGGCTGGCAGGCACCGACCGCCTCGATGGAGAAACCTGCGGCCAAACCAGCAGCCACCCAGGGCTGATCGTGGCGGCGTCGTCGAAGCTCGCCATGACAGGGCTTCGACGCATGACTTCCGGCACGGTAATGCGGCTTCCACGGCCGCCTAGACTCGCGTAGATACAGGCCATCCACCACCACCGGGGCAAACGCATGATCAGGGGATCCATCATCCGCAAGGGAATGAAACGCATCATCGTGGCCTTGGCATTCGGCCTGGTTTTCACTGCTACCGGCGCGATCGCGCAACACAGTTCCGGCAACATCATCGGCGAAGCCGTCGCCGGCGACACCGTCGTCATCCACGGTCCGGACAACGGTTTCCACCGCGAGATGGAAATCAAGGAAGACGGCAAGTACCAGGTCCGCCGCGTGCCCACCGGCGACTACACGGTTTCGGTCAAGCATGCGGACGGCACGCTCAGCCCACCGAAGATGGTCTCGGTGCGTGTCGGCAGCACGGCGCGCGTGCAATAACGCTACGCGCGCATAACAGCACCAGAGGATTCAGGGCCGGCTCACGCCGGCCTTTCCTTTTCCGGAACCAAGCTTCGGTACCGAAGACAGATATCGCGCCGGAGCGGACGGCTGATCGAAGCGCCTAGACGTCCGTTGACGGCACCGATTCCGCCACGGCTTCGGACTGCGGCTGCATGCGCTCGATCTTGAACCCGGTGAACCCCAACGCGATGGTCAACAGCGGACTGGCGATGTTGAAGATCGCGAACGGCAGGTACAACAGCGTGGACACGCCGAGCACGGCGGACATGTAGGCACCGCAGGAGTTCCACGGCACCAGCGGCGACGTCACCGTACCGGCATCGGCGATGGCACGCGACAGGTTCTGCGGGCGCAGCCCCCGCCGCTGGAATTCGACGCGGAACAGGCGTGCCGGCAATACCAGTGCGATGTACTGGTCACCGGCAATGATGTTCAGGCCCATCGCGGTCGCGGCCGTGGTCGCGATCAGGCTGCCCGCGCTCTTCGCCCGCAACAGCAACGGCGTGACCAGTTTCGACAGCAGGTCGAATTCGTCCAGCAAGGTGCCATAGGCCAGCGCGCCGATGATCAGCCAGATTGTCAGCAGCATGCTGTCCATGCCGCCGCGCGACAGCAGCGCATCCATTTCCGGGATGCCGGAATTGGCCTGGTAGCCGTTCGCCAGTGCCAGCCAGATACCCTTGATATGCGCTGCCGGCGCGGCCAGTTCCGGCGAACTGACGAAACGCAGCACTGCCTCGGGTTGCAGGAACGGCGCCAGTGCGCCGGCCAGCAATGCAGCGGCGGCGATGGCGAGCGACGCCGGCGTCTTGCGCACGGACAACACCACGAGGAACAGCAGCGGGACCAGGTTCAGCGGCGTGATCCAGAACAACGTACCGAGCATCTCCAGTTCCGCGGCCATCATCGCGCTGTCGACCGGCTCCACGCCCGCTCCCCCGAGCCCTATCGCGACGAACACGAGCGCTGCGATCAGGAAGGCCGGCACTGAAGTCCACATCTGCGCCCGCAGGTGGGTGTAGACATCGTTGCCCGTCAGTTGCGCGGCCAGGATCGTGGTTTCCGAAAGTGGCGAAAGCTTGTCGCCCACGTACGATCCGGAAATCACCGCGCCCGCCGTAATCGCGGGCGAGACGCCCACTAACGCCGAAAGCCCCACCAGCCCGACGCCGATGGTGCCGGCCGTGGTCCATGAACTGCCGATGCTCAGCGACACCACCGAACAGATCACCAGCGCCGCCACGTAGAACCAGTCGGGATGCATCAGCTTGATCCCGTAATAGACCATGGTCGGAATCGTCCCCGACATGTTCCAGGTGCCGATCAACGCACCCACCGCCAGCAGGATGAAGATCGCGGACACCACCGAGGCCACACCGCGCTGCGCCGATGCCGCAATCGCTTCCCAGGTATGTCCGTTCTTGAGCACGATCGCCGCAGTCACCAGTGACGACAGCAGCAGTGCTACCTGCAACGGTCCCTTGGTCGCATCCAGGCCGAACAGGTACAGCGAACCGGCGATCAGCACCACCAGTGTCAGCAGTGGAACGAAGGCGTCGACGTAGGAAGGTGCGCGGATGGTGCGAACCGGCTTGAGCGGGTCTGTCATGCGCTACTCTCCCTGGAGCGATCGACGAATGATCGGTTGCAAGCCAGCAACACCACGCGGCGCAGGGAGCAGGCGCACGCATGCTTCCGTGGAGCGAAACCCGTCGCTTCTGCCGATTCTGCGACGACGTCAGACATCGCCTGCCAGCGCGCCGGCCCTGCCCTTCTCGATACTGCCCGCGGCACGATCGCTTGGCAAGAAGCGCCGGTTTCGACGCACCTGCTGCCGCACTTGTCTTCATTGGACAATGCCATGACGATGACCGCTGGCAGACCTGCACATGGGCAGACCGATGACCGAACTCGCCCCGCAACCGCTCGATCACGCCACCGCACTGCCGGCGCGTTTCTACACCGACCCAGGGATCAGGGCCGTCGAACGGCACGCGATTTTCGATCGCGGCTGGCAGCTGCTAGCGCACGAGTGCCAGTTGCGCAACGCCGGCGACCACGTCGTCGCCGATTTCGCTGGTCTGCCGGTACTGGCGGTCCGCGGTGCCGACGGCGAGATCCGCGCGATGCACAACGTCTGCCGCCATCGCGCCGGTCCGATCGCGCAATGCGACGGTCTCGCCGCCCGGTCGTTGCGCTGCCGTTATCACGGCTGGACCTACGGCCTGGATGGCGTGCTGAAATCCGCACCGGAAATGAGCACGGCACCGGACTTCAATGTCGCCGATGTGCGTCTGCCGCAACTGCGCGTGCGCCTCTGGCAGGGTCTGGTGTTCGCCTGCAGCGGCGACGATCCAATGCCGTTCGACGAGCTGGTCGCCGGCATCGATGCGCGCATCGGCGGCGACCGCGGCCTCGCCGACTACGTCCATCACCAGCGTGTCGGCTACGACCTGGCCTGCAACTGGAAGGTCTACATCGACAATTACCTGGAGGGCTATCACGTGCCGCACGTGCATCCGGCGCTGAACCGGATGCTCGATTACCGCAGCTACGTCACCGAGACCGCGCCATGGCATTCGCTGCAGTGGAGCCCGCTCGAAAGCAGCGACGGCCTGTACGGCAGCGGCGACGCGCTGTACTACTGGCTATGGCCGAACACCACGCTCAACATCCTCCCCGGGCGACTGCAGACCAACCGCGTGGTGCCGAGGGGCGTCGACCGTTGCCGCGTCGAGTTCGATTTCTACTATCCACCGGATGACAGCAGCGCAGCGCGCGCACGACGCGAAGCCGACCTCGGCTTCAGCGACGAGGTGCAGCATGAGGACCTCGGCATCTGCGAGGACGTACAACGTGGCCTTGCATCAGGCTCCTACCTGCCCGGCCGTTTGAATCCGTTGCGCGAGAATGCGCTGCACCACTTCCAGGAACTGCTGCGCAACGCCTATCGACAGGCCGGCGTCGCAGAATGAACGCCACGCGACCGCTGGGGCTGCTGGCCGCGACCGCGCTGGTCGTCGGCAACATGATCGGCTCGGGCGTGTTCTTGTTGCCGGCCTCGCTGGCGCCCTACGGCGCGGCCAGCCTGATCGGCTGGGGCATCACGCTCGCCGGTGCGCTGTTGCTGGCGTTGACCTTCGCACGCCTGGCGGCGCACTGGCCGCAGACCGGCGGGCCCTATGCCTACGCGCGCAATGCCTTCGGCGAGACGCCCGGGTTCCTGATCGCATGGAGTTACTGGATCTCGATCTGGTGCGCGAACGCCGCCATTGCCGTCGCGTTTGCCGGCAGCATCGGTGCGATCTTTCCGCAACTGGTGTCCACGCCACCACGTGCGGCGATGTGCTCGCTGACGGCGTTGTGGATCTGCACCGCGATCAACCTCGCCGGCATACGCGAGGCCGGTCGCATGCAGGTACTGACCACGGTGCTGAAGATCGTGCCGTTGCTGTTGTTCGGCGGCATCGCGATCTGGTTCATGGATGCGCACCACCTGCGCCTGCCGCAGGCCGACAGCGGCAGCCTGCCCGGCACCATCCAGGCGACCGTCGCGCTGACGCTGTGGGCCTTCCTCGGCCTGGAAGCCGCCACCATTCCGGCCGGATCGATCGCCGACGCCCGCCGCGCGATCCCGCGCGCGACCGTGATCGGCACGCTGGTGGCGGGCTTCGCCACCATCCTGACCTGCACCGCGGTACTGGGACTGTTGCCGGCGGATCGATTGAAGGATTCCGCAGCGCCGATGGCCGAAGCCGCGCGCGTGCTGTGGGGACCGGGTGCCGCGATGGGCGTGGCCGCAGTGGCGATGGTGTCCTGTTTCGGCGCCTTGAATGGCTGGGTGCTGCTGTCCGGGCAGATCCCGCTGGCGGCCGCTCGCGACGGTTTGTTGCCGGCGCGATTCGCAGGCCTGGATGCACGCGGCACGCCGGCGTTCGGCGTGCTCGTCAGCAGCGCGCTGGCTAGCGTGCTGGTGGTGTCCAACTACACGCGTTCGCTGGTGCAGCTGTTCACGTTCTCGATCCTGCTGTCGACGGCGGCTTCGCTGCTGCCGTTCGTGGTCAGCAGCGCGGCCTGGCTGCATCGCGGCGATGGCAACGGCAGGATCGTCGCGACGCTGGCGCTGCTCTACAGCCTGTATGCGCTGGTCGGGATTGGCGCCGAAGCACTGCTGTGGGGCGCCGCGCTTGTGCTGTGCGGTTTGCCGCTGCACGCGCTCAGCCGTCGCCGCACCGGTCTATAGGCGATCGGTGGGTTCCAGTGCCGCAGCTTCGACCTGGCACGCAGGCACGTACTGTCCTGCCGATGTTTCCCAGCGCCAGAACAACCAGCCCAGCAAGGTGAACGTCGCCGCGCCCAGCGCCAGGTGCAGGCCGTGATGGCTCAACAGCGGCGACAGCAGGCCGGCGATCAGCGCATTCATCACCAGGCTGGTGAACGCCTGCAGCGACGAGGCCGAACCTCGCTGGCGCGGATACATGTCCAGCACGGCCAGCGTCAGGATCGGGAACACCAGCGCGATGCCGAACGATCCCAGCGCCATCGGCATCACCGCCCACGGGATCGACGGCACCGGCACGAAGACGTTGTAGAGCACATTGATCACCGCGCTGACGCCGCAGCAGGCAAAACCGATGTTCGCCAGGCGCGCGCCGCTGATCTTCCCCGCCGTGCGCCCGGACGTGTATGCGCCGAGCATCATGCCGCCGATCATCGGCACGAAGAACCAGCCGAACTGGCGCTCGTTGAGCCGCAGCAGATCCAGCACGAACGCCGGCGCCGACGCGATGTACAGGAACAACGCACCGAAGTTGAACGTGCCGGCCGCCGCCAGCCGCTGGAAGCGCGGGTTGACGAAGATCGCGACGTAGTCGCGCAACAGGCGCCGCGGCGCCAGCGACAGCCGCGCTTCCGGCGGGTGCGTTTCCGGCAGCGCGATCCACACCGCCAGCAACAGCAGCAGCGAGAAGCCCACCAGGAACCAGAAGATCGCCGACCAGTGGCCCCAGCCGAGGATCCAGCCGCCGATGATCGGCGCGATCGCCGGCGCCACGCCGAAGATCATCGACACCTGGCTCATCAGCCGCTGCGCATCGTGGCCGTGCAGCACGTCGCGGATAAGCGCCCGCCCGACGATCAGTCCGACACCAGCCGACAGCCCCTGCAAGGCGCGGAAGGCCAGCAGTGTCGGCAAGTCGCGCGACAACGCGCAACCCACCGAAGCCAGCGTGAAAACGATCAGGCCGCCGATGATCACCTTGCGCCGTCCGACCGCATCCGACAGCGGTCCGTGCACCACGCTCATCAGCGCATAGGCGAGCAGGTAGACGCTGATCGTCTGCTGCATCGCCACCTTGTCCGCACCCAGTTCGACGCCCATGTGCGCGAAGGCGGGGAAGATCGTGTCGATCGAGAACGGGCCGAACATCGCCAGCCCGCCGAGCAGCCAGGCAAGCGTGCGCAACGACAGCTTGGCTGTAGCTGGCTGGTTCACTTCGCCACCTGCATCGATGCCGCCGGCGTGCGGCGCGGCAGCGACTCGAGGCGCGCGATGGCCTGCACCGTGACCGCCTCGGCGCGTCCACTCGCCGGCCAGTACAGGAACACGTAGTTGCTGCTGGTGCCAAGCAGGCGCGCCTCGCCGGTCAGCGGTCGCGATTCACCCGACAGCGTCACCGCGACGCGATCGCCGCCGCCGTCGATGACGTTTTCCGCCTTGGCCAACACGACCGCCATCAGTATCCAGACGCCGCCCCAGAACAGGCCGAACGCCAGCGCCGTTTCCGGCGCCCAGGAAAAACGGCCGGGCGGACGCGTCGGATCCACGCGTTTCGGGAACACCGCCCGCCCCCACCAGCGCCGGCGGTATTCGTCGACGCGTTGCGGGTGGTGTCGCCAGAAGAACAGCGGCCAGCTGACCGCCCACATCAGCAATGCGTAGGCAAGCACCCACGCCAGGTAGGCCGGATCGCGCAGGCCGGCGACGAGGAAATCGCTGACCTGCAGGTATTCGAGCACCGGCAGATTGAAACGGCGGAAGAACCAGTAGCTCGCCCACAGTCCGATGAAGGACACCCCGACATACGCCAGCGTCACGAACAGGATCGGCTCGCGCTTCATCACCTCCAGCACGTCCAGTACCCAGGAGCGGCGCGGTCGTTCGACGGACGCCTCGGCCGGCACGTGCACAGGCACAGTCCCGCCGTCGGTCATCGACGGTTCTCCTGGGCCGCGTCCCGGTCCGGCGGGCCCTTCAGCTCCACCACGTTGCCTTCCGGATCGAACAGGTACTGCGAAGGTCCCTCGCCCTCGGCGCCGTAGCGGGAACCGAACTCGCCGATGCGCGCGCCGTGTGCCTGCAGATGGGCGACGATGGCCTCGCGGTCGAATGGCTCCACGCGCAGGCACAGGTGATCCATGTTGCGCCCTTCCGCGCCCGGCGCCGCGCCGCCGATGCGACCGAGCTTGCCGTCGACCGGGACCAGGTCGATCAGCGAACTCCCGGCGCGCAGCTGCAGAAGCCCGATCGCTTCCTGGTGGCGCTCGACCGTGCAGCCGAGCACCTCGCAATAGAACGCCTGCATGGCAGCGGCATCGCGCACGCGCAGCACGACGTGGTCGATCTGCCGCAACTGGAATGGCAGGCGGGACATGGCAGCTCCTGAACTACGACGTATCGCCATGGTACGACGGCGAATGCCGTCCCCCCTCACCCAACCCGCACTTCGCGCCCCTGTCCGCATGCGGGAAAGGAGCGCGCAACGTGGCAGTGCGCTCCCGCCCCTGCGGAGCGAGGCCCGGGATGAGGTGCGGGGCGCGAAGCGCGGGCTGCAACGCCATGTCCCGACACGGCCCGCAGGCTATAATCCACCCGCAGCACGTGGTGGGAGAAGCGGTCGGCCTCGAGGAGGCATGGCCGCTGCCGAAGGCGCAACGCCCGTAATCGCTCAGGCCCCAGACCGCCGCGTGCACACAACTCTGGAGAGACCGGCTGCCGTCACTGGCACGAACCGGCGCCGAAGGGGCAAGAAGCGCGGTCCTCCCCCAGCGCTTTGAAACTCTCAGGCAAAAGGACAGAGGGGCGCCCACGTGCAACCGCACGCCCGGCCTCATGGCCATTCCCGGACGCCCGTCATGCCCCACAACGCCACGCCTTCCCTGCGCGAACTCGAACACCATTCCGCGTTCATCGAACGCCACATCGGTCCCAACGACACCGAGATCGCGCACATGCTGCAGGCGATCGGCCACGACTCGCTCGATGCGATGACCGATGCCATCGTGCCGGGCAAGATCAAGTCGCCGGCGCCGCTGGCCCTGCCCGACCCGGTCACCGAGGTCGAGGCGCTGGCCAAGATCCGCGCCATCGCCGATCGCAACGAAGTCTTCCGCAGCTTCATCGGCCAGGGCTATTACGGCACCCACACGCCGAACGTGATCCTGCGCAACATCCTCGAGAACCCGGCCTGGTACACCGCCTACACGCCCTATCAGGCGGAGATCTCGCAGGGCCGCATGGAAGCGCTGATCAACTTCCAGACGATGTGCGCCGACCTCACCGGCATGGAAATCGCCAACGCCTCGCTGCTCGACGAAGGCACCGCCGCGGCCGAGGCGATGACCCTGGCCAAGCGTTCGGCCAGGTCGAAGTCCAACGTGTTCTTCGTATCGCGGAACGTGCATCCGCAGACGCTGGAAGTGCTGCGCACGCGCGCCGACGGCCTCGACATCGAACTGCACGTCGGCGACGACGCCGAAGCGGCCAGCGTCGACAGCTTCGGCGTGCTGCTGCAATACCCCGACACCTTCGGCCGCATCCACGACTACAAGGCGCTGGCCGAAGCCGTGCATGCGCGCCATGCCGTGGTCGCCGTGGCCACCGACCTGCTCGCACTGACCCTGATCGCCGCACCGGGCGAATGGGGCGCGGACATCGTCGTAGGCAACACCCAGCGCTTCGGCGTGCCGTTCGGCTTCGGCGGCCCGCATGCCGCGTTCATGGCCTGCCGCGACGCGTTCAAGCGCTCGATGCCCGGCCGCCTGATCGGCGTGTCGATCGATGCCGAAGGCAAGCCCGCCTACCGCCTGACCCTGCAGACCCGCGAGCAGCACATCCGCCGCGAGAAGGCCACCTCCAACATCTGCACCGCGCAGGTACTGCTGGCGGTGATGGCCAGCATGTACGCCGTCTACCACGGGCCGGAAGGCCTGACCCGCATCGCGCGGCGCACGCATCGCCTGGCCGCCATCCTTGCCGCGTCGCTGCGCAAGTGCGGCGTCGCCGTCGGCGCGGACTTCTTCGACACGCTGCATGTCACCGACGTCGACGCCGCCGACCTTCACGTCAAGGCGGAGAACGCGCGCATCAATCTGCGCAGGATCGATGCGCGCAGCGTCTGCATCAGCCTGGACGAAACCACCACGCGCGAGGACGTGATCGCGCTGGCGGCGCTGTTCGACGCGCAGATCGACGACATTGATGCGCTCGACGCAGCTACCGGCGACGCCCTGCCGGCCGGGCTCGCGCGCAAGAGCGACTTCCTCAAGCACCCAGTGTTCAACACCCATCACAGCGAGCACGAGCTGCTGCGCTACATGCGTTCGCTGGCCGACAAGGATCTGGCGATGGATCGCACCATGATCCCGCTCGGCTCCTGCACGATGAAGCTCAACGCCACCGCCGAGATGATCCCGGTCACCTGGCCGGAATTCGGCAACATGCATCCGCTGGCGCCGTCGACGCAGACCGCCGGCTACACGCAGTTGATCGACGAGCTCGAGGCGATGCTGGTCGAATGCACCGGCTACGACGCGGTCAGCCTGCAGCCCAACTCCGGCGCGCAGGGCGAGTTCGCCGGCCTGCTGGCGATCCGTGCCTGGCACCGTTCCCGCAACGAAGGCCATCGCGACATCTGCCTGATCCCGGAATCGGCGCACGGCACCAACCCGGCTTCGGCGCAGATGTGCGGCATGAACGTGGTGGTGACCAAGTGCGATGCCAACGGCAACGTCGACGTCGATGACATCCGCCGCGCCGCCGAGAAGTACAGCGATCGCCTCGCCGCGCTGATGATCACCTACCCGTCCACGCATGGCGTGTTCGAGGAAGACATTGTCGAGATCTGCGAGATCGTGCACGCCCACGGCGGTCAGGTGTACACCGACGGCGCCAACATGAATGCCCTGGTCGGCGTCGCCAAGCCCGGCAAGTGGGGTTCGGACGTGTCGCACCTCAACCTGCACAAGACCTTCTGCATCCCTCACGGCGGCGGCGGCCCCGGCGTCGGACCGTGCGCGGTCAAGTCGCACCTCGCCCCGTTCCTGCCGCGCACGTTCGGCGGCCAGGGCGATGTCGGCATGGTCAGTGCGGCCAGCTTCGGCTCGGCCTCGATCCTGCCGATCAGCTGGATGTACATCACCCTGATGGGCAATGCCGGCCTGCGCAAGGCGACCCAGGTCGCCCTGCTCAACGCCAACTACATCGCCAAGCGTCTGGCGCCGCATTACGAGACGCTGTACACGGGCCGCAACGGGCTGGTCGCGCATGAGTGCATCCTCGACCTGCGCCCGCTCAAGGACACCACCGGCATCAGCGCTGAGGACGTGGCCAAACGCCTGATCGACTTCGGCTTCCACGCCCCGACCCTGAGCTTCCCGGTCGCCGGCACGCTGATGGTGGAGCCGACCGAAAGCGAATCGCTGCACGAACTGGACCGCTTCATCGACGCGATGATCCAGATCCGCGACGAGATCCGCGCCGTCGAGGAAGGCAAGCTCGATCGGGAGGACAACCCGCTCAAGCACGCCCCGCACACCGCGGCGATGGTCGCCGGCAGCGAGTGGACCCACGCCTATCCGCGCGAACTGGCCGTGTTTCCGCTGCCCGTGCTCCGGCAGCAGAAGTACTGGCCGCCGGTGGCGCGCGTCGACAACGTCTATGGCGACAAGAACGTGTTCTGCAGCTGCGTGCCGATCGAAGCCTTCGCCGGCGAGATCGAAGCCTTCAGCGAGCCCAATGTCATGTGACCGTTCGGCATCTCATTGATTGGCTTGTTCGCCGATCCTTTCTTGGCCCCGCATCGCGGGGCCTTTTTTTAAGCGTACCGCGGGCGTGACCCGCGGTTCGTAGCGTGCGCTGTGCGCACGATGGAAATGGCGGTCGTGCGCGCAGCGCACGCAACGTTCTCCGAGTCCAGTGGCGTAGGGCGCATTAGCCGCAGGCGTAATGCGCCGGATGTAATGCCCTCCGTGTAACCATGCGGCGCAATGCGCTTCGCTTATTGCGCCCTACGCCCTGCGTTCGACAACCGCGAGAAAGCAGGGATCAAAGCTCCAACCCGCTGCTGAAACGGCGTTGCTGGCCCGTGACCGGATCGACGAATGCCAGCGATTTCGCCTGCAGCTTCAGCGGACGGGAATAATCGTCGGCGACCTGCGCTGCCAGCTGTGGATAGAACGTGTCGCCGAGGATCGGTGCGCCCAGTGCGGCCATGTGCACGCGCAGCTGGTGCTTGCGGCCAGTGATGGGCTGCAAGGCGTAGCGCCAGTGCGCCGCTTCGCGCGCGATCACATCGATGCGGGTTTCGCTGTTCGGCTCGCCGTCGGTTTCCTGCATGCGGAAGAACGGCTCGCCGCGCGCCAGCCGCGTCCTGCGCAGCAACGGGAAAGCCTGCCCGGGCAGGGCCGGCGCCAGCGCTTGGTACTGCTTGTCGATCCGGCGTTCGCGAAACAGCGCCTGGTATCGCGCGCGCGTGGCGGGATTGGCCGAGAACAGCATCAGGCCCGCCGTGGCGCGGTCGATGCGATGCAGCGGCACCAGGTCGGGATTGCCGAGTCGCCGCTGCAGTCGGGCCAGCAGGGTTTCGGCGACGAAGCCGCCGGCCGGGGTCACCGCCAGGAAATGCGGCTTGTCGGCGACCACCAGGTGTTCGTCGGCATGGAGGATGGTTTCGGCGAAGGGAATCCGCGGCTCGTCAGCCACTTCGCGGTAATAGCGGATTTCCGCCCCGACGCGATACGGCGCATCGGCGGCGATCGGTCGCGCCTGAGCATCCAGTACGCGGCCACGATCGATGCGATCGAGCCAGCGTGCACGATCGATCGCCGGAAATTGCGCGCAGAGGCAGTCCAGCACGGTCGACCACGGTCCCGCCGGTAGTTGCAGGCGGCTGGCAGCGATTCCGTTGCGATCGGGTGGCGCGGCTTTCATGGTGACAGCTTACCGAGCCTGCGATCTTCGCGTTGATGCCTGCGGCAACAGGATGGTCATGCGTTGCACGGACAGCTTCCGGGCCGCGACGTGCGCTGCGGCGGCAATGGCGATGGCTGGCGTCCAGCCCTGCAGAAGCCATTCGGCGCAATGCCCTTCGGTTATTGCGCCTACGGGCATGGCATCGCATCACGCGCCTGTCACCGTTCATCGATGTCGTCATCGCATGCACACGCTGGCACGACAATGCGTTAACGCCTGCGGCAACAGGATGAGCACTCGAATCGCACTGCGAGCGATCGCCCGAAAATCCGCAGGAGCCGCGCCATGGCCGCGAAGAAACACCCCAGCCCGTCCTCACCTGCTTCCAGGCCCGCAGCCGCCGTCAGCCGCGACACGCGCGGCCACGGCGATGAACTGCACCAGGGGCCCGGTGGCAAGCATCCGCCGCTGACCACCAACCAGGGCATCCCGATCCCTGACAACCAGAACTCGCTGCGCGCCACGCCGCGCGGGCCGACATTGCTGGAGGATTTCATCCTCCGCGAGAAGATCACCCATTTCGATCACGAGCGCATCCCCGAGCGCATCGTGCACGCCCGCGGTTCGGCTGCACACGGTTACTTCGAGCTGACCAAGTCGCTGAAGAAATACACCACCGCCCGCCTGCTGACCGAGGTAGGAGCGCGCACGCCGGTGTTCACGCGCTTCTCGACCGTGGCCGGCGGTGCCGGCTCGGTCGACACGCCGCGCGACGTGCGCGGCTTCGCGGTGAAGTTCTACACGCAGGAGGGTAACTGGGACCTGGTCGGCAACAACATCCCGGTGTTCTTCATCCAGGACGCGATGAAGTTTCCCGACGTGGTGCATTCAGTGAAGATGGAACCCGACCGCGCCTTCCCCCAGGCCGCAAGCGCACACGACACGTTCTGGGATTTCATTTCGCTGACACCCGAAGCCATGCACATGATCATGTGGGCGATGTCCGATCGCACCATCCCGCGTTCGCTGCGGATGATCGAAGGTTTCGGCGTGCATTCCTTCCGCCTGCTCGACGCCAAGCGCAACAGCACCTTCGTCAAGTTCCACTGGCGGCCGAAACTGGGCATCCAGTCCACGGTGTGGGACGAGGCGGTGAAGCTGCAGGCCGCAGACAACGACTTCCACCGGCGCGACCTGTTCGAAGCCATCCAGAACGGCGCCTATCCGGAGTGGGAATTCGCGGTGCAGCTCTTCACGCAGGAACAGGCCGACGGATTCCCGTTCGACCATCTCGATGCCACCAAGCTGATCCCCGAGGAAATCGTGCCGCTCACCGTTGTCGGGCGTATGGTGCTCGATCGCTGGCCCGACAATTTCTTCGCCGAGACCGAACAGGTCGCGTACTGTCCCGCCAACATCGTGCCCGGGATCGATTTCAGCAACGACCCCTTGCTGCAGGGGCGGCTGTTCTCCTATCTCGACACGCAGTTGATCCGGCTCGGCGGCCCCAACTTCCACCAGATCCCGATCAACGCACCGAAGTGCCCCTTCGCCAACCTGCAACGCGACGGCCACATGCAGATGCTCGTCCCCAAGGGGCGCGTCAATTACGAGCCCAGTTCGCTGCAGGCCGATTCTCCGCGCGAGGCGCCGGAAGGTTTTCGCAGTCATGCGACCCCGGCCAACGACGGCGGCAAGGGCCGCATCCGCGCAGAGAGTTTCGCTGATCACTACACCCAGCCGCGACTGTTCTACCGCAGCCAGACCAGCCACGAGCAGGCGCACCTCGCATCGGCGCTGGTCTTCGAACTGTCGAAGGTCGGCACGGCGCACGTTCGCGAAGCGATGGTCGGACACCTGCGCCACATCGATGCGGACCTGGCGAAGCGCGTCGCCGATGGACTCGGCCTCGATGCATTGCCCCCTGCACCGCCTGCCGCAGTCAAGCCGCAGGACATGAAGCCGTCGCCCGCGCTGCAGATCATCGGCAAGATGAAGGACACGCTGGAAGGCCGTGTGATCGGCATCCTGATCGATGACGGCTCCGATGTTTCCACGATCAGATCACTGCGTAAGGCGGCAGAAGATGCAGGCGCGACCGTCAAGATCGTCGCGCCGAAGCTGGGCGGCGCCAAAGTGGGTGGCGGCAAGAAGCTGCCCGCCGACGGCCAGCTGGCCGGCACGCCTTCCACCGTATTCGACGCAGTGGCGCTGGTGTTGTCCGGGGAAGGCGGCAAACGCCTGTCCAGAGAAGCGGCGGCCGTGGATTTCGTCCGCGATGCCTTCGGCCACCTGAAAGCCATCGCCGCAGATACCGGCGCGCAGGCCGTGCTGCAGGCCGCCGGCATCGGCAAGGATGCCGGTGTGGTCGATGCCGGCAACGCGAAGAGCTTCATCAAGGCGGCAAGAACGAGGCAATGGGATCGCGAGCCCAGGGTTCGCACACTGGCGTGATGCCGGTGCCAGCGAGCAGTGGAATGCCTTCCAGCAGGAGCCGCTTCCGATGGGAGCGCTTGCCGCAGTGACCTCTGCATCGTCGCTCGCCTTCCGCGCAAACCAGAGCAAGGGCCATGAATGCCAGCCGCGTTGAACGTCCTCACCGTGAACGTCCACATGGGCTTCAACCTGCTCAACCGGCGCTTCATCCTGCCGGAACTGCGCGAGGCCATTCGCGAGGTGTCGGCGGACATGGTGTTCCTGCAGGAAGTGCTCGGCGCGCACGCGCGGTATGCCAAGCGCCACATGAACTGGCCGCAGGGGCCGCAATACGAGTTCCTCGCCGACACGCTCTGGACCCAGTTCGCCTACGGCCAGAACGCGGCCTACCCGGACGGCCACCACGGCAACGCGCTGCTGTCGAAGTTCCCGATCCTGTCGCAGCAGAACCGCGACGTGTCCGTGCACGGCCATGAGCAACGCGGCCTGCTGCATTGCACAGTCCAGTTGCCCGGGACAACGCACCCGCTGCACACGATCTGCGTGCACCTGGGTCTGCGCGAAGGGCATCGCCAACGCCAGCTCGGGCTGCTGTGCGAGGTCATCGACAATGAGATACCCGGCGACGCACCGCTGATCGTTGCCGGCGACTTCAACGACTGGCGCACGCGCGGCCACGTATTGATGACGCAATGCGGCATGCACGAAGCCTTCGAGCAGGCGCATGGTCGTCTCGCGCGCACCTTCCCGGCACGATGGCCGCTGCTGCCGGTGGATCGCATCTATCTGCGCAATGCTCGCGCGCACGCGCCACGGGTGCTGTCGACGCATCCGTGGTCACACCTGTCCGATCACGTGCCGCTGTTCGCGGGGATCGAGCTGTGACCACGCACGACACGCGCGATGGCGTCTGGCGCAGCGGCAACCGCGTGGACCTGCTGGAGAATGGCGAGGAATTCTTCGCGGCCGTGTTCGCGGCGATCGCGGCAGCCCGGCACGAGGTGCTGCTGGAGACCTTCATCCTGTTCGAGGACAAGATCGGCCTTGAGCTGCATCGCCTGCTCGTCGAGGCAGCGCAACGCGGCGTGCGCGTTGAAGTCCTGGTGGACGGCTACGGTTCGCCGGAGTTCTCCCCGGAATTCCTGGCACAGCTGTCCGCCGCCGGGGCGCGGCTGCGGATGTTCGACCCGCATCGCAGGTTGCTCGGCATGCGGCTGCATGTGTTCCGGCGCATGCATCGCAAACTGCTGGTGGTGGACGGGACGACGGCTTTCGTCGGCGGCATCAATTTCTCCGCCGACCACGTGGCCGACTTCGGCCCTGAAGCGAAGCAGGATTACGCGGTGCGACTGCAGGGCCCGGTGGTGGCCGACATCCGCGATTTCATCGAAGTTTCCATCGCATCGCGCGGCGTCGGCTCGGACTGGCAACCATCGGCCGATGCCACGCCGATGCAGGCGGCCGGCGATGCGCAGGTCATGCTCCTGCTGCGCGACAACACGCGCCGTTCCACCGCCATCGAACAGGAATACCGCCGCGCCATCCGCGCCGCCCGACGCGAAATACTGATCGCCAACGCCTATTTCTTCCCCGGCTATGGCTTCCTGCGCGACCTGCGCAATGCCGCGCGCCGCGGCGTGGCCGTGTCGCTGATCTTCCAGGGCGAGCCGGACACGCAGATCGCGCTCACCGCGGCGCGGTCGCTGTACCGGTACTTCATCGATGCAGGCGTGCGCATCCACGAGTACTGCGAACGTCCGTTCCACGGCAAGGTCGCGCTGGTGGACGATGACTGGTGCACGGTAGGTTCCAGCAATCTCGATCCGCTGAGCCTGTCGCTGAACCTGGAAGCCAACGTCTTCATACGCGACGAAGGCTTCGTGCGCGACCTGCGCGCGCGGCTCGACGACCTGCGCCAGCATCACTGCAAGGCCGTCGACCCGGCCAGCGTGCCGAAGCGCCGCGCCTGGCAATCGTTGACCCGTCCGCTGCTGTTCCACTGCCTGCGCCATTTCCCGGACTGGGCCGGCTGGTTGCCCGCGCACACGCCGCGCACGCGGCTGGTCAGCGCACCTGTCACGACGCGCGCCAGCGAGACGCCATGAAGACACCACGGCCCGGGTTGCGGCGACTGGGACGCATCGCCTCCCTGCTGTTCCTGGCATTGGTGGCAGCGCTGCTGTTCCGCTATGCGCGCTCGGTGGACTGGCAGGAAGTCGGCGATGCGATTCGCGGCTACGGCACGACGACGCTCGCCATCGCCGCGGGACTGGTCCTGCTGAGTTACGGCATCTACTGCGGCTACGACCTGGCCGCTCGCCGCTACGCGCGGCACCACCTGCCGGCGCAGCGCGTGGCGATCATCGCCTTCATCTGCTACGGCTTCAGCCTCAACCTCGGCGCGGCGGTGGGAAGTGCCGGTTTCCGCTACCGGCTGTATTCGCGATCGGGCCTGGGAATGGGCACCATCCACCACATCGTCGCCTTCAGCGTAAGCACCAACTGGCTCGGCTACCTGTTGCTGGCCGGGTTGCTGTTCACCAGTCGCAGCGTGGTACCGCCGGCCGACTGGAAGATCCACGTGCCGGGCCTGCAGATACTGGGCGCGGCGATGCTGGCCACGGTCGCGGCTTACCTCGTCGCCTGCTGGCGATTTCACGACCGCGTGCTGCACGTGCGCGGCCGCCATTTCCGCCTGCCTTCGCTGCCGCTTGCGCTGCTGCAGCTCGCACTGGCGGCGGGCAACTGGTCGGTGATGGCGGCTATCGTGTACGTGCTGCTGCAACAGCAGGTCGACTATCCGGTGGTGCTGGGTGTGCTGCTGCTGGGCGCGGTCGCCACCGCCATCGCGCACATTCCCGCCGGGATCGGCGTGCTGGAAGCGGTGTTCCTGGCCATGCTCGGCCGCGCGGTCGCACAACCGCAACTGCTGGCGGCGTTGCTGGTGTACCGCGCGTTCTACTACCTGGCGCCGCTGGTGGCGGCGACCGCGATGTATGCGGCGTTCGAGGCGCATGGGCGGCGCAAGGCGTAGGGCGCTGTCCTGCCTCAGCCATCTGCACTTCTGCCGCCGCTCCCAGGCTCCCCCTAACCGCCCTTGGCGGTCTTGGTTTCGGCACCGTTGGTCGGCTTGTCGGCCAAACCGGAGCGGTTGCGGATAACGGACCAGAATAGGGCGTATCGTGCCTGGGTGATGCATGACTTCCTCAAAGCGAACCGCGCCGAACTGATCGCCCGCTGCAGGGTCAAGGTCGCCCAGCGCGCGCCACCCGGCATGCCCGAGAATGAACTGGAACACGGAATAACCGTTTTTCTCGAGCAACTCATCAAGACGCTGCAGGTGGAGCAGACAGCGCACCCCATGCTCAGCCGCAAAGTGTCCGGGCCAACGGGTGGAGGCAAACCGGCATTGTCCGAAATCGGCGAATCCGCAGCGCAGCACGGCAAGGAGTTGCTGCTGCACGGTTTCACCGTCGAGGAAGTTGTCCACGATTACGGCGATCTTTGCCAAGCCATCACGGACCTGGCCTTCGAACAAGGCGCCACGATCGAAATCGACGAGTTCAGGACGCTCAACCGCTGCCTGGACAATGCCATCGCCAATGCCGTCACCGAATTCGGTTACCAACACGATTTCGTCGTTGCCGACAGGCAGGCCGACGCGTTGAACGAACGATTGGGGTTTTTCGCGCACGAATTGCGCAACCTGCTGTGCACCGCCACGCTCGCACTGTCGGTGATCAAGCAAGGCAACGTCGGCTTGTCCGGCGCCACAGGCGCGGTGCTCGATCGCGCCCTGATAGGCCTGGCCAATCTGATAGACCGCTCGCTGGCCGAAGTGCGGATGACGGCGGGAATGCCATTGCAGAATCGCTTGTTTTCGCTCGCCAACTTCATCGCGGAATTGAAACTCTCGGCCTCGCTCGAGGCGCAGGCCAAGGGCTGCGCATTGACCGTATCGGCGGTCGATCCGCTGCTGGCTATCGACGCGGACCGGGACCTGCTTCTGTCGGCGGTGGGCAATCTGCTGCAGAACGCCTTCAAGTTCACGCATGCGCACAGCGAAGTCACGCTCAATGCGTACGCGGTGGCCGACCGTATCCTGATCGATGTCGAAGACCATTGCGGTGGCCTGCCGCCTGGCGACGCCGAAAAGATGTTCCTGCCTTTCACGCAGAGCGGCGAGGACAAAAGCGGCCTGGGGCTGGGTCTGTCCATTTCGCGCCGCAGCGTGGAAGCCAACGATGGCATCCTCAGCGTCCGCAATGTTCCCGACACAGGCTGCGTCTTCACCATCGACCTGCCCCGCCACTCGCTGCCGATACCGTCTTCCGCCACCGGAGCGCCATCGGATCGATTGGTAGCCCTCGATTGAAATCGCCCGCATGGCGTGGGCCTTGATCTTGCCGGCTATCATCGGATCCAGCGAGCCGTTGAGCAGCTGCGCAACACCGCTTGCCTCTGGACGCCGTCGCGGCTGGAAGCCGCCGGGATCAAGCAGCCCTGCGCAGCGGCTTCGGCTTGAATCGATTGTCAGCCGGCATTGCCCGATGCGCGCCTGAAGAACCAGGCATGGATAAACCCGGTCTGGTAGAACTGCACCGGCGCCTCGAAGCCGCCGGAGCCGATGATCGGTGCGATGACCTTGGGTGGCAGCTCCCGTAGGGCACATTGGCTGCAGGCGTAATGCGCCGTATGTGCGATCTCCGGATAGTCATCCGGCGCATTGCGCTGCGCTTGCTGCGCCCTGCTACGCGCCGTTCCTGGACAACCACGCATCCACTTCCGGCAGACGCTCGTTGCGCACCTTGCTGCGGTAGAGGATGTTGGCGATCGACGTCTCCGCAGCGCGGCGCGAACCGGCCTCGATGTACGCATCGGCGAACGCCTTGATCTTGCCGACCATGGCCGGATCCAGCGAACTGTTGCCCAGCGCCGGGTAGTAGGCGCTGCGCGAGGTCGTGTCGACCAGCTTGTCGACCTGCGCGCGATGGGCGACGGCGTAGTCGAAGGCCAGTTCCGGATGCTGCCGCGAAACGATGCCGATCATGCCGGCGCTGTTGGTGGCGCCCGGCTCGTCGGTCAGCGCCAGATCCAGTGCGCGCCGGGCAAGCGCCGGGTCCTCGGCAATGGACAGCAGCGCGTACAACTGGTCCTTCACCATCGGCGTCTTCTCCACTTTCGCCGCCGCATGCAGCTTGTCCCAGGTCGCCGCGTCCGCATGGTTCGCCACCACCGCGAGGATGGTCTTGCGCAATGCCGCCGGCATCGCCTGCGGATCGCTGTCCTGCGCCGCGTAGCGACGCCGCGCCTCTTCGATCACGGCGTCATCGCCCAGGGCCGCCAGCGTGCCGATCAGCTGCGTGCGCAGGATCGTGGTCGGACCGTTTTCGTCGGCGCGCGCCTGCCAGCCGACGCGCGCGAACACCGGTGCCAGCTGTGCGATCGCGAACTTGCGGAACGTCGCCTGCCGCGCCGCGTCGCCGCGGTAATACGAATCCAGGCTGCCGAGGCTGCCGGCGATGTCGCCCCACAACTGCGGATCGGCATCGACCGGTGTGGCGCTGGCCAGGTCGAGGAAGCGCGATGCCGGCTGCGCGCCGGCCATGCTCAGCGCCCAGGTGTCGTTGATCAGGCCGAGCTGATCGATCGGCGCCAGCTTGACGAAGCCGTCGCGGATCTCGGAGAACTGCTCCGGCGCGTACAGCGTGCGGTAGTAGCCACTCTGTCCGGCGTTGACGATCACCGGCGCACAGCCGGGCACCTCGACGCTGGCACTGCCGCCGCTGACCATCGCCCGCACCGGCTCGCCGCCGATCGCCTGCGCGATCACCGGCACCCGCCACGACAGTGGCTTCTTGCCGGGACGATCCTTGGTGAACTCGCCCTGCGTCAGCTGCAACGTGGTGTTGCCGTCCTTGCACTGCGCCGATTCGACGCGGATCAGCGGCACGCCCGGCTGCAGGGTGAAGTCATGCGCGATGTCGAGGATGGGTTTGCCTGCCGCGGCCTCCATCTGCTTCCACAGGTCGTCTGAAACGGTGTTGCCGTAGGCGTGCTTCTTCATGTAGCTGCGCACGCCTTCGCGCCAGGCATCCTCGCCGACGTAGCCTTCCAGCATGCGGATCACCGCCTCGCCCTTGGAATAGGTGATCGCGTCGAAGGCCTGGCTGGCCTGCTCCACCGTCTGCACGTGCTGCACCACCGGATGCGTGGTGGCGACCGCATCGCGGTTCATCGCCGACTCGCGCGCGCCCACCGCCTCCAGCGCGGTGTTCCATTCCGGATGCAGCTTCTCGGTGGTGCGCGAGGCCATCCACGAGGCGAAGCCTTCGTTGAGCCACAGGTCGTCCCACCAGCTCATCGTCACCAGGTCGCCGAACCACTGGTGCGCAATCTCGTGCGCGGCGATCGAGAACACGCCCTGCTTGTCGGACAGCGTCGAGATGCTCGGGTCCAGCAACATCGCGTATTCGAAGGTGTAGATCGCGCCCCAGTTCTCCATCGCGCCGAAGAACTGGCTGCGACCCGGCGAGGCGACGTTGTCGAGCTTCGGCAACGGATAGGCCACGCCGAAGTAGTCGTTGTACTCGCGCAACACGTCCACCGACGAATCCAGCGCGAAGCGCGCCTGCTCGATCAGTCCCTTCTGCGTGACCACGCCGACTTCGGTATCGCCGGCCTTGGCCGTGGCCCGATCGAAATCGCCCAGGCCGAAGAACAGCAGGTAGGTCGACATCTTCGGCGACGTGCCGAAGCGCACGCGCTTGAGCCCGTTGCCCAGGTCGGTGCTTTCGGCCACCGGCATGTTGCTGACCGCCATCTGTGCCGCGGGCACGGTCGCGGTCAGGTCGAAGGTGGCCTTGTGGTTGGGTTCGTCCCAGGACGGGATGAACTTGCGCGCATCGGAATTCTCGAACTGCGTGTACAGCGCGCGTTGCTTGCCGGCCTTGTTCTCGTAGTCGATCGCGAACAGGCCGTTGGCCTGGGTGCCGATTTTCCCGGTGTAGTCCAGCGTCAGCTGGTACTGCCCTGCCGGCAGCGGCTGCGCGAACACGAACGTCGCGGTCTGCGCCTTCTCGTCCAGCTTCACCTGCGGCGCCGGATAGGTCGCCGTGCCGGCGACCGGCTTCAACTGCGCCGAGGCGAATTCCATGCCGACCGCATTGAGCGTGATGCTCGGCGTCGGCGCCAGCACGTCGACCGTGATCGTCGCCTTGCCGTCGAAGCTAAGCTTGTCGGCATGCGGCACTACCGCCACGTCGTAGTGAACCGGACGCACGTCGCGCGGCAACTGCGTGGTGGCCTGCACCACCGGCGCCGTGCCGGGCGCCGGCGCCTGCGCGATGGCGGTGGCGGACAAGCCGGCGAGCGCCAGCGCGATAGCGGATACCAGGGTGCGACGCATGGAATTTCCTCGAGGAGCTGTGGCCTGCAGGCCAAAGTCGGCGCGTGCGCCAGACGTAAGTGCAACCCCGTCGATGATGGGGCCGCGCTGGCGTCACCCCATCCCCCGGAAGTCATGGCAGTCGAGGTTTTTGTCGATCGCGCAGGTCCCCGTAGCCACGCAGGTCTGCCGATGGCATGCACGATTACACTGGCATCCCACTCGTCATGGGCCGAGCCATGGACCACCTCCCCGCCTCTCGCATCCTGATCCGGTTCGTCGCAGCGTGCGCGCTCGCGGTCGCCGGCCTCCTCGCTACGGCAGTTGCCGCCACGCCTGCCACGCGCACGATGCGGCTGGATTACTTCCACACCGGCGATGCCAGGACCCAGCATTACGCCATCGACCGCATCGTGATCGAACCGCTGCCATGGCCGGGAAATCCGGCAAGGCCAATCGACGACAGCAACCGCGGCCACAACAGGTTCGAGGTCGTCGATGCGCAAACCGGCACCGTGCTGTTCTCGCGCGGCTTCAGCACCGTGTTCGCCGAATGGCGCACCACCGCGGAAGCTGCCAAGCTGACCCGCGGCTTCCAGGAATCGCTGCGCTTCCCGGCTCCCGACCGTCCCGTGCGCGTGCGCCTGTTCGAGCGCGATACGAACAACGCTTTCGTTCCGGTGTGGAGCATCGACGTCGATCCGCAGGCGCAGGACATCCAGCGCGGTAGCCTGCCCTCGCCACTCGAGCCCATCGCGATCCGCGACAATGGCCCGTCGGCGCACAAGGTGGACCTGCTCATCATCGGCGACGGCTACACCGCGGCCGATGCCGACAAGTTCATCGCCGACGCGCGCCGCATGAGCGACTACCTGTTCACCGTGTCGCCGTTCCGCGAACGTGCCGGCGACTTCAATGTCTGGGCGCTGATGTCGCCGACGCCGGAATCGGGCGTGTCGCGACCGTCGACCGGCGACTACCACGCCTCCGAGCTCGGCACCCGCTACGACATCTTCGGCAGCGAACGCTACGTGCTGGCGCTGGACAACCGCGCCCTGCGCGAGATCGCGCAGCACGCGCCCTACGAATTCATCGAGATCCTGGTCAACAACCAGACCTATGGCGGCGGCGGCATCTTCGGCCAGTTCAGCACGGCCGCAGCCGGCAACGACTTCGCGAACTACCTGTTCGTGCACGAGTTCGGCCACCACTTCGCCGGACTGGCCGACGAGTACTATACCTCGCCGGTGGGCTACCTGACCGGCACTTCGCAGGTCGAACCCTGGGAGCCCAATGTCACCGCCCTGCACGATCCGAAGCAGCTGAAATGGCGCCACCACGTGCGTGCGGAAACGCCGGTGCCGACGCCGTGGCCGAAGGCGCAGTTCGAGGCGCGCTCGCGCGAATTCCAGAAGCAGCGCGTCGAGCTGCGTGCGCAGCAGCGTCCGGAATCGGAGATGGAAGCTCTGTTCCGCGCGGAACTGGCCTACAACGAGCAGTTGTTCGCCGAAGCTCCGCACCGCGACGAGGTGGGCGCCTTCGAAGGCGCCAACTACGAAGCCTCGGGCTATTTCCGCCCGCAGATGCAATGCCTGATGTTCGACCGCAGCGATGCCTTCTGCCGCGTCTGCCGTGACGCGGTCGAGCAGATCATCGACCTGTATTCGGGCAAGTAGCCTGCCCTGTCCACCGATGCCTGCGGGTACGCCAGGCGGGTCGAGGCATAGCCCCGACCCGCCACGCGCCATTACTCAGAACGCGTAACGCACCACCAGCTGGTACACGCGCCCGGACTGCTCGGATTCCAGCTCGAACTCGTCGTAACTGCGCTCGATCTGGTCCAGCCGTGTGTTGAACTTGTGGAAGGTTTCCTGCTTCTTCGCATCCAGCAGGTTGTTGCCGGTCAGGCGCACGCTCCAGCTTTCGCCGAAGCGCTTCTCGACGAAGGCTTCAAGATCGGCGCCGTACGTGGTCTCCACTTCCTCGCCGATCACGCGTGACTCCGCGCCGCCCTGGCGCCGATAGCTGATGCCGAAACTGGAATTGATCGATTCCAGGTCCTGGATGAAGCCGACGTTGAGCACATAGCGCGCCTGGTTGTTGAAGCGACGCTCGCCGAGACCGTCGTCGACCTTGCTGTCGAGCCAGGAGTAGTTGAGGAACACACCCGTGTCGGGCATGCCGAACGCGGTCAGCGGCGTGGACAGGTCCAGTTCGACGCCGTAGACCTTGCCGTCGCCGACGTTCGCAGCGCTGTAGACGAAGCTGTCCGCCTCCAGCACCGGATAGCCGGGCGTGTCGGGCGTGGCGTCGGGATTGTCTTCGAGGAAATCCTCGACCTCGTCCTCGAAATCCTCCAGCGCAGTCGCGCTGGGCTCGCCGTGGTTGACCAGTTCGATCAGGTCCTTCACGTCGCGGTAGAACACATTGACGCCGACCACGCCCTGGCGGCCGAGGCGGTGTTCGAAGCCCAGGTCCACGCCCCAGGCGTTTTCCTGTTCCAGCAACGGATTGCCGATGAAGTCGTTGTCGCCGTATTCGCCTTCCAGGAACACCGGCGCAAGGTAGTTGAAGTCGGGGCGGCGCACGGTGCGCGCCAGCGACAGGCTCAGCCGGTCGGCATCGGTGACATTCCAGCGCAGGTGCGCGGACGGCAGCAGCGCCGAGTAGTCGTTGTCCCACTGCTCGCCATCGACGCGGATATCGCTGCGCGTGGTCTCGTAACGCAGGCCGGTTTCCCATTCCAGGTTGCCGGACTGCCCGGTCAGCATCAGGTAGGGATCGATGCGGCGTTCCTCGATGGTGCTGGCGGTGAGGTCGAAGTCTTCATACGGCGGCAGCAGCTCGCCTTCTTCCTCCGCCTCTACTTCGGAAACCCGCAACGCCAGGTCGCGATCCTTGCCGGTGTAATCCACGCCGAAATCCAGCTTCGCCGCGCCGACATCGCGCTGGTGCGCCAGGGTGAACGCCACTTCGTCGTCGCGCAGCGCGGTCAGGGTACGCACACCTTCGAAGCCGTCCCACGACGGTGGCGTGTCGTCATCGTCGAAGCCGGTCTCCTGCTCGGTGGAGACGGTGTCGTCGTCATATCGCGAGAAGCTGCCATCGATGCGGGTGCGGCCGCCGGCCATGTCGACGTCGAGTTCCGCCTTCAGGGCGAAGTTGTCCTGGCGGATGTCCTCGACCTGGTCGTTGATCGACAGCAGATTCTCGCGCGCGCTGCTGACCGGATCATTGAATTCCAGCGAGTGCTCGGTCTCGGTGCGGTCGGTGCGCACGTACAGGCCGGACAGCGCCAGCTTGGCGCCGTCGAACTCGCGCACCCACGACAGGTTGGCGGAGGTGTCGTCGCCATCGCGGGTATCGCTCTGCTCCTCGCGATCCTGGAACTCGCCGCCCGGCGCGTCGTAACGCAGGCTCAGCTTCTGCTTGGGGTTGTAGCGGCCCTGCCGGCTGATGCCGCCAAGCAGGCGTCCGCCGCCGAGGTCACCACTGGCCACGACCGCGGCGGCAGGCTTCACCTCGCCGTCGTCGAAACGCGACGCGCCCAGGCGCACGTAGCCGCCGTCGAACTCGTAGGCATCGCGCAGCACGATGTTGATCGCGCCGGCAACCGCATCGCCGGAGCGGTTGGCGCTGGGACTGCGCACGATCTCGATCCGCTCCACCACCTCGGCGGGAATGCGGTCCACATAGAACGAGCGGTCCTCGCCGCCGCCAGGCACCTTCTTGCCGTTGATCAGGATCTGCGTGTAGCTCGCATCCAGGCCACGCAGGCGCGCGCCGTCGTATTCCAGCACGTCGGACAGGAAGGCCACGCTGGGCACGCGCTTGAGCATGTCGCCGACGGTGCGCGGCTCGAACCGCTGGAAGAATTCCAGGTCGTAGGACAGCACCGGCGCGATGTCGTCGGTGCGGTTGCGGTAGACGATCTGGCCGTTGACCACCATGCGTTCCATTTCGGTGGTCACTGCAGTGTTGGTCGTGGCAACCGCATCCTGCGCGTGCGACTGCGTCGGCGTCGCCGCCAGCGTGGTAGCGGCGATGGCCTGCAGCAGGCCGAGGGCAAGCAGGTTCTTCTTCATCTGTGGCGCGGTTCCGTAAGAAATGAATCGCGCAGATGTAAAGGGATCGCATTGCGGCCATGTGACAGTCGCGTGCCTGTCATGGCAGGGCGCGTTCCGCAACAATTCCGACACCGGATGGTGATACAAACTTCGTCTTTCCGTCATCTACGAGTCCGCATGTCCCCTCATCACGCCTTGGCGCCGATCCTTCTGTCCCTTTGTTTCGCGGCGCTGCTTCCCGGTTGTGCGACGCCCGCGGTCGATCGCGAACCCGACGAGACCGCCGAGGTCGATCCGATGCTGGCCGGCAGCGGCATCGCGCACCGGGTAGTGAAGGAAGCCTTCGTCACCCCACTGACGCCGCAGGACAACATCGATTCGCCGGCGTTGTGGATGGCGCCCGATGGCAGCGCGCTGCTGTTGGCCACCGGCAAGAAGAGCGGCCACCTCGTCGCCTACGACGGCGACACCGGCGCCGCGCTGGGGGCGCGCGGCAGCCGCGGCACGGGGCCGGGACAGTTCGACCGCCCCAACGGCATCTTCGTGCATGACGACCTGGTGTTCGTGGTCGAACGCGACAACCATCGCGTGCAGGTGCTGCGCCTGCCGGGGATGCAATCGCTGGGCAGCTTCGGCGATGCCGACCTGCAGAAGCCTTATGGGCTCTGGTTGCACCCGACCGGCGCGAACCGCTTCGACGTGCTGGTCAGCGATGCCTACATGGCCGGCGAGGATGCGCGCGGCGACGAGATCCCGCCGCCGCTGGCCGAACTGGGCGCGCGCTTCAAACGCTATGCGGTTTCCATCGATGGCGATCGCGTGGCCGCGACCCTCGCCGGTACCGTCGGCGACACCACGGCGGCGGGCGCGATCCGCGTTCCCGAATCGCTGTGGGGCGACGCGGCGCACGACCGCCTGCTGATCGCCGAGGAAGATCTCGCCACCGGCACTGCCGTGCGCGAATACGGCATGGACGGGCGCTTCCGCGGACGCACGCTCGGCCTCGGGATGTTCAAGGCGCAGGCCGAAGGCATCGCGCTGTGGCAATGCACCGACGGCAGCGGCTACTGGATCACCACCGACCAGTTCAAGGACCGCAGCCTGTTCCACGTCTGGGATCGCGCCACGCTTGCGCACCTCGGCGCGTTCGCCGGCGAGACCGTCGGCAATACCGATGGCGTGTGGTTGCACCAGGGCGCGACGAAACGTTTCCCCCAGGGCGTGTTCTACGCGGTGCACGACGACATGGGCGTCGGCGCGTTCGACTGGCGCGACATCGCGGCCACGCTGGGCTTGAAGGTAGCTTGCGAAGGCTGAGGGGGGGACCTCCATTGCCAAAGTCGTCATCCCGGCTTGCGCCGGGGTGACGGTCGAATACTTTTCAGCGTTTCCTCAGACCTGCGCCAGCATCAGCACATAGCCGTCCGGATCTTCCAGCCTGAACTCGCCACCGGGCATGTAGAACGGATAGTAGATCGCGCCCGTGGCATGGCCGAGTTCCGCCAGGGCCGCGTGCGTATGCTTGATATCGTCGTAGTACAGGTAGAAGAGGATGGCCTGCTGTGACGCATCGATCGGCCCCGACGCCAGCCCGACCATCAGGTTCGCCTTCTCGCTCTCCAGCCATGCCCAGATCGGGGCCGAGTGGCCTTCAGGAACAACACGATTGGACACCTTGAAGCCCAGATCAGCATAGAAATCGATGCTGCGTTGCACATCGGCGACGTGGGCGAAGGCGACGAGTGAGCTTGTCTGAATTGTCATGTGACCCCCGGGATTTTCTGACGCGCGCATCATGCCGGGTCGCGAAGCGATGCCCGCTCCAGAGAAACAACGAAAGCTTGAACCTGGTCCTTCAGGACTCGCCAGGCACGCGCTTGAACAAGGCGGTGCGCATCATCGGCGTCCCGTCTTCCTTGAAATAGGCCTCGGTCTCGGTCAGCACCTTGCCATCGGCACTGACGGAGTAGACCCGCGTGGACCTGGGAATGCCCTCGTAGACGAACTGCATCACCAGCACGTTCGGGGCAGGCATCTTCGCGGCGATGACATCCACCCAGTAGGTGCCGGAAGCGCGACCCGGCGTGCCGTCGAGGGACAGCGTGGATTCCGAGTGCATCCTGTTGTCTTTCTGGTCGACGATCTCGACGCGGGTCGTCCACTTGCCGCCTGCGACGTCGCGGAAATCGAGGTCGACGCTCTTCGGCCGCGCTTCGGGCGGCATCGGCAAGCTGCCTACCTCCAGCGCCCAACGACCGGCCAAAGGCGACTGCCCTGCCGGCCCAGCGGATGCAGATGTGGCCTGCAGCGTCGCCACTGCCAACAGTGCAACGAATACTGACTTCATGCTGTCTCCTTACGGGATGGATGGATGGATGGCATACCAGGCGTGATCTTATGCCTGCTGCAGGCTGAAAGCTGGATCCCGGCTCGCTCATCCTGAGCTTGTCGAAGGACGCCGGATGACGATCCGGGACTTGATCAGCGTTGACTGGCGAAGGATGCCGCCATGGCGGGCAATTGAAACAACAGTGCCATCGTTGTACACATTGCGCCCACCTGGTTCTCGAGGAGACGCAGCATGGATCGGTTCACCGGCGGTTGCCAGTGCGGCAAGGTCCGGTTCGTGGCGTCGGGACGCCCCTACCGGGTCGGCCTTTGCCACTGCCTGGATTGCCGCAAGCACCATGGCGCCCTTTTCCACGCCTCCGCGATATTCCCCCAGGATGCAGTGACGATCGATGGAGAAGCACGCGACTACAACGGGCGCTGTTTCTGCCCCCGCTGCGGCTCGCCTGTTTTCGCGCGCACCGCGGACGAAATCGAACTGAGCCTGGGCTGCCTGGATGCCCCCGACCAGTTCAGGCCTACCTACGAACTCTGGACCATCCGCCGCGAATCCTGGCTGCCACCGTTTCCACTCGCGAAACGGTTCGAACGCGATCGCGACGGAACGAGTCGCTTCGAGGAGTAACGCGGACTCATTGTATGGCATGACCCGCTGGCGCCGGTTCCAGTCTCGTAGGACGCATTAGCCATCGGCGTAATGCGCCGGATGCGGCGACCTTCGGGCGGCCATTCGGCGCAATGCCCTTCGGCTATTGCGCCCTACGCCTGGCTGCAGGTTCGGCTTTAATGATTGCGATGCGGCTGGAGCATTGCCTTGGTCTTGCTTGTCGAATTCCGGTGCAGTCATTCGTCGCTGACATGAAGGCAGGGCAATCGGCCCTACCAAAGTCACGCGCGATCGCGTCATGAAATGACCTGGAGTCTTGCCATGAATCCCACCATCACCGCTTTTGAAAGCTCACCCGACCGCGGCCGGGGGCTGGCGCGCGACACACGCATCCGCTGGGCGCTGGAGGAAGTGGGTCAGCCTTACGAGGTGCGCCTTGTCTCGTTCAAGGCGATGAGGCAAGCCGCGCACATGGCGCTGCATCCTTTTGGCCAGATCCCGACCTACGAAGAAGGCGATCTGCGCCTGTTCGAAAGCGGCGCGATCGTGCTCCACCTCGCCGAACACCATGTCGGACTACTGCCCGACGATGCCCATGCCCGCATGCGCGCGATCGCATGGATGTTCGCCGCGCTCAACACCGTGGAGCCGCCGATCCTGGAACGCCAGAACGCGAAGCTGCTCGAGCGCGACAAGCCCTGGACCGAGCAACGCATGCCTGCGGTCGAGGACCGCATCCGTGATCGGCTGCATCAGCTGTCCAATCGCCTCGGCGACGCCGCCTGGCTCGAAGGCGCGTTCAGCGCAGGCGACCTGATGATGGTGTCGGTGCTGCTCAGACTGAAAGCATCGTCGGACATGCTGGACGAATATCCGAACCTCGCCGCCTACGTGGCCCGCGGCGAAGCGCGACCTGCATACAAGCGTGCTTTCGACGCGCAACTGGCGGTTTTCACTGGCCAGTCGTCGACCGGTTAGTCGAATTTGAATGCGTGTCAGTCGCCGCAGCGTCAAGCTTAGATGCCACCTCTCTCAGAAACAGCGACTGACTGACGTAGTCGATCACGGCCGCGTGCGCATCGAACACGTCCACACCTAGAATCACGTCCACCTCGGTCGATCCCTGCGCACGCAGCGGCGCGTTCACCTGTTCGAAGTCCAATCCGACCGGGCCGGCCAGTTGCGGGATGAACGAACCAAGCCGCAGCTCCGCACCGTCGACGCGGTACTGGTCGAGCGCCCCACCCGCGCCGCCTGCCTCGCCATCCAGCCATTCCGACGGCAGGCCGAGCGCCTCGACTACCGACATCGCGACGACCGTGCAGGCGGCTCCCGTGTCCACCAGCACCTCGACCGGGCGTCCGTTGAGTGTGCCGGCCGTATGGAAGTGCCCTACTCCGCTGCGGGTGAGTGGCACTCGCAGGTAGCCACGGGCCGTCAGGAAATCAGCCAACTCGTTCATCCGTCGTCCTCCGCACCCGACGCCCCGAAGCAGCTCGGTTTGAATTAATGATCAGGGCGCATCCGCATCGACAATGAAACCACGCTCTCTCAGAAATGCGATGCCCGCATCGCTCGCATCCTTGCTGACGCCCTTGTCGATGGCGTCGTAATTCGGAAACTCCTGGCTCGCCAGGTTGCGCGTGAAAAGATGGCCCACTCCCGGATATACCTTCAGTTCGCAGGTATTGCCGCGCGCCTGCATGCGCTGGCAGAACTGCCTGGCGCCTGAAGCCGGAGTCACGTTGTCTTCCTCTCCCTGCAGCAGGATCATCGGCGGCAAGCCTGCGCGGACATGCAGGACGGGCGATAGCGCCGCGGCTTGGGACACTCCCCCGGACAGCTTCTGGAACCATGTCGAGGTCGCCACGGAAACAGCGGGCGAGCGAAGCACCAGTGCGTTCGGTACGGAGGAAATATCGCTGCCCCATGGTTCGTCGAATATGGCAGCCGAAGCGGCAAGGTGTGCGCCTGCCGAGGTGCCCAAGGCCGCAACCTTGTTCGGATCGATACCGAGCCTCGCCGCTTCCCGACGAACCCAGCGGATGGCGTTTCTCGCGTCGGCAACCGCATCGAATGGCGTGATGCCGTCACGCGACAAACGATAGTCGACCGATATGGCGACCATTCCGAGATCGGCGTACTGCGTGGCGATCGCGTCCATCCAGCCTGCTTCGCCTTCATTCCAGCCGCCGCCATGAAACAGGACCAGGGCGCTTCGTGGCTTGTCGCTGTCGAGCGAAGGATGGAACACCCTGACGCCAATTTTCGCGCCATGACTCGTGAATGCTTCGATGGCCGGCGCGGGTTGCTGCGCTCCAACGCTGCTGCTGAACATGAGAAGCAGCGCAAGGGCCATGGCTTTGGGAGTACTCATGGATAGCCTCGATCTGTGTGTGCGGCTTGATTCCTGAGTTAAGCCTACCCGCCTAGTGGTGCTTGGTTCCGATGCAATCATGAGGCGATTCGGCTTGAATGACTTGTTAGACGAAGTCCAAGTTATTTCCCGTCAGACGCCAAGCTGCCTTGTTTCCTTTGAGTTCCGGGATCATCTCAATCTTCCCAGCGTCGCGAAGCCTGTAGAATTCCGACTTCACAGCATTCTCGCTCTTGATACCGGTGATATCGCGAGCTTGCCTGTTCGTGATGGTGTCGTTCTTTGACAAGAACTCCATGATTGCCTCTTGCGGAGTGGCGAGAGATGCATGAGGAATTACTACGCGAACGTAGTTTTCTTCTTCAAGAATCTCAGGGTTTCTCATTTTCCACTCTTTCATCTTCTGGAAAGCCGTGTTCAAGCCCTCGCCAATGTCTTTGTTAGGAGCGTCTTTGTACTTAGAAAGCATCCCCACGATCTTTGGATTTCTCGCATAGCGGACGTCAAGTATGTTCTCCCTACTCACGAAGCCGGGCAAGCGACCAGGGCTGAGCACCTCAATGCGGTTGTCAAAGATGAGAATCTGCACATCATCGGAGACTGAGTAATCTCGATGTATAACCGCATTCACCATGATCTCCCAGAGCGTCTCAGGGGGATACTCCATTGACTTGGCGCCCTCAGTGGTCCAGACACTAATCGATGACATGATTTCCGTGACCCGTTCAACGGACTTCTTGATGAGAGGGAAGAGTGGCCCTTCGACAGTTTCCGCGAACGCCAGATGATCTCTTTCGGGATCATCTTCTTTTGTCTCATAGCGAACGATCTTCACAGAACATTTCTTTGGAACCACGCCGCTTGGATCATTTGAAAATAGTAAGAGACCGCAAGCTTTTGGTTTGAATGTACGTCTGTCGATCAGACCTTTATTGAGCGACAGGTCAAGAGGATCAGTCTTGGGAGAGTAGTCGTTAAGAAATATCCTGATCTCCTCAGAATCGACTACGTCCTCTGCGTCCGCAGAGGCGATTTGCATGTCCTCATAAGAGGAAGCTCCTTTCGCGAACCCCAAAGCGGTGATTCGATCTGCTTCCTTGATTGGTAATGACTGCGCCCCCTTTCGCTCATACACAGTGCCGTCGGACGTTTGATGTACAGACTGGCTTTTCTCAACTTGAATATGAAGTATGTAGTTCTCAGAAAGCGAAGACTTGAGAAACTCCATAGTGATGGGTGGTGATGGCACTATCTCCAGCGTCGACTGGACGAGCTGGTTGTACTCTTCCATTGTGGGAGCCCCAGCCCAACGCTTTTCTGAGACTGCTTCATCTTTGTCGTCTGCGATCCCTATATAGACATCGCCTCCATCTGCGTTAGCGAATGCACACACGATCTTCTGAAGCTTGGCTCCTTTGATCTGGGATGCCTTGCGATCATAGAAGTGACCTTCTGGCTGAGATGAAAGGCCCAGTGCGTCTTCTTTGGAAACTTCACGTACTTGCATAATTTCCTGCCGCCTAACGCTGATAGGCCCCATAGAAAGGGCGAGCAATCGATATTCGGGCGATGGCGCGACCCTCGTCAAGCTGTCTTGTCGCAGCGTCGTAGAGCACTTTGTTCGCAGGCACAATGCGCCGACGTGCTCTGGATGCCGCAGGGTGGAAACGCCTTCGGCGGTTCCGCCCTGCCGAACGACTTGTGCATTGCGGCCCGGGAGGCGGCAACGCCCTTGCCGCTGCTTGCGGGCGATGGGTATCGCCTGCGGCTCAACCCTTCCCACGGGTGAGGCGGAAGTCGGCTGGCGGGTTGCCGCCGTTGGAATTGGACACCGCGCGTGGGAAGGCGGGGCTTGGTTCGTGGGGCAAGCGCATTGGACATATCGCGGCCGCGGGCACGATCACTGCACCGCGGCAGCCGCGACCGGCTGATCGCGCACGCCGGCACCACCACGCGAGCCGCGTCCGGGCGGCTTGTTGTTTTTCCATACGGTGGAACCCTGTGCGGTATTGAATAAGCCGCGGCGACCCTTCGCGAAGGCGATTTTTGCCTTCCGGAAGGCAAGCCGATCCATCGCGAAACCGGTTTTTGCCTTCGGGAAGGCGATCCGGGTTATCGGGAAGGCAATTCCTGGATTCGCGAAGGCGGGAATCGGCTTCCAGAAGGGCGCCGGTGGCTTACGGAAGGGTCGGAACGGATTCGCAAAGGCGTCAGCGGCTCTTCGCAAGGCGTGCCGGCCGTTCGCTTGGCTGGCATGGGCGGATCCATGTCACGGCAAAGCTAGAAGGCTGAGCCGGAGCAAACCATCCCGGTGCGCGATGGCCCGGCGAAAACCACGGGTAGGGCGCATTAGCCGCAGGCGTAATGCGCCGGATGTCGCGACCTTCGGGTTGCCATTCGGCGCAATGCCCTTCGGTTATTGCGCCCTATGCCAGTCGTAGGGCGGAACCGTCGCAGGCGATTCCGCCGTATGTATTGAGCATTCGCGCGTGGCGGAATCTGCTTCGCAGGTTCCGCCCTACGCCTGGCAGGATCGAGCGGCGCGATGCTTAGGCGAACGGGTCCTGCAGCACCATGGTGGCGTCGCGGTCGGGGCCGGTGCTGACGATGGCGATCGGGCAGCCGGCCAGTTCCTCCAGCGCACGCAGGTAGGCGCGGGCGGCCGGTGGCAGTTCGTCCCACTGGGTGATGCCGTGGGTGTTCTCGCTCCAGCCGGGGAATTCCAGGTACACCGGCTCGCATTCGTCCCAGCCCTGTGCGTCGAGCGGCGCGTACTCGGTTTCCTTGCCGCGGTAGCGGTAGGCGATGCACATCTTCAATTTCTCCATGCCGTCGAGCACGTCGAGCTTGGTGATGCACAGGCCGCTGATGCCGTTGATCGCGACCGCCCGCTTGAGCGCGACGATGTCGATCCAGCCGCAGCGACGCGGACGGCCGGTGGAAGCGCCGTATTCCTGGCCGCGGTCGCGGATGCCCTGCCCGACTTCGTCGTCCAGTTCGGTGGGGAACGGACCGCCGCCGACGCGGGTGGCGTAGGCCTTGGCGATGCCCAGCACGTAGTCGATCGCGTCGGCACCGACGCCGGTGCCGGCGAGCGCGCCGCCGACGGTGGTGTTGGACGAGGTGACGTAGGGATAGGTGCCGTGGTCGATGTCGAGCAGCGCGCCCTGCGCGCCTTCGAACAGCACCTTCTTGCCCTGCTTGCGCAGGTCGTGGAGCAGGCCGGCGACGTCGGACTTCATCGGCTCGACGTATTCGCCGAAGGCCAGCGCCTCGTCCAGCGTCTGCTGGAAATCGACGGCGTCGGTGTTGAGGTATTTGGTCAGCACGAAGTTGTGGTAGTCCAGCGCGGTGCGCAGCAGTTCGGCGAGCTGGTCGGGGTAATGCAGGTCGGCGACGCGGATGCCGCGGCGCGCCACCTTGTCCTCGTAGGCCGGGCCGATGCCGCGACCGGTGGTACCGATGGCCTTGCCGCCGGCGGCGCGTTCGCGGGCCTGATCGAGCGCGATGTGGTACGGCATGATCAGCGGCGTGGCCGGGCTGATCTTCAGCCGCGAACGCACTTCGACGCCGTTGGCTTCGAGTTCGTCGATCTCCTTGCGCAACGCGGCCGGCGACAGCACCACGCCGTTGCCGATCAGGCACAGCGCGTCCTCGCGCAGGATGCCGGACGGGATCAGGTGCAGCACCGTCTTCTTGCCCTTGATGACCAGCGTGTGGCCGGCGTTGTGCCCGCCCTGGAAGCGCACCACCGCGCCGATGTCCGTCGTCAGCAGGTCGACGATCTTGCCCTTGCCCTCGTCGCCCCATTGAGCGCCCAACACCACGACTGACTGACCCATCACGAACTCCTGAACCGATTGTGGGAGGGGCCTGGGCCCCGACCGCGGCGCCCCTGTCGCGGCGGGAAGCCGCCTGCACAAGGACGCAGACACGGAAAAAGCCGGAGGAGCGAGGCCCCATCCGGCTTTTGTGCATTATCCGGGTTTTGGGGGTTGGGGGCCAGCCTGTGTGGTGGTCCGTGGGCTGAGTTGCTGTTTGGGTGGCCTATGCCCGGTGCATCGATTGCCCCCAAGGACAGAGCGGCTTTTGATTTGGCCGCCCATAACTCATGCACTTCCATAGACCCGAAGGGCGGCGACCATGGATGGCCGCCGTTTTCCGAACGAGCCAGGAGGGCGAGTCGGAAAATCGCGAGCCACTACCCACTTGCCGGATTGATTTGTCGAGGAAGGGCCTTCTCTTTACTCAGGGCTTTGCCCTTCGCCCTTCGGGCCGGCTGCGCCGTTCGCGCCTGCGGCGCAGTGGTTACTTTCTCTTGGCCCCATCAAGAGAAAGTGACCCGACTGCGGCAGCAGGCGGAAAAGCCGACCTGAAAGATCGGCAAGCGCTGCGAGACTTTCAAAAGCAGGCGCAAAGTCGCTGGGTTCCCGCCTCGCTCATCCTGAGCCTGTCGAAGGACGCGGGGATGACGGCTGGAAAGCCTGGGCAACGGAGCTTGCACTGCTTCGCTTGCCGTAAAAGCTTCCGCCCGCTGCGCGTACGGGTCACTTTCTTTTACTGACCCAAAAGAAAGCAACCACTGCGCCGCAGGCGCGAACGGCGCAGCCGGCCCGAAGGGCGAAGGGCGCAGCCCTGAGTAAAGAAAAAGGTCTTCCCCGATCAAGGCTAACGTTGCACGCTGCGGTCCTCGGAGATTTTCCGACTCGCCCTCCTGGCTCGGTCGGAAAACGGCGCACATCCATGTGCGCCGCCCTCCGGGTTTATGGGGTGACATGGATCGCTGATGTTCGTGCCAACTGCCAAAGCAAAGAGGCAGAAGAGGAAAGGCAAACAGCATGGGAGTCGAGCGATAGCACGCTCGTTACGTCGCGCTCTCCCGCGCTATGGGAGAGGAAATAGCGTCGGCGGCCCTAGCCGATGCCGTAGCGTGCGCTGTGCGCACGATCAGCATTAAGTTCGTGCGCACAGCGCACGCTACGGTCTTGGTAATCAGGCTACGACCTTCCGCAGTCGGAAAAAAAGCCCTAGCCGCGCACCAGGTACAACATCACCAGGCCGGCGGCGAGGATCATCCCGCCGATCCTGCGCAGATGCTGCTCCGGCAACGCCTGCATCTGCGCCATCGCCCGCTTCCAGGCGCCGGGCGCGGCGAACAGCCACAGGCCTTCCAGCACCGCGACCAGGCACAGTGCCGCCCACAATTCGCTCATCGGCCTACCTGTCGTTGCGCAGGTATTGCAGGAACGGATCGTCGTTCTCCAGCACGATCACGCTGTTGCCGTCGGCGAACGACTTGCGGTACGCCTCCAGGCTGCGCTGGAACGCATAGAACGCCGGATCGCGGTTGGCGGCCGTGCCGTAGATGCGCGCGGCCTCGGCATCGCCTTCGCCGCGCAGCTTCTGCGCGTCGCGCTCGGCCTCGGCCACGATCACCACGCGGTCGCGATCAGCCTTGGCGCGGATGGTCTGCGCCTGCTCCTCGCCTTCGGCGCGCAGGCGGCTTGCCACCTGCTGGCGTTGCGCGCGCATGCGCCGGTATACGTCCTTGATCACGTCGCTGTCGGTGGGCAGGTCGATCTTCTTGATGCGCAAGTCGACGATGCGCACGCCGACCGTCTCGGCGCCCTTGTTGATTGCGGTGACCTGGCGGCGGGTGACATCGCCGCGATCGCCGGAAACGACCTGCTGCAGGGTGCGCGAGTTGATCTCGTTGCGCAGCGAATCGCGGATGATCGGCGCCAGGCGATCGACCGCGACCTTCTCGTCGCCGCCGGTGGCGCGATAGAAGGCGCGCACGTCCTGGATCTGGCCGACCGCAAAGAAGTCGACGCTGACGTCCTTGCGCTCGGAGGTGAGGTAACGCTCGGGCTCGGCTTCGAGCACCTGCAGGCGACGATCGAACACGCGCGCGGTTTCCACCAGCGGCCACTTGAAATGCAGGCCCGGGCCGATGTCCCAGCGCGCGACGCGGCCAAGGTTGAGCACGATCGCGACCTGGCCTTCGCCGACCACGTACACCGAGCCCATCAGCGCCAGCAGCGCGGCGAGGATCGCCGGGATCCACAGGTTGATTCTCATCGCGTAGCCTCCTCGCGGCCCGGTCGCGGACTGCGTTCGGGACGGGCGTTACCGCCGTCCGTTGCGTTGATGGTGGGGGCGATCGTCTCCGGCGGCAGCAGCGGCGGCGACACCGGATTGCTGTTGCCCTGGCCGGTCATCGGCACATAGATCAGCTGGCGGCCGTCGCCACCGATCACCTTGCGGTTGTCGGCGAGCACGTCCTGCACGGTCTCCAACCACAGGCGCTTGCGGGTGACTTCCTCGGCGCCGCGGTACTGGTCCAGCAACAGGCTGAAACGCGCGGCGTCACCGGTGGCGCGCGCCACGGACGCGGTCTTGTAGCCTTCGGCGGCGGTGCGCACGCGCGAGGCTTCGCCGCGTGCTTCCGGCACGACGCGCGCGGCGTAGGCACGGGCCTCGCTGGTCAGGCGGTCGCGGTCCTGCTGCGCGCTGTTGACGTCGTCGAACGCCGGCTTCACTTCCTCCGGCGGACGCGCGTTGGGCAGGTTGAGTTCGGTGACCACCAGGCCGGTGCGGTAGGCGTCCAGCGACTGCTGCAGCTGCTGGCGCGAGGACACGGCCAGCGCGCTGCGCGCACCGAGCACGGTGTCCAGGTCGGAACGGCCGACCTGCTCGCGCACGGTGCTGAGCGCTGCCTGCTCGAGCATGCGATCGGCGTCGCGGGTGCCGAACAGGTACAGCTGGGGATCGGCGACCCGGTACTGCACGTTGATCTGCACCTGCACGATGTTCTCGTCGCGGGTCAGCACCGGCACGGTGCTGTCGAAGGTCTTGATCTGGGTCGCGGCGACCTTGACCACGCGTTCGATCGGCCACGGCAGCTTGAAGTGCGGGCCGGGCTGCAGCACGCGCGAGAACAGACCGAAGCGCAGCACAACGCCACGCTGCTGTTCGGCGATCAGCACGAAGGAGCTGAAGGCCAGCCACAGCGCCACCAGGATGCCGACCCAGCGCAGGACGCCACCGCCACCGCCATTGCCGCCGAACAGGCTGCGCAGCGAGTCGAGGATGCCGTCGAACGGATTGTTGCCGCCGCCCCTGCCCGTACCGCCCCTGCCGCCTTTTCCAGAACCACCGCTACCGGGAATATTCCAGGCCATGCCTGCTCCACATCCATAAAGGGAGCGCCAATCCGTACCGGCGATGGCGCGAAATCGCTGATCTGGTGAACCGATCGTGCGTCGGGTGATTCTACTAGGTGGGGCTGGCCGTGCTGTCGGGCAAGAGCTGCCGCAGCGCTTCACCGTCTTCGGCGGCGGCCAGGCGCGCCGCGTCGGTGGCGGCCAGGTCCACGCTGAGGTGCCAGCCGTGTTCGTCGTGACTTTCGGCACGGACGGCATCGAGGTCGTGCAGGCGCGAACGCAGGCGTGCGGCGCGGTTGGGCAGCAGCACGTCGCCGACGATCCGGCGCAGGTCCAGCGCGTCGGCCAGCGCCTGCCGCAGCAGGTCCAGGCCGACGCCGTCGCGCGCCGACAGCCAGACCCGCGCCCGTCCCTCGTTGGGACGTTCGTAGCGCGGCTCGGCGCCTTCGACGCGATCGATCTTGTTGTAGATGAGCAGTTGCGGCAGATCGCCGGCGCCGATCTCGTTGAGCACGGCGTCGACCTGGGCGACGCGCTCGTTGCGCAGCGGGTCGGCGGCGTCGATCACGTGCAGCAGCAGGTCGGCCTCGCGGGCTTCGGACAGGGTCGAGCGGAAGGCGGCGACCAGTTCGTGCGGCAGGTCGCGGACGAAGCCGACGGTGTCGGCCAGCACCAGCGCGCCGCCGGGTAGCGCCAGGCGCCGCACGGTCGGGTCGAGCGTGGCGAACAGCTGGTCGGCGGCGTACGCGTCGGCACCGGTCAGCGCGTTGAACAGCGTCGACTTGCCGGCGTTGGTGTAGCCGACCAGCGCCACGCGCGGCAGTTCGCTGCGCACGCGGGCGCGACGCATCTGCGTGTGCTGCACCTCGACCTTGTCCAGCCGCTTCTGCAACTGGTCGACGCGTTTCTGCAGCAGGCGGCGGTCGGTTTCCAGCTGGGTTTCGCCGGGACCGCGCATGCCGATCGCACTGCGCTGGCGTTCCAGATGGGTCCAGCCGCGCACCAGGCGCGTGGCCATGTGCTTGAGCTGGGCCAGTTCGACCTGCAGCTTGCCTTCGTGGCTGCGCGCACGCTGGGCGAAGATGTCCAGGATCAGGCCGGTGCGATCGACGACGCGTCGCTGCAGCGCCTTCTCGAGGTTGCGCTCCTGCACCGGCGTCAACGCATGGTTGACCAGGACCAGGTCAGCGCCGGTGGCATCGGCCGCGGCCTTGACCTCTTCCAGCTTGCCGCTGCCGATCAGCGTGGCGGGATTGGGCTTCTCGATGCGCGCGGTGAGCACGGTCGCGATGCTGGCGCCGGCCGAACGCGCCAGGTCGGTGAATTCCTCCAGCGCCCCGTCCGCCGGCGGGCCGCCGGCATGGGGCTGGATCAGCAATGCGTGCTCGCCCTTGCGGCTACGGTCGAACATGCAGGCGATCCGGATGTTTCGTGTCGGGAGTGGTCATCGCCGACATTGTCGCATCCGACGGGTGAATAGCCGGGCTATTCGGTCTCGTCGCTGCCGGAATCGTCTTCGCCGCCTTCGCCCGACGACTGCACGTAGCCGCCGCCCGGGCCCACGCGCACGTTGCGCGCCGGCACCACCGTGGAAATGGCGTGCTTGTAGACCATCTGGCTGACGGTATTGCGCAGCAGCACGACGAACTGGTCGAACGATTCGATGGTGCCCTGCAACTTGATGCCGTTGACCAGATAGATCGACACCGGCACGCGCTCGCGGCGCAACGCATTCAGGAAAGGATCCTGCAAAGACTGTCCCTTGGACATGGTCGTATCCCCAACTTGATTTTTGTTTTATCGATCCGGCTCCCATGGGGAACCGCGTCGCCCGACCCGCACCCCCGCGGCGGCGATGGCCCGATGTTAGCGCAGACGGCCGCCCCAGACAGCCAATCCGGTCGCAATCAGCCAATCATCGACCCGGCTGCCGCAGGAAAAGGGCCAGGGCGTCGGCCAGCCGGGCCGGCTCCAGTGCCGGATCGAACCAGCGCAGGTCGGGCTGGCCGCGCAGCCAGGTCAGCTGGCGCTTGGCCAGCTGGCGGGTGGCGAAGATCGCCTGGTCGCGGAACGCGGCGGCATCGGTCGCGCCATCGAGATGCTCCCAGGCCTGTCGATAACCGACCGCGCGCAGCGCCGGCAGGTCCAGCGGACGTGGGTGATCGCGCAGTTCGGGAATGGCGCGCAGCCGGCGCACTTCGTCGAGGAAGCCGGCGCCCAGCATGGCGTCGAAACGACGCTCGACGCGCTGGTGCAGCACGGCGCGGTCGCGCGGCGCGATGGCGAGCTTCAGCACGCGCAGCGGCAGGGCATCGCCGGCATTGCCGCCACGCTGCCATTCGCTGATCGGCCTGCCGCTGATCCGGTACACCTCGAGCGCACGCTGGATGCGTTGCGGGTCGGTGGCATGGATGCGCGCGGCGGCTTTCGGATCAATCGTCGCCACCTGCGCGTGCAGGGCCGGCCAACCGTGCTCGGTCGCCTCGGCCTCGATGCCGGCGCGGATCGCGGGATCGGCTTCCGGCATCGGCGACAGTCCCTGCAGCAGGGCCTGGAAATACAGGCCGGTGCCACCGGTGAGGATCGGCAGCTTGCCGCGCGCGACGATGCCGGCGACGGCGGCACGCGCATCGGTGGCGAACTCGGCGGCGGAATACGGCTGCCACGGCTCGCGCAGATCGATCAGGTGATGCGGTACGCGAGCAAGCTCATTGGAGTCGGGCTTGGCGGCGCCGATATCGAGACCGCGATAGACCAGTGCGGAGTCGACGCTGACGATCTCGCCGTCGTGGCGCTGCGCCCACTCCAGTGCAAGCGCGGTCTTGCCCGAGGCGGTCGGGCCCATGAGGGCGATGGCAATGGGGCGGGTGTCGGCGTGCATCGTTTGAAAGGGTAGTTGCTGCAGCTCTCTGTGCGCGTCATCCCAGCGCAAGCTGGGATGACGGGGTGGGAGATCAGTCATCGTCCGGCCAACGGATGGTTGCCGAGGATGAACCAGCACGCGGCATCGGCACGGCCGCGACAGCACCCCACACCTTCAACGCATCCACCGTCGCGGCCACGTCGTGCACGCGCAGCAGCCGCGCACCGCGCTGTGCGGCGATCAGCGCCGCGGCGACCGAGCCGTAGACACGGTCGTGCGGATCGTCGCGCCCGGTCAACTCGCCGATCGTGCGCTTGCGCGACAGTCCCGCCAGTACCGGCACGCCCAGTTCGAGGAAGCGCTCCAGCTGCGCCAGCAGCTGCAGGTTGTGCCCGCGGTTCTTGCCGAAGCCGAAACCCGGATCGACGACGATGTTCTTCTTCGCGATGCCTGCCATCTCCGCGGCGAAGATGCGCTCGGCCAGGAAGCGATGCACGTCGCCGACCACGTCGTCGTACTGCGGCGCGTCCTGCATCGAGCGCGGCTCGCCCTGCATGTGCATCAGCACCACCGGCACGCCGAGTTCGGAGGCGGCCTCGAGCGCGCCTTCGCGACGCAGCGCAAAAACGTCGTTGATCATGCCGGCGCCGGCGGCGACCGCGGCGCGCATCACTTCCGGCTTGGAGGTGTCGATGCTCACCGGCAGCGAAGTTTCCCTTGCCAGCCGCTCGATCACCGGGATCACGCGGGCGATTTCCTCGTCGATGGAAACTTCCTGCGCACCGGGTCGCGTCGATTCGCCGCCGACATCGAGCGCATCCGCACCCTCGCCCGCCAGCCGCAGGCCGTGCATGACCGCCGCCTCGACCGTGGCGTGCTCGCCGCCATCGGAGAACGAATCGGGAGTGACATTGACGATACCGAGCACCCGCGCCCGGTCCAGCTTCAACACACGGCCGGCGCAATCCAGTTGAGGGGTGATATCGAACATCGGGAAGCCCGCGGGAAAACCAACGAATCCCTATTCTCCGTCATCCCGGGCGCAGCGAGGGATGACAAGGAACCTTCAGGCGACAAGGAAACTCGAGCAGGCAGGAAAGACAGCCGAATCAAGGCGCCGGCGGCAGCCTGGACGTCACTTGTCCTTGCCGCGCCCGTTGTCGAATGCCAGGCCAAAGGCGATGCCGATGGCGATGCCTACGCCGATGCCCATCGCGATGTTGCCCATCGCCACGCCCATGCCTGCACCGATGGCTACGCCGACGGCGATACCCATGCCCAGGCTCGTCTTCCGTTTCGGATTGCCCGGTTCGTTCATGGCGTCATCCAAAGAAAAGGCCAGAGCGGACTCTGGCCTCTTCGGACTTTGCTGGCAAGCCGCGCTCAGGTCTGCGCGGCGGGCCCGCCGATCGGCGGCAGCGGACGCACGTCGTCCTTGTCCTTGCCATTGCTCTTGTTCCAGCCCATCGGCGGCGGCGGATCGCGGCCTTCCATGATCGCGTCGATCTGCGGCACGTCGATGGTCTCGTATTCGAGCAGCAGCTTGGCCATCACGTGCAGCTTGTCGAGGTTGTCGGTGAGGATGGACTTGGTGCGCAGGTAAGCCTTGTCGAGGATGCTGCGCACCACTTCGTCGATCTTGCGCGCGGTATCGTCGGACACGCTCTTGTGCTGGGTGACCGAACGGCCGAGGAACACTTCGTCGTCCTCTTCGCCGTAGGCGATCGGACCCAGCTCGTCGGACAGGCCCCACTTGGTGACCATGTTGCGCGCCATCTTGGTCGCGCGCTCGATGTCGTTGGACGCGCCGGTGGTGACCTTGTCGTTGCCGAAGATCAGTTCCTCGGCGACGCGGCCGCCGTACAGCGAGCACAGCTGCGACTCGATCGCGACCCGGTTCATCGAGTACTTGTCGCCCTCCGGCAGGTACATGGTCACGCCCAGCGCGCGACCGCGCGGAATGATGGTGACCTTGTAGACCGGATCGTGCTCCGGAACGATGCGACCGACGATGGCGTGGCCCGCCTCGTGGTAGGCGGTAAGCGTCTTTTCCTGCTCGCTCATCGCCATCGAACGGCGCTCGGCACCCATCAGGATCTTGTCGCGCGCCTTGTCGAAGTGTTCCATACGCACGTCCTTGCCGTTCTCGCGCGCCGCGAACAGTGCGGCCTCGTTGACCAGGTTGGCGAGGTCGGCACCACTGAAACCGGGCGTGCCGCGGGCGATGGTCATCGCCTCGACATCGTCGGCCAACGGCACCTTGCGCATGTGCACCTTGAGGATCTGCTCGCGACCCTTGACGTCCGGCAGGCCGACCACGACCTGGCGGTCGAAACGGCCCGGGCGCAGCAGCGCCGGATCGAGCACGTCGGGGCGGTTGGTCGCGGCGATCACGATCACGCCTTCGCCACCCTCGAAACCGTCCATCTCGACCAGCAGTTGGTTGAGGGTCTGCTCGCGCTCGTCGTGGCCGCCGCCGAGGCCGGCACCGCGATGGCGGCCGACCGCGTCGATCTCGTCGATGAAGATGATGCACGGCGCGTGCTTCTTGGCCTGTTCGAACATGTCGCGCACGCGGCTGGCGCCGACGCCGACGAACATCTCGACGAAGTCGGAACCGGAGATCGAGAAGAACGGCACCTTGGCCTCGCCGGCGATGGCCTTGGCCAGCAGCGTCTTGCCGGTACCGGGCGAGCCGACCATCAGCACGCCGCGCGGGATGCGTCCGCCGAGCTTCTGGAACTTGGAGGGATCGCGCAGGAACTCGACCAGTTCGGCGACTTCCTCCTTGGCCTCGTCGCAGCCGGCGACGTCGGCGAAGGTCACCTTGACCTGGTCCTCGCCCTGTAGCTTGGCGCGGGATCGGCCGAAGGACATCGCGCCCTTGCTGCCGCCCTGCTGCATCTGCCGCATCACGAACACCCAGAAACCGATGATCAGCAGGATCGGCAGGAAGTTGATCAGGATCGACCACAGCGACACGCCGCTGTCCGGCGGCGCCTGCTTGATCTCCACGTTGTGGTTGATCAGGTCGTCGACCAGGTGCTCGTCGCGTCGCGGCGCGTTGGTGATGCCGCCGGTGCCGTCCTTGCGCACGAACTTGATGGTGCGTTCGTCGCTGGAAATGTCGACCTGCTTGATGCGGTCGTTCTGCACGTCCGAGACGAACTGCGAGTACACGACCTCGCCGCCAGCACCGGTCGCCTTCGGGCTGAAGCTCTGGAACACCACCATCAGGACGATGGCGACGACCACCCAAAGCAGCAGATTCTTCACTAGATCGTTCATCCCGTTCTCCGGCGCCTCGCGGCCCTACTTCAGTTGCGCGTGCTTGCCCTGCGCCAGGGCATAGACTTCCGGCGAACGCTTGCGCGACGCCGCCGGTTTGCGGATGGACACTTTGGCATAACGTCGCCGCAGTTGCCGCACGTATTCATCGAACCCCACGCCCTGGAACAGCTTGATCAGGAAGGTGCCGCCCGGCCGCAATTGCCGGTCGGCGAAATCCATCGCCAGCTCCGACAGGTACATCGCCCGCGGCAGGTCGACCGAATCGACACCACTCTTATTGGGGGCCATATCGGACAGGACAAGGTCGACCGGCTTGCCCTGCAACGTCGTCTCCAAGGCCGATAAGACCGCATCCTCCCTGAAATCGCCATGAAGGAATTCGACGCCGGCCAGTGGCGGCATCTCGAGGATGTCCAGCGCCACCACGCGTCCGTGTTCGCCCAGCGCCTGGCGCACCCATTGCGACCAGCCGCCGGGCGCGGCGCCGAGGTCCACCACCACCATTCCGGGCTTGAGCAGCTGGTCGCGTTCGACCAGTTCCTCCAGCTTGTAGGCGGCGCGCGAACGCAGCCCTTCCGCCTGCGCCTTCTTGACGTAGGGATCGGAGAAATGTTCGCGGAGCCAGCGTGTGCTGCTCTTGCTGCGGGCGGCCATGGCAAATCAACGAGTTAGGGGCTCCATGATACCCTGTGCGCCCGCCTGAACCTTGCTTCCGCACGCATGACGACCACGCTCACCGCCGCCCAGAACCGATTCCTGCGTGGCCAGGCGCATGGGCTCAAGGCCATGCTGCAGGTCGGCGGCAAGGGCCTGACCGATGCGGTGGTGGCCGAAGTCGATACCGCACTGGAGCACCACGAGCTGATCAAGGTGAAGGTGGCCAGCGACGATCGCGACGCGCGCGACGCGATGATCGGCGACCTGGCGCAACGTGCCGGCGCGGCGCTGGTGCAGCGCATCGGACACGTGGCCGTGCTGTACCGGCCGTCGAAGGACCATCGCCAGATCGTGTTGCCGCGGGCATGACAACCGGGGCTGGGATCTGGGGACTAGAGACTAGGGACTAGCCTGATGATGATCACCTGAAGCGCCGCAACTCCCGTCCCGCGATCGGAACCAGCCCGAGCTCCCAGATCCCAGCCCCATCCTGCCCCATGCAACTGAATTTCGAACGCCCCGACTACGAATTCTCCCTGCGCGGCGCCAACGGCGATTCCGCGCTGGTCAACGATCGCAGGCTCGACCGCAGTTTCATCGTCGCGCCGGACAAGCTGGTCGAGGACTGGCCGGTACGCGAAGTGGATGCCCTGACGCCGGCCGACCTGGAAGCGCTGCTCGCCCTGCGGCCGGAGGTGATCATCCTCGGCACCGGCGCCGTGCAGGCGTTCCCGCCGATGGAAACGATGGCCGCCTGCCTGGGCCGCGGCATTGGTCTGGAAGCGATGACCAACAGCGCCGCGGCGCGCACCTTCAACGTGCTCGCCGCGGAAGGCCGCCGCGTGGTCGCCGGCTTCGTGATCAGCTGAGCCGGAACCGGTTACTGCGCCGGTTGTTCGAGCACCAGGTCGCCCTTGCGCGATCCGGGAACCAGGCGCCAGCCCGGCTTGAGCTGCAACGTCCAGCCCTCGCCCTTGAGATCGCTGCCGGCCGACGCCTCAGGCGCGACCACCGTGACCGCACTCCAGTCAGACCTCATCAACGCGCCGTCGCTGGCTTCGAGTACGCCCCAGTCATCGCTGATGCGCATCGTCGGATAGACCGTGCCGTGCTCGCCGAGTGGCTGCAGGTTGCTCGGGTTGAACTGTACTTTCATGTGCTGGAACGGAAGCAGCAGCACCGGGCCATCGACGAACTTCCTGCGGTTGGCGGCCAGGACCTGCTGGCGCTGGATATCGCGCTGGGTTTCGGAAACGCGCAGCGCCGCGCCGTCGTAGCGCAGCGCGCGCTGATCGGCTAGTCCTTGCACGTCGGCCGGCGTCTCGCTCGCGAGCGCTTGCCGCAGCGTAGCGTCGAAACGCAGGCCGCCTGCCAGTTGCTGCCGCCAGCCGGCAGCATAGCGATCGAGCAGCAGGCCGTAGGCCGGTCCGGTCGCATAAGCGAAGGAGCGTACGAAACTGGGGCTGCCGACGTGTGCGGAGAGATCGTGCAGCGCCGCCTGCACGCGCGCCTGCTCCGTGGCATTGCCGGCCATCACGCCGGTGTATTCGGCCAAACCCTCGTTCTGCTCCAGTTCCTGCTCCTGCGCTGCGGCGTCCGTAAACAACCGATAGCGTTCGGCGCGGAACAGCAGGGCATCGGCTGCCGCCTGCCTGCGCGCCGCGTCGTCGCCGGCCTGCAGCGCGCGCGCCAATGCACGCCATTCCAGCTGCAGCCAATAGCGCCCGTCGAGGGTGTCCAGATGCGCGTTTTCGCCCGACTCCAGTTTCGGCAACTTCAGCTGCGGCTGGATGCGATGGAACAGTTCGTGTGCGATCAGCGTGCCGCGCGTTTCCGGCTCCGCATGCAATGGCCAGAGCATCTGCGTCCAGCGCGTACCAGACCATTCCACTGCGGTGTTGGCGACGTTCTGTTCGGCCGGCAATAGACCGACGAAGACGCCGTCGCGCGCCTTCAGCGCGCCGTTCGCATCAGCCTGGTTGGCGATCAGCTGCCGGCTTTTCGGATCGACCAGCATGATCGGGCCGCATAGCGACACGCCCCAGAGCTTGCCGGCATCCTGTTCGCAGATCGACCGCGCCTGTGCGAAGACTTCGCGTGCGTCGGCGAGGGGGATCGATTCGGACGCGGCCGCCTGCAGCGCAACCAGGCAGAGTGCAGAAGACAGGACGGCGAACACGCTGCGTTTCATCTTATGCGCTCCGTTGACAGGGATGCGTTACCTACGACACGACTATCGCTTCGGCAGATACGCGAGCGGATCCACCGGCTTGCCGTTGTAGCGAATCTCGAAGTGCAGCATGTCGCGCGCGGCGCCGCTGCGGCCCATCTCGGCGATCTGCTGGCCAGCCTTGACGATCTGGCCTTCGTTCACCAGGCGCGAGCGGTTGTGGCCATAGGCCGACAGCCACTGCTCGTTGTGCTTGACGATGATCAGTTCGCCGTAGCCGACAAGGCCGGAACCCGAATACACCACTACGCCATCGCCCGCGGCACGGACCGGCTGGCCGCCGGACCCGGCGATGTCGATGCCCTGCTTTGTGGGATTGCCGTTGACGTAGCGGCCGATCAGCGTGCCGTCGGTCGGCCAGCGCCAGGGCACCGGACTCGCGACCGGCGCAACGGGTTCCGCTGGCGGATGAGAAGTCGTGGTGGGTCGCGTCGCCGGCCTGGTCGTGCCCGACGACGCGCTGCGGCCACTGCCCGGGTACAGCCGCAGTCGCTGGCCCGGATAGATCGTGTAAGGCGGGGCGATGCCGTTCCACATCGCCAGGTCGAGCGGGCTGATGCCATTGCTGGTGGCGATGCGGTACAGCGTCTGCCCGCGTTGCACGACCACCGTCGAACCGTATTTGGGCGTGGACGCGGGCCGTTGCGATGTGCCGCCTTCGCGGACCACATGACTGCGCCCACAGGCAGCGAGCAACACCAGCATGGCGGCACAGACCAAAGCGCGCATCGTCATCCTCATCCTGCGTTAGCCCTGAACAACAGGTAGCCCGCGCCCAGGATCAACAGGCCCAGGGCCACCCACCCGACCGGCTCGATGTAGCGATGCAGCGCCTTCTCCGCGCGCTCGCCGCCGAGCCTGATCGCACCTGCCACCAGGTACACGCGCTTGCCGCGGCCGACCAGCATGCTGGCCATGAACGGCAGCAGCGGCACGCCGACGATGCCGGCGGCCCAGGTGAAGAATTTCAGCGGGATCGGCGCGAATCCGGCCAGCACCAGTATCCAGAACGCCTTCCACGGCGACTGCACCGATACCTCGCGCAGGTAGGTCACCTGCGCATCGATCTTGTCGATCCAGCCCAGCGTTTCCAGCAGCGGCTTCACCAGTTCGTAAGCGTAGTGGCCCAGCGCATAACCGATCAACGCGCCGGCCAACGAGCCGACGAGGCTCAAGGTGGCGAACCAGAACCCGCGTTTCGGCTGCGACAGGCACATCGGCGCCAGCATCACTTCCGGCGGCACCGGGAAAATGATCGCCTCGACGAAACTCAACGCGGCCAGCAGCCGCGGCGCATGGCGATGCCGGGCCCAGATCAACGCGCGCTCGTACAACGGCCTGAACAGCTTCATGCTGCCGCTTCCTTGCGCAAGTAGTCTTGTGCGCCGCTCAATCGACCAGGCCCGACAGCAGCGGAACGAAAACCACGGGCGCCAGGTCGGTTTGTTCGATGCCGCCGTCCTCGCTTTTGCGCAGCCGCAGCAGCGACTGCGACGCCGCCGCTCCGACCGGCGCCACCAGCGTGCCGCCCGGCGCGAGCTGTTCCTTCAATGCATCGACCAGCGCCGGTGCGCCGGCGGTGACCATGATCGCGTCGAACGGGCCTTCCTCCGGCCAGCCGATGCGGCCGTCGTCGTGCTTGCTGCGCACGTTCAGGCCTAGGCTGCGGAAGCGCTTGCGCGCGACGCGCAGCAGTTCGCCTATGCGTTCTACGGTGTAGACCTCCATGCCCAGCACTGCCAGGATCGTGGCCTGATAGCCGGAGCCGGTGCCGATTTCCAGCACCTTCTTCGGCATCGTGCCCTCGAGCAGCGCCTCGGTCATCTTCGCCACCACCCACGGCTGCGAGATGGTCTGGCCGTGGCCGATCGGCAGCGCGGTGTCCTCGTAGGCGCGCGTCGCCAGGGCCTCGTCGACATACAGGTGGCGCGGCACGGTGCGGATCGCGTTCAGCACGCGCTCGTCACGGATGCCGTTGCCGCGCAGGCGCTCGATCAGGCGATCGCGTACGCGCTGCGAGGTCATGCCCATGCCGATCGCCTCGGGCTGCAGGCGCAGGCGCGCGGTCATGCCGGGTTTCCCTGCTTCAGTTCGCCGGCGAGGCCGCTGACCCAGCTGGCGACCTGCTCCAATGCCTGGAAGCGGGTCAGGTCGACGTGGATCGGCGTGATCGAGATGTGCCCGCGGCGCACGGCGTCGAAATCGGTGCCCGGCCCGGCGTCCTGTTCGGGACCGGCGGGGCCGATCCAGTACAGGCTGCGCCCGCGCGGATCCTGCGCGGGCACACAGGCTTCGGAACGATGACGGTTGCCGAGCCGGGTAACCTCGAAGCCTGCGATGTCCTCCCAGGCGCGATCCGGCACGTTGACGTTGAGGATGGTGTCCGCCGGCAATGGGTCGGCGCTGAGTCGCTCGACGATCTCCATCGCGGCGCGCGCGGCGGTCGCGAAATGTTCCGGCCTGTGGTCGGACGTGACCAGCGACACCGCCACGGCCGGCAAACCCAGGAAACGTCCCTCCATCGCCGCCGATACCGTGCCCGAATAGATCACGTCATCGCCCAGGTTGGCCGCGTTGTTGATGCCGGACACCACGATGTCCGGCTCGGCATCGTCGCCGAACATGCCGGTCAGCGCCAGGTGCACGCAGTCTGTCGGCGTGCCGGCAACGCGCCAGGTGTGCTCGTCCAGCCGCACCACGCGCACCGGCATGTCCAGCGTCAGCGAGTTGCTGGCGCCGGAACGATCGCGGTCGGGTGCGACGATCTTCACTTCGTGGCCGGCATCGCGCAGGCCTTCGGCCAGGATGCGTATGCCGGGGGCGTCGACGCCGTCGTCGTTGCTTACAAGAACGCGCATGGAACTCCTCTCATCGGCACCCATGATACCCAATGGAGATTGCGGGAATCGGCCGCAGACATCCGTGCCGCTTGTTTCCGTGCGATCCGGCGCTACATTTCCTGCAATGGCACGCAAATCCGACCACAACGAAGACGCCGAACTGTTCCGCCAGGCCGTCGGCCCGGTGCGGGAACTGCCGGCGGCGACGGCGCCTCCGGCAAAGCCGAAGCCCCGCGCCCGTGCGGCAATGGCCGAGCGCGATGAATCCAACGCGCTCAGCGAATTCCGACGCGCGATGGCGCAGGACGATCTGGAGGCCGGCGATGCCCTCTCCTATCGCCGCGACGAAGTGCCGCCGCGCGTGTTGCAACGCCTGCGTCGCGGCCTGTATGCGGCGCAGGACGAGATCGACCTGCACCACAGCGATGCGCATGGCGCCGAAGCCCTGCTGCGCGCCTTCCTGCAGCACGCGCGCTCAGCCGGTTTCGGCTGCGTACGCGTCATACATGGCAAGGGCCTGAATTCGGACAGCGCGATTCCGGTGCTGAAGAACCTGGTCGACCGCGTGCTGCGCCATCGCGCCGACGTGCTGGCCTTCCACTCCGCGCCACCCGCGCAGGGCGGGACTGGTGCGGTGCTGGTGTTGCTGGCCAAGCGTTAGTCCGACGCCGCCTCGCCCCGTTCGCCAGCAGATGCCGGCAACTGTGCCGCGCTGGCATTGCCGATATCGCCCAGTTCGCGCAGCACCACCGTCGCGTAGGCCCCGGCCGGCAGCGCGAATTGCAGTTCCAGCACCTCGTCCTGCAACCAGCGGTGCTGGAGCTGCTGCGGTTTCAGCCGCAGCGCGCGCCGCTCCTGCTTCAGGCCGGTGGCTTCGAGGCCCGCGCGCAGGGCCGGGGCCGGATCGTCGATCAGCGCCGACTCCTCGACGTGGCGCGCGGTCGACGCCGTGCGCAGTTCACCCGCACCCCAGAGCGGGCCGCTGGGATGGATGTCGAAGGCGGCCAGCCGCGCGGCCAGCGCATCGCTCCACGGCTCCGGTCCGAACACGCTGCGGCTGCCGTCGAGCATCCACACCTCGCCTTCGAGACCCCGATCCCAGTTGTCCGCGGCCACGCGCACGCCGAGCACGCGGTTGAACAGTTCCGATCGCGCCGCCGACAGCAGCATCGTGCGCTGCTCCCGGCGCATGCGTCGGCCGGCGAACATGGCCAGCGCGTTGGCGACGTTGTCACCGCCGCGACCGAAGCGCTGTTCGCCGAAATAATTCGGCACGCCACGCGCGGCAATCTCCTGCACGCGTCGTTCGATCGCATCGCGCTGGCCCTGCACGTCGCGCAACACCAGCACGAACCGGTTGCCCGCCAAGGCGCCGCGCGGCAACTTCTTGGCATGCCATTGCGATTCCAGTACGTGCAGGTCTTCAGACTGCAGCGCTGCCAGATCTGGCGCGACGCGCTTGGGCAGATGCACGCTGAAACGCTGCCGGGTGACGGCGTGGCGGTCCTTCAGCCCGGCATAGCCGATCGCCAGCTCCGGCACGCCAGCCCATTGCGCGATGCGTTTCGCCGCGAAAGCGGTGTTCATGGCGCGCTTTTCGAGCGTCAGCAGCAGGTGTTCGCCGCTGCCCGTCGCTTCGAATGCATCGATCTCGTCGACCCGGAAGTCCTCCGGCGATGCCCGGAAACGCGCTGTCAGCACGGGCGCACCGTGGGCGCGCGGCAATTCGTCGCTCACGCGCGGACCAGCAGGCACACCGCCTGCGCAGCGATACCTTCGCCACGTCCGGTGAAGCCCAGCTTTTCGCTGGTGGTGGCCTTGATGCTGACCGCATCCGGCGCGATGCCGAGATCGCTGGCGATGTTGTCGCGCATCGCCGGCGCGTGCGGGCCGATCTTCGGCCGCTCGCAGACCACGGTGGCGTCGACGTTGCCGACTCGCCAGCCCTGCTCGGCCAGCAACTGGTTGCAATGCCGCACAAAGGCGCGGCTGTCGGCCCCTTTCCATTGCGGATCCGATGGCGGAAAGTGCTGGCCGATGTCGCCCAGCGCCAACGCGCCCAGCATCGCATCGCAGAGTGCGTGCAGCACCACGTCGCCATCGCTGTGCGCGACGATGCCGCGCTCATGGGGAACGCGCACGCCACCGATCACCAGGTGATCGCCTTCGCCGAAGGCATGGACATCGAAGCCCTGGCCGATGCGGATGTCCGGGATTGCTGGATTTGAGGAATTCATCGGATGCCAGAACGTAAGGGACGTATGTTTCTCAAAATCAACGGCTACCCAGCAGGAATTCAAGCAGGGCCAGATCCGCCGCAGTCGTCACCTTCAGGTTGTCCTCGCGCCCTTCGATCAGCAACGGCCGCAATCCCTGCCGCTCCATCGCCATCGCCTCGTCGGTGACGGCGACACCGGCGTCGCGTGCGGCTTCGAGTGCGCGACTGAGCTGCAGGCGGCGGAACAGTTGCGGCGTGAATGCACGCCACAGGCGTTCGCGCGGCTCCGTGCCATCGATGCCACCGTCGTCGCCGGCGCGCTTGAGCGTGTCGCGCAGCGGTGCGGCCAGGATTGCGCCGACCGGATCGTTGCGTCCGTACTCGAGCAGGCGGTCAATATCTGCAGGGTGCAGGTTCGGCCGCGCCGCGTCATGGACCAGCACGAAATCGTCGGCGCGGACACTGTCCGGCAATGCGGCCAGCCCGGCGAGCACCGAATCAGCACGCTCGCTGCCGCCGACGCAGGTCACCACCGGTTTGCCGGCAATCGCCTGCCAGCCCGGCCAGTGCGCATCAGCCTCGGCCAGCACCACGACGACGCCGTCGACCTTGGGATGCGCGCACAAGGCCGTGAGCGTGTGCGCGATCAGTGGTTCGCCGCCGACCGCCAGATACTGCTTGGGCACCTCGCCGCCAAAACGCGTCCCGCGACCAGCCGCGGGCACTACCGCCCAGAGCCTGCCGCGGACCTGATCCGGGGTCATCGCCGCGGCTCCGCGATTTTTTCGTCCTGCTGCGGAGCGGTGTCGGCGCGTTCGACGACGCGATAGAAGGTCTCGCCGGGCTTGATCATGCCCAGCTCGCTGCGCGCGCGCTCTTCCACGGCCTCGCCACCGCCCTCATTCTTGAGGTCCTTCACTTCCGCGGCCAGCGCGTCGTTGCGTTGCTGCAGACCGCCGTTGTCGCGGACCTGCTTCTGCACGCGCGACTGTAGCGCCTGCACCTCGCCCTGCCCGCCGGCACCCCACCACAGGCGGTATTGCAGCCACGCCAGCAGCACGACCAGCAACAGCAGGACGACACGCAGCACGCGCATCGCCGGTTCAGCGCTTCAGCGACACGAACGCGTTGCGCCCGGCATAACGCGCAGCAGCGCCCAGTTGCTCCTCGATGCGCAGCAACTGGTTGTACTTGGCGATGCGATCGCTGCGGCTCAACGACCCGGTCTTGATCTGGGTCGCAGTCGTCGCCACGGCGATGTCGGCGATGGTGGTGTCCTCGGTCTCGCCGGAACGATGCGACACGACCGCCGCGTAGTCGGCGTGATGCGCCATCGCGATCGCCTCCAGCGTTTCGGTCAGCGTGCCGATCTGGTTGACCTTGATCAGGATCGCATTGGCCACGCCCTGCTCGATGCCGTCCTTGAAGATCTTCGGGTTGGTCACGAACAGGTCGTCACCGACCAGTTGCACCTTGTTGCCAAGACGCTGGGTGAGCAGCTTCCAGCCGTGCCAGTCGTCCTCGGCCATGCCGTCCTCGATGGTGACGATTGGATATTCGCTGCACCAGTCGGCGAGGAAGTCGACGAACTGCTCGCTGGTCAGGCGCTTGCCCTCGCCGACGAGGTGGTACTTGCCATTCTCGAAGAACTCGGTGCTGGCCACGTCCAGGCCCAGCAGCACGTCTTCGCCTGCGTGGTAGCCGGCCTTGCCGATCGCCTCGAGGATGGTGTCCAGCGCTTCGGCGTTGCTGCGGAAGTCCGGTGCGAAGCCGCCCTCGTCGCCGACCGCCGTGCTCAGGCCGCGGCCTTTCAGCACGGACTTCAGCGCGTGGAAGATCTCGGTGCCGGCGCGCAGCGATTCTGCGAACGTGTCGAAACCGACCGGCAACACCATGAATTCCTGCAGGTCGACGTTGTTGTCGGCATGCGCGCCGCCATTGATGATATTCATCATCGGCACCGGCAGCGTCACGTCGTTGCCGTTGGCGAGATGCTGCCACAGCGGCATCTTCTTCGACGCGGCCACCGCATGCGCATTGGCCAGCGACACGCCGAGCAACGCGTTGGCACCCAGCCGGCCCTTGTTCTCGGTGCCGTCCAGATCGATCAGGCGGCGGTCCAGCCCTTCCTGATCATTGGCATCGAAGCCATGCAGCGCCTGCGCGATGGCGCCGTTGACGTTGGCGACGGCCTTGAGTACGCCCTTGCCGCCGTAGCGGGTCTTGTCGCCGTCGCGCAATTCGACGGCTTCCTTGGAACCGGTCGAGGCACCGGACGGCACCATCGCGCGGCCGAAACTGCCGTCATCGAGCGTGACTTCGGCTTCGAGGGTGGGATTGCCGCGGCTGTCGAGGATTTCGCGGGCGTGGATCTTGGCGATTTTGGTCATGTCGTCGATTGTTTGGGCGTTCGTAGGGCGGGCCCAGGCCCGCCAGATTTGGATTTCACGCGATCACGTGCAGCGGACCTGGGCTCGCCTTACGTCATCTCGATGAAGCCGTTCTTCTTGGTGACACGGTCGATCTCCAGCAGCGATTCCAGCAGCGCGCGCATCTTCGGCAGCGGCCAGGCATTCGGCCCGTCGCTGAGCGCCTTGGCCGGATCCGGGTGCGTCTCCATGAAGATGCCGGAAATGCCGACCGCCATCGCCGCGCGCGACAGCACCGGCACGAATTCGCGCTGGCCGCCGCTGGAGCCGCCCTGCCCGCCGGGCAATTGCACGGAGTGGGTAGCGTCGAACACCACCGGGCAGCCGGTGTCGCGCATCACCGCCAGCGAGCGCATGTCGCTGACCAGGTTGTTGTAGCCGAAACTGGCGCCGCGCTCGCAGACCATGATGTCCTGGTTGCCGGTCGCCTTGGCCTTCTCGACCACCGGTTTCATTTCCCACGGCGACAGGAACTGGCCCTTCTTGATGTTGACCGGCTTGCCGGCCTGGCAGACCTTGGTGATGAAGTCGGTCTGGCGGACCAGGAACGCGGGCGTCTGCAGCACGTCGACGACCGAAGCCACTTCGTCCATCGGCGTGTATTCGTGCACATCGGTCAGCACCGGCACGCCGAGCTGGCGCTTCACTTCACCCAGCACGCGCAGGCCTTCCTCCATACCCGGTCCACGGAAGCTGGTGCCGGACGTGCGGTTGGCCTTGTCGAAACTGGACTTGAAGATGAAGTGGATGCCGAGTTCGCCGGTGATTTCCTTCAGCTGGCCGGCGACGTCGAGCTGCAGCTGCTCGGATTCGACCACGCAGGGGCCGGCGATGAGGAAGAACGGCTGGTCGAGGCCGATGTCGAAACCGCAAAGCTTCATGCTTGACGTCCTTTCACAGTGTCATCCCGAACGAAGTGAGGGACCTGCTTTCGAAGGTACCTGATGGAAGCGGTGAAGCAGGTCCCTCGCTGTGCTCGGGATGACAGCTTTGTGGAGCCGTCATGCCGTGGCCTCCTTGAGCAACCGTCCGCCCGCCTTGTGCTCGCGCGCGGCGCGGATGAAGCCGACGAACAGCGGATGCCCGCCACGCGGCGTCGACAGGAATTCGGGATGCGCCTGGCAGGCGATGAACCACGGATGCTTCGGCAGTTCGACCATTTCAACGAGCAGGTCGTCCATCGATTTGGCGCTGATCACCAGACCGGCGTCCTCGAGCTGGCTGCGATAGCGGTTGTTGAACTCGTAACGGTGGCGATGGCGCTCGCCGACCACGTCCTTGCCGTAGATCTCGCGCGACTTGCTGCCCGGCTTCATGCGCTGTTCCTGCAGGCCCAGGCGCATGGTGCCGCCGAGATCGCTGTCCTCGCTGCGACGCTCGACTTCGCCGGTCTGCGTGCGCCACTCGGTGATCAGGCCGATCACCGGATGCGGCGACAGCTTGTCGTTCTCGGTGCTGTTGGCGCCTTCCAGACCAGCCAGGTTGCGCGCCACGTCGACCACGGCGGCCTGCATGCCATAGCAGATGCCGAAATAGGGAATGTCGTGCTCGCGCGCGTACTGCGCGGTCAGCACCTTGCCCTCGAAGCCGCGGTCGCCGAAGCCGCCGGGCACCAGGATGCCGTCGACGCCGGCCAGCACCTTGTCGGCGCCGTCGCGTTCGATGTCCTGTGATTCCAGCCAGCGCAGATTGACGCGGGTGCGCTGGCGGATTCCGCCGTGCTTGAGCGCTTCGGACACCGACTTGTAGGCATCCTTGTGGTCGACGTACTTGCCGACCACGGCAATGGTGACTTCGTCGATGGGATATTCGCCCGCCTCGACCACGGCCAGCCATTCCGACAGGTCGGCGGATTCGGCGGTCTTGGCGCCCAGATGCAGGCGTTCGACCACGATCTGGTCCAGGCCCTGCGAATGCAGCCACATTGGGATCTTGTAGATGTTGTCCAGATCGACGGCCGAAATCACCGCGTGCTCGGGCACGTTGGTGAACAGCGCGATCTTGCGGCGCTCGCTGTCGGGCAGGGGCTGTTCGCTGCGGCAGACCAGGATGTCCGGCTGGATGCCGATCGAACGCAGTTCCTTGACCGAATGCTGGGTCGGTTTGGTCTTCAGTTCGCCGGCAGCGGCGATGTACGGCACCAGGGTGAGGTGCATGAACAACGCCTTCTCGGCGCCGCGCTCGGTGCGGATCTGGCGGATCGCCTCCAGGAACGGCAGCGATTCGATGTCGCCGACGGTGCCGCCGATCTCGACCAGGGCCACGTCGTAGCCGGAGGTGGCCGCGTCGATGCAGCGCTTGATCTCGTCGGTGATGTGCGGGATCACCTGGACGGTCGCACCGAGGTAGTCTCCGCGGCGCTCCTTGCGGATCACGTTCTCGTAGATCTTGCCGGTGGTGATCGAGTTCTTGCCGGTCAACCGCGTGTTGACGAAGCGCTCGTAATGACCCAGGTCGAGGTCGGTCTCGGCACCGTCGTCGGTGACGTAGACCTCGCCGTGCTGGAACGGGCTCATCGTGCCCGGGTCGACGTTGATGTAGGGGTCCAGCTTCATCATCGTCACGCGCAGGCCGCGCGCTTCGAGGATGGCAGCCAGCGAGGCTGCGGCGATGCCCTTGCCGAGGGAGGACACCACGCCCCCGGTGACGAAGACAAGCGGGGTGATAGAACCAGGGGGAGTCATGAGATCAGCGGGTAGCTGGAAAGCCCCATTCTACAGGCAAGCCGGGATTTTGGCCCGCGGCTCGTGCGCGGCCGCCACAAAAAGAAACGCCCCGGACGGCCGGGGCGCTGGAAAACATTGCGGCAGGCGCATTACGGCTTTCTGCGGCGCTCTTCTTCCTCTTCTTCTTCCTCCGGTTCGGCGGCCGCCGCGGCAGCCTTCCTGCGCGCCTGCTCGGCCTTCTTTTCGGCATCGGCGGCCTGCTTCTTCGCGGCCTCGGCCTGCTGTGCGGCCTCCTGCGCCTTCTTCTCGGCCTGGCGGGCGTCCTGCGTCTGCGCCAGGACGACCGGTGCGACCAGCGCGGCGGCGATGCCGACCGGGACCAGCAGTTTCAGGATTTTCATGGCGACCTCCAAAGGGACAGGCTTGAAACGATATCGCACACGATAGGCCCGCCATGTTGGCCGCGGACTGAATGGTGTGCCGCCATGCAAGTCTCCGGCCGACGCACGCGGCTGGACTTCACGCCGTTGAAGCAGCAGTGCGCGCATGGGCAACGACTACACTATGCAGACCGCCTCCACTGCCTGACTGATGAGCACCCGCTACAACGCCGCCGATATCGAAGTCCTCTCCGGCCTGGACCCGGTCAAACGCCGTCCCGGCATGTATACCGACACCACCCGCCCCAACCACCTGGCGCAGGAAGTGGTCGACAACGCGGTCGATGAGGCCCTGGCCGGGCATGCCGGCGAGATCGAGGTGACGCTGCATGCCGATGGCAGCTGCGAGGTGTCCGACGACGGCCGCGGCATGCCGGTGGACATCCACCCGGAGGAGAAGATTCCCGGCGTCGAACTGATCCTCACCCGCCTGCATGCCGGCGGCAAGTTCAGCAACAAGAACTACACCTTCAGTGGCGGCCTGCATGGCGTCGGCGTCAGCGTGGTCAATGCGCTGTCGAAGCAGGTCGACGTGTTCATCAAGCGCGACGGCAACGAATACCGGATGTCGTTCAAGGATGGCGACCGCGCCTCGCAACTCGAAGTCGTCGGCAGCGTCGGCAAGAAGAATACCGGGACGCGGCTGCGCTTCTGGCCCGATCCGAAATATTTCGACACGCCCAAGTTCAACCTGCGTGCGCTGCGGCACCTGCTGCGCGCCAAGGCCGTGCTCTGCCCCGGCCTGACCGTGACACTGCATGACGCCGCCAGTGGCGAGCGCGACCAGTGGCATTACGAGGACGGACTGCGGGACTACCTGAAGGGCGAACTGGTCGATCGCGAACTGCTGCCGCCGGAACTGTTCGTCGGCTCGCTGAAGAAGGACACCGAGGTCGTCGACTGGGCCGTGGCCTGGGTGCCGGAAGGCGACCTGGTGCAGGAAAGCTACGTCAACCTGATCCCGACCGCGCAGCACGGCACCCACGTCAACGGCCTGCGCACCGGTTTCACCGATGCACTGCGCGAGTTCTGCGACTTCCGCAATCTGCTGCCACGTGGCGTCAAGCTGGCCCCGGAGGACGTGTGGGACCGGGTCGCGTTCGTGCTCAGCATCAAGATGACCGACCCGCAGTTCAGCGGGCAGACCAAGGAGCGGCTGTCGTCGCGCCAGGCCGCCGGCTTCGTCGAGTCGGCCGCGCACGATGCGTTCTCGTTGTGGCTGAACCAGCACACCGAACTCGGCGAGAAGATCGCGCAGCTGGCGATCGAGCGCGCCAGCGCGCGGCTGAAGACCGAAAAGCAGATCGTGCGCAAGAAGGTGACGCAGGGACCGGCGCTGCCCGGCAAGCTCGCTGACTGCATCTCGCAGGACCTGTCGCGCACCGAACTGTTCCTGGTCGAAGGCGACTCCGCTGGCGGCAGCGCCAAGCAGGCGCGTGACAAGGACTTCCAGGCGATCCTGCCGTTGCGCGGCAAGATCCTCAATACCTGGGAAGTCGCTTCCGGCGGCGTGCTGGCGTCGACCGAAGTGCACGATCTGGCCGTCGCGATCGGCTGCGATCCGGGCAAGGACGACATCAGCGGCCTGCGCTACGGCAAGGTGGTGATCCTGGCCGATGCCGACTCCGACGGCCTCCACATCGCCACCCTGCTGACCGCCCTGTTCCTCAAGCACTTCCCGGCACTGGTCGCTGCCGGCCATGTGTTCGTGGCGATGCCGCCGCTGTTCCGCGTCGATGTCGGCAAGCAGGTGTTCTACGCGCTCGACGAAGAGGAAAAGCGCCTGCTGCTGGAGCGCATCGAACGCGAGAAGATCAAAGGCGCGGTCAACGTCACCCGTTTCAAGGGCCTAGGCGAGATGAACCCGCAGCAGCTGCGCGAATCGACCATCCACCCGGACACCCGCCGCCTGGTGCAGCTGACCAACGAAGACGATGCCGAAACGCGCTCGCTGATGGACATGCTGCTGGCCAAGAAGCGCGCGGGTGACCGCAGGACGTGGCTGGAAACCAAGGGCGACCTGGCGACGCTGGAAGTCTGATCCGGGGCGCGCTAGTCTGCGTGCGCCCCGGGGGAGGGTGTCTTCAGGTAAGCATCCATGTACCGAACGATATGCGCGAGTCTGCTCCGGCAATTCGCATTGGTTTCGTGCAGTGCCGTTTTCGTGGCCGTTTCGCCGGCGCGTGCAGCCGAACCACCTTCGGCGGAGACCTTCGCCAAGCATTCGGAGGTCACTGAAGTTTCGCTATCGCCCACCGGCGAGTACGTCGCCATAGCGACGCCGCGCGCCGGTGGTACCGAAACGCAGCTGGATATCGTCAAAATCGACGGCGGCCAGACCCAGGTGCTCAGTTTCGGCAAGCGAAATCACATCACCGACGTGATCTGGACAGCAGACGATCGCGTCACGGTCGCCCGGGCCGAGATGGAACCGCTCAAGGCACAGCCATACAGCCTTGGGGAATTGTTCTCGGCACGCATTGATGGCAAGAAGCAGGAAGTGCTGTTCGCGTATGTGCCCAACGTAGGCACTACCCGTGGGCGCCGCAAAGATGAGGGCTATGCAAGCGTAGTCAAGGTGTTGGACAAGGAACCAGGCAAGATCTTGGTGTCCTTTACGTGCTGGAACTGTGGTGACGAGCCTGACGCCGTCATCTTCAAGGTAGACACCGTCACCGGCGAACGCCAGGAAGTCGAGCGCGCGGGCCGGCCTGCGCGTTTCATGTTCGACCAGGATGGCAAGGCGCGCTTCATGGTCACGAAAGATCAGAACGACGAGCCGGTCTTGAGTTACCGCAAGACCAGAGATGCCGCTTGGGCCCCACTGCCCAAAACCCTGGCTGGTTACTCGCTGGCGTTCGCCAGATTCGCTGACGACGGCAATACCGTATACGCATTGATTTCCGATGCTCGCGGCCCCGATCAGCTGTACCGGCTTGATCTGGCAGCGGGCGCCCGCCAGAAACTCGCCGGTCGCGAGGATGTCGAGATCGCCTATCTGCTCTACGCGGGACGCAACGGCCCACCGTTCGCTGCGGTGTACGACGCCGCGAAGCCGATGATCGAGTACCTCGAAGGCGCACCGGAATGGGCGTCCCTGCATCAGGATCTGATGGGCCAGTTCCCGGGTGAACTGGTGTACTTCCTCGAATCGAGCCGGGACAACAGCAAACTGCTGTTTGTTGCGCGCTCCGACCGACATCCTGGGGCGTATTACATCTTCGATCGCGACAAGCGCAAAATGACGTTAGTGGCCGAATCCCAGCCGTGGATTCAGCCCGCGCAAATGGCGCGCACCAAGGCGATCTCGTTCAAAAGCCGGGATGGCAAGCTCCTATTCGGTTTCTACACTTCGCTCGGCGGCGACGCGCAACCGCTAGTGGTGATGCCTCATGGCGGGCCGCATGGACCCTATGACGAGTGGGGCTACGATCCTGATGTGCAATACCTGGCCACCCACGGCTATGCGGTGCTGCAGGTAAACTACCGTGGATCTGGCGGGCGCGGGCAAGCGTTCCTGGAGTCTGGTTACCGCGAATGGGGCGGCAAGATTCAGGACGACATCGCCGATGGCGTGCGTTGGGCGATAGAAAACAAACTCGCCGACCCTTCCCGCATTTGCACATACGGCTCGAGCTTCGGCGGCTACGCGGCGCTGATGCAGCCCATCCGCTATCCGGAACTGTACAAGTGTGCCATCGGGTATGTCGGCGTGTACGACCTCAATGTCATGCACAAGGCCGGCGATATCCCGGACACGCGTACGGGCCGGCGCTACCTCGAACGCGCGATCGGCTCGGACACATCGGTATTGAACGCGAACTCACCAGCGCGCAACGTGGACAAGATCAAGGTCCCGGTTTTCCTGGCGCAAGGCAACATCGATCGGCGCGTACCGATGGATCAGTTCAACGCGTTGAAGAAAGCATTCTCCAAAGCCGCTGGTATGGAGACGATGGTCGTGGCAGGCGAAGGCCATGGTTTCTACGCGCCGGAGAATCAAGCGGAAATGTACCGACGAATGAAGACCTTCTTGGACAAGCATATTGGCGCCGCGACCAAGTAAGTGGATGTAGCGGCTGATACTTCGCCGGCCATGCCACGAAATGGTCAGGCGATCGCTGCCTGCAGTAACAAACGTACGGTCGCTTGCGCGCGTGCAGCCTTGATGGCGTCGTAGACGAACGAATCCTCGTCCATATAGATCCGCTGGCTGATCTCCAGCTGCACCGCATCGATCCCTTTGGACGGATTGTTGTAGTGACGCGTGATGTAACCGCCCTTGAAGCGGCCGTTGGCGACGAAGTCGTAATCGCCCTGCCCGGCCAGCACGGCCTCGAGACGCGACTGCAATAGCGGCGAGCAACTGGTTCCGCCAACGGTACCGAGATTGAGGTCGGGCAGGCGGCCTTCGAACAGGAATGGCAGATCGCCCTTGATCGAATGGCCTTCCCACAGCACGACGCGGCCGTGTTCGGCATGAATGCGCGCGAGCTCGGCCTGCAGTGCTTCATGGTAAGGACGCCAGTAGCGTTCGACGCGTTCACGGATTTCGGCTTCGGTCGGCGCCATGCCGTCGCGGTAGACCGGTTCGCCGCTGAACTGCACGATCGGGCACAGGCCGGTGGTGTTCTGACCCGGATACAGAGATACATCGTCTTCCGATCGGTTCAGGTCGACCACGTAGCGCGAATGCCGCGGCACGATCATCGACGCGCCGAGTTCGCGCGCGAATGCGTACAGCCGCGCGATGTGCCAGTCGGTGTCGGGAACACGACGCGCGGAATCGGTCAGGCGCGCGGCGATGCCGTCGGGGACTACCGTGCCGTCGTGCGGGACGCTGACCAGCAACGGCGCGGTGCCGCGGTGAAGTTCGAAGATGTCCATGGACATCATTGTAATCTCGCCATGTCGCGGCATGCGGCTAGCGCATCAGCACCACTTCCTCGGCACTGGTCGGATGGATCGCCACGGTATCGTCCAGGTCGCACTTGCGGATGCCGCGCTTGAGCGCCACCGCGAAGCCCTGCAGGATCTCGTCGGCGCCCTCGCCCAGCAAATGGATGCCGATCACGCGTTCGCCGTCGCCGACGCAGACCAGCTTGAACAGGCTGCGCTGCGGTGAGTCGGCCAGCGCGTGCAGCATTGGACGGAAACCGGCGCGATACACGCGCACGGCGTCGCCATGCTGCAGGCGCGCGGCTTCCTCGGTCAGGCCGACCTGGCCGATCGGCGGATGGCTGAACACGACCGTGGCGATATCCGCATAGTCCAACCTCGCCTCAGGCTGGCCTCCGAACAGGCGATCCATCAGACGCCGCGCGGCGGCGATCGCCACCGGCGTCAGTGCCACGCGGTCGGTGACGTCGCCCACCGCATGGACGCCGGCGACGCTGGTGTCCTGGTACTCGTCCACCTGCACATGGCCATTGGCATCGCACGCGACTCCGATCTGCGTCGCGCCACAGACGTCGCTGTTGGGACGCCGACCAGTGGCGAAGAGCAGCGCGTCGAACTGGCTGCTGTCGGCGCCCGTGCCATCGCGCAGCACGAACTTGGATGCCTCCTGGCGGACCGAGCGCAACGAATAATCCAGGTGCAGCCGCACGCCGTACTGCCGGTAGTCCTCGGCCAATTGCAGCGACAGTTCCTCGTCGAAACCGTTCAGCAGCCGCCGGCCGCGCACGAACATCTCGACCCGGCTGCCCAGCGACTGCAGCACGCCGGCCAGTTCGACCGCGATATAGCCACCGCCGACGATCGCCACGTGTTCCGGCGCGGCGCAGAGATTGAAGAAATCGTCCGACACCATCCCCAGCTCGGCGCCGGGTACCCCGGGGCGCAGCGGATGGCCGCCGGTTGCGATCAGGACATGCGGAGCGCGCAGGCGCACGCCTTCGCTGGTTTCGACCGTGTCCGCTGCACGCAGGCAGCCGCGCGTGCGCAACAGCGCGATGCGGTGGGCATCGAGCCGCTGCTGGTAGCTGGCATGGATGTTGGTGATGTAGCGCTGGCGATGGGTGATGAATTCGGCCCAGTCGAACTGCGGAGGCGGCAGCGAAAAGCCCAGCTGCGCGGCCAGACCGAGTTTCTGCGACAGGTCCGCCGCCAGCCACATCGCCTTCTTGGGCACGCAGCCGACGTTGACGCAGGTGCCGCCAAGATCGCCCGGCTCCAGCAATGCCACGCGCGCGCCGTGCGCGGCGGCGCGGAAGGCACCGGCCAGCCCGCCGGAGCCGCCGCCGATCACGATCAGGTCGAAGTCGGTGGCGCTCATGCGAAACGATCCGCGCGATAGGGGCGCGGGTCGAACGCGGGTTCACGCCCGCAGATCAGGTCGCTCACCAGTTGTGCCGTGCCGGTGCTCATGCTGACCCCGAGCATGCCATGCCCGGTCGCGAACCAGAGGTGATCGTGGCCCGGTGCGCGACCGATGATCGGCAGGTCGTCGTAGGTCATCGGCCGCCAGCCGAACCATTCCTCGCGCTTGGCCGGGCCGACGGGATGGCGCAGGTATTCGCGCGCGCCGCGCTCCAGCGCATCGAGGCGACGCCGATTGAGCGCATTGTCGTAGCCCGAGAATTCCATCGTGCTGCCCAGCCTGAAGCCACTGCCCCAGGCGGTGACGCAGACACTGCGCTCATGCAGCACCAGTGGGCGGCGCGGCATCACCGCGGGGCTGTCGTAGGTGATCGAGTAGCCCTTGCCTGGCTGCATGGCCTTGCCCAGCAACGCGGTGCCCAGCGAACGAGCGAGTCGCGGCGACCATGCCCCCGTCGCCACCACCACATCGCGGGCGCTGAATTCGCCTTGCGTGGCGGCAATGCGCAGGTCGTCGCCATCCCTGCCCAGCCCCTGCACTTCGCAGTGCTCGACGATCACCCCGCCATTCCCGCGTACCGCCCGCGCCAGCCCGGCGACATACCGGTCCGGCCGCAGACTGGCATCGCCGGTGAAACGGACCGCGGCATGGACGCCGGCGAGCACGGCCGGTTCGCTGCGCTCGTAGGCGGCACCATCGATCGTTTCGAAAGGCACACCGACCTCGGCCAGCAGCCGCAATTCCTCGCGGAATTTCTCGAACGTGGCCGCACTGCGGAACACACGGTCGCCGCCGGTTTCGACGAACTCGCAGTCGATGCCGTGGCGCTGGATCCACGCCGGCAACATCTGCCGTGAGAACGACAGGATCGAAGACTTTGCTGCCGTCGCCTGGCGCAGGTCGCGCACGTTGCAACGCGAGGAGAAACGCGCCAGCCAGGCCCACAACGAAGGATCGACGCGCGGCTTCAGATACAGCGGCGCATCCGGCGTCAGCAACCAGCGCAGCGCACGTCCGATCGTACCCGGCGCCGCCAAGGGCAACGCGTGGCTGGGCGTGATGGTGCCGCAGTTGCCGTGCGAACTGCCGCAGCCGACGGTGCCGGCTTCCAGCACGCGCACGCCGCGTCCGGCCTCGAGCAGCGCAAGCGCACTGGCCAGGCCGATCACGCCTCCGCCGATGATGACCACATCGTCCCTATCGTTCATGCGGCCAGTTTAGCGACAAGCCGCCTGTTGCAGCATGGCCGGTCTCGCGACACAGGTGCCGCGAGGACCTCCGCGCTACGCCGTCGACAACCGCATGGCCGGGCGCTCCAGATAGGTCAACCAACGCCACAGCCATTCCATCGGACCGTAGCGATAACGCGACAGCCACCAGCGGCTCAACACCACCTGCAGCGCAAACACTGCGACGACGAACAGTGGCTGCCATGCGCGCGGCAGGCGCTCGAAATAACCCAGGCCATAGCCGTAGAAGACCGCCGTGGCGATCACCGACTGCATCAGGTAATTGGTCAACGCCATCCGTCCGGCCGGCGCCATCCAGCGCAGGCGGGCCTGCCATGCCGGCCGCTGCATCAGCAGCACGATTGCCGAGAAGTAGGCGAAGCACAACAACACGTTGGCCAGCTGGGCCGCGGTCTGCGCCGCCGCGCTGCCGGCGCTGACTTCGGAAAAACTCATCGTCGGGTGCATCCACGCCGACCACAGCATCAGCGGCAAGCCGAATGCGAAGCCGCAGACCAGCAGGCGCCGGAACAGCGGCAGGTGCGCACCGGGATCGCGGATCACGCCACTGCGCACGAACCACGCGCCGAACAGGAACATGCCCAGGATCGAGGTTCCGAAGAACGGAAGGAAGCCGATCATCGTGCCGGTGTCGACCGCGCGTTGCGCCACGGCCTGCGCGTAGGTACCTGAGCCATAGGCCAGCCGCTCCGCCTCGATCAGCGACGCCATCTGCTGGCCCTGCGTGTCCATTGCCTTCTGCCATTCCGCGGCAGCCTGGGGATCGTGTTGCGCCAGCAGGCCGAAAGCCGCCATCACCCAGGTCAGCAGGATCGGCAGCAGGTAGAACGCGATGCCCCATTTCGGCAGCCGCGACACCGGCGTGCTGCGGAAGAACAGTAGCAATACGAAACCCAGCAGCGCGTACGTCACCAGGATGTCGCCCGACCAGATCAGCACCGCGTGCGCCAAGCCGATGCCCAGCAGCGCCAGCAGGCGCCGCGCATACAGCCAGGCGCCGGTGTCGCCGCGCGCCTGCGCGCGATCGAGCATGACCGCGAAGCCCATGCCGAACAGCAGCGAGAACAGGGTGATGAACTTGCCCTGCACCAGCACGTAGATCAGCGCGTCGACCCAGCGATCGGTGCCGCTGAAGCGCGGGTTGATCCCGTTGACCGATTCCATCAACGGGCCGACGAAAGCCTCGATGTTCATCAGCAGGATGCCGAGCAGCGCGAATCCGCGCAGCACGTCCATCGTCTCGATCCGCTCGGCGGCGGCGATCGGCGCCAAATGGATGTCCTGGTTCATGCCCGCCCCCTCCAGCCGAAAGCCGGATCATTCACCGCCTCGGCCCCCATCGCAAGCGCCATTGGCCAGTACGGAAATGGCCCGCTTGCGCGGGCCATTCGGCAACGATGCTCTGGGGCTGTGAGCCGGGCATGGGCGCGGGGCTGACGCCTCCTCCCGCCCAAGTTCAGTGCGCGTGGCCGCCGTCGCCGTGCACGTGGCCGTGTTCGATCTCCTCCGCGCTGGCTTCGCGCACATCGACGATCTCGATGTCGAAATGCAGGTCCTTGCCGGCCATCGGATGGTTGAGGTCGACGTCGACCACGCTCATGCCGACCTTCTGCACGCTGACCGCGCGCGGACCGAAATTGGTGTTGAGCACCACCTGCATGCCCGGCTCCAGGCGCTGGGTGCCGAAGTGCTTCTTGGGCACGCGCTGGGTGAGGCCGTCGCGACGCTCGCCGTAGGCTTCCGCCGCTGCCACGTCGACGCCGAAGCTGTCGCCCTTCTCGTGGCCGTCGAGGGCCTTCTCCAGGCCCGGGATGATGTTGCCGTGGCCGACCAGGATCAGCAGCGGTTCGCGCTCCCGGGAGCTTTCCAGTGCCTCCTGCCCCTGTTCGGAAACGGTGTAATGGAAGCTGACGACGCGGTCTTTCTCGATTTTCATTCGGAACCCTGGCAGGCGCGCGGACTTGTCGGCCATGTCGTGTTGCGGCCAAGATGCGCAGATGGGGAAGGCCGCACATTATCCAGACAGCCGCAGGCTGACGCCAGCGCGGACGCTCACCACGCTGATGCTGGCGACGATGATCGCCTGCCTGCTGGCGGCCTGCGGGCGCGATGACGTGCGCCCCACGCCGACGCACGACGCGCTCGCGAAACGCCAATGGCCCGTGGTCACGCCCGACGATCCCGCCGCCGCCAATGCGGTGCTGATGCGCGCGATCAGCTTGGTCGGCACGCCCTACCGCTATGGCGGCAATACGCCGCAGGGCGGCTTCGACTGCAGCGGCCTGGTCAACTACGTGTACCGGGACATGCTCGACCTGAAACTACCGCGCAGTTCGAGCGAACTGGCGCAGGTACAGGGCCCGAAAATCGCACCGGAGCGCCTGGCGGCGGCTGACCTGGTCTTCTTCGGCAACCGCGGCAATGTCAGCCACGTCGGCATATATGTCGGCGAAGGCCGCTTCGTGCATGCCCCCAGCAGCGGCGGTACCGTGCGGCTGGACCAGCTCGACGGCCCTTATTGGCGCGAGCACTACAGCGGCGCACGCCGGGTGTTGCAATAACGGAATAGTGACGACGGTCGTTCCATATTCACGATTTTTTAACTTTTTCTGAACACCATCTTCGTTTTTGTCCGGCACTATTCCGGCTGCTCCGAAAAGTGAAAGCCGCGTGATCAACAACGTCCCAGGCCAGCGTGCCCTCCTCCGCTTCCCGTGCCCGGGTCGTCTCCGTCCTCTCCTCTTCTGCCTGCTGTGCGCCACGGCAATGCCGTCGCTGGCCCACCAGGCCACGCTGGATAATCACCTGACCAATGCCAGCGCCGCCAGCCCCGCGCTGGCCGACGCGATGGCACCGTCTGATCGCGCCCTGCTGGAAGCCACCCTCGACCTGCGCTCGACCGCCGACCTTGGCGCCGCGCATGCGGCGCCGCAGACCTCGGGGCGCGTGCAAGCCCTGTTGCAGAAGGCCCTGGCCCTGCTCGGCACGCCATACCGCTGGGGCGGCACCTCGCCGGACGGCTTCGACTGCAGCGGCATGGTCGGCTACGTGTTCCGCAGCGCGCTCGGCATCGAACTGCCGCGGGTCTCGCGCGAGATGGCCAAGGACGGTGAAAAGGTGGACCGCGCTTCGTTGGCGGCCGGCGACTTGGTGTTCTTCAGCCGCCGCGGCAAGCGCGTCGACCACGTCGGCATCTATGTCGGCGAAGGCCGGTTCGTGCATGCGCCGCGCTCGGGCAAGGACGTGGAAGTGTCGAGCCTGTCCGACGGCTACTGGAGCCGCAAGTACATGCAGGCGCGCCGCGTCGCCGGTATCTGACGTCCCCAATCGCGTCGATTCGAAAAGGCCGCTCACTGCGGCCTTTTCCGCGTCTGTGCCTGGCGAAACACAGGGCGACCGCGCAGACTGTGGATGATCGCCTACGGTCCATGCCACGTCGCCATATGACTCTCGTTGCCCTCCGCGTTGCGCTTGTGATTCTTGCCCTGTGGCTGTGCGCTTTCCCGATGCAGGCCAGGTCGCAGGAAACTGCACCGCTGCCCGGCGAACCGGGCGCTGGCAACGCCTGCGTTGTCCTGCTGCACGGCCTGGGACGCACCTATCGCTCGATGGACATGATCGCTTCGGCGCTGCGCGACGCAGGCTATGAAGCGATCAGCGTGGACTATCCGTCGCGCAGCAAACCCATCGAGGCACTCGCCGTCACGGCCGTGCCGCAGGGACTGCAGTATTGCCGCAACCGGCACGCCGACCGGATCCACTTCGTCACCCACTCGATGGGCGGGCTGGTGCTGCGTTACTACCTCGCATCGCATCCGGTGCCGGAACTGGGCAAGGTCGTCATGCTCAGCCCGCCGAACCAGGGCAGCGAAGTAGCCGATGCCCTGGTCGGCACGGTCGTATACGACCGGATCAATGGTCCTGCCGGCGGACAGCTGGGCACCGGACCCGACGGCATTGCCGCACGACTTGGGCGGATCGACTACACGCTGGGCATCATCACCGGCAACGAACAGACGGCGGTGGACAGCTGGCTGGCGAGGCAGATCCCGGGCCAGAACGACGGCAAGGTTTCCGTCGCACGCGCCAAGGTAGAAGGCATGACCGATTTCCTGGTGTTGCCGGTGACGCATACCTTCATCGTCATGGACGACAAAGTGATCGCGCAGACGCTGCACTTCCTGCGCCATGGCCGGTTCCGGCGCGAAGGCATTCCCACGGAGGCGGCAGACCTTGCCGATCGCGATGCCCGGCATGTGGCTGCGCGATCACCGCACTAGCGCTTGTCCGTGCCGCCTCCGAATCGTCTTCTTCCCCATCCCGAGCGCAGGAGGGAGCTGTTTGCCAGTGAACCTTTGAAAAAGCAGTCCCTCGCAGCGCTCGGGATGATGGAGTTGTATGTATGAAACTCGATTGAGATAGATCTCGCACGGAAAACATCGCAGCGATACGCCACGATCAGGCGCCGCGATAACGCGCGATGGTGTCCTCGATCCCCTTGCTGAGTTCCATGACCCGGGTCGCGTACTCGGCCAGGCGCTTGTCGTCGTCGGTCTGCGGCACCCACGCCGGCACCGGCGTCGGCCTGCCCTCGACGCCATCCAGCGCCACGAACACGATCACGCAGTGCGTGCACAGACGGTCGTCTTCGTCGTTCATCGGATCGCGTGCCCGCACATCGACCGAGAAGTGCATGCTGCTGGTGCCGGTGTGCACCAGCTTGGCCGATACGGTGACCAGGTCGCTGGTGCGGATCGGCGCCACGAAGCGGATGCCGCCGACCGCGACGGTAACGCTGTACGCACCGCTCCAGCCCACGGCCGCGGCGTAGCCGACCTGGTCGATCCACTTCATCACCACGCCGCCATGCACCTTGCCGCCGTAGTTGACGTCGGTGGGTTCGGCGAGGAAACGGAAGTTGAGTTCGCGCTGGTGGCCGCTCATGTCGATGACTCCGGTTCCGGAGCCACGAATCTAGCCGAAAACGCAGCCGGCTGCGTCGAGCCCACCATTGCCGCATCAGCGATCATGCGCAAGCGGGCGGCTGCAAAAAAAAACGGCGTCTTGCGACGCCGACAACGATCCAGGGATCGAAAACCTGTTTGGCGCGCATGCGATGCCGCGACGCCGGAAACCACGGCAGACTACGCTTCGCCTCACACCGTGCCCCAGGCCAGAAGTCATGTAGACATGCGCCGGGGTGGCGATGCAGGCGCGGGATCGTCGACACTGTCGCCTTCGTTCTTTCCGGCCGACACCACGATGCCCTCATCGACCATCGCTCGCCTGTCACTGCTCTGCGTTTTCCTGTTGCCTGCCTCGACGTTCGCCACCCAAGCCGTGCTGCCGCAGCTGCAGGCCTATGAAACCGAAGACAGCTGGCGCCGGCCGGTCGCGCCATTCCGCATCGCCGACAACAGCTGGTACATCGGTACCGAAGGCCTGAGCGCGGTGCTGGTGAAAACACCGCAAGGCGCCGTGCTGATCGACGGTGGCATGCCGCAGGCATCCGCGATGCTGCTGGAACACATGAAGGCGCTGGGCGTGGAGCCCGGCGACCTCCAATGGATCCTGTTCAGTCACGCGCATGGCGACCACGCCGGTCCGCTGGCTGCGGTCCGTCGCGCCACCGGTGCGCGCGTGGTCGGCAGCGCCGAATCGGCGGCGCTGCTGGCGCGCGGCGGCAGCGACGACATCCATTTCGGCGACGAGATCCTGTTCCCGCCAGTGCACGTCGATCGCATCGTCATGGATGGCGAAGTCGTCGAGATCGGCGACATGCGCTTCACCACACACGCCACGCCCGCGCACACGCCCGGCAGCACCAGTTGGACCTGGGATGATCGCCGCGACGGCAAGGCGTTGCGCATCGCCTACGTCGACAGCCTGAGCACGCCGGGCTATCGCCTGATCGACAACCCACGCTATCCGCACATCGTCGAAGATTATCGACGCGGCTTCGCCAGGGTGCGCACCCTGCCCTGCGACCTGTTGCTGACGCCGCACCCCGGCATGAGTGGCTGGACGCCCGCGGCGACCGCGAAACCGCAGCCGGAGCCGATGACCTGCCGCGCCTACGCCGACGACGCCGAACGCAAATTCGATGCGGAGCTCGCCAAGCAACGCGCGGCGGCCCGCTGATGCCGTACACCCCGATTGTCGCAACGCTGGGCTACGTGCTTTCCCCGGATGGTCGCGACGTGCTGATGCTGCATCGCAATGCGCGCGAGGACGATCATCATCTCGGCAAATACAACGGCCTGGGCGGCAAGATCGAGCCGGATGAAGACGTGCTGGCCGGCATGCGCCGCGAGATCCACGAGGAGGCCGGCATCGAATGCCCCGAGCTCACGCTGCGCGGCACGATCAGCTGGCCCGGTTTTGGCAAGCGCGGCGAGGACTGGCTGGGTTTCGTGTTCGTGGTGACGCGCTTCACCGGCACGCCGTTCGAACGCAATCCGGAAGGCACGCTGGAATGGGTGGCGCTGGACCGGCTGCACGCGCTGCCGATGTGGGAAGGCGACCGCGAATTCCTGCCGCTGGTGTTCGATGCCGATCCGCGCCCGTTCCATGGCGTGATGCCGTACCGCGATGGCCGGATGGTGTCCTGGCGTTACTCGAGGGCGTGAGGCTTCGTCCACGCGCCTGGATCTGACGCCCGCTGCCAGGGTGATCCAGGCCAGTTGCTACGGCTTTTGCAGGTGATCAGTCGAGCGCGCGCCATCGGCGCCCATCACGTATTCCATGTTCACCGCAAGCGGAGCGCTCTCGACGAAACCGAACTTGCGATACAGGTATTTGGCATCGCCATCGGCGACCAGGGTGACGTACGCGGATTCGGGCACATGCGACTGCAACCAGGCGTCCAGCGCCGCCATGATCCGGTTGCCCAGTCCGCGACCCTGAAGTTCCGGAACCACCGCTATGTCGACGATGGTGAAGAAGCAGCCGTTGTCGCCGATCACCCGACCCATGCCGACCACCGCACCGTCGCGCAGCAGGCTGACGCCGTACAGCGTGTTGGGCAGAGCGCGACGCGCCGCCTCCAGTGTCTTCGGGTGCATGCCCGCGGCGCTGCGCATGCGGACGTAGTCGTCGACGCCGGGAAATCGCTCTATCAGTTCGATATCCGGCCCGATCACGCGCTTTCCCTCGCAGCAGCCTCCCCGGCCTCACCCTCTGCGATGCCGACGTTGCTCGACGCCGCCTCATACACGTCGCGGTCCAGTAGTCCGGTTTCCTTGGCCACGAGTACCGGCACCAGCATCTGGCCGGTCACGTTGGTCATGGTGCGCATCATGTCGAGCACGCGATCGATCGCATACAGGTAGCCGATCGCCTCCAGCGGCAGGCCGGCGGCGCTGAGTACCACCGTGGCCATGATCACTGCGGTGCCCGGCACGCCCGCGGTACCGAAGCTGCCCAGGACCGAGGCCAGCATGATGATGAAGTACTGCGCCAGGGACAGTTCGATACCCATGTACTGGGCGATGAACACCGACGCCAGCGCCGGATAGATCGCGCCGCAGCCGTCCATCTTGATGCTGGCGCCCAGCGGTACCGCGAATGCCGCGTAATCGCGGTCGACGCCATGGTTGTGGGTCGCGCTGCGCAGCGATGCCGGCAACGCGGCGAAGCTACTCGAAGCGACGAACCCGACCTGCATCGCCGAGGCCGCGCCGCGGAAGAACTTCAGCGGATTGAGCCCGTGCGCCAGCAGCAAGCCGCCATAGACGACCACGATGTGGAAGGCGCAGGCCACGTACAACGCGATCACGAAACTGCCCAGCGGCAGCAGTTTCTCGAAGCCGTAGGCACCGACCAGCCCGGCGATCAGGCCAAACGTGCCCAGCGGCGTGAACTCCAGCACGAAGCGCGTCACCTGGATCATGGTTTCGCTGGCTTCGCCCATCAGCCGGCGCAGATTGACCGTCTTCTCGCCGAGCTTGACGAAGGCGAAGCCGATCAGCCCGGCGAAGAAGATCACCTGCAACACGGTGCCGTTGCTCGGGATCAGCACCGCCTGTCCATCCGCCGTCATGCCGGTATCGGAAGCGGACAAGGCACGGAACGGATTCTGCGGCACAAGGTTGAACAGCACGTCCATCGGCCCCGGCACGTTCTTGGGCTTGTAGTCCGCGGCGACCTGCAGGCCGGTCACGCCGGCACCGGGCTTGACCACCAGGCCGGTCGCCAGGCCGACGCAGACCGCCAGCACCGCGGTGATCGCGAACCAGGCAAAGGTGCGCCCGCCGAGCGCGGCGATCGACTTCTGCCCGTGCAGCGAACCGACCGCGCTGATCACCGCGAAGAACACCAGCGGGATCGCGATCATCTTGATCAGGTTGACGTAGACATCGCCGAGCGGCTCGAACCAGGTCGCGGCGTTCTCGCCGAACGCCCAGCCGGCCAGCGCGCCGAGTACGAAGCCGGCCAGCACGCGCTGCCAGAACGGAATGCGGAACCACCACTTCAGCATCGGGGCCTTCCTGCGGGACAAGGGGCGACGATACCGCAGTCGCGGCGAGCCGGCAGCCACGAGGACGCAACGCTGGCGCTACGGCACGGCAACGATCGCGGCTTTTTCGCCCGCGGATTCCTGAACCGGACTCGCCGCACGCGGCTCGACGATGCCGGCGACGCAACAGCGCCACCGCTGTAAGCGGCAGGCGCGTCAAAGTCCTGACATGAATCCTTGGCATAATGCCGCGCGGTTTTCGGCGTGAACCGTGTACTCCAACACGCCAGTCCCCACACGGAACATCCGATGCAACGACCCCGCACACCTGCGCCGAGCCGTGGCCCGGCCCTGGCCGCAGCCTGCATGACCCTGCTTCTCGCTGCCTGCGTCTCCAGCGGCGCGCGCGATACGGCGCCGGCGACGACGCACGTCGAAGTACCCGCGATCCAGCACCCGCAGGGCGAAAACGCTGCCTGGTGGTTCCGCGACGGTGCCGCGCAGGCCGCCGGACGTGGCGCGATGCAGGGCCGTGCGAAGAACGTGATCCTGTTCGTCGGCGACGGCATGAGCCTGACCACGGTGGCAGCAGCGCGGATCCTGCAGGGCCAGCGCAACGGCGGGCCGGGCGAGAACAACCGCCTGGGCTGGGAAAACTTTCCTCATACCGCGCTCAGCAAGACCTACAACACCGATTCGCAGACGCCGGACTCGGCCGGCACGATGAGCGCGATGGCGACCGGCATCAAGACCCGCGCCGGCGTGCTCAGCATCGGCCAGAGCGCGCTTCGCAAGGACTGCACCGGCGCGCTGGCCGCGCCGATGCTGAGCATCCTGGAACTTGCCGAAAGCGCGGGCCTGGCCACGGGCATCGTCACCACCGCGCGCATCACGCACGCCACGCCGGGTGCGACCTACTCGCACTCGGCGGAACGCAACTGGGAAAACGACACCGAGCTCAGCGAGTCCGCACGCGCGCAGGGTTGCGCCGACATCGCGCGACAGCTGATCGAGAACCCCTACGGCAATGGCCCGGAAGTGGTGTTCGGCGGCGGCCGCATGCACTTCATGACCGTGCAGCAACGCGACCCGGAAGCGGACGACAAGGTCGGCCTGCGCCTGGACGGGCGCGACCTGATCGGCGAATGGCAGCGGAAGCATCCGGACGGCGCGTATGTCTGGAACCGCGAGCAACTGGCCGCCGCATCCGGCAAGGCACCGGTGCTTGGCCTGTTCGAATACGACCACCTGCACTTCGAGCACGACCGCAGCAACGATCCCGGCGAACCGAGCCTGGCCGAACTGACCACCGCGGCGATCACCCGCCTGCAGCAGGCGTCGCCGGAGGGATATTTCCTGCTGGTGGAAGGCGGCCGCATCGACCATGCACATCACTACGGCAATGCCTATCGCGCGCTGACCGACACCATCGCGTTATCCGATGCGGTGCAGGCCGCGGCGCAGCTGGCATCCGCGCAGGACACCCTGATCCTGGTCACTGCCGATCACGCCCACACGCTGACGTTCGCCGGTTATCCGAAGCGTGGCAATCCGATCCTGGGCAAGGTGCGCGGCCGGAGCAGCGAGGATGAAGAAGGCAATGTCGTCATCGATGGCACCGGCCTGCCCTACACGACGCTGGGCTATGCCAACGGCCCGGGTTACACCGGCGCCAGTTCGTCGCAGCCGGCAGGCCCGAAGAAATTCCTGCACAGCGGCAAGGGCTTCGAGCCTTCCGCGGGCCGTCCGGACCTGAACCAGGTCGACACCATGCATCCCGATTATATGCAGGAAGTGATCGTGCCGCTGTCCAGCGAAACCCATGGCGGCGACGACGTCGGCATCTGGGCGCGCGGGCCCGGCAGCGACGCGGTGCGCGGCAGCGTCGAGCAGAACACGATCTTCCACTTCATGGTGCAGGCCACGCCCAAGCTGCGCGAGCGGCTGTGCGTGGCCAAGCTGTGCAATGGCGATGGCGTGCCGGTGGAGTTGCCGGATCCAGCCGAGTTCGTGGAGGTCAGATAGGTTGTTGGGTTTTTAGGTTGTTGAGCTGTTGGGTTGGGGAACCGCCCACATTTCAAGCACTCAACAACTCAACAACCCGTGAAATCCAGCAACGACTAGAACGGCTTCGCCAGCACCAAATACACCACAACAACCAGCAACAACACCGGCACTTCGTTGAACCAGCGCAGCGCCCTGGACGACGGCAGCGCGCGCCCGCCATCAACGCCCTTCAGCCAGCGCCCGGCGACGATGAAATACGCCAGCAGCAGCGCGACCAGCAGCAGCTTCGCGTGCAGCCAGCCGCCGCCGATGCCGAAGTGCAGCCACAGCACCAGTCCCAGCACCACGGCCAGCCCGAACATGATGTGGCCGAAGCGGTACAGGCGCCGTCCCATCAGCACCAGCCGCGCGCGCACCGCCGGCTGGTCGCCGGCTTCGGCGATGTTGACCAGGATGCGCGGCAGGTAGAACACGCCGGCCAGCCACGCAATCACGAATACCAAGTGCGCGGTCTTGGTCCAGAGATAGGCTTGCATCGGTCGGTTTCCGGAAGGTTCGCGATACGATGATACGACGCCCTTCGCAATCATCGGCATGAGCAAACAATACGACGCGCGCTATTTCGACCGCTGGTATCGCGGGCATGGCCTCGGTGACCGCGTATTGCTGGCGCGCAAGGTCGCGCTGGCCGTCGCCAATGCCGAATACCACCTGCAGCGTCCGATCCGCAGCGTGCTCGACATCGGCTGCGGCGAAGGCGCATGGCGTGCGCCGTTACTGAAGCTGCGTCCCCACCTTTCCTACCTGGGCTTCGACAGCAGCAAATACGCGATCCAACGCTACGGCCGCAGCCGCCAGCTGCACTACGCGCGCTTCGGTGATTTCGCGGAACTGCGGCCATGCGCGCCGGCCGACCTGGTGGTGTGCAGCGATGTGCTGCACTACCTGCCCACGCGCGAACTGGATCGCGGACTGCCGGGCCTGGTCGAGCTGTGCGCCGGCGTCGCATTCCTGGAGGTCTTCGTCCGCGGCGATGCCGCCGAGGGCGACGAGGAGGAATTCCGGAACCGTCCGGCGGCGTTCTATCGTCAGCGTTTCAAAGCGCTGGGACTGCGTCAGGTTGGTTCGCATTGCTGGCTGTCGCCGCGGCTGGTCGACGACGCCACCGCACTGGAAATCAACTGAGCCGCCGGCGCTTCGGCGTGGCCGCGGCCTTGCGACGTGCCGCTTCCAGGGCCAACTGCGCCCAAGGCAGCATCGCCTCGGCCGCGTCCAGCGCCTGCTCCGGCACCGACCAGTAACCGGTCACGATCGTCCTCGCCCGCTTCCTGGCCTCGAACACGAAGGGCGACGACCCGGCGGCCTCGAAGGCGCCGCGGGTCGACTCGTCGGTCTTCAGATAAAAAGTCTCTTCCGACACCAGGCCGATCATCGTTTCGTCCAGATAAATGCCCCAGCCGCCGAACAACCTGCGTGCCGTGGGCTCACCGATCGGCGACAGCAGTTCCAGCAGATGGGCGATGAAGGGATCGACGCGGCGCATGCGCGCAATCTACGCCTCAATGGCCGCTGCCGTCGCAGCGGTAGCACGACCCTCAAGTGGTCCACGCTGCAACGCCTTGCGTTGCGGAGGCCCGTCTAGCCGTACTGCGCCGATTTCACCAGCAGGTGCTTGGCGAACATGCCATGCAGCTTGCCGATGCCGCGCGCGACATGCAGGGTGAAGAACATCTGCAGGACGCCCCACACCAGCAGCAGCGGCAACGCCCAGTACGGCGCCGAAGTGACCAGGACGTCCTCGCCGAAGTCCAGCAGATGCCAGCCATAGCCGGTGATACCGACATCGGCGCCGAACAGCCACACCGCGATCGGCGCAGCCACGAACACGAGCGACACCGAGACCAGTGTGACGATCACTGTGAAATAGAAGATGCCCAGCGGCAGCATCAGCAGGAAATACAGCATCGTCGACCAGGTACGCGGGTCGGTGAACATGTCGGCGATGCGCTGCAGCCACGGCTTGCCGCGTTCGGCGTACAACGGGCGCCGCGGCATGCGTTCGCCGAGCATCACTTCGACCAGGCGGCCTTCGACCAGCGACAGCACCCGTACCGAGCCGAAGAACAGGATCACGAACGGCACGCCGATGATCAGGATGGCCAGCCCGAACGACAGCGAAGCGCCGGTCACCACCCAGGTGAAATAGAAGATGCCCGTCGCCAGCGACAACAGCATGTAGAACATCGCGGTATAAGCGCGCGGATCGGCGATCACGCCGAAGAACTGGCCCAGCAGCGATCTGCGTGGTGACGGCGGTGGCGCACGCAGCGCGCGGTTCACGGTCACTTCGGTGTCGCGATAGATCTCGGCGACTTCCTCGGGCGCGCCGTAGCTGCCGGCGACCGACGCGATCACTTCGGCCTCGCTGGTGCCGGGATTCTCGGCTAGTTCCGAACGCAGGTATTCCTCCGCGTCGTACAGTGCGTCCTGAACCAGCGCCGGATCGGCGCCGGCCAATGCGGCGCGCAACTGCTCCAGGTATTCGGGGATGGAAGTCGGCAGCACGGTGGTCATGGAAGCAGTCCCTCGAGGACGGTGTCGACGGAATCGCGGGTCGCACGCCAGGCGGCGGCCCATTCGCGCAGGGCAGCCTGGCCCAACGCGGTGATGCGGTAGTAACGACGCGGCGGGCCGCTGACGGAGGGCTCGACGTGGCTGTCGAGCAGCCCGGAGGCCTCAAGGTTGCGCAGCACCGGGTACAGCGCGCTCTGCTTGCCGCTGAGCACGCCGCCGCCGAAGCGCTCCAGCTGCTTGGCGATCTGGTAGCCGTACATCGGCTCACCGGCGCGCGCCAGGACGGCCAGCAGGGCCAGCGAGACCGTGCCGGCACTGAGTTCCTTCTGGAATTTCTTCAGCTGGATGTCGGATTCCGTCATGGCCTAGCCTGCTAGGATGCAGGGAATGCTATTGCTAAGTCCGCTATAGCGGATGTGCCATTAGTGGGGCTGGGCAAAGCGGAGTCGGTCCCTCTGGCAGGGTTGTGAGCGGCCCGGATCGGCTACCCTTGTGCACTGCAGCAATCGCCGGTATCGCCCAATGCTCTATCAGTTCCACGAAATGGCCCGCGCCTGGATGAGCCCGCTCGTCTACTGGGCCGAGGCCAACGCCAGGATCCTGACCGCCGACAGCAGTCCGTTCGCCGCGCTGCCCGGCGCCTCGCGGCTGGCCGCGAACTACGAACTGTTCTATCGGATCGGCAAGGATTATGAAAAGCCGGAGTTCGGCATCCATTCGATCGACATCGAAGGCCACAAGGTACCGGTGGTCGAGATCGAAGCCTTGTCCAAGCCGTTCTGCAAGCTGCTGCGCTTCAAGCGTTACACCGACGACGCCGGCAACATCGCCGACCTCAAGGACGATCCCATCGTGCTGGTGGTCGCCCCGCTGTCCGGCCACCACGCCACCCTGCTGCGCGATACCGTGCGCACGCTGCTGCAGGACCACAAGGTCTACATCACCGACTGGATCGATGCGCGCATGGTGCCGGCCGACCAGGGCGCGTTCGGACTGGACGACTACGTCGCCTACATCGAGGAGTTCATCCGTCACATCGGCGCCGACAACCTGCACGTGATCAGCGTCTGCCAGCCGACCGTGCCGGTACTCGCGGCGATTTCGCTGATGGCCGCACGCGGCGAGAAAGTGCCGCGGTCGATGATCATGATGGGCGGCCCCAACGATCCGCGCGAGAGTCCGACCGAAGTCGACGACCTCGCCTCGGCCAATACGCTCGACTGGTTCCGCAACCACGTCATCCATACCGTGCCGCATCCGTATCCGGGACGCGGCCGGCAGGTCTATCCGGGCTTCCTGCAGCACGCCGGCTTCCTGGCCATGAATCCACGCCGGCATCTGCAATCGCATTGGGACTACTACCAGGACCTGGTCCGCGGCGACCTGCAGGATGCCGAGGCGCATCGCCGTTTCTACGACGAATACAACGCCGTGCTCGACATGCCGGCCGAGTATTACCTCGACACCATCCGCGTGGTGTTCCAGGAATACCTGTTGCCGCGCGGGTTGTGGGACGTGCGTGGCGAGCGCGTCGATCCGTCGCGCATCCATGGCAGCGCGTTGCTGACCATCGAAGGCGAGCTCGACGACATTTCCGGCAGCGGCCAGACCCGCGCTGCGCACGCGTTGTGCACGGGCATCACAGGAGAGGACCACGAGCACTACACCGTACCCGGCGCTGGCCATTACGGCATCTTCAGCGGGCGACGCTGGCGTGAGCAGGTCTATCCGCGGGTGCGGGATTTCATTGCCAGGTACGGCTGACGCTTGCTTGCAGAGCGCGTGTTCCGCTGCCTTTGCCGTCATCCCCGCGCAAGCCGGATCCAGCGGCTTCGTTTCGCTGATACTTGGAAGTTGCGAAGAATTTGCCGACCTTTTCAGGTCGGTTTTCCCGCCTGCTGTCGCAGTCGGGTCGCTTTCTCTTGAAGGGCCAAGAGAAAGTAACCAAAGAGAAGGCCCCTCCCCGACAAGTCAATCCGGCCAGTTGGGGAGTGGCTCGCGATTTTCCGACTCGCCATCCATGGCCCGGTCGGAAAACGGCGCACATCCATGTACGCCGCCCTTCGGGTCTATGATGCCGCCGTAGTTTTCGTACCAAGGTCAAGAGCAATAATTGCAAATCAAAACACTACTCAATTCTTGAGCTTGTATCCGGTCCTGAATATCCACCACACCGCGAACAGGCACAGCACCAGGAAGCCGACGATCGCGCCAACACTGATCGCGACGTTGACGTCGGACACACCGAAGAAGCTCCAGCGGAAGCCGCTGATCAGGTAAACGACCGGGTTGAACAGCGTGATCTTCTGCCACACCGGCGGCAGCATGTTGATCGAGTAGAACGCGCCGCCGAGGAAGGTCAGCGGCGTGACGATCATCAGCGGGATCACCTGCAGCTTCTGGAAGTCGTCCGCCCACAGGCCGATGATGAAACCGAACAGGCTGAAGGTCACCGCGGTCAGCACCAGGAAGCAGGCCATCCACAGCGGATGCTCGATCCGGTACGGCACGAAGATCCACGCCGTGGCCAGGATCAGCAGTCCCAGCATCACCGACTTGGTCGCCGCGGCGCCGACATAGCCGATCACCACCTCGATGTAGGACACCGGCGCCGACAGCAGTTCGAAGATCGTGCCCGACCACTTCGGCATGTAGATGCCGAACGAGGCATTGGAGATGCTCTCGTTGAGCAGCGACAGCATGATCAGCCCCGGAATGATGAAGGCGCCATAGCTGATGCCGTCGATATCGCCCATGCGCGAACCGATCGCCGCCCCGAACACGACGAAATACAGCGAGGTCGACAGCACCGGCGAAGCGATGGACTGGGTGATGGTGCGGAAGGTCCGCGCCATCTCGAAACGGTAGATCGCGCGGACCGCGTGCCAGTTCATGCCCGGACTCCTTCGCGGCCGGAACGTACCAGGCTGACGAAGATGTCCTCCAGCGAACTCTCGCTGGAATGCAGATCCTTGAAGTCGATGCCGTGCTCGCCCAGGCGCCGCAGCAGCGGTGCGATGCCGGTTTCTTCGGTCTGGGTATCGAAGGTGTAGACCAGCGCATGGCCGTCGTCGACCAGTTCCAGCGGCAATGCCGACAGCTCGGCGGGAATCCGCGGCAGCGGATCCTGCAGCGTCAGGGTCAGCTGCTTCTTGCCGAGCTTGCGCATCAGCACGTCCTTGTCCTCGACCAGCACCAGTTCGCCCTTGTTGATCACGCCGATGCGGTCGGCCATCTCCTCGGCCTCCTCGATGTAATGGGTGGTGAGGATGATGGTCGTGCCGTTCTCGCGCAGGCGCCGCACCATCTGCCACATGTCATGGCGCAGTTCGACGTCGACGCCGGCGGTGGGCTCGTCGAGGAACAGGATCTGCGGCTCGTGCGCCAGCGCCTTGGCGATCAGCACGCGGCGTTTCATGCCGCCGGACAGTGCCATGATCTTGCTGTCCTTCTTGTCCCACAGCGACAGGTCGCGCAGCACCTTCTCGAGGTGATCGGGATCCGGCGGCTTGCCGAACAGGCCGCGACTGAACTTGACCGTCGCCCAGACGCTCTCGAACGCGTCGGTGGACAGTTCCTGCGGCACCAGGCCGATTTTCGCGCGCGCGGCGCGATAGTCGGTGACGATGTCGTGGCCATCTGCGGTGACGCTGCCGTGGCTCGCCTTGACGATGCCGCAGACGATGCTGATCAGCGTCGTCTTGCCGGCGCCGTTCGGGCCCAGCAGCGCGAAGATCTCGCCGCGGCGGATGTCCAGGTCGACATCCTTCAGCGCCTGGAAGCCCGACGCGTAGGTCTTGCCGAGGTTACGTAGGGAAATGATCGGTGACACGCGTTACCTCTGCGATGAAAGCGGATGGAGCGTAGCTGGACCACGCGATGACCGCATATCCGGCAACAGCAGCGCAGTCTAGTCGCAACGGATGGATCGGAATCGACAACGCGCGATCGTCAGTCCGCGTCGCCGGTCGAATCGTTCATCCCATCTCGCCGAACTTGCGACCCAGCGCCGCAGGCTCCCGTGTCAGCCGCGCCAGCAACGCGCGCACGCCCGGCAGGACCAGCCAGGCGGCCGGCAAGGCCACGGCGAAGGCCAGCGGCCAATGTTGCAGCCAGGCAGCCATCAGGCCGGGATGCACGCCGTGATGCAGCACGGTCATGGTGAAGCTGATGATGCCCGACATCGCGATGACCACGAGCGGGATGAAGGCGAAACGGGCCTGGCGAGGCGTGAGCATGGGGGAATTCCTGGAACAATCGCGGGCTGCCACGATAATGATGATCGTCGTCGGCGATAAGACCGCGATGCAGGGAAAGATCATCCCGTTTCCGGGGCAATGCGGCAGCCGCCTCCGGTCGCGCGTCGATGCGGATGCGAAACCCGCGTCGAGCCGCTACCCTGCCCCACTCGACCATACCGGGATCGCATCATGGGCTTTCGCACCGCTTTGCTTGCCGCCGCGCTCGTTGCCGCCGCGTCACCTTCATTGGCACAGGGCGACAAGGACAAGCCGAAGTCCGCACAGGAAATCATCGACGCCGCGCCGGCATCGGCCTGGCGCGAGCTCGATCCCGCCAATACCTTGTACCTGCAACTGGCCAATGGCCGCGTGGTCATCGAACTGGCACCGGATTTCGCGCCGCAACACGTCGCCAACATCCGCACGCTGGCGCGCGAGGGTTTCTGGGACGGGTTGAGCATCTACCGCTCGCAGGACAATTTCGTGGTGCAGTTCGGCGATCCGGATGTGGGCGAGAAGAATGCGAAGTCGCAGGGATCGGCGAAGACGAAACTGCCGGCCGAATTCGAACGCAAGGCCGAGGGCCTGGCGTTCGACGAATTGCCGGACAGCGATGGCTGGGCAGCGGAAGTGGGTTTCGCAAAAGGCTTTCCGGCCGCGCGCGACCCGAAAACCGGCAAGGCCTGGCTGGCGCACTGCTACGGCATGATCGGCGCAGGTCGCGATGTGGCTGCCGACAGCAGCAACGGCAGCGAACTGTACGTGGTCACCGGCCAGTCGCCGCGTCAGCTCGACCGCAACATCACGCTGGTCGGCCGCGTGGTCAAGGGCATCGAACTGCTCAGCGTGATTCCGCGCGGCCCCGAGCCGATGGGGTTCTACGACAAGCCGGAGCAGCGCACGCCAATCCAGTCGATCCGGCTCGCTTCGGAGGTCCCCGCCGCCGAGCGCACGCCGTTGCAGCTGCTCAAGACCGACAGCCAGGCCTTCGTCGACGCCGTCGAGTCGCGCCGCAATCGCCGCGACGAGTGGTACAAGCATCCGGCCGGCCACATCGACCTGTGCAACGTGTCGCTGCCGGCGCGCGATCCGACCGCCAAGGACAGGAATACGCCCTGAATCAGGCGTCGCGCCGCTCCTGCGGCTCGCCCAGTGCCTGGTGCTGGAACAGGCACATCCGGATCGCACTGCGATAGCGGCCGTCGCTGAAATATTCGTCGACCAGCACGCCTTCGCGACGGAAGCCGCAGCTCTCGTAGATGTGGATCGCGGCCGCATTGTCGACATCGACCAGCAGGTAGAGCTTGTACAGGTTGAGCACGCGAAAGGCGTAGTTGATCGCCAGCCGCGTTGCCGCCTTGGCATGGCCGCGGCCCTGCTGATCCGGCGCGATCATGATCAGGAACTCGGCGCGGCGATGCAGGTGGTTTATCTCGACCAGTTCGACCATGCCCACGGCATGGCGCTGGCCGTCCTCGACGATGAAGCGACGCTCGCTCTGGTCGTGGATATGCTTGCTGTAGAGCTGCTCAAGTTCGACGAATGATTCGTAGGGCTCCTCGAACCAGTAGCCCATCACGTTGCGGTTGTTGTTGAGCATGTGCACGAAGTGCAGATCGCTGCGTTCGAGCGGGCGCAGCGTGATACCGGCGGGCACATCGGCAGTCGCGTTCATGTGATCGGCTCCCATGACTTCGGTGCACATCATCACGCACGCTTAGCCTGCCGTCACCTAGCCTGCCGACCTGTCCACCGATCGAGTCGAACACGCCATGCCCACACTGCGCTTGCGCCTGACCGGCAGCGAAGACGATGCCCGCGCAATGATCAACCTCATGCAGAGCCTGGAGGGCATCGAGCACGTCGAGGAAGTCGCCGACCTGATGCCGCACATGGACGATGACGATTCCAGTTCAGCCGGCCTGCCGGATGACCAGGGACCTGGTCATCACGCGCTGGAAATACTGGCGCCGAACGCGACCACCGCGCGCCGGGTCCGCGAAGCGGCCGAAGCGCTGGCGTTCGACCTGGACGTGGTGATCGAGTTCGAGGAAGAAGAGGAATAGAAAGCGCGCGGCGACGATCAGCCCAGCCTTGCCAGCGCCCTGACCGGAAACGTGCCGGCGCCGCGCACTTTCGGCGCAATGGCACTGAACGCGAAACCCTCGTCCGGCAACGCGCCCAGGTTGCACAGGTGCTCGACGATCAGGATGTCGGCACCAAGCAGGGTCGAATGCACCGGACGGCTGTTGCTGCGGGTGTCATCGATGTTCATCGAATCGATGCCCACCAGGCGTACGCCGCAGTCGCGCAGGTAAACCGCGGCGTCTTCGGTCAGGTACGGATGATCGACGGCGTAGTCGGGCGTGGTCCAGTACGCATCCCAGCCGGTATGGACCAGCACGGCGCGACCGCGCAGTTCCTTGCCGCGGAAGAACCCGGCGTCGATGGCGCGGCCCTGACGGTGGTCGGCACGGATCACGATGCCGTCGAGATCGGCACAGGCTTCGGGCCCGATCTGCGACAGGTCATGGCCATGCTCGTAACGGTGCGACGGACAATCCAGATACGTGCCGGTATTGGCCACCATTTCAATTTTGGCGATCTGGAATTCGGTGCCCGGCGCATAGATCCCGCGCGAACGCTCGCGGCTCAGGTAATCGCAGATGCGCGCCGCGGGCAGGCCGGGATAGGTCACCAGGCCATCCTCGATCACATGGCTCAGGTCGACATATACGCGCTGTGCGCCGTTCGTGCCGGCCCTGCGCTTGTGCGGTTCGACGATCACGCGTTTGTTGAGGATGCGCGCCGGGCCGACCATCAGCAGGCGCAGGTCGCGCACGATGTAGTCGACCAGTTCGGTATCGGCGATGTCGTCGCCGTCGATATCCAGCCGGAAATCCTGGCCCTGGATGCCGCCACCATTGGTGAACTGCAGGTCGAAGTCGAAGACGACCCGTTTCTCGTTATTCCGGCTCATCGTATTCCACCGTTTGCTGCGGACCATCCGGAAACTCCTCCGTTTGTCCATTGCCGTCAACGAGGAAGTGCTGGCGCGCATCGCCCAGCGGATTCCACCCGATCAGCCGCACGCCGGTCTCGGTGCGTGGCCGATGCGACGAGCCGGGCGCGAAATGCAGGTAGGTGCCTGCGGGAAAGCGCGAATCGCCTTCGATCATCTCGCCTTCGATCACGTACACGTCCTCGCCGTGCGGATGCTCGTCCACATGCGGCCACTGGCTGCCGGGCGCCATCTCCACGATCCACGCGCGCACGCCGGCCACGCTGGGCAGATCGCGGCGGATGCAGCCGTCGCCGACCACGATCCGCGGCACGCGATCGGTGCGCAGCGTTTCCACTTTTCCTGCAATCGCGGTCATGTCGTCCTCACCCGTTGGGTTGCCATGCCAGCCATTCGCCGGGGCGTCGCACCTCGACTCCTACGCCGCGCCTCGACGCCACTTCGATCAGCCGCGCTTCGACGTCCGGCAGCTCGCTGTAGCCTTCGGCGCCGCGTACGCCGTAATGGATCGGCACGATCTGCCGGGCGCCCATCACCACGGCCGCTGCCACGGCCTGCTCCGGCGTCATTACCGCGCTGATTTCGCTGGCCGGTTTGCGCCACGAGAACCTGGCGCCGTTGATCGGCAGGAAGGCGGCATCGAAGGGCCCGTACTGCCGGCCGATCTGCCACCACGAGCCGTGCCACAAGGTATCGCCGCAATGGATGACGCGGCGTCCGCCGCCGGACACGATCCACGACACCTGCGCATCGCCATAGCCATCGGCAGCCGGCACGGCGGTTGCGGTGAAATCGCCGAGCACCTGCGGCTCGTACAGCGGTGCCAGACGCGTACGGAAATCGCCATTGACCGGGCTGCCCGCGCTCGCCGCCATCAGCAAGGTGCCGTTGCTGCCGAGCGCCTGGCGGATCGCGACGGGATCGCAGTGATCGCCATGCCGGTGCGTCGCCAGCACGTAGCGGTCTCCTGTCTCGACCGCGACCGGAATCAGCGGATCCTGCAGCGCACTGCCCCAGACCCCTGGATCGATCAGCGGATCGAGGAACAACGTGGCCTTGTCGAGTTGCAGGCGCACGCCGGCCCAGGCCAGTCGCTGCGCACGCAATGCGGGCTGCAAGGGTGTCTGCGCGGCACTGCCGCGGGCGAACGGCAGCGCTGCTGCGGCAGTCGCCGCGGCCAGGCAATTGAGGAAATCTCGACGCGACAACAGACCCTGCGAATCACGGATCGCCGGCATGAGGAAGTTCTCGATGGGCGCGGAAACCGCGCGGATTCTTCGCGTGGAATCTATTTCTGCGCGCGCTGGCTGAACGCCACGCTGCCCAGGATCATCGCGCCGGCGATGCCCATGCTCAGCGTCAACGGTTCGTCGAGCAGCATCCACGCCCAGGCCACGCCGAACAACGGCACGAGGTAGGTGACGGTCGAGGCGCGGCTGGCACCGATGCGCGCGATCAGCCGGTAGTACATGACGAAGGCGATGCCGGTGCACAGCACGCCCAGCATCGCGGCCGAGAACCACGAGCGCACGGGGATCGCATCCTGGGGCCAGTACGCGACGGCAAAGGGCAAGGTCAGCAACGCCGCCATGCCAAGCGTCGCGCTCGCCACTGCCGCCGGCGGCAGTCCGGTGAGATGCCGGCGCACGAGATTGATGCCGATGCCGTAGAGGAAAGCCGCGGCCGCGCCGGCGACCACCGCCCAGCCAACGCTCGCACCCGCGACCTTGCCGCTGGCCAACACCACCACGCCCGCGAAACCGGCCAACAGCGCGACTGCGCGGCGGCTGCCGATCTTCTCGCCGAAGAACAGGAAGCCGACCAGCGCCGTGAACAGCACCGTCATCGCGTTGGCGATCGCACCGACGCCGGCCGGCGCACGCTGTGCGGCCCAGGCGAACAGGATGAAGGGAATCGCCGAATTGATCGCGCCGATCAGCGCCAGCTTCGGCCACAGCCGAGCCGGGAACTGCGTGCGCGCGCGCCACAGGAACGGCAGTAGCACCAGCGAACCCAGGGCCAGGCGCACTTCCACCAGCGGGACGGCGCCGAAATCATTGGCCGCGACCCGCATGAACAGGAACGAGGCGCCCCAGATCGCGCCCAGCACCACCAGTTCCAGCGGCGTCATCCAGTCGCGGACCGCAGGGCGCGCAAGGACCGGGGTCGAAGTGACGCTGCAATCGGCGCTAGTCATGCCTGCAATCCAACGTGGGGGCTGCAAATCATTCTCCGTTCCCGCGCAAGGCGCACAAGCGCATACTTTGCAACGGAGCCACAAACCAGATTGTTGTCTCGACATGAACCTGCGACCGAGCCTGTTGCCCGCCCTCGGAGTCTTCGCCGCCGCGGCGCGGCACCAGAATTTCGCCCATGCCGCCGAGGAACTGCACCTGACCGCCAGCGCGGTCAGCCACCACGTGCGCAAGCTGGAAGGCATGCTGGGCGTGGCCCTGTTCCAGCGCCATGCGCGCGGCGTCACGCTGACCGGCGAGGGCCGGCTGCTGGCCGATGCCGCCTCGGTGGCAGTAGCCGACCTGGAAGCGGTGGCCGAATCGCTGGGCAAGTCCCGCGGCAACGAACGCCTGCGCATCAACACGCTGCACTCGCTGGCCTATTGCTGGCTGTTGCCGCGCCTGTCACGGTTCTGCGCGGCGCATCCGCGGATACGGATCAGCATCGAGACCGAAGTCGCGCTGACGCGTTTCGACCAGGGCGGCGCCGACCTGGCAATCCGGCACGGTCCGGGCCATTGGCCGGGACTCAGCGCCCATCACCTGATGGACGACGAGTTGTTCCCGGTGGCATCGCCCGCCCTGCCCGGCCTGGCGCAGATCAGCGAACCACGGCAGATCGCCGATCTGCCGTTGCTGTCCGACCATGCGCTGCAGGGCTGGCGCGACTGGTTCCGCGCCGCCGGCCTGCGCGGCCTGCGCCTGCCGGACATGCACCTGATGAGCGACAGCACCGACGTCATGCGCGCGGCCGTTTACGGCATCGGTGCGGCGCTGGCGCGCAAGCACATCGCCATGCCCTACCTGCAGCGCTACGAACTGGTGCGCCTGCCGGGCCCGGCGCTGAAAACCCGTTTCGCGTACTACGCCGTGCATCCGGCGCACCGGCCGTTGACGGCCAATGCGGCGATCTTCATCGAATGGCTCAAGCACGAAGCCCAGGACGAGAACACGCCGCTGCCGCCTGGCGCGCAGGCTGGTCCGGCCGTGTAGTGCCGGGCCTGCCCGCTGCTTCCGGACATGGATGGCAGCGGCACACTGCGCTATACAAGCATCGATGAAGCGCGCAACGGCCGTCGCGGTTTCTGGACCTACTTCAGCGCGCCGGCGACAACCGGCTTCAATGCCCTGACCTGCACATCGTCGCTGCGATCGGTTTCCACGTAGAGGTGGGTCAGGAAAGCCTTCAGGTTGTGCATCCGCGCCAGCCAGGCTAGCTGCCCATCACCGCGCTTGCCCAGCCTGGCGGACAACGCCGCGAACCACGCCTGCCAATCGGACTCGGACAACAGGCCGCGCCGGGCCGCATGCAACACCGGCTGCGCCAGCCGGGCAGGCTCACCGAAAACATAGGCCGGTCCGTCGACCGGCACAGCCTGCACAGCGACTGCCGCAAGAATGCGCTCGAGCTGCGCACGATCCAGCGCCGGATTCAGCGCCAACTGCATCAGCCAGTCGGCGCCATGCGCGACGCCATGGCGCCAGCCTTCGGTCGCATCGTAGCCGCGGTAGTCGTCGATCGATTCCAGATAGGCCGCGGCGCGCTCCACCATCGCCGCGCGTTCTTCCGGCGTCATCCACGGCTGGATGCGATCGGTCCGTGCGACTTCCGACAACACCAGTGCCGCGAACGGACCGCGGAAACCCTGCACGTCGTTTCCATCGAGCATCGCATACAGCCGGTCGCGCTGGCTGCGCAGCGCAGCGGCGTCGAAATCGCCGGCACGCAGCCACTGTGCCAGCGCGTCGTAGGCGATGCCATCGCGCAGTTCCGGATCGGGATCGCCGAGGCAGGCCAACAGTCCGTCCGCGAGCTTCCGCCGTTCGGCCGCATCGGACAACACGAACTTCGATGCCTTCAGCGCCTGCAGGGAAGCCTCGTCCCACCCGGCCGGCGGGCAGGTTTGCGCCAACGCAGGCGCCGACAGCAGGCACAGGGCAATGCAGATCGCGTGGCGCAAGGGTGTTCTCCTCATGACGACTGCAGCCAGCGATCACGCCGGCGGAACAAGCCTCGCCGCACGGGATTGGCCGTACCTAGAAGCTCGCGCCGTCGACCGGCGTGACTTTGAGCTGCGACAGGTCGACGTCTGGCAGACAGCGCAGGTTGACCGCGGCGATCTTCGCGCCCGAACGCGGATCGACGCCGTCGCTGAAAGGCGACACACCGCAGTTGGGGCAGAAATGGTGCGCGATCTGTTCCTTGTTGAACCGGTACGTCGCGTAATCCGTTTCCGGCGTGGTCAGCGTCAACGCCTCGCGCGGAAAGAAGGCCAGCAGGCCGCCGCGGCGGCGGCACATCGAACAGTTGCAGTCGATCGCTTCGCCGACATCGCCTTCCAGTTCGAACGCGACGCGTCCGCAGTGGCAGCTTCCCTGATGTTTCATCGCGGATGCCCATGGAATGAGGACCGGGAAAGATACCGCGTCATGCCGGCAGGCGCATCCGCCGACGGTCGCACTTGCCGGCGCACGGCGATTGACGCAGTCTCCGGGGTTGCTCTCCCGGGGAACCACCACCATGCGAAATACCGCCCTTGCGGCGCTGGCCCTGTTCGTCTGTCTGCACGCCACGGCCGCGGCGGCGCAGCCGGCGACGGCCACGGCCGTGCCCGCAACAGACAGCTGCACCGAGATTCCGTTCGCAGACGCGAACGCCGCGGCCGTCACCGCACCCAGCGCGGCGGACGCCTGGGGCGGCCCGCGCGGCGACGATGCCGCCACGCTGTCAGATCGCGTGGTGCGCTACGACATCGACGTCACGCTCGACCCGGTCAAGCACACGCTCGACGGCCAACAGAAACTGACCTGGCGCAACCGCAGCGCGCAGCCGGTATGCGCGGTCTACCTGCACCTGTACCTCAATGCGTTCGAGGGCTCGGGCAGCACCTTCATGACCGAACAGCGCAACCTCAACTTCGAGTTCCGCAGCGACGTACCGGTGGAGGATGGCGACTGGGGCTACAGCAAGCTCAGGCGCGTGCAGCAGAACGGCCAGCCGGTGCGCTGGAGTTTCGTGCAGCCCGACGGCGGCCCGAAGACGGATCGCACGGTGGTGCGCCTCGACCTGCCGCAAGCGGTCGCACCCGGCGAAAGCACCACGCTGGACATCGACTTCTTCAACCAACTGCCGCGCGTCACCGCGCGCACCGGCTATTACGACAGCTTCCACCTGGTCGCACAGTGGTTCCCGAAGATCGGCGTGCTGGAACTGCCCGGCGAACGCGGCGCCACGGAACCGCGCTGGAACGTGCACGAGTTCCACATGCACAGCGAGTTCTACGCCGACTTCGGCGAATACGACGTGCGCATCACCGTGCCCAAGGGCTATACGGTCGGGGCCACCGGCGAAGAAACCGGCACCCCGGTGGAACGCGACGGCAACGTCACCCACCGCTTCGTGCAGAACGACGTGCACGATTTCGCCTGGACCGCGGACAAGCGCTACGCCAAGCCGCTGGACGGCGTCTACAAGGGCGCGTACGGCCCGGTGAAGGTACGCGTGCTGTACCACCCGGAATACGAGTCGAACGCGCAGCCGGTACTGCAGGCCACGATCGATTCGCTGGACTACTTCTCGCGCACGCTGGGCCCGTATCCGTACAAGACCGTGACCGCGGTAGTGCCGCCATACAACGCGGACGAAGCCGGCGGCATGGAGTACCCGACCTTCTTCACCGCCTCCAGCTACAAGGACGTGGAGCCGGACACCCTCACCCGCTACGGCCTGGACTTCGTCACCATCCACGAGTTCGGCCACGGCTACTTCTACGGCATCCTCGCCTCCAACGAGTTCGAGGAGCCGATGCTGGACGAGGGTCTCAACGAGTACTGGGACCAGCGCATGCTGCGCGAGCGCAAGCAGCGCATCCATGCCACCACGCCGTGGCTGAAGAAGATCGGCTTCGCGCCGTCGTTCGCCGGCTTCGATACCGAACGCCTTGGCGCGATGACCGGCAATCCCGCCGACGCGCTGGGCCAGAATTCCTGGAACCGCATGTCCAGCCGCAGCTACGGCACGGTGTACTCGCGCACCGCGACCATGATGCACGACCTGGAACAGCGCATCGGCAAGGAAGCGATGGAGCGCGCGTTCAAGCATTACTACGCGAAGTGGAAGTTCCGCCATCCCAGCATCGCCGACTTCCGCGAGGCGCTGATCGAAAGCACCGGCCAGCGCGATGCCATCGAGCAGGCCTTCGCGCAACAGGTCTATGCGACGAGCAAGGTCGACGACAGCATCGCCGAGTTTTCCAGCAAGGAAGCGCTGCCGGCACCCGGCTATGTCGAGCACAAGGGCAAGCGCGTCGAAGTGACCAGCAAGGCGCTGGAAAAGGCCATCGCCGACAAGCGTGAGGCCTGGAAAAAGCAGAATCCGAAGGCGAAGGACGGCGAAGGCCCGTTCCCGTACCGCACCACGGTGCTGGTGCGACGCGAAGGCGCCGACGTGCCGCAGGTGCTGCGGGTGAAGTTCGCCGACGGCAGCAGCGAGACGGTGCGCTGGAGCGGCAGCAAGCCCTGGCAGCGCTTCAGCTGGACCAGGCCCAGCAAGGCGGTGTCGGCGCAGCTGGATCCGGACCGCAACATCAACCTGGACAGCAGCAAACTCGACGACGGCCGCACGCTGGAAAGCGACCGTTCCGCCACGCGCCGCTGGACCGGCGACATCGCCGCCCTGCTGCAGAACTTCTACGCACTGCTGGTGAGCCTATGAACAATCCGACACGCCGCGGCGGCTTCGCCGCATTGATCTCCGGCCTCAAGGGCGCGCTGCAATGGCGCTTGCTGCTGTGGTGGCTGCTGGCACTATGGTTGCCGACCCTGCTGGTCGCCGCGCCGCTGTGGACCGGACTGCAGGCGCAGTGGGGACAGTCGCCGCATGCATCGGCCATCGCCTCGGGCGACGACCTGCCTTTGCTGATCGACGGCATCACCGGCATGGAAGGTGCGATGGCAGGCGTCACCATCGGCGCCACGCTGGCCACGCTGCTGACCCTGCTGCTGTCGCCATGGCTGACCGGCATGGTGGTCGCCGCAATCCGCTCGGGACGCCGCCTCGGCATGGGCGAACTGCTGCACGGCGGCTTCAGCGAGTACGGGCGGATGCTGCGGATGATGCTGTGGTCGCTGGTGCCGCTGGGCATCGCGGTGGGACTGGGCGCGGCCGCGATGAACATGGCCAGCAAGGGCGCAGACACCGCCATCCTCGCTTCCGAAGTCGAAAGCACGGAGCGCGTCGGCATGATCGTGCTGGCTGTGTTGTTCGTATTCGCGCACATGACGGTCGAGGCCGGGCGCGGCTGGCTCGGCGCCGACACGAGCCTGCGCAGCGTGCTGCGCGCGTGGTGGCGCGGCACGAAACTGGTCCTGCGCCGTCCGCTGGCGTCGTTGATCGTCTATCTCGGCAGCAGTGCCGTCGGCTACGTGCTGGCAGCGCTGTTCGGGCTGTGGCGCCTCAACGTCGACGGCGCCGGCATCGGCGGCTTCCTGCTCGGCCTGCTGCTGGCCGAGCTCGCGGTGGTGATGCTGGCCTGGGGCCGCATCGCGCGCCTGTACGGCTACGCCGACCTGGCGGCGACAACCGTTGCCACGCCGGTCGCGGCGACGACGGCCCAGGCCCCGGTCACCAACACGGATGAATACCTGTCCATGCAGCAATCCGAACCGGTGGGTGCCTGATCATGCGCGTCAACCTGCTCGCCGCGGCCGTGCTCGCCGCCACCCTCGCCGCCTGCCAGGGCAGTGAGGCTCCATCCTCGGCGGCGGCGCCAGAAGCCAAGCCTGCGACTGCAACCACGACCGCGTCCGAACAGGACGCGAAGTTCGCCGACCTCTCCCGGCGCTGGCTCGATGGCTGGCTGCAGCTGAATCCGGTGAGCGCCACCCAGATCGGCGACCATCGCTTCGACGCGCAGGTCGACGACCTCAGTGCCGCCGGTCGCCAGCGCAGCCTGGATTTCAGCCGGAAGATGCTGGCCGAACTCGACGCGATCGATGCCAGCCAGCTGTCGCGCGGCAACCAGGTCGACGCCATGATCCTGCGCAACCAGTTGCGTGGCGACATCTGGAACATCGAGACGTTCCAGAGCTGGGCCTGGGACCCGCAGGTGTACAGCGGCCTCGCTGGCAGCGCGATCTACAACCTGATGGCACGCGAATACGCGCCGATGTCGGAACGACTGAAGTCCACCACGGCACGCATGCAGCAGATCCCGACGATCTTCGCGCAGGCGCGAGAGAACCTCGATCCGGCGCGCGTGCCGGAGATCCACGCCAAGACGGTCGCAAAGCAGAACGCCGGCGTGCTCAGCCTGATCGACACCTTCATCCTGCCCAACGCCGACCAGTTGGCCGGCGACGAGCGCAAGCAGCTCGACGCTGCCGTCGCCAGCCTGCGCGAGGCGGTGGCCGAGCAGCAGACCTGGCTCGACAAGACTTTGGTGCCGAATGCCAAGGGCGATTTCCGCATCGGCCAGAAACTCTATGACGAGAAGCTGCAGTTCTCGCTGAACTCGGCATTGTCACGCGCCGAGATCCGCCAGCGCGCCGAGGCCGAACTCAAGCGCGTGCGCGCCGAGATGTACGACATCGCGCGCACCGTGCTGAAGGACAAGCCCGGCGCACCGGAAACGCCGGATGCACCGAGCGACGATCAGCGGCAGAAGGCGATCGAAGCAGCGCTGGAACTCGCCTACGCCGAGCGCCCTGCGCGCGACCAGGTGGTGGACTTCGCCAAGAAGACCCTGGCCGATGCCACCGCGTTCACCCGCGCCAAGGACCTGGTCACCGTGCCGGACGATCCGGTCAAGATCATCCTGATGCCGGAATTCCAGCGCGGCGTGGCGGTCGCCTATGCCGATTCGCCCGGTCCGCTGGACAAGGGCCTGGACACCTACTACGCGATCTCGCCGATCCCGGACGACTGGAACGACGAACAGGTCGACTCGTTCCTGCGCGAGTACAACGACCGCATGATCCACCTGCTGTCGATCCACGAGGCGATGCCGGGCCACTACCTGGAAGGCGCGCATTCGGTGAAATCGCCGTCGACGCTGCGCGCGGTGCTGCGTTCGGGCCTGTTCGCGGAAGGCTGGGCGGTCTATACCGAGGACATGATGGCCGATGCCGGCTACCTCGAAAACGATCCGCTGTTCCGCCTGGTGCAGCTGAAGTTCTACCTGCGCACGATCGCCAACGCGATCCTCGACCAGGGCGTGCACGTCGACGACTGGACGCGCGAACAGGCGATGGAACTGATGACGAAGCAGGCGTTCCAGCAGGAAAGCGAAGCCGCCGGCAAATGGGTGCGCGCGCAGCTGACCTCGGCGCAGTTGCCGACCTACTTCGTCGGTGCCCAGGAATTCTTCGACATGCGCCAGGCGGTCGAAGCCAGGCAGGGCGACAAGTTCGACCTCAAGGCCTACCACGACAAGGTGCTATCGTTCGGCGCCCCGCCGGTGCGCTTCGTACGCCAGCTGATGCTCGACGAACCGATCCGTTAGATCAGTCCCACCCGGCGCATCCCGCATGCGCCGGGTAGCGTGCGCTGTGCGCACGGCGCCTCCCTTAGTTGACGCGAATTCCGCCGCATGATGCGGTGGGAGTCGTGCGCGCAGCGCACGCTACGGCGCTACTTTCGCATTGATACGCAAGGAGCTCCTTTCAGAGCTCCGATGCGCGCCGGACTAATTCTTCTCCGGCTTGTCCTTCTCCACCGGCACCAGCCGCAGGTCCTGGAAATCGAAGCTGAAGTCGGTCAGCGGCGACACCGGTTCCATCCGCACCTCGCGGATCTTGCCGTCCGGCGTCAGCGCGAAGCTGAGGAAGGCGTCCGCGTTCAGCGAGCGGTCGCGCCACTTCACCAGGAACACGTCGTGCTGCCAGTGTTCCAGGTCGCCGAGCAGCTGCGCAGTCTTGGAGAACTGGATCTGCAGGCCCTTGCCGCCCTGCGTGATCGCCACGCCGCCGTACCACGGATCGCGGTAGGTACCGGCGTACTGCGCCAGCGGCAACGACGGCTTCGAATTCGCGTCGCGTGCGGCGACATGCTTGTTCCAGTCCTCGTCGGCCTTGCCTTGCGACTTGGCCGTGGCCGCGGCGTAGGCCGCCACCCAATCGGTTGCCGGCGCGTCCAGCATCGCGTCCAGCGCGCGCAACGTGATCGCGTTGAACGCGGCGCCGATCTCGGCGTTGGTCAACACCACCACGCCGAGGTTGCGATTCGGCACCAGTGTCAGCCGCGACACCATGCCCGGCCAGCCGCCGGTGTGCCAGACCAGCTTCTCGCCGCGATAGTCGGACAGGTTCCAGCCTTCGCCGTAGCCGGAGAAGTTCGGCGTGGCGGCGGCCAGTTCGGGCACCGAAGGTTCGCGGATCGGGATCGGGGTGATGATCGACCACATCTCCTTCTGCCGCCCGGCGCTGAACAGGCGCCTGGCATCGTCGCCTTCGCCGGAGATCACACCGCCGGCCAGCTGCGTGTTCATCCACTTGGTGAGGTCGTGCACGCTCGAGTAGATGCCACCGGCGGCGGCCACGTTGGACCAGGACATCATCGGTACTGGCTTGAGGTCCTTGAAGTCTGACTTGGCGTGGCCGATGGCGACATTGTCGCCCGGGCGCAGCGCGTCGCTGTTGAAGCGCGTCGCGTCCATGCCCAGCGGTTCGAAGATGCGCGTGCGCAGGAACTTCTCGTAGCTCATGCCGCTGGCCTGTTCGATCACCAGCTGCGCCACGCCATACAGGATGTTGTCGTAGGCGTACTGGCTGCGGAAATTGCCGGTCAGCGGCACGCTGCGCAGGCGTTCGACGATCTCGCGCGTGCTGTAGGTGGTCGCCGGCCAGAACAGCAGGTCGCCCGCGCCCAGGCTCAGGCCGCTGCGGTGCACCAGCAGGTCGCGGATGCGCATCTCGCGGGTGACGTAGGGATCCGACATCTGGAACCACGGCAGATGGTCGATGACGCGATCGTCCAGTTTCAACTTGCCGTCGTCGGCGAGGATCGACAGCGATGCCGCGGTGAACGCCTTGGTGTTGGAAGCGATCGCAAACAGCGTGTGCGCGTCGACCGGTGTGTCGTCGCCGATCTTGCGTACCCCGAAACCGCGCTCGAGCACGATCTCGCCGTCCTTGACGATCGCCACCGCGATGCCCGGCACGTCGAACTGCTCGCGCACGCGCTCGACGTAGGCGTCGAAGTCCTGCAGGCCTGCCGGGGTTCCGGCTACGGGAGCCGGCGTCTCCGCGGCGAACACGCCGCTGCAGCCGGCGACCGACAACAACACGAAACAGGCGCCGCGCAACATCGGCGAGACAGCAGGCATACGGAACCCCCTGGATGGAATTGGCCGGGCCATTGTAGTCAGGCCCGTCGCGATGACCCCATGCCATCGGTTGGTGCGCTACCCTGCAGGCGGATTTCCACCGGAATTCGGAATGGGATTCACCACTCTCCTCCCTGCAGCGCCGCTGTCGTCGATGGTCGAGATGATCTGGGACTGGGACATGCCGGCAACGCCGCATCGCCTGGAGCGGATGCTGCCGTCGGCCAAGGCCCAGCTCACCATCAACCTGGCCGAAGACGAAACCCGCGTCTACGACGATGCCCTCGCCTGCCAGCGCCAGGCCGGTGCGGCGTTCGATGCGCCCTCGAACCGCAGCTTCATCATCGATACCGCCGAACAGGTGGCGGTGATGGGTGTCGTGTTCCGCGCAGGTGGCGCTGCGCCTCTGTTCCGCGAACGCATGGACCTGCTGGTCAATGCCCATGTCGACCTCGATGCGCTGGCCAGCGGCAGCGCGCGTACATTGCGGCGGCGCCTTCTCGAGGCCGCCGATGCCGCGGCGCGGTTGCGGATCGTGCACGCCTGGCTACTGCACAAGGGCGGTGCGGCGTCGCCGCACGTTGTGATCGCCCATGCGCTGCGCGCGTTCGACGCGTGCCCGCAGGTGCAGCGCATCGATGCCATCGCGGCCGATTGCCAGCTGTCGCCACGCCGTTTCGGCGAACTGTTCCGCGAACAGGTAGGCATGTCGCCGAAACGCTATGCCCGGTTGCAGCGCTTCCACCATCTGCTAGGCCAGGTGCAGGGCAGCGCGTCGGTGGACTGGGCGGCCGTCGCGATCGATTGCGGTTTCCACGACCAGCCGCACCTGGTGCACGAATTCCGGGCATTCTCCGGCCTCACCCCCACGGCGTACCTCGCGCAGCGGGGTCCTCACCGCCATCACGTACCATTGGATTGACGTCGCGACCTGCAAGACCGTGTCAATGATGATTCATCGCGCATGCCAACGACGCAGGGGATTTACAGCGCGATTTTCCTGCGCTGCAAGCCGGTAGTACGATAGGCCGATGGATACGAACATCCGCATCGGCATCGGCGGCTGGACCTACGTGCCGTGGCGCAGCAATTTCTATCCGCCCGGCCTCGTGCAACGACGCGAGCTGGAATATGCCAGCCGCCACGTCACCGCCATCGAGATCAACGGCACTTACTACGGCGCGCAGAAACCTGCGACGTACGCGAAATGGCGCGACGAAACGCCTGCAGGCTTCCTGTTCTCCGCCAAGGCGCCGAAACGCATCATGGCTTCGCGCGTGCTGGCGAAAGCCGGTGCACAGATCGAGGATTTCGTTTCCGGCATCGCTGAACTGGGTGCCAAGCTCGGACCGCTGGTGTGGCAGTTCGAACGCGGGAAGAACATCGACTTCGAGGATTTCGCCGCCTTCCTCGAACTGCTTCCGAAGGCCGCGGACGGTCGCACGCTGCGGCATGCCCTGGATGTGCGCAATCCCGGCTTCGTCGACCATCGCTTCCTGGCACTGGCGCGACAATGCGGCATGGCCACGGTGTTCACCGATTCGCCCGATCATCCGTCCTTTGCCGACATCACCGCCGATTTCGTCTACGCACGCCTGATGCGCGCGCAATCCGACATCGCCACCGGCTATGCGAAGGTCGACCTCGAGCGTTGGGCACGGCGCGCCCGCCAATGGGCCAGTGGCGGCGAAGCGGACGACCTGCCGCGCATCGATCCTGTGGTGAGCGCGCCGACGCGGCCACGCGACGTGTTCATCTATTTCATCAGCGCCGCCAAGGAGCGCAATCCGGCCGCCGCGATGGCCTTGCAGCAACAACTGGGCCTCGCTCCAGCGGAAGCCTTTAGCCCCTGAGCCAAGGGTGTGGTGACCCTGCCATTCGGCACTGTCGACTCACGTGGCCTTGTCCGAGATTGACGCATCATCGGCCGACTTCCCACAGGAGACAGCCATGCACACGCGTCGCGATTTCCTCGCCAGCACCGCCCTGTCCGCCACCGCCATCGCGCTGATGCCGCTGGCCGCATGCAGCCAGGAAACAACACCTGCCGCGAACCCCACCGCAACACCGCTCGCCGCCACCGCCGACACGCCGTTCTCAGGCACGCTGATCAAGCGCACGATTCCTTCCAGCGGCGAGCAGGTCCCGGCGATCGGCATGGGCACGTCCGGCAGTTTCGAAGTCGGCTCCGCAGTGGCCGAACGGGATCCGCTGCGCGAGGTGCTGAAACGCTTCGTCGCCGCTGGTGCGTCGGTGATCGACACCGCGCCAACCTACGGCAGCGCCGAGGACGTGCTCGGCGACCTGTTGGCGGAGGCCAAGGCCCGCGACAGGATCTTCCTCGCCACCAAGCTGTCCGGCGTCAGCGGCCGCGACGAAGGCCTGACGCAGTTCAATGATTCCCTGCGCCGGCTGCGCACCGACAAGGTCGAACTGCTGCAGGTCCACAACCTGCGCGACACCGCGACCCAGTTCGAGCTCGCCCGCGAGCTGAAGCAGCAGGGCAAGGTGAAGTACACCGGACTGACGCATTACGTCGAACGCGCGCACGAGGAACTGGCCGACGCCATGCAGAAGTTCAAGCCGGACTTCGTGCAGATCAACTATTCGCCCGTATCGCGCGGCGCCGAGCAGCGCATCTTCCCGCTTGCCAAGGAACTGGGCATCGCGGTGATGATCAATCGCGCATTCGAGGACGGCGACCTGTTCGGCCGGGTCAAGGGCAAGCCGGTTCCGGACTGGGCCAAAGACGTGGGCGCGGATTCCTGGGCGCAGCTGTTCCTGAAGTTCGTGCTCAGCCAGCCGGAGGTGACGGTGGTGATTCCGGCGACGTCCAAGCCGAAGAACCAGACCGACAACCTGAAGGCCGGCGTCGGCGGAGTGCTCGACGAGAAGCAGCGCGCAGCACTGATCGCGGCATTGGGCTGACGCCAGTTGAAGCCTGAAAGCGCTCCGCTTCCCAGGCCGTCTTTCCCGCCTTCGCGGGAATGACGGCTGAAGGCAAAAGACAAGGAATCCGCGCATGCTACGCCGCTGGCTGACCCGCCTGTTCAACCTCGAAAGCGAAGAAGCCGGCGCCGTCACCGCCGGCTTCCTGATGTTCTTCCTGCTGTTCGCGGGCTATTTCATGCTGCGGCCGGTGCGCGAGACGATGGGCATCACCGGTGGCGTCGACAACCTGCAATGGCTGTTCACCGGCACCTTCGTGGCCACGCTGGCGGCGATGCCGCTGTTCGGATGGGTCGCCGCGCGCGTGCGGCGGCGCCGGATCCTGTACTGGGTGTTCGGCTTCTTCGCGCTCAACCTGACGGCGTTCGCGTTCGGTTTCCTGGCGCAGCCGGACAACGTCTGGCTGGCACGCACGTTCTACATCTGGATTTCGGTCTTCAACATGATCGCGATCTCGGTGGCCTGGAGCGTGCTGGTCGACCTGTTTGCCGTCGGCCAGGCCAAGCGCCTGTTCGGACTGATGGCCGCCGGTGCCAGCCTCGGCGGCCTGACCGGACCGCTGCTCGCGGTGCTGCTGGTCGAACGCATCGGCCACGCCGGACTGTTGTTCCTGTCCGCCGTGTTCCTGCTGGCGGCCGCTGGCGCCGCACGACGGGTGCAGCACTGGCGCGATGCGCATCCATTGTCGGCAGAGGAAACCCTGCAGCGGCAGCGTCCACTCGGCGGCAGCCCGTTCGCCGGCGCGACCGAAGTGCTGCGCTCGCCTTTCATGCTCGGCATCGCGGCGTTCGTGCTGCTGCTGGCCAGCGTCACCACTTTCCTCTACTTCGAGCAGGCACGTCTGGTGGAGCTCAACTTCCCGGACAAGGCCGACCAGACCCGGGTGTTCGGCACCATCGATGCGATCGTGCAGAGCCTGGCGATCCTGTCGCAGCTGTTCATCACCGGCCGCCTGGCGCAGCGGCTCGGTGTCGGCGTACTGCTGGTCGCAGTGCCGGTGGTGGCGATGTTTGGTTTCCTGTGGCTGGCGTTCGCGCCGACTTTCGCGGTGCTGGCGATCGTCATGGTGGTACGCCGCGCCGGCGAGTATGCCTTCGTGCGCCCGGGCCGGGAGATGCTGTGGACCGCGGTCACGCCGGAGGCGAAGTACAAGGCCAAGAATTTCGTCGACACCGTGGTCTACCGCGGCGCCGATGCGGTCAGTGCCTGGGTCAAGTCCGGCGTCGACCTGCTGGCGCAGCAGCCGGCCGTGGCGGCATTGCTGGGCGCCGCGTTGGCGCTGCTGTGGGCGTTCAATGGCGGCGTGCTCGCACGCATGCACCGGCGCTTGACGTAGGGCGGTTCCAGGTCCGCCGCTTCGAGCCCGCCTGCAGCGGAATTGCAGTTGAGATTACGGAGGGTTGGTGGTGGGCCCGGGCTCCGCCTACGACAGCGGACGTCGCAGCAGGTACAAAGCGACGGCCATGCCGATCGCGCTGGTCAACGCCACGTAATGTGCGGGTGCCAGGCCGCCGACCGTCTGCGACAGATAGCCGATCAGCGGCGGCGTCAATCCACCGAAGATCGCGTACGCCACGTTGTAGGAAAACGACAGGCCCGAAAACCGCACCCGTGCCGGGAACGCCGCCACCATCACCGTCGGCACCACCGCGACGACACCGGTGAAGAATCCGGCCAGCGCATACAGCGCGATGAAATGCGTCGCATCACCCGTCGCCAGGTGCAGGTACAACGCGTAGGTGCTGGCCGCCAGCCCCGCAGCGCCGACCAGCAACGCCAACGCCATGCCGAACCGGTCCGCCGCCAACCCGGCAACCAGGCAGCCGATCACCAGGCACAGGGTGGCGATGCTGTTGCCATGGAACGCCAGCGCCGCCGGCAACTGGAACGAGGACTGCACCAGGGTCGGCGTCATCAGTACCACCACGACGATCGCCGCGGTCAGCATCCACGTCGCCAGCATCGACAACAGCACGCTGCCGCGATGGTTCGCCAGCACCTCGCGTAGCGGCAACCGGCTGGCCAGCTGCTTGCGCTCGCGCATCTCGGTGAACACCGGCGTCTCGTGCAACCAGCGCCGCAGGTAGACCGCGATGAACCCGAACACGCCACCCAGCAGGAACGGAACGCGCCAGACGAAGTCCTGCACCTGCTCCGGAGTGAAGCGGCTGTTGATCCACGCCGCCAGCAGCGAACCGATCAGGATGCCCGCGGTCAGGCCCGAGGTCAGGCTGGCGCAGGCGAAACCGACACGACGCGGCGGCACGTGCTCGGCCACGAACACCCATGCGCCGGGCACTTCGCCGCCGACAGCGATGCCCTGCACCACGCGCAGCAACAACAGCAGCAGCGGAGCAAGCAGGCCGATCTGCGCATAGGTCGGCAGCAGGCCGATCAACAGCGTCGGCACCGACATCAGGAACACGCTGAGCGTGAACATGCGCTTGCGCCCGACCAGATCGCCGAAATGCGCCATCACCACTCCGCCCAGTGGTCGCGCCAGGTAGCCGACGGCAAAGATGCCGTACACCTGCAACTGCGACAGCCACGGCGCGGTATCCGGCGGAAAGAACAGCACGCCCAGCGTCTTGGTGAAGAACACGAAGACGACGAAATCGTAGAACTCCAGTGCACCGCCCAGCGCCGACAACGCCAGCGTCTTGGCGTCGCGACGATCGAACGGCCGCTGCCGGCCGGCGGCGATGGCGTCAATGGCATTCATTCCGGGATTCCGTGCATGAGTCGCAGGCGCGGAACATCGCATCTTCCGGCTGCTGGCGTCCAGCGGGGTCCTCAGGCTGGAAGCCCAACTAACCAACCTCGTTGCTTGATCTGAGATGCGATCACGACAGTCCGCGTACGTTTGGCATTCCTGCTGAACGGCGACCGGGATGGCAGCGGAGGAGCTATTTTTTGTCGGCAACGACGCAAGTCTTCGACCCTTGCGGATCGGCTTTGACTAGCTGCGACTGTTGTAAAGCGCTTCCGCCCGCTAACGTGGGCGGTAACTCTGCAGTTTGCGGCAAGAGCGTAGGAGCGAGTGGCCGCAACGACGCAAGTTCCCGACCCTTGCGGGTCGGCTTTTCCGCCTGCTACCGCAGTCGGGTCACTTTCTTTGCTGGCCCAAAGAAAGTAACCAAAGAAAGGGCCCGAAGCCGGCTTGGCAGGCGTTGCACTCAATGGGCGCTAGTTCGGTGCAGCTTTCATCGCGAATGATCTTCTTGTTCTCGCTTGAAATCAGATCACCGCGCTTGCGTGTCCTTCGCAGTCTGCCAATTTATTTGGGCTTAGCCGCGGCTGTTGGCTGTTGGCACGAACTGTCAGCGATCCGAGCTACTCCATAGACCCGAAGGGCGGCGGCCATGGATGGCCGCCGTTTTCCGACCGAGCCAGGAGGGCGAGTCGGAAAATCGCGCGCCACTCCCCAACTGGCCGGATTGACTTGTCGGGGAGGGGCCTTCTCTTTGGTTACTTTCTCTTGGCCCCATCAAGAGAAAGTGACCCGACTGCGGTAGCAGGCGGAAGCGCTTTACAACAGCCGTAGGCTGGTCAAACCCGACCGGAGGTCGGCAAACGCGTCGCCCCTTCAACGGCAAGAGCAAGTCGCTGGATCCCCGCCCTCGCGGGGATGACGGCTAAAAAAGCAAACAGCAACAGCAGGCTCGCTGCGCCATCAATCTCTTCCAACCGGGAGTGACGCAACGCGTCGGCCGCATAATGCGCACATGCCAATGACCCCCACCACCAAAGCCCAGTTCCAGATCCACGCCTGTGTACTGCTGTGGGGCTTCACCGCCATCTTCGGCAAACTGATCACGCTGCCGGCGTTGCCGCTGGTGTGGTGGCGCATGCTGCTGGTGGTGGCGGTACTGGCCCTGGTGCCACGCGTGTGGCGTGGCCTGCGCGCAATGTCGCCGCGACTGGCGTTGGCCTATTGCGGCATCGGCGTGCTGGTCGCGCTGCACTGGCTGACCTTCTATGGCTCGATCAAGCTGTCCAACGCCTCCGTCGGCGCCACCTGCATCGCGTTGGCGACGCCGATGACCGCGCTGCTGGAACCGTGGCTGGTACGGCGCCCGTTCTCGCTGCGCGACGTGCTGCTCGGCATCGCGGTGCTGCCCGGCGTGGTCCTCGTGGTCGGCGGCGTGCCCGCCGACATGCGCCTGGGCGTCGCGATCGGGGTCTTGTCGGCGTTGCTGGTGGCGCTGTTCGGTTCGCTCAACAAGCGCCTGGTCGAGCATGGCGATCCGCTGACGGTGACCGCGCTGGAACTCGGCGCCGGCGTGCTGTTGCTGACCTTGCTGGCGCCGTTGATGCCGCTGGTCTTTCCCGCATTCTCCGGCGACCTGTTCGCGCTGCCCGGCCTCCAGGACGCCGGCTACCTGCTCGCCCTCGCGCTGGCCTGCACCCTGCTTCCGTTCGCGCTGTCGCTGGTGGCGCTGCGCCACATGAGCGCCTTCGCCGCGCAGCTGGCGATCAACCTGGAGCCGGTTTACGCCATCATCCTGGCGATCCTGCTGCTCAACGAACAACGCGAACTGACGCCGCAGTTCTATCTGGGCGTGGCCATCATCCTGGCCGCCGTGCTGGTCTATCCACTGATCGGCCGGCCCAGGCGCCTGCAGCACCCCGAAGTGCTGGCGACTTCCGAAGCCAAGGGCGCGGCGGACTGACGCTCAGTGTTCGCGGCCGGGTCCGACCGGATCGCCCTCGCCATCGAAAGCCGGCGGGTAATAGAAGTTCAGCGTCTTCAGCAAGGTGCGCCCCGTGTTGCGGATTTCGTGGCGCTCGCGTTTCTCGATCACCAGCAGCGTACCGGTCTTCAAGGGCACGCGCCTGCCCTCCACGGTGGCGACGCCGGTGCCCGACACCACGTACAGCCATTGGTCGGCGCCGCGATGGCGATTGTCCTCGTCGCCTTCGCAATCGCCGGGCGCCAGCACCATTTCCGCCGCCTGTGCCCTGCGCACGCTGAAAGCGACACGGAAGCCCTTTCCGAACCTCAGCGATTTGCGCTGCATGCGTCGTAGCCGTCGAATCCGGGAACGCCAAGGTACGCGGCGCGGCGTCAATTCCGCATGCAGGCGGGCACGCCTCAGCGGATGGCGAACACGTCGTAGGCCACGTAGCCGCCGTCACCGCCCTTCACCGCGACCGCCTTGCCGATCGCCTGCACCTGGTTCAACCACAGGTAAGCCGGATGCGAAGTCTGGAACACCGGCGCGATCACGAAATAGATATCGTCCGACGTCAACGTCGCGCCCGCGCCCATCGCCTGGTACTGCTGCGGCGACATGCGGATGACGCCGCCATAACGTACGTGGATCAGGGCATCGTCACCGGTGCGCAGGGTCATTCGCGCATCGACCTGCAGCGTGCCGTCGGGCATCGTCCGCAGCCAGTCGCCGGTCGGCGCGACGATCGCGGCCTCGATCCGCGGACCCTTCGCCCAGCCGCTGTCGCTGTGGAAGATCGTAAGCGCGTCGTCGACCGCCAACGGCGGTCCCGCCATCGGCGCATGCAGCGTCAGCAGATAGTCGTTGTGCAGCTGGACCGTGGCCCTGGACATGATCTACTCCATGCAGACGGCTTCGACATTGTTGCCGTCGGGGTCGAGCAGGAATGCGGCGTAGTAGTCGGGGCTGTAGTCGCTGCGCACGCCGGGCTTGCCATTGTCGCGCCCGCCCGCCTCCAGGCCGGCGGCGTGGAAACGATCCACCGCGCTGCGATCCCGTGCCTTGAACGCCAGGTGCACGCCGCTGCCGGACGACGGCTGCGCATACAGCCACAACGCCGGTTCGCCGGGCGGGCCGAAGCCGGTACCGGAATCGTCGATCGCGTGGCCGAGCGGCTTCAGCGCCGCGGCGTAGAAACGGACGCTGGCCGCGACGTCCTTCACTTTCAGGCCGATATGGTCGTACATGGCAACCTCCTGTGCGGGAGGATCTATCGTCGCGCGCTCGCGACCAGCCGTTCTTGGAGAATCTTGCGATCGCCGCGCGCGGCCTGCCGGAAGTGCCGCGGCGAAGCGCCGGCGGCACGATGGAAGGTCCGCACGAAGTTGGACACGTCGCCGAAACCCGCATCGAACGCGACATCGGTGATCGCACGCCCATCGACGGCCAGCATCCGCGCCGCACGGCGCAGTCGCGCACGCACCAGGTACTGGTGCGGCGTGACGCCGGTGACATCCGCGAACAGGCGCAGGAAATGGAACGGGCTGAGGCCGGCGATTTCCGCGGCCTGCTGCAGGTCCACGTCCGTAGTGCAATGGGAATCCAGCCACAGCGCCGCTTCGACCGCGCGCCGGTGGTCGCGCGCCCGCGCCTGCGGCGAACGCGAGCGCCAGCGTTCGCGTCGCTGCCCGGACGCCAGGTCGATGAAACGCGCCACGAACGCCAGCGCGATTTCGTCGATGCCGATATCGCTGCGACCTTCCGCCACGGCCTGTGCCATTTCTCCCCACACCATCAGTTCCGGAAGCGGCGGCAGGCATCCCAGGCGCCAGGTGTCGATGCGATCGCCAAGCGTCTCGACCAGCGCCGGCGACAGGTGGAACGACAGGCATTCGTCGCCGCAGGCGTGGTGATCATGGGTACACATGAATTCGTCGCCCGGGTATCCGATCAAAATCGCGCCAGCGACCAGTTCATGCGCCCGGCCGCGGCTGCATACGCCGAAACTGCCCTTGCGCACGTACGACACCGAGTGGCTGCCGAACGACTCCACATACGGCCGGCTGTCCGGTCCGGCGCTGCAGCGATAGTCCAGCACGGCAAGCGAAGCGTTACGGAACAGGATTCCGGCCATGCCCAAGCCTACACCGGCGTTCATCGACGCAGGTCTAACCTGATGAAACCGGGCCAAATCCTGCGTTTGGCACCGTGCGAAGATGAATACGGTTCCGGCCGAAGCGGAACCTGCTACGCCCGCATCGGTCCACCTATCCGTGTCCTTGGCTCGGCCATCATGATCGCAAACGACATGCCTACCGCAGAACCCCGCCGCCGCTTCGTGATCGCCTCGACCCTGACACTCGCCGGCTTCGTGTTCGGTTGCAGCCGGCAGAGTCCGGCCGTGGCCGCCGCCAGCGCGAACGCAGCGGCGTCCGGGCCGGTCACGCTGGTCGAATTTTCCGATGACGGCAGGCGGCTGCGCAGCGTCACCGTACCGAAACTGGTCAAGTCCGAGACCGAGTGGCGCAGGCAGCTCTCGCCCGCCGCGTTCAACGTCACTCGCCGCGCCGGCACCGAGCGCGCCTACTCCGGCGCGCTGCTGGACGTGCACGACAAGGGCGTGTTCCGCTGCATCTGCTGCGATACCGCGCTGTTCGATTCGGCCACCAAGTTCGAATCCGGCACCGGCTGGCCGAGCTTCTGGCAACCGATCGCGCGCGGGAACGTCCACGAACACGAGGACCGCACGTTCGGCATGGTCCGCACCGGCGTTTCCTGCGCTCGCTGCGATGCGCACCTGGGCCATGTCTTCGACGATGGCCCGAAACCCACCGGCCTGCGCTATTGCATGAATTCGGTCGCGCTCAGGTTTGCCAGGGCCACCTGAGCACCCGCCGCCACTGGAGCCCCCAATGGACATCCGCACTCTTGCCCGCTGCTCCCTCCGCGCACTGCTGGCTGCCGCCGTCTGCACCGCATTGCTGGCCTGCAATGCCGGCATCGCCAGCAGCAAGCCGGTGGCGTTGCCGGATCCTGAGATCGACCCGCCATTCTCCACCAGTGACAGCGCGACGGCGGTACTTGCCGGCGGCTGTTTCTGGGGCGTCGAAGCGGTGTTCGAACACGTAAAAGGCGTACGACAGGTTTCGTCCGGTTACGCCGGCGGCGACGCGGACGATGCCAATTACCATGCCGTCAGCCGCGGTCGCAGCGACCATGCGGAGGTCGTCAAGGTAGTCTATGACCCTTCGCAGATCAGCTATGGCCAGTTGCTGAAGGTGTTTTTTTCGGTCGCGCACGATCCGACTCAATTGAACCGGCAGGGTCCGGATCGCGGCAGGCAGTATCGGTCAGCGATCTTCTACGGCGATGCGCAGCAGAAGCGGATCGCGCAGGCCTACGTGGCACAACTCGATGCGGCGAAGGCGTTTCCGTCGCCGATCGTCACCCAGCTGGTGCCGCTGCAGAAGTTCCATCCGGCCGAGGCCTATCACCAGGATTACGCGCGGCTGCATCCGAACGATCCGTACATCGTCCATAACGATGCGCCAAAAGTGGTGGCGTTGAAGCAGCAGTTTCCCAAGCTATATCGGCCTGAGCCGATCGCGGTCAGCGTGCGCTGAGGATTATTGGCTCTGCTTGCAGCCGTCATCTCGCGAAAGCGGGAATGACGGCTTGAAAGGCGTTACTTCGCTGGCTTTACAGGTGCAGGTGCAGAAGCAGGTTCGGCTTTGCGGCTGTCGAAAATCAATTCGTTCATGCGTCCGCGCGGCGCGCTGTTGATCGCCGGCCTCGCATCGCAGGCAGGATCCGGTGCGAACGCATACCAGTGGAAATGCGTGCGCTGCACCAGCTTGCGCGTCACCTTGCCCGTGGCGACTTCCACCATCAGCGCTTCCAGGCGCCCGTCCGTCGATGCGAGCGCATGCCAGCGCAGCGCCGGATCGCGTAGGCCGGCTTTGGTCGCATCGGTGTAATCGGTCTGGATCATCGCGCTGTCGAGCTGCGCGACGACATCGCGGCCGTTCATCAGATTGGTGAACCCGGCATCGGCGAATTCTTCCACCGCCCACTTGCCGTCGGCGTCCGCCTCGCCCCAACCCACGCGCAGCGGACTGCCGCGACGCAAGGCATCCAGCAGATGCTGGCGGCTCCCGCCGGCATCCTGGCCCTGCGGATCGCTGGTGTAGAGGTGGCGCCATTGCGGAATGGCGCATGCCTGCAGCGGCTCGGCGGCCAGCGCAGGCGCGCTGGCAAGAAGGAGCAAGGTCAGCACGAGCGTTTTCATGCGTTGGCGATTCCCCTGATAGCTGGGCGAAAGCGAGTGCGATCTTCAGCGCTTGGTTTTCGGCTTGGGCTTGAACGTACGCGGCGCGGCCGATCCGGGCCCTTTGCGATGCGGCTGCCTGGGCGGAAACGACTTGCCTGGCGGCGAGGGACCATCGTCGGGATCGCCAAGCCGATGGATGCGCAGCGGCTGGCCAGCCACGCGCACCTTCTTCAGCATCATCAGCAGGTCGCGCGGCATACCCTCGGGCAGATCGAGCACCGAATAGTCGTCGTGGATGTCGATACGGCCGATGAACTTCGCGTCCAACTCCGCCTCGTTGGCGATCGCGCCGACGATGTTGCCCGGCTTCACGCCATGCGCATGGCCGACTTCGATGCGGAAGGTTTCCATGCCCGGTTCCGGCGCGCCGCGCGGCGGCTTGTCGAAGCGCGGCCGCTCCGCGTGTGGCGCCTGCGGTTCGCGCGCGGGACGCTCGCCGCGTTCGAAACGTTCGCCACGTGCCGGCCGCTCGGCGCGCACCGGTCGCTCGAAACTCTCACGTGGCTCGCGCGCACGTTCCGGCGCCAGCAGCAACGGCGTCTTGCCCTGCAGCAGCTTGGCCAGTGCGGCGGCAATCTCCACCGCCGGCACGTTGTGCTCGTTCTCGTAACGCTGCACCAGGTCGCGGTAAAGATCGAAATCGCCGGCCGCCAGCGTGTCGGTGATGCGACCCAGGAACTTGTTGACCCGCTTGTCGTTGACCGCTTCGACGCTGGGCAGCTGCATCTCCAGGATCGGCTGCCGCGTGGCGCGCTCGATCGCGCGCAGCATGCCCTTTTCGCGCGGCGTCACGAACAGGATCGCCTCGCCGCTGCGCCCGGCCCGGCCGGTGCGGCCGATGCGGTGGACGTAGCTTTCGGTGTCGTACGGAATGTCGTAGTTCAGCACGTGGCTGACCCGCTCGACGTCGAGTCCGCGCGCGGCCACGTCGGTGGCGACCAGGATATCGAGCTGGCCATCCTTGAGCTGCTGGATGGTGCGCTCGCGCTGCGCCTGCTGGATGTCGCCGTTGATCGCCGCGGCGGCCAGCCCCCGCGCCTGCAGCTTCTCGGCGAGTTCCTCGGTGCCGGACTTGGTGCGCGCGAACACGATCATCGCGTCGAACGGTTCCGCCTCCAGGATGCGGGTCAGCGCGTCGAGCTTGTGCAGCCCGCTGACGAACCAGTAGCGCTGGCGGATGTTGGTGGCGGTGGTGGTCTTGGAGGTGATGGTGACTTCCGCCGGATCGCGCAGGTAGGTCTGCGCGATGCGCCGGATCTGCACCGGCATGGTCGCCGAGAACAACGCCACCTGGCGCGACTCCGGCGTCTTCTTCAGCACCGTTTCGACATCGTCGATGAAACCCATGCGCAGCATTTCATCGGCCTCGTCCAGCACCAGCCAGACGAGCTGCGACAGATCCAGCGAACCGCGGTTGAGGTGGTCGATCACCCGCCCCGGCGTGCCGACCACGACGTGCACGCCGCGATTCAGCGCGCTCAACTGCGGGCCGTAGCTCTGGCCGCCATAGATCGGCAGCACGTGGAAACCGGGGATCTGCGCGGCATAGCGCTGGAAAGCCTCGGCCACTTGGATCGCCAGTTCGCGCGTCGGCGCCAGCACCAGTGCCTGCGGCTTCTTCCGTGACAGGTCGAGCCTGGACAGGATCGGCAGCGCGAACGCCGCGGTCTTGCCGGTGCCGGTCTGCGCCTGGCCCAGCACGTCGCGGCCCTGCAGCAGCGCCGGTATGGTCGCGGCCTGGATCGGCGACGGCGACTCGTAGCCGACCGACTTCACGGCTGCCATGACCGGGCCGGACAGGCCGAGATCGGCAAAAAGCAGCGTCGGGGTGGGTTCGTCGGTCATGGCGGCAGCGGCCTTGCAGGGCAGCCCATTGTGCGCTTTCGCACGCCTTTCCGCCTTAAAAGAACGAAAACCGCCGTCGGCTGTGATGATTTCCGCGATCGTGCGAATCATGGTCCCGACGAGCACAATCGCCCACGGAACCGGATCCACGATGGAACAGATGGCCACCATGACTGCGGATGCACGACAGGTCTTCGGCGAATTGCTGGAACGCCATCGCCGGATCGTGTTCAAGGTGGTCAACACCTACGCCTGGCATCCGGCGGACCGCGATGAACTGGCGCAGGAGATCGCCACGCAGTTGTGGCGTGCCTATCCGCAATACGACCCGGTGCGTCCGTTCACGACCTGGATGTACCGGATCGCGCTGAACGTGGCGATCTCGCAGGTGCGCAGCAGCGTCCACCACGACCGTCACTCCGTACCGCTGGACGAGACGCTGCACGATCTTGCCGACGAACGCGGCAGCGATCACGAATCCGGACAGCGCGTACGCGCCCTGCACCGTTTCATCGCGCAACTGGACAAGCTCAACCGCGCGTTGCTGCTGCTGTACCTGGAAGACCACAGCTATCGCGAGATCGCCGACATCCTCGGCATCAGCGAAACCAACGTGGCGACCAAGATCAGCCGCCTCAAGCAGCGCATCCGCTCCGAAATCTGACCGAACGACAGACTATGGAAAACATCATGGAACTCGACGAACTGAAGGCCGCCTGGCAGACGCTGGACCACCGGCTGCAGCAGCACAACGCCATCAACCTGCAGCTGTTCAAGGACAACAAGCTCGACAAGGCGCGTTCCAGTCTGCGCCCGCTGTTGTGGGGACAGCTGCTGCAGATGGGGCTGGGGATCGGCCTGATCCTGCTCGGCGTCGCCTGCTGGACCCGCAACACCGACGTTGCCGGCCTGCTTGTCGCCGGTGTCCTGGTCCATGCCTTCGGCGTCCTCACCACGGCCGCCGCCGGCATCACCCTCGGCCTGATGGGCAGCATCGATTACTCCGCGCCGGTGCTGAAGATCCAGAAGCAGATGGCGCGGCTGCTGCGCTTCTACGACCTCAACGCCAAGGCCTGCGGCCTGCCGTGGTGGATCATGTGGGTGCCGGTGGTCGTCGCCTTCGCCGGACTGGGTGAGGTCGATTCGCAGGCGGCCACGCCGGACTGGATCTGGATCAGCCTCGCCATCAGCGTGGCTGGCCTGCTCGGCACCTGGGGGTTCCAGCTGTGGAAGCAGCGGACACCGGCGGCGCAACGGTCCACACGCGAAGATGGCTGCATCGCCGACGGCGCCGACGGCATCCGCCGCAGCCAGCGGATCCTCGACGAGATCGCGCGCTTCGAGAAGGAATGAGCGGCTGCAGCGCCTAAAAAAAGAGCCGGCTGTGCCGGCTCTTTTTCTTTCAGGTTCGTGCCGCCGCTCAGCGCAGGCTGTAACCCGACACGCGCCAGACCTTGTCCTCGTCGAGGCGGAACGACACCAGTTCGCGCACGGGCTGTGCGGTCTTGGCGAACTTGGTCGGGAAACCGACGTTGATGTACAGCCCGGCCGGCACCTGGCCGCCCGCCTCGAACTGCGAACGGCTCACCACCGCCTGGCCGCGCGACGCCGGCGCGCCCAGCCGGTTGCGATCGATCGTGACCTGCTTGATGAACTCGTCCTTGCTCACCAGTTTCTTCATGGTGGCCGAAGCCCCGTCCCACACTTCGCCGATGCGATTGGCATCGACCATCTGGATGACCTGGGCGGCTGCCTTCGTGGTGTCGGCATCCTGCTTGGCCAACGCCGCGCGCTGCTGCGGCGTAAGCGCCGGCGCCTGCTGGGCCGGCTGTGCAGGACGCGCCGTCGCCGCCGGAGCGCGTGCCGGCTGAGCCTGCTGGGCGGAAGCGGTTCCGGCGCAGGCCAACAAGGCCGCGGCCAGAAGCAATTTGCGATTCTTCATCTTGTCTACCTTTGCAGGGGAAATATACGCAGGGGGGCAGGCAGTCTACGACAAAAAAACCGCGCTCTGCGCCATCCCGGCAAGGCCTCGACAGGCACTGAAAAGCGCACCCGGCCGAACACGTGGACCTTGCCCACCGGCGCACCCGGAGAGTGCCTGTCCCCGGGACCTCGGCCAAGCGCCGCAGGCACACTTGCACCGCACCGGCGCGGCTGCGACCCTTCGCGGAACTTCTCGACGCCATCGCCATGCCACGCATCCAGTTCACGCTCGAACACGAATACGTCGAACTCAACCAGCTGCTGAAGCTGGTCGGCCTGTGCGACAGCGGTGGCGCCGGCAAGGCGCTGGTCGCCAGTGGCGCGGTGTCGGTCGACGGCAAGGTCGAGCTGCGCAAGACCTGCAAGATCCGTGCGGGCCAGCGCGTCACGCTGGACGACAACGACATCGACGTGATCGCCGCGGCCTGAACCGCGGCGCCCTTGCGTTGATCCTGGCGGGCGTCTTTCATTCCATCTGGGGAAGCGGAACACGATGACATTGATCCTCGCCGGTGTGGCGATCGCGCTGCTCGCGCTCTGGGCCATCTTCAGCTTCAACCGGCTGGTGCGGTTGCGCAACCAGGTGCGCACCGCATGGGCCGACATCGACGTGCAGTTGACCCGACGCCACGACCTGGTGCCATCGCTGGTCGCAGCTGTCCAGGCCTACGCCAGCCATGAGAACGCGCTGTTGCAGACCGTCACCGAACTGCGTGGGCAGGCCTTGTCCTCGCACGGGCCGGCCAGGCTCGGCGAGGTGGAAGCATCGCTGGAGCAGGCATTGGGTCGCCTGCTGGCATTGAAGGAAGCCTATCCGGACCTGAAGGCCAACGAGAATTTCGCGCGCCTGCAACGCGACCTGGTCGAGATCGAGGAACAACTGCAATACGCGCGCCGCTTCTATAACGGCGCCGTACGCGATTACCGCGACGGCAGCCAGCGCGTGCCGGACGTGGTCATCGCGCGCACCTTGGGTTTCGCTCCCGTCGAATTCTTCCAGGCCGGCGAAGAACCGCGCGTGGCGGTGAAAGTGGAGCTGCCACGATGAGCCGCCTTGTGGCCGCGCTGCTGTGCCTGTTGCTGGTCTTGCCGGCCATGGCGGACGAACGCATCCTGTCCTACGACAGCCGGGTCGACGTCCTCACTGATGGCAGCCTGGACGTGACCGAACACATCACCGTGCGCGCCGAAGGCGACCAGATCCGACGTGGCATCTACCGCGACTATCCGACCCGCTACAAGGATCGCCACGGCAATCGCGTAGTGGTCGGCTTCGAAGTGGTCGAAGTGCTGCGCGACGGCAAGACCGAGCCCTGGTTCACCGAGAACAAAGGCAATGGCGTGCGCATCAACACCGGCAATGACGATCTGCTGCCGGTGCCGGCGCAATTCACCTACACGCTGCGTTACCGCACTACGCGCCAGCTCGGCTTCTTTCCCGATCACGACGAGTTGTACTGGAATGCGATCGGTACCGGCTGGGCGTTTCCGATCGATCGCGCCAGCGTCGAAGTGCGCCTGCCACAACCGGTACCCGTGGACCGGCTGCAAGCCGAGGGCTATACCGGCGCGCAGGGCATGCAGGGCGACGCATTCGTCGCCACCATTCCTTCGCCCGGCACCGCGCGCTGGCAACTGACGCAACCCTTGGCGCCGCAGGAAGGCTTCACCATCGTGCTGTCGTTTCCCAAGGGCCTGATCCCGCGTCCGAGCCTGGCGCAGCGCGGCCTGTGGTTGCTGCAGGACAACCGCGGCGTGCTCGTTGCACTCACCGGCCTGGCGGTTCTGCTGGTGTTCTGCGTGCGCCGCTGGCGAAAGATCGGGCGCGATCCGAAGCCCGGCGTGATCATCGCCCGCTACGAACCGCCGTCCGGCCATTCTCCCGCGGGCCTGCGTTATGCGCGCAAAATGACATACGACCCGCGCTGCTTCTCCGCCGACCTGCTGGCGATGGCGGTCGATGGCCAGCTGCGCATCCACCGCGACAAGGGTTTCCTCAGCGACGACTGGCAGCTGCAGCGCATCGAAGGCCGTGGCGCTGACTCCTTGTCGGATCCGCAGCGGGTGCTGCTGGAAAAACTGTTCGCGGACGGCCCCACGCTCGAACTGCGCAATACCAACGCCAGGATAGTTTCCGGTGCGCGCAACGCACACGACAACGTGCTCGCCGCGCATTACCAACCGGCGTTCTTCAAGCTCAATGGCGGCAGCATCGGCATCGCGTTCGCGATCGCCCTGGTCAGCGCAGCGCTGGCCTTCCTGGTCGGCGGTGGCACCGGCACCTTGCTGATCGTCGCCGTCGTGATCGCCATGCTGGTAGTGCTGGGCTTCTTCTCGGTACTGGTGAAGGCGCCGACAGCGGCCGGGCGCGCGCTGATGGACGAGATCGAGGGCCTCAAGCTGTACCTGGGTGTCGCCGAACGCGACGAACTGGCGAGCCTGCCCGGTCCCGACGCGCCGCCGGTGCTCGACGCCGGGCGCTACGAAAGACTGCTGCCGTATGCGGTGGCGCTGGAGGTCGAGGATGCGTGGACACGGAAATTCACCCTGGCCGTCGGCGCCACGGCGGCCGCAGCGACCACGGCCGCGATCAGCTGGTACCACGGTGCCGGCGTCGACAACCTGGGCAGCCTGGCCAACGCGGTCGGCAACAGCCTGAGTTCGCAGATCGCCTCGTCGTCATCGCCTCCGGGAAGTTCTTCCGGATCCGGCGGCGGTGGTTCTTCCGGCGGCGGCGGCGGCGGTGGCGGCGGTGGTGGCCGTTGAACGACGCCGCGCCGGTCATTCCGGCATCGACCTCAACGCAAGCTCACCAGCGGCTCGAACGCCCCTTGGCCGCGGCCACCGGCGCCGGTTGCGGATCCAGGTTGCTCAGCAACGCGCGCAGGTCGACGCGCATCGATGAGCCGTTGCCGGCCAGGTCGAGCGATGCCGGCGCGTTCTTGGTCAGCGCCGCGCTGTCGAGATAGACCTCGCTGCCCACTTCCGGCGGACGTCGTGCGCTGCACAGGTCGCTCTTGAACTGCAGCAGGCTGGTGCCGGATTTCCGCCACGGCTGCTTCGGGATCAACTTGCTGACCACTGCGCTGTCCAGCTTGACGACGACATTGGCGCCGTCGATGCCCGCGCACAAACCAATCCCTATGTCATAACCCATCGGCAACCTCATCGCATGCTTGCGGCCGCAACGCTGCGACCATCAGTGGTGGACTGCCGTCAGTGTTCCGAGCAGCTTGGATTCGTTCATCAGCAGGCGCAGCCGCGTTTCGACCAGCGGAAGGTCCTTCAGCCGCGGCGACGCGTGCAGCAGGTAGGTGTTCTTCGTGCCGGCGCCATTGCGATAGGTCTGCCGACTGACGCTGATGTCCGCCGATTCGCACGCGCGTGACCACAGCGAGCGCAATGCGTCCGGACCGATGCTCTGGCCGCTGCTCAGGTTGAACTTGAACAGCGCCACGTGATCGTGCATGTGCGTGATCCCAAGCATCAAACCACGAGTATGCGCCTATTCCGCGCTAAAAGCCGGTATCAGGCCATATGCGACGGCCCGCAACCATGAATTACAGGCTTTTACGACCTTAATCTCCAATCCAGGACGAATCGGCGTACGATGCAGGGGCAGACGTGCTTCATCGTATGCATTCGCCCGCCGGTTTTCCGTCGCCGCCTTGCTCCACCACGCGCCATCGCAACACGGTGACGCTCGCACGGAGCGCGCATGCCGGGCTACTCCACCCGACAGTTCACGCTGCGACTTGGCGACCACGACTATCGCATCCGCGCCCTGCGCGACCTGCAGCAGTACGCCGATCCGCATGGCGATGCCGAACGCGCCGGCATTTCGTCGGCGTTGTGGAGCCTGTTCGGACATGTCTGGCCGTCTGGCCGCGTACTGGCCGAAGCGATGTGCGTGCACGACGTCCAGGGCAAGCGCATCCTCGAAATCGGCTGCGGCCTGGGCCTGTCGAGCCTGGTACTGCAACGCCGATGCGCCGACATCACCGCCAGCGATCACCACCCGCTGGCCGAATCCTTCCTCGCCTACAACGCCACATTGAACGGATTGCCCACCCTCGCCTATCGCCACCTGCCCTGGTCGGAAACGGATGCCACGCTCGGGCATTTCGACCTGATCATCGGCAGCGACGTGCTGTACGAACGCGGTCACGCCGAACTGCTCGCGTCCGTTGTGCTGCGCCATGCGCGCAACGACTGCGAAGTGGTGATCAGCGATGCCGGACGCGGCAACGGCAATGCGCTGTCGCATGCGCTGGCCACGCAGGGCTATCGCGTCCTCGAACAACGCTGCCGTTTCGAGGCGGACGAAGTGCCGCCATTCCGTGGCCGCCTGCTGAGCTACCGGCGATGAGCGCCCTGCCCGCCGCGGTGATGGAACAGGCCCGCGCCGCGATCGATCCGACCGAGGACGATCGACGCATCGACACGAGCGTGTCCTGCAGTCGCTGCGATGCCGTCTGCTGCCGCCTCACGGTCGTGGTGATGCCGGAAGACAACGTGCCCGAACACCTGGTCGATCGCACCTCGCAGGGGCTGAGCGTGATGGCACGCGGCGAGGAAGGCTGGTGCGTGGCGGTCGATCCGCTCCACCTGCGCTGCACCATCTACGACCAGCGCCCCGGCATCTGCCGCAAGTTCGCGATGGGCAGCGCCTACTGCCGGGACGAACGCAAGAAATATCGCGAAGAGAATGCTCGCGCCATTCCACTGGCGCTGTACTGAAACCGACGAAGATAGCGCGATCGCTACCTGCGATTCTCAGGCAGCATCGGCTTCCGGCCGCACGTCATCGTTGCCCTGCGCCGCCAGCAGGGCCGCAGCCTCTGTATCCGCGACGACGCGATGGTGCAGGGATTTGCAGCGTTCGATGCCGGCATCGCTGAGCCGGAACGCGCCTTCTTCGACCACGACCAGGCCATTGTCGATCAGGCGTTGCTGCAGGTCGATCGAGTTGCGTCCGAATTCGAGCATCTGATCGATCCGGTCCAGCACGTCGAGCAAGGCCAGCTCTTCAAGACTGATGGGATCCACGCGAACTCCCCCTCGAAAACCAGGAGGAATCATGCCACGGCGTCCGCGATTCCCGTCAACCATGGCGAAGCTGAACGCTTCAGGCCCTACATCGAGCGGCCGTCGTGCTCGGACAAGGGACTTTCCGCAGGGCACCTGCGATCCGGGAAATCGAAGCGCTGCCTGAGCTCGAGCCCGCAGGCGTTCATCGCCTCCACTTCCTCGCCCATCGCCATGCATTCGCTGTCGAATGCGCGCGCGAAGTCGTCCTTGCGCCGCACGAACCCCTCGCCGCACTTGCGCGCCAGCACGATGCGTTCCAGATCGTCCTCGGCGGCGTTGGTGCCTTCCAGGCCGAACTCGGTGAGTTCATCGGCGGTGAGGATCCGCAGGCTGCGGTTGGGCACGGTCATCATCAGGTCGGCGACGGCTGCGGACGCGCCGTTGCGTTCCAGGTATTCCTTCATCTGAGCGTGGACCTCACGCAGTTCACGGCTCAATTCCGCGCGCGAAGTCGCCTCAGAGCCGACCCGAACCATGCGGTGGACGCCAACCTTGCCGGCGATCAGACGCATGTCGCCGGCAGCCACCACCAGCACGCAGGCGCTGTGGCAGATCGCGCCCTCGCGCACCCAGATCGTCCAGTCCGATTCGGCGATGACGTCGCCGGCGCGGATCGCGTCCTCGATCAGGCCGCCGCTGGAGTCGATGTCCAGGATGCGCTTGTCGATGCCCAGGTTGCGGGCGACTTCGGCGGTGCGCTCGACCAGCGCGGTGAACTCGGCGGAGATCTTGCCCTGGTAACGCAGACGCACCAGGCCGCGCTCCTGGCATGCCGCCAGCGCATCGCGCACGCTGGAGAAGCCGAGCGACTGCAAAGGCTCGCCATCGCCACGCTCGGCGTAGTCGGAATCGCAGCTGATCGATGCCTCGCCGGAGGTCAGCGCCATCGGCGTCCAGTCCGTCTCGCGTGGCGCTGCCACCTGCCGCTGGGCCACGCGCTTGTCCGGCATCTTCTCGACCACCGCGCCGCCAAGTGCGCCGCTGTCGTCTTCGCGCGTGGCGGCCTGGCCGGATGTCCGGGCCGCCTCCTCGACCGGGGGCTTCGGATTGCAGGCCGACAGCGCCGTGCACAGCGCAATCGGCAGCCAGAGCTTGAACATGCGTGATACCAGCATCGCCAACATCGAAAAAGGGGAAGCGCCGTCGGAATGGTCATGCGACGCAGGTCACTAGTCTAGGCCGCAACGCCGCCGAGGCGCCAAACCTGCGATGAACCCGCGCAAGCGGCGGGCGCCGGATTCCTGGATACAACGCGTACCGTCCCTGCCCCGCATGGATTTCGAGCATCCACCGTCATGCGCCCTTGTCGTCCCACTAACGTCCGCGGCGCCAAAGTGGAATCCCGCGCGCGTGTAACCGGTGCGGATCACGACGGAGCAGTGCGATGAGCAAGGCGAACCCCACCCGCCCCAATCCGCCCGAGGATGAAGCCCGCGTTGGCGACGGCAGCGCCAATCTTCCGGAAACCGACGGCCCACCGCTGAAGGACCCACGCTCGATATCGGCCATCGACAACATCGGTGTCGACGACCAGGGGAATCTCCTGGACGAGGAACTGGACGACCAGCCCGGCGATCGCGATGCCAGTGGCCGCTCGTTCGGCGACGACGTGCGCAGCGACAGCCACAGCAAATGACGGACCGGGATCATTGTGCTCGCCTGCAGCCGAACGGGTTTCAGCGGCGGCGCAGCGACCAGAAGCCGATGTCGCGGCGATGCCGGTAGCCGAGCTGTTCGTACAGCCGCTTCGCGCGCGGGTTTTCGTGGCTCACGTGCAGGAACGGAGTACGACGACGCACGAGCGTGTCGTTCGTCAGCATCGTCGTCAGGCGTCGGGCGTAGCCGCGGCCATTGAAATCCGGATGCGTGCAGATCGCGCTGATTTCCTGCGAGGCGTCCGTGCCCAGCCGCTCGCCGATCATCGCCGCCAGCCGGCCGTCCTGGTAGATGCCGAAATAGCGGCCCAGTTCCATCGTGCGGCTGCGGAAGTAATGCGGGTAGACCAGCGCCGTCAACGCCAGCACGTCGTCGCGATGCGCAGCGGACAGCTCGATGATCTCCGGCCCTTCCACCACCGGCAGCGGCGCCGTGCAGATCATCTGCGCCAGTGGCCGGAAGGCCTCGAGGTGCCATCCGGCCGCTGAGTCCGGCGCCACGCCCAGCAGGTACACGCTCTCGCCGGGCGCGAGCAGCGCCTCGATCGCCTCGGACACATCAGCGTGCGTACCCGCCACGCCAAGAAAAGGCCCGAATTCCGGCGGATAGCGCACCGTATCGCCGGCGCATTGCGCGATGTCGCGGTGCCGGCTGCACAGGGAGGCCCAGATGGGATTGTCGAGTTCGGAGTCAACCATCTTCTTCACTTCCAACGGATCGCGGGACGGCCGTGGCCAGTCCTGTGCGCATCCGGCGCCATTGCAACCAGCGCCCGCGCACGAGCTGGCAGATAATACCGTCCCCGTGAAAGCACCACGGCCTCCGGCCACTACGCTCACGCACCGCTTCGAGCGCCACCTCGCCGTGGCCCGCGCAACATGAGACCTGCCTTGAACGCCATCGCCACACCGCAACCCGACGCCGACGAAGCCGCCACCCTGCCTGAACGCGTTCGCATCGCGCTGGAACTGCTCGAAGCCATCGATGCCGACCGCACGCTGCTCGACGCGCTGCCGGCGGACGACCGCCGGCGCCTGCACCAGGCCGTGGCGAAAGTATTCCACCCGGAGCCGCGCGCGCGCCGGCACAAGCTCAAGGCGCAGGCGCGCGAACGCCACCAGGAAAAAGTGCGCAGGACCGAGGCGCTGCTCGACCAGACCGGCATCCGCACGTTGCGTCGCAAGCCGGTGTTCTCCACGCCCAATTACTTCCCACCGCAGCCGCCGGGTCAGCATGATCCCGCGAACGACGCTTCTGCTACCGTCGCTTTCCACGAGTCGTCCGAACTGCTGCACTGCTACGTGTGCAAGCAGAAGTACACGCAGGTGCATCACTTCTACGACCAGCTCTGTCCCGCCTGCGCCGAACTCAACCATTTCAAGCGCACCGAAACGGCCGACCTGCGCGGACGCGTGGCGCTGCTCACCGGCGGGCGCGTCAAGATCGGCTACCAGGCCGGCCTCAAGCTGCTGCGCGCCGGTGCGCAACTGATCGTCACCACGCGCTTCCCGCGCGATTCGGCGGCGCGCTATGCGCAGGAACCGGACTTCGCCGATTGGGGTCACCGCCTCGAGGTCTTCGGCCTCGACCTGCGCCACACGCCGAGCGTGGAAGCGTTCTGCACCCGCTTGCTGGCCACGCAGGAACGGCTGGATTTCATCATCAACAACGCCTGCCAGACCGTGCGCCGCCCGCCGGAGTTCTATGCGCACATGATGGCCGGCGAGACGGCCGCGCTGCACGACATGCCGGAAGTCGTACGCAAGCTGATCGGCAACTACGAAGGCCTGCGCAGCCACGACCTGCTGCCGGCGGCAATCGGCACGGCGCTGCATGTCGGCAACGATGTTTCCACCGCCGGACTCACCCGCGCCGCCGAACTGTCGCAGGTACCGCTGCTGGCCGACGAACTGCTCGGGCAGAAGCACCTGTTCCCGGAAGGCCGGCTCGACCAGGACCTGCAGCAGGTCGATCTGCGCGGGCGCAACTCGTGGCGCCTGCTGATGGCCGAAGTGCCGTCGGTGGAACTGCTGGAAACGCAGCTGGTCAACGCCATCGCGCCGTTCATCATCAACGCGCGTCTGAAACCGCTGATGCTGCGCACGCCGGAACGCGACAAGCACATCGTCAACGTGTCAGCGGTCGAGGGCCAGTTCTATCGCAACTTCAAGACCACCAGGCACCCGCACACCAACATGGCCAAGGCAGCGCTCAACATGATGACGCGCACCTCCGCCGCCGACTACCACGGCGACGGTATCCACATGAACAGCGTCGACACCGGCTGGGTGACCGACGAGGATCCGGTCGAGATCGCGGCGCGCAAGGTCGTCGAAGAGCGCTTTCATCCGCCGCTGGACATCGTCGACGGCGCCGCGCGCATCGTCGACCCGATCATCCACGGCTTCAACACCGGCGAGCACGTGTGGGGGCAGTTCCTGAAGGATTATGCGCCGACGGACTGGTGAGCCCGCACCTCATCCTTCGGGCAATACGGGACTCGCGCCGGACGAACGCATCCGCTACGGCGACCGCTTCGAGGACTCGCAACCTGTGCGGCAAGATGACTACCACCATCCGTTGCGGAAGGCGTACCGAGGACCCAGGCGCACGTCCATCTTTTTGAAACCGACGCCCGAGCGGCAATGAACCGGGCCAGCAGAAAGCCGGCCCGGCTCCACGACCTCGTCTACACCTTCGCAGCCTTCCACTTGCCGCGGCTGAACAGCCACAGCGTGAACAGGCCGACCGACGTCTCGGAAAAGAACACCGCCCAGAACACGCCGGTCTGCTGCCAGCCCAGCGAAATCGCCAGGGCATACGACAATGGAATCTGGATCAGCCAGAAGAACACCAGGTTGATCTTCGTTGGCGTGACCGTGTCGCCGGCACCGTTGAACGCCTGCACCGCGACCATCCACCAGCCATAGACGAAGAACGAGTACGACAGGATCCGCAGCCACTCCGCGCCGATCGCGATCACCGACGCATCGTCGGTGAAGATGGCCATCAACTCATGGTTGAAGAAGAAGAACAGCACCGACACGAGCAGCGTGAACCCCATGTTGTACCAGCCGATGTGCCACACCGACGCTTCCGCACGCTCCGGCTGCCCGGCGCCCAGGTTCTGCCCCACCAGCGTCGCCGCCGCGTTCGACATCCCCCAGGCGGGCATCAGCGTGAACATCAGCAGGCGCAATGCGATGGTCGCGCCGGCCACCGCGTCGCTGCCGATGCCGGCCAGGATGCGCATGACGAAGATCCACGAGGTCATGCCGATGACCATCTGGCCCATGCCGCCGAACGACGTACGAAGGACGTTCCACAGGATCGGCCCGTTCAACGCCAGTTGCGACGACGCCACGCGGATGTGCTGCCCGCCGCGGAACAAGACCCACAACTGGTAAAGGACGCCCACGCCGCGGCCGATGACGGTGGCGATGGCGGCGCCCTCGATGCCCATCGCCGGAAACGGTCCGATACCGAAGATCAGCAGCGGGCACAGCACGATGTTCAGGCCATTGGCGAGCCACAGCACGCGCATCGCGATGGCGGCATCGCCCGCGCCGCGGAAGATCGCGTTGATCACGAACAGCAGCATGATCACCGCGTTGGCACCGAGCATCCACTGCGTGTAGCGATAGCCGTGCTGCAGGCTCCATGCATCCGCGCCCATCAGCTGCAGCAGGTCCTTCGCGTAGACGATGCCGAGCACGGCGAACGGCACGGATATCAGCAGCGCGGCCAGGATGGCCTGCACCGCGGCCACCGCGGCTTCTTCGCGTTTGCCCTCGCCGATGCGCCGCGCGACGACCGCCGTCACCGCCATCGCCAAGCCCATGCCGATCGCGTACAGCAGGAACAGGAAACTCTCGGTCAGTCCCACCGTCGCGACCGCTGACGGGCCGAGCTTGGCGACGAAGAAGATGTCCACCACCGCGAACGTAGACTCCAGCACCAGTTCCAGCACCATCGGTACCGCGAGCAGGAATACCGCACGCCGCATCGGGATCCGGGTGTAGTCCGCATTGGTGCCGCGCATGGCGTCGCGAACGGCTGCCCAGGTCGAGCCGGCCGGAGGCGGCGGCAGCGCTACGGCGGCGTCGGGATTGGGCTGGAGATCATTGGTCATGTTTTAAAGTGTCCCTGCGCTCGAATTAAGTCGGCATTCCGCCAGCACGACGTTGCGTACCCGCTGGCTCAGGAAGGCGACGTATCAGCATCGACGAAATCGACACGCCAGGCGTCAGGAGGCTGGCCCGCCGGCGCGGGACCTCCAAGCCCCGCCCGATGCTGGAACCCTGCAACCGCCCGACGCCTGCACGTATCCCTTGATCGAATCTATCGTACGGGAGCCACGCATGCCGAACGCAACAGCGGCCTGGCGACGTTTCACGTCGCTCATGATCCTCTTGGCCATGACCATGACCGCAACCGCCGGCGCCGCCGAACCACCCGGGCCGCACAGCCGTGCCGAAGCGACCAGGACCATCGCCGACCTGCGCCGCATCGTCACCGAACGCGGCGTCGAGCGCGTGGAGAAGGTACGCATCGGAGGCATCGAACAATGGGTCGCCATCCGCGGCAACGACGATCGCAATCCGATATTGCTGATGCTGCACGGCGGGCCTGGCTGGGTGTCGATGCCGACCAGTTGGTATTTCCAGCGCGGTTGGGAGGAGTACTTCACCGTCGTGCAATGGGACCAGCGTGGCGCGGGCAAGACCTACACCGAGAACGATCCTGCCGTGATCGCGCCAACCATGACGCATGAACGCATGATCGCCGACACGGAGGAGATGGTTGCCTGGTTGCGCAAGGAATTCGGCAAGGACAGGATCTTCGTGCTCGGCAATTCCTGGGGAAGCTACCTGGGGATCGAACTCGCCAGGCGCCGGCCGGAGTGGCTGCACGCCTATATCGGCATGGGGCAAGCCACCAATGTCCCCGAGAGCGAGCGCCGCGGTTGGGCGTGGACGATGAACCAGGCGCGACGCGACGGCAACGCTGAAGCCATTGCCGACCTCGAATCCATCGCGCCCTACGCGCAGGGCGACAGCGCGGTGCCGCTGTCCTCCCTGCTGAAACAGCGGAAATGGCTCAACCACTATGGCGGCATGGTCCACAACCGCACTGGCGGCGAGGCCGAGGCAGCCGCGGTGAGCCTGTCACCGGAATACACCGATGCCGATCTCGCGAAGGTCTGGGAGGCGAACGCCTTTTCGATGGACAAGTTGCTGGGTGATTTGCTGACCCTGGATCTGTCGCACGTGCGCAGGCTCGACACCCCGCTGATTCTTTTTCTAGGCCGGCACGACTACAACGTTTCCTCGACCGCCGCGGCCGAATGGTTCGGGCTGGTGCAGGCGCCGGAAAAGAAGCTCGTCTGGTTCGAGCACTCCGCGCATGAGGTCATGATCGAGGAACCCGGCAAGATGCTGCTGTCGCTCGTGCACCATGCCCTACCGATCGCCGAGCGTGCGGGGGATGTGCCGCCACCGTGAGTACGGGCGCCATCCGTGGAACAGCCAGCCGGCTTTTAACAGTGGAAGCTGGTCAAGCCGGGGACCAGAGCCGCATTCCAGCCTGAATTAATCCATTGCAGACCACACCAAACCCTCGACTGTCGAATCGCCCCACCCCCGTTCGTCGCACGATGAAAGGCGCCAATCCGGCGCCGCACGGGAACAGGCCATGATCCACAAAGGAAGCTGTCACTGCGGTGCCGTCGCCTTCGAATTTGAAGGCGACATCGACGCCGCGATCACCTGCAACTGCTCGATCTGTTCGCGCAAGGCGCCGGTGCTGACTGCCATCACGCGCGACCGCTTTCGCCTGCTCACGGCCGAAGATGCCGCCGCCACCTATACGTTCAACAAGCACGCGATCCGTCACCGCTTCTGCCGCACCTGCGGCATCCATCCTTACGGCGAGAGCGGCGATGCGGACGACGCATCTATTTACGTCAACCTGCGCTGCCTGCAGGACTTTGACCTGGCGTCGGTGCCGATCCATGCATTCGACGGAAGATCGGCTTGAACACGCATGTCGAACAGGAGAAGACGGCCATGGCGAAGCAATCCGCGGCAAAAGTAGACATCGAGAACCCGAACAGTCCCGGCCGTACCGAACGCGTCGACGCGGACAAATACAACGCCATGAAAACGGCACTGCTCGCCGTACTGCCGGAAGCCACACCGGGCTTCACGGTCGCCGAAACCAAGACGCGGCTGCTGCCGCTGCTGCCGGATGCGCTGTTCCCGCAAGGCGCCACCGCCGGATGGTGGCTGAAAGCCGTCCAGCTCGATCTCGAAGCCAAAGGCATCATCGCCCGGGAACCAACGAAACCGCTGCGCCTGCATCGGCTTCGGTAAGCCCCCGAGGCTGCGCTGGACCTCGCATGTCCATGCTGTTGTACGCTGCTCGACCTTCTCAGCCACGACGAGTCGCCACCATGATCCAGACCCGCCACGGAAGTTGCCATTGCGGCGCAGTGCGGTTTTCCTGTGATATCGACCTCGCGCCGGAAGGCGAACGCTCTCCGCAAATCCGGCCCGGCCCGTGGTATGCCTCGACGCTGCGCTGCAACTGTTCGTTCTGTCGCAAGACCCGCATGTGGAAGAACCACATCCCGTCCGAAGCGTTCCGCCTGCTGCAAGGCGCCGAAAACCTCAGCCACTACCATTTCGGCGAAGGCTCCATCGATCACACCTTCTGCAGGACCTGTGGCGTCTACGCGTTCGTCAGCGCCAGCGAACCGGTGATGGGCGGCGATTTTTATTGCGTCAACATCGCCTGCCTGGACGACGTGAGCGACGAAGAGTTCGCAGCGGCGCCGATCCGTTACGAAGATGGCGCGAACGATGAGTGGGGCAAAGCTCCGCGCATCACCCGCCACATGTGAAATTTCCGGGTATTCAGCCGGCCTTCCGTAGCATCCGCTCTTCGCAAGAGCGGCTTCAGCCCGAGCTTTTACGTATAACCACCGTTCCAAGGTCGGGCAATCAAAAATCGCTTCCCAGGCATTGTCGATTTCCGCCGATCGTGTTCGTCGTCATCAATGAGGGCTACTCCTCCACAACAGGAAACCACCATGACTTCCACGACCAAGAACACCGTCCGTCTCCACCGCGTCTTCGCCGCACCGCCCGAGCGGGTCTACAAAGCCTTTCTCGACGCCGCGGCCCTGAGCAAATGGCTGCCGCCGAACGGCTTCACCTGCACGGTCCACGAGCTCGACGCCAAGGTCGGCGGCACGTACAAGATGAGTTTCACCAACTTCTCCACCGGTAACAGCCACAGCTTCGGCGGCAAGTACCTGGAACTCGTGCCGAACGAGAAGATCGTCCACACCGACGCCTTCGACAACCCGAACCTGCCGGGCGAGATGGTCACCACCATTACGCTGAAGAAAGTGTCGTGCGGCACCGAAGTGCATATCACGCAGGAAAACCTGCCGGACGCGATCCCGGTCGAGGGCTGCTACCTGGGCTGGCAGGATTCGCTGTACCTGCTCGGCCTGGTGGTGACGCCGGAAATTCCCGACAACTGAGCGCCGGGTTTCGCGAGTTGGATCGACCCCCAACCGCCGGAAACCGGGGCCCGGGCAAGCAAAGCGCATCCGGGGAAGCATCCAACCCCGCGTGGTCCGGGCAAGGCCATCGACCTTGCCCGGACCACGCTTGCCGCCGATGCAGTGTCTTTCGACCATGTTCTCGGAAATGATCCGGCTTATGGCTTTCTGCTGATTACAGCGCTGCATACCAGGAGGCGAACCGCTGCCAGGCCGCAGTGCCGGGCACCAGCAGGATCGACGCGTGCAGCACGACGAAAAGCCCAAGCAACGTCGGGAATACCGGACGCCCACGTGGCGCCCGTCGATCCAGCGCGATCAGCAATGCCAGAATCGCGTAGATCAGGCCGAAGGTGATCCATTGGTACATCGGCGGCGGAACGCCTGGCACCCAGAAGATCATGACCCGCACCAGCGACGGATCGATCAGCGTCAGCATGGTGCCCACCATGAAGCGCGCATGCAGCGCTGCGTTGCGTCTGTACCGGATGCCCAGGCCCCAAATCAGCACGAACATCATCGAGGCCGACAGGCCCAGGTATAGGATGAACTGCTGTATCGGCAGCGCCTGTGGCGACGCCTCGCGGATACGCAACTGCGCAAGCGCCAGCGCACTGATCACCAGCAACGGCACCACCGCGTAAGACACCTTGCCGATGCGCCGATGCCAAACCAGTTGCCGACCGCGAATCAGCATCGGCTGCGCGATCAGCATGCCGAGCCAGGCAAGCATCGCGAGCACATGCAGGTGCGCCAGTCCCTGTGCGTTGGTCAGACGACTGAAATACGGCACCCAGAAGCCCAGCACCGCGACCGACAGCAACAACAGCACCCAGGGCCAGGCGCCGGTGCCCCACACCCCTGATCGGACCTGCATTCCTGTCGACGCCATGGCCTTTCCCCTCCCGATCTTTTGCGAAGCAACGGCGGAACCGGGCTTTTGAGGTCAACCCGGTGCCTGGAAATGTCGATTCCAGCTCTCATGCTTCGTCGCCAGGACAAGCACCTCAGATCCCGACCCGGAGTCACCGCCATGCGCCTATCCCGTTTACACGCCCTTCTTGCATTGGTCCTCGCCGCCAGCGCCGCCTCGGCGGAGGAAAGGATCTACGTGCTCGATCCGGGGCACACCTACCCCAGCTTCGAGACCGACCACGTCGGCATGTCCACGTGGCGCGGCAAGTTCAACGAAAGCCGCGGCGAAGTGCAGATCGACCGCGAACGCGGTACCGGCCAGGTGGACGTCGCCATCGACACGCGCAGCATCGACTTCGGCAACGACGCGCTCAACGAATGGGCAGTGGGCGACCAGTTCCTCGACACCGCCAAGTACCCGGAGGCTACTTATCGCGGCAAGTTGATCGCATTCCGCGACGGGGCGCCGACCAGGGTCGAAGGCGAGTTCACGCTGCGCGGCGTCACCCGGCCGCTGACGCTGACGATCGATCGGTTCAAATGCATGCCGCACATGATCCACAAGCGCGACTGGTGCGGCGCCGACGCACACGCCACGTTCGACCGCAGCCAGTTCGGCCTGGACGTCGGCAAGGAGATGGGCGTCGACATGAATGTCACGCTGCGCATCCAGGTGGAAGCCGACATCAAGACCGACAAGAAGAAATCGTAATCAGCGACGATGAGATAGAAAAATTGGAAACGCCGCCTTGTCGATTTCACGCCATTCCATTCGTCGTCCACATGAAGGCGCGAAGCGGCGCCATCACCTGTCCACTCATAAGGAACACCCAATGAAGATCACCGTAGAAGCCGTGGCCCGCACCGACCTGAAGACCGCCTGGTCGGCCTACAACACGCCGGATGACATCACGCAATGGAATTCACCATCGGACGATTGGCACTCGCCGCGCAGCCAGGTCGACCTGCGCGAAGGCGGCACGTTCAATACGCGCATGGAGGCGAAGGACGGCAGCATGGGCTTCGACTTCGAGGGTACGTACACCCGCGTCGTGCCGCAGAAGCTGATCGAATACCGCATGGGCGATGGCCGCGAAGTCGCGGTGAACTTCGAGCAGGCGCCGGAAGGCGTGCGCGTTCGCGTGGCTTTCGACGCCGAGTCCGAGAATCCCGCCGAAGTCCAGCAGGAGGGCTGGCAGGCGATCCTCGACAGTTTCGCGCGTTACGCCGAAGCCAAGGCTGGCGCACGGTAACCGTACCGTCCGCCATCCTGGCGGCGAGCCAGGATGGCGGGCAGCAACTGGCCTAGGCGATCCAGCCTCGCGCGATCGACCTGCGCGCGAACCAGACCAGCAGCGCGGCGATTGTGGTAACCAGGATCGGCATCGGCAGAGCCTGTGCGGCACCGAGCACCTCGATCATGCCGCCCGGGAACAGGCAGTAGCCGAACAGCACCACCACCGCGACCAGCGATATCCAGAACATCGGCAACGCGAGCCGCTTGCCCATCAGCAGCAGCAGCGAGCCCAGCGTGCCCGCGATCACGGCCACGAAATCGACGGCCCACAGCCAGCCGGGCATCGCTTCGTGCAGGATGCGCTGCGGCTCGGGCAACTGCGCCAGCTGCTCGGGCGTCATCGAGTACTGCATCCAGGCCATGGCGATGCCGATGATGTTCCACAACAACGCCAGCGCGGCCACGATCCAGAACCAGGCAGGACGTTTCACGGCAGGTGCGTTCATGCATTCCTCCCAAAGCGGCTATCGAGCATCGGATCGATGCGGAGCCGAGCTTATACCGCCGAAGCACGGCTTGCGCAGGCGGCTTCGGGCCACTGGAGGCTTCGAGTCGCCATTGGAAACATGCCGCCATCCAACCGTGATCCGCAGTCGTCAGGCCACGACCAGCACCGGCGCGTACTCAAAGACTGCGATGAGGAACAGCACGAAGTAGATCGCCGCCAGGATCGTCTGCGTCCGGACCTTCTTCGACACGATCCCGATCGCGACCACGGGAATCGTCGCCAAGGCCACGATGTTGTTGAACGCCCCCATGCCGGCGACGTACGCCCAGCCGCCCTTGAGCCATGCGTCGGCTACGTCCGCGATGCCCGCCAGCAACAACGCGACGAAGAACCAGCGCCGGTTGCGCATGAAGTATTCGGGGTATCGCCTGATCGCATTCCAGTCGCGCGGGACCAGGATGACCGCCAGGATGTAGAGCGCCACCGAGTACAGGATGATGAAGAGGTAGCGCCATAGCGTCCACGAGTCGACCAGGGACAGCAGCCGGAACTGGAACCACCAGAAATTGACCATCCACAGGAACACGGTAACTGCCCAGAGCGCACCGAGCGCACTGAAGATTTCCGGTTCATCCTCGTCGTTGGCGCGATCAACCGCATCCACCACGCCGGACAGGAGGTGGGTGATCGCCAGGCCGATGATGATCGAGATCAGCACCATGACATGCTGGAACTGGTCGTTCATGGCATCTCTCCGCAGCCCGGGTCCCCGGCCAGATCCGGAGTGTAGAACAGCGCATGTAGCGTGTTCTTTCGTTCCGGCGGCATGACAGGAAGCCAGGCGATTGGGTCCGCAATGAACCATGCCGCATCCATGGCGTTATCCCTCACGCCGCCTGCACGACCGCCCATGCACGACGTCACGGTACGGGTGAATGTCCCGGGGGAGCCCATGGATGCCAGCAGGTAACAGTCTTGAACCAGGGCCGGATTGCTGGACTTTTCATTGCAGCACCTCCCGAGGGATCGAGGACACCGCATCTGGGTCAAACCGTCACCTAGCGACCGCGGAAATGCGACACCTGTAAAAACCGCAGCGCCGCAATCACCTGATCCACCCGCTGCACAGAGAGCGAGCCGATGCGCTCTCCCAGCTGCTCCTTGGCGATGCTTGAAACCTGCGAGGCAATCACGACGCTCCGTCGCTCCAAGCCGCCCTCTCCTGCCTCCAGGAGGACAACCCCTGGTTCCGACGCCCGTCTGAGGTTGGAACTGAGCGAGCAGACCACAACGGTAGGGATCCGCGAATGGTTGAAGACGTCATCGTGGACGATGACGTGCGGATGCGGCGACCCTGGGATGGAACCCATGGATTCGTCCGCCGCAACCCAGAAGATGTCCCCACGATTTATCGGCTGCACTCCGCCCAGCTGTTCCATTTCGCTTCCCGTCCTCAGGACTGCGGGTCGAACTGGAAGACGCGAAGCTCCTGGTTGCAGCGGCAGGCGTTCGCGATGCGCGCGGCCCATGCGATGGCCTCCTCGCGCGAGGGCAGTTCGAGCACGGTGAAGCCGCCATCGAGCGGAGGCGCCCACGGGTAGCCGCCCACAGCGACTGTGCCGTCGGCGGAGACAAGCACGGGCGGCGTATCTTCGTCGATACCGCCACCGAACACGTAAACGCCGGCGGCCTTCGCCTCTTCGATCACGGCATGCGAATCGCGGCCTACTGCCTCCCACTCGTCGTCGGGTACGACCATCGCCGCGCTGGGGAACGAGATCAGATACTTGGCCATGGCGCTCACTTTCGCATGAAGACACATGAAGTCAGATCCAGGTAGACCACTACCTCGTCTGTTTGCATGAATTGCTGACTGCGCGATCGATCAGGATGCCGCCCCAGCTACCTGGATCGACATCGGCGACGGACTGGGAGAACGTCCAGACATGGCCGCCAAGATCTGCGGCCGAATATTGGCGCTCGCCATACGGGAATGTCGCGGGCTCACCAAAGATCTGAGCGCCGCCTTGCCTGGATCTCAAGTAATGGGTATCCACGTCCGCAACGCGAACCATGATCGAGTGGCTGTCCGAAGCTCCGGATGTAGCCGATTGGGTCACTACCAGATCACCCGGGCCAAAGCTGAGCTGGACTCGATGGTCTGCGATACGAAGGCGCTCGGTAAGACCGAACACACGGGTCAGCCACTCAACCGCCTGAGGTACGTCGCTGTACCCGAGAACGGGAATGATGGTGCTGTATGGCATTGAGCGGTTGCTGATCATGGCCAGCCTTGTGTTGTTGAGCAGCCCACGCATGAACCAAGTCTGCCGCGAGGCGGCTCGGCATCGAATGAATCGTCAGGCGGCGGTACGGATACCGTGACCGCCGACAGGTATCGTCTCGATGTGCTGGTCGAAGCCTGCAATCAGCGGCCTGCCACGCGAGATCGCGTCTTTGACGGAGGGTAGCGACAGCGATGCCTTGTGGCTGGCCTGGCTGTCCCAGACCTCCGTAATCCAGATAGCGTCGGCATCAGCCGGATCCTGCGCGACAACATAACTCAGGCAACCGGGCATGCCCGACACACCACCCAGAAGAATTGCGATAAGTGCGTCGCGCTGTCCCGGCGCAGCCTTCATCTTGCCGATCAATCCGTACATCTTGTTCTCTCCAATGTGCGAGGCACCAGCAGGCAGGGCGAGAGCTGCGACACAGGCCGTAGTGGCTGCAACAAATTTCCGTCTACTGAAGTGCATGACAATCCACCTGGCGCTTGGCTGGGCCGATCCGCGAATCGGGTTCGGCCTGAATGGGTTGTTGGGCCCGCACCTACAGACACGCGCCAGCCCATGAGCAGCCAATGAAGACTACTGCAAACAATGCCAGGACAACGCACGGAAATAGACAACAGGCGGAAAGCAGGAGGCGGACCAGCAGCGTGCAATCCTTACGGCGGAAGATGCCAACCATGCCGACCAAAGGCAGGGCCATGAGGACGAGCAGCATATATCTCTCGGCCGAAGTGCCATACAGCTGGTTGAACCGAGGCAACACGAAGACCGCCGCGGCCAGGAGAAGTGGGCATGCGAGCAGCCACGCGGCAAGGGAGGGCTTCTTTGGGCTCGTGACCATCTCCGTGAGCGCCCTAATGCTTGGGTTAAATCACGCCGCGAAGCGGATCGGCTTGATGACTGTTGGAGCACACTCATCACGCATATGGGGCAACAGCGTCTTATCGATGGCTGAAACTATCGACAACCTGGCTTCAAGTCAAAGCCAATGGAGTCCATCTCGCTGTTGCTTGCTAAAGACCCATGATCATTTGTAATCATTGACCAGCTCGCCGTTTGACGAAGCCTCGTACTGGGGAAGGCCGTCCGTGATCTCATAAAAGTCACACTTTTCGCCAACGAAGATATGCCCGACAGTCTTGAGGCCTGTTGGGCCGTCCAGCGAACCGGCAATGATGCCCGTGGCATCCAGATCGAAAGGTTCCCAGAACAAGCTTGATCCGCATGCGCGACAGAAGCCACGCCGTGCGATGTCCGATGTTTTGTACCAGGCCAGCCCAGTGTCTTTGGTGATGAGGATGTTGACCTTCCGCGCTTTGGAATGGGGGCCGAAGTTGCCGTGCAGACGCTGGCACATGCTGCAGTGGCAGTTGACGACATCCCGCAGGGGACCTTTGACTTCATAGCGCACGGCGCCGCAAAGACAGCCTCCGGTCGTGATCTTCTGACTTTCGGTCATGCCGTATTCCCCAGGTGCGTAGCCCCCACTGCATTGGTCGGGTGTCCAAGCGCAAGCGCCCGTACCTTACCCCATCGGCAGCTTCAGACCCTGCTCACGTGCGCATTGTTTCGCGATGTCGTAGCCGGCATCCGCGTGCCGTATCACTCCGGTGCCCGGATCATTCCAGAGCACGCGCGCGATGCGCCGGTCGGCCGCTTCGCTGCCGTCGCAGACGATGACCACGCCGGAATGCTGCGAGTAGCCCATCCCTACCCCGCCGCCATGGTGCAGCGACACCCAGGTGGCGCCACCGGCGACGTTGAGCATGGCGTTGAGCAGCGGCCAGTCGCTGACCGCGTCGCTGCCGTCCTTCATCGCTTCGGTTTCGCGGTTCGGCGAGGCCACCGAGCCGCTGTCGAGGTGATCACGGCCGATCACCACCGGCGCTTTCAACTCGCCGCTGCGCACCATTTCGTTGAACGCGAGGCCGAGCTTGTGGCGCTGACCCAGGCCGACCCAGCAGATGCGCGCCGGCAGGCCCTGGAAGCTGATGCGCTCGCGCGCCATGTCCAGCCAGCGGTGCAGGTGCTTGTCGTCGGGAATCAGTTCCTTGACCTTGGCATCGGTCCTGTAGATGTCCTCCGGATCCCCGGACAGCGCCACCCAGCGGAAGGGGCCGACGCCACGGCAGAACAACGGGCGCACGTAGGCCGGGACGAAACCGGGGAAATCGAAGGCGTTCGCACAGCCTTCGTCCTTCGCCATCTGCCGGATGTTGTTGCCGTAGTCGAAAGTGGGAATGCCCTGCTTCTGGAACGCGAGCATCGCTTCCACATGCACTCGCATCGACTGCTTGGCGGCGTCGCGCACTTTTTCCGGATGCTGTTTCTGTTCGGTGAGCCACTGCTCCACCGTCCAGCCGATCGGCAGGTAACCGTGCACCGGATCGTGCGCGCTGGTCTGATCGGTCACCGCATCCGGACGCACGCCGCGTTCTATCAACCGGGGCAGAATCTCCGCCGCATTGCCGAGCAGCGCGATCGATTTCGCTTCGCCGGCCTTCGTGTATTTCTCGATGCGTGCAAGCGCGTCGTCCAGGTCGCCCGCCTGCTCGTCGACGTAGCGCGTGCGCAGGCGCATGTCGATGCGCGATTGCTGGCATTCGATGTTGAGACTGCAGGCGCCGGCCAGCGACGCGGCCAGCGGTTGCGCGCCGCCCATGCCGCCGAGGCCCGCGGTGAGAATCCACTTGCCGGTGAGGTCGCCGCCGTAATGCTGGCGGCCCATCTCGACGAAGGTTTCGTAAGTGCCCTGCACGATGCCTTGGCTGCCGATGTAGATCCAGCTGCCGGCGGTCATCTGGCCGTACATCATCAGGCCCTTCTTATCCAGCTCGTTGAAGTGCTCCCACGTCGCCCAATGCGGCACCAGGTTGGAATTGGCGAGCAGCACGCGCGGTGCGTCGGCGTGGGTAGGGAATATGCCGACCGGCTTGCCGGACTGGACCAGCAGTGTCTCGTCGTCGCCGAGTTCCTGCAGCGACTTGAGGATGGCGTCGTAACTTTCCCAGTCGCGCGCCGCACGGCCGATGCCGCCATAGACGACGAGCTCGGCCGGATTCTCGGCCACGTCCGGATCCAGGTTGTTCTGGATCATGCGGAACGGCGCCTCGGTCAACCAGCTCCTGCAGCTGAGCGCGGTGCCGCGTGGCGCGCGGATGGTGCGGGACGGATCGTTGCGTGTGGACATGCGGACGGGCCAGAATCGAGAGGTGCGATTATCGCCCAGCGCAGGGACGGATGCAGACCAATGAAATACATACTCGCCCTGCTGTTGTTCCTGTGCCTGACGGCAACCGCGGCGGCGCCTGCGGACGATCCCGCGCGCATGCTCGTATTCACCAAGACCGGCGGTTTCCGCCACGACTCGATTCCTGTCGCGGTCGACATCTTGCGCATGCTCGGTGCCGGGCTCGGCTGGCAGGTGGACCATGGCGAGGACTCGACTGCGTTCTCGCCACGCAACCTCGCGCGCTATCGCGTGGTGGTGTTCGCGAATACGACCGGCGACGTGCTGGACGAGACACAACAGGCGGCGTTGCGCGAATACATCGAGCGCGGCGGCGGCTATGTCGGCATCCATTCCGCCGCCGATACCGAGTACGACTGGCCCTGGTACGAATCGCTCGTCGGCGCCTGGTTCCGCAGCCACCCGCCGGGATTGCAGAAGACGCGGCTGTCGTTCGCCCAGGACGGCATCGCGACACACGGTCGCGAGTGGCAGGTTACGGACGAGTTGTACAACTACCGCAGCAATCCGCGGCCGCGCGTGCGCGTGGTCGCGACCATCGACGAGCGCGGCTACACCGGCGGCACGATGGGCGCGGATCATCCGATCGCGTGGTGCCATGCCTCCGGCAAGGGGCGCGCCTGGTACACCGGCCTGGGCCACCGTGCGGAAATCTACGCCGACGAAACGTTCCGCAGGCATCTGCTGCGCGGACTGCGGCATGCGGCGGGCTCATCCACGGATTGTTGAGAAGGCGGGCTTTCCCGGCCGCGCATTTCGCGATCCGCGCCGGACGATCATTGATGTCCGAAAACGGCTAGTTCTGGCGGCCAACCGGCCTATGATGGGTCCATGCACACGACCCTGCCCCCCGCCGAAGCCTGCGATCGCGCCCGTGCCGCCAAGGACGCGCGCTTCGATGGCCTGTTCTTCACCGCTGTGCGCAGCACCGGCATCTATTGCCGTCCAGTCTGTCCGGCGCCGACGCCGAAACGCCACAACATCACCTATTACCCGACGGCCGCCGCCGCCGCGGCTGCGGGTTATCGCCCGTGCCTGCGCTGCCGGCCGGAACTGTCGCCGGAAGCGCTGGCGCGCGGCGGCGAGGACGTCGTGCAGCGTGCATTGGCACTGGTGGCAGACGGCGCACTGCAGGACGCGTCGGTGGACGCGCTGGCGCAGCGTGTCGGCGTGGGCGGAAGACAATTGCGACGCATCTTCCTGGCGCACACCGGTGCGACGCCGCTCGCGGTGCACACCACGCGCCGCCTGCTGCTGGCGAAGCAACTGCTCACGGAAACCGCATTGCCGGTGACGCAGGTCGCGCTGGCGGCCGGCTTCAACAGCCTGCGCCGCTTCAACGCGGCGTTCCAGGAAGGCTGCGGCATGGCGCCGAGCGCGATCCGCCGCCAGCATGGCGAAACGCCGGGCAACGCGTTGACGTTGCGCCTCGGTTATCGGCCGCCGCTGGATTTCGCGGCGATGCTGGCCTTCCTGGCCAAGCGCGCGATCCCGGGCATCGAACGTGTCGGCGAAGATCGTTACGAACGCGTGCTCGGGCCGATCGACGCGCCGGCCTGGATCTGCGTGACCGCACACGCGAGCCGGCCGGAACTGTCGCTGCAGATCTCCGATGTCGATCCGCGTGCGATTCCCGACATCGTGCGCCGCGTGCGCCGGATCTTCGACCTGGATGCGGACCTGCAGGAGGTGCACGCCGCGTTCAAGGGCGAACCACTGCTGGCGAAGGCGGTCCGCAGGCGTCCGGGGCTGCGCGTGCCGGGCGGTTGGGACGGCTTCGAGGTGGCGGTGCGCGCCGTGCTCGGCCAGCAGGTGAGCGTGGCCGGCGCGACCACGCTGGCGCGAAGGCTGGTCGACGCGCATGGCGAACCGGTGTCGGTCGCGCACCAGACAGCGGAGCAGACCGGACTGACGCGCGTGTTCCCGACGCCGCAGCGGCTGGTCGATGCACCGCTGGAGTCGATCGGGCTGCCGCGCTCGCGCGCCGCGACGCTGCGCTCGCTGGCGCGCGGTGTGATCGACGGCCGCATCGACTTCGACGCGGGCCAGCGTCTCGACGACTTCATCGCACGCTTCACCGCGCTGCCCGGCATCGGCCCCTGGACCGCACAGTACGTCGCGATGCGTGCACTCGGCCATCCGGATGCATTCCCGGCCGGCGACCTGGTGCTGCAGCAGGTGCTGGGCGGCGCCACCAGCGGCGATGGCCAGCGCCTGAGCGAGCGCGCCACCGATGCCCGCGCGCAACCGTGGCGGCCGTGGCGCGCCTATGCGGTGCTGCAGTTGTGGCACCTGGCCGGCGATGATGCGGCAGCAAAAAACGAACGGAGGAAACAGGCCGATGTGGTTCGATGATTTCCAGACGCCGATCGGCAAACTGGTGGTCGCCGCAGATGCGGAAGGCATCCGCCATATCCTGTTCGATCGTAACCGTTACGACGTCTCAGGCCGCGGTGCATGGCTGCGTTCGCCGCCGCGCGTGGCACACGCGCGCCGGCAACTGGAAGAATATTTCGCCGGCGAACGATGCGGGTTCGAGCTCGACCTGAAGCCTGCGGGCACACCCTTCCAGGTACTGGTCTGGAACACGCTGGCGACGATTCCCTACGGCGTGACCTGGAGCTACGGCCAGCTGGCCCGATGCATCGGCGAACCGGAGGCGGCGCGTGCGGTCGGCGCCGCGAACGGACGCAACCCGATCCCGATCGTGCTGCCCTGCCATCGGGTGATCGGCGCCGACGGCAGCCTGACCGGCTTCGGCGGCGGACTGCCCACGAAAGCGGCGTTGTTGCGGCTGGAGGGTGCGCTGGCGGTGGAGGAAGCGAAACCGGTGACGGGCGATCTGTTCGGCTGAAACGCGTCCTTGCGTATCCGGCCTCCCTTCTGTCATCCCAAACGCATCACTTGTCATCCCGAACGCAGTAAGGGATCTGCTTCTGGGTTTGTCAGCCGCAGATCAAGCAGGTCCCTCACTGCGTTCGGGATGACAATGCTTCTTTCTTGAGGGGACTCGCGCCCTTGAGGCGCTTGCACGCCGCAGCGCCCGTCATGAAAAGTCCTTCCCGCTCTGACATGCTTCACGCATTCCATCGTTCCGGAAATGCATGCGCCTGCGTCACTTCCTTCCCTTGTTCCTGTCCGCCCTGCTTCTGCAGGGTTGTGCCAGCGTGCCGGCAGCGCGCGAGGCGCCGCCGATCGTGCTGCTGGTATCGATCGATGCCTTCCATCCACGCTATCTGGACGCCGGCCTCGCGCCGAACCTGGCGCGGCTTGCCCGCGAAGGCGTCCGCGCGGAGTGGATGAATCCGTCCTATCCGTCGCTGACATTCCCGAACCACTACACGCTGGTCACCGGCTTGCGACCGGATCGCCACGGCATTGTCCACAACACGATGCGCGACGAATCATTGGGTGGGTTCCGCCTGTCCGACCGCCATGCGGTTGGCAATGGCGCCTGGTGGGGCGGCGAGCCGATCTGGATCGGCGCGCAGAAGGCGGGCCTGCGCAGCGCGACCATGTTCTGGCCCGGCAGCGAGGCCGAGATCGACGGCATGCGACCGACCCATTGGAAACCGTTCGACTACGCCGTGCCGTTCGACACGCGCGTGGACCAGCTCGTCGCCTGGCTGGATGTTCCGGCCGCGCGGCAACCGCAGCTGGCGACGTTGTACTTCGAGAAGGTGGACAAGGCCGCGCACGAAACCGGGCCGGATTCGGCGCAGACGCGCGCGGCAATCGTCGAGACCGATGCCGCGATCGGGCGGCTGCTGCGCCGCCTGGCTGCGCGCGGCCTGCTCGATCGCACCAACCTGATCGTGGTTTCCGACCACGGCATGGCCACGGTCGCGCCCGGACACGCGATCGCGGTCGAGGACATGGTGCCGCCGGCGGACGCGACGGTGGTCTCGATCGGCCAGTCGATCGGCATCGCGCCCCAACCAGGCCGCAAGGCGCAGGTCGAAGCACGGCTGCTCGGCGCGCATCCGCAGTACGACTGCTGGCGCAAGGGCGAACTGCCGGTGCGCTGGGATTACGGCAGCCATCCACGGATCCCGCCTATCGTGTGCCAGATGCATGAAGGCTGGGACGCGCTGCCGCGCGCGGTGCTGGAGCAGCGCCCGAAGGAGGGGACGCGCGGCTCGCATGGCTTCGATCCGGCCCTGCCGTCGATGCGCGCCCTGTTCATCGCACACGGCCCCGCCTTCCACAGTGGCGTGGTGTTGCCACCGTTCGACAACGTCGACGTGTATCCGTTGCTGGCGCAGCTGCTTGGCATTCGCCCCGCCGCAAACGACGGCGACCCGGGCCGGCTGCTGCCGGCATTGCGGCCTGGCGTGGCCGCCACCCACGCGGATTGACGTTGGTATTGGCACCCTCGGAAGGAGACCGCCCATGCGTAAACTCGTACTAGTCGCTGCCTCCGGCCTGGTGGCCGGCGCCTTTGTCGCAACGGCCGTATCGGCACAGACCACTGCCCCGCAGACCGGCGCCGCACCAGCGGCCAAACAGGACGCGGCCACGCAGCCCCGCAAGGATCCGCGCGATGTCGACGGCGACCATCGCGCCAGCTGGGATGAATATCGCAATGCGATGGCCGACAACTTCACCCGCCTCGACGTCAACAAGGACGGCGTGCTGGAAAGCGCGGAACTGCCGCAACAGCCCAAGCCGCAGCCGGGCCAGAAGCTGTCGCGCGCGCAGTTCGACAGCCAGCTGCGTGCCGGTTTCGACCGCCTCGACACCAACAAGGATGGCTACCTCGCCGGCGCGGAATTCCCGACCGCCAAGAAGTAAGCCGCATCCGTCAGGGGATGGATCGCCGGCGGCGCCCCGCGCGCCGGCGATCCACGTTGCAAGCCGTCAGTGCGCGTTCAATGCCGCAATCGCGCGCCGGTATCCGGCGGCGATGCGCTCGCGGTCGACATGGCGGCCAGCCTCGACCACGCGCCGGCCATCGACCACGACACGATCGACGAGATTGCGGTTGCCGCTGAATATCCAGCGGTCGACGACGTCGTCGGCATGGGCGCCCGCCAGCTGCGGCGCATCGGCGTCGAGGCTGACGTCGTCGCCTGAAGTGTCGAACCCGGTCGAATTGGCCGCGCTGGCCACGACTCCGTGCAGCAGTGTCTCGCCGACGCTGGGCGAATCCTCGCGCACGGCGATGTTGCGATGGCGCGTGTGCAGGCGCTGGCCGTATTCCAGCCAGCGCAGTTCCTCCACCGGCGACACCGAGATATGCGAATCCGAACCGATGCCCCAGGCGCCGTTCGCCGCCAGGTAGTCGCGTAGCGGGAACAGGCCGTCGCCGAGGTTGGCCTCGGTGGTCGGGCAGATCGCCACGGTGGCGCCGCTGCGGGCGACGCCGCGCACTTCGGCCGGGGTCAAGTGGGTGGCATGCACCAGCGTCCAGCGCGGATCAACCGCGGCATTGGACAACAACCATTCGACCGGGCGCGCGCCACGGATCGCGGTGCAGTCCTGCACTTCGCCGATCTGTTCGGCGATGTGGATATGGACGCGCATCTCCTGCGGCAACGCCGCCAGTACCTCCTGCATCGCGTCCGGCGGAACCGCGCGCAGGCTGTGCAGCGCGCAGCCGATGCGCAGGCCTTCGTTTTCCTGCGCGCGCAGCGATTCCAGCAGGCGCAGGTAACCGTCGATCGAATGTCCGAAGCGGCGCTGTCGCTGCGTGAGTTCACGCCCGTCGAAACCGCCAGTCATGTACAGCACCGGCAGCAAGGTCATGCGGATGCCGGTATCGCGCGCAGCGGCGATCAGGGCGCGCGACATCGCGGCCGGATCGGCATAGGGCTGGCCGTCCGGCGCGTGATGGAGATAGTGGAACTCGCAGACGGTGGTGTAGCCGGCTTCCAGCATTTCGGCATACAGCTGCGCGGCCACGGCGCGCAGCCTGTCGGGGTCGAAACGCGCCGCCATCCGGTACATGGTCTCGCGCCAGGTCCAGAACGAATCCTGGGGATGCGTCTGCCGCTCGGCCATGCCCGCCATCGCGCGCTGGAACGCGTGCGAATGCAGGTTGGCGATACCAGGCAAGGTCCAGCCGGCGTGCGCGGCATCGTGCTTCCAGCCTGTCGGTGTCCAGCTCGTCGCGTCGCTCATGGCGGCATTCTGACCCGGCTCAAGCCGCAATGCGACCGATCCGGATGCAGCCCTTACAATCGGCGCATGACCGCTGCCGTCGACAACCGCTGGGATGGACTGATCGTTGGCGCCGCGCTGGCCACGCTCGATGCGGAGGCCGGTTACGGCGCGATCGAAGACGGCGCACTCGGCTGGCATGACGGCAGGCTGGTTTTCGTAGGACCGCGCGCCGCCTTGGCGGATACGCCCGATGTCGTCGCGAAGCAGGTGGTCGACGCCGGCGGTGGCTGGATTACCCCGGGCCTGGTCGATTGCCACACGCACCTCGTTTTCGCGGGCGATCGTGCCGGCGAATTCGAGCAGCGGCTGCAGGGCGCCAGCTACGAACAGATCGCGCGCGCCGGTGGCGGCATCGTTTCCAGCGTACGTGCCACCCGTGCCGCGAGCGAGGACGAGCTGCTGGCGCAATCGCTTCCGCGCGCGCGCGCGCTGCTCGCCGATGGCGTCACCACGATCGAGATCAAGTCCGGCTATGGCCTGGATTACGACAACGAGCGCAAGATGCTGCGCGTCGCGCGCCGCATCGGCGAGGTACTCGGTGTCGGTGTGCGCACCACCTTCCTCGGCGCGCACGCGCTGCCGCCTGAATTCAGCGGCAACGCCGACGGCTACATCGATGCGGTCTGCGCGTGGCTGCCGCGCCTGCACGACGAAGGCCTGGTCGATGCCGTCGACGCGTTCTGCGAGCGCATCGGGTTCGATGCCGCGCAGACGCGGCGCGTCTTCGACGCGGCACGCGCGCTGGGGCTTCCGGTCAAGCTGCATGCCGACCAGCTCAGCGACGGCCATGGCGCCGCGCTGGTGGCCGGCTTCGACGGATTGTCGGCGGACCACGTCGAGCACACCTCGCCCGAGGGCGTACGGGCGATGGCCGAGCACGGCACGGTGGCGGTGCTGCTGCCCGGCGCGTTCCATGTGCTGCGCGAGACGAAGCTGCCGCCGCTGGACGCGTTCCGCGCGCACCAGGTACCGATGGCGGTGGCGACCGACTGCAATCCCGGCACCTCGCCGCTGCAGTCGCTGCGTCTGGCGATGTCGCTTGCGTGCACGCATTTCAAGCTGACGCCCGAGGAGGCGCTGCGCGGCGCGACCGTGCATGGCGCGCGTGCGCTGGGCCTGCGCGATCGCGGCGTGCTGCGCATGGGCGCACGCGCCGATTTCGTGCACTGGGCCATCGCGCGCCCGGCGGAACTCTGTTATTGGCTCGGGGGCGCGCTGGCGCAATCCATTTTCGTAGGTGGGCAACGGCTCGCCTGATCAACCTGCTGGGGAGAATGCAATGCGTTTGAAAGCTGTCGCCGTTTCCATCCTGATCGCCCTCGCCTCGCCGGCCTTCGCTGCCGACACCACTGCACGACAACTGGCGCAGGACGCCATCATCGTCGACACCCATATCGATGCACCCGGCGGACTGATGTCGCACTGGGCCGACCTCGGCAAGGCTTCCCCCAAGTTCGAGTTTGACTATCCACGGGCGCGCGACGGCGGCCTGGATGTCGCGTTCATGTCGATCTACACCTCAGCCAAGCAGGATGCGGACGGCAGCGCGCGGCAGGTAGCCCACGAGATGATCGACGCCGTCGAGGCGCTGGCGGCGCGCCATCCGGACAAGTTCGCGCTGCTGCATTCTCCGAAGGATGTCGAGCGCCTGCGCCAGGGCGGACGCGTGCTGCTGCCGCTGGGCATGGAAAACGCCGCACCGATCGGCGATGACCTGTCGCAGCTTCAGGTCTTCTTCGATCGCGGCGTGCGCTACATCACGCTGGCCCACAGCGCCGCCAACCGTCTGGCCGATTCGTCCTATGGCGTCGAACGCAAGTGGCACGGGCTGAGCCCGTTCGGCAAGCAGGTGGTCGCCGAGATGAACCGGCTCGGCATCATGGTCGACGTCTCGCACATCTCGGACGAATCGGCGCACGAGACGATCGCGCTGAGCAAGGCACCGGTGATCGCCAGCCACTCCGCCTTCCGTCATTTCACACCCGGCTTCGAGCGCAACATCAGCGACGAGCTGGCCAAGGCCGTCGCCGAGAAAGGCGGCGTGGTGCAGATTCCGTTCGGCACCGCCTTCGTCGATCCGGTCAGTGCTGCCAACACGCAGGCGCACTTCCGCGCCATCAACGAGTTCAACAAGCGCAACGCCGAATTGAAGGCCGCCGGCAAGCCGCTGGAAAGCGAAGAAGCATTCGAGGCAGCCTGGGCCAAGGCGCATCCGGCACCCGTCACGAAGATCGATGCGGTGCTGGATCAGATCGACTACGCAGTGAAGTTGATCGGCATCGACCACGTCGGCATCGGCTCCGACTTCGACGGCGTCGGCGGCGAACTGCCCGACGGCCTGCGCACCGTCGCCGACTTCCCGAACCTGGTCGCCGGCCTGCAGGCGCGCGGCTACAAGGACGAGGACATCCGCAAGATCCTCGGCGAAAACCTGCTGCGCGTATGGGCGGCGGTCGAAGTGGCAGCCGCACAGTAAGAGCTTGCAGAGTGGGGCTTGCTTCGCTGCTTTGGCTTGTCTCCTTCCCCTTCAAGGGGAAGGCCGGGATGGGGATGGGGTTGATGTTGCCGTGAAGATCAAAGCCAAACCCGTCCCACCCAACCGTCCCATGAAGGGGAGAGCTAAAAGCAGCGGAGTTAGCTCCGCGCTACACCACGTCTACTTTGCAGCCAGCGAATCCGGCGTCAGCGTGCGCTGCACCTTGCCGTCGGCATCGAGAAATTCGATGCTGGCCGCGCCATCCGCGGCGACCTGCAGACGCAGCCGGGTCTTGCCGTTGCCATCCTTCAGGTTCACCAGCGAACTCCTGCTGTCGTTCTTGCCGATGAACAGGCGCTGCTGGCCGTAATAGTTGCTGGTGTAGCGTTCCTGCATCAGCTTCTTGCGCTGGGCTTCCGGCATCGCGTCGATCCTGGCCTTTTCCTCGATATCGGCGACGATCGAACGATGCGGGCGATCGCTGACGATCATGCCGGCGATTTCCCTGCCGTCGTCCTGCGTGCCCAGCAGTTGCACGACCTGGTCGTGCTCGTACTGGTCGAAGGTCAGGCTGCCGCCCGCACCGGTCACCTTGCCGTTCTCGCGCTTGCCGGCGAAGATCAGGCCGCCATTTTCGGTGCCCTCATCGTTGAAGAAGAGCATGCCGGCCTGCGGGCGCTTGTGAGCATATTCCTTGCCTTTCACGATCAGGCCGGGAAAACGCTGGTGGTTGGAGATCACCATCCGCAGCGTGCCGTCCGCCTCTCGCACGTTGATGCGCTGTACGTCGATCTCATCGAACTTGCCGCTCCGCGCCGCGCTGGCGCCGGTCAGCACGACTGCGGCAAAGACCAAGGTGAGCACGCCCGAATAGCAGGCCAGGTAACGTTCCGACTTCGACATTGCGAATCTCCTTCTTCGACTGAGCGCGCAAGGTCGCGCATCCTGCCGATGCCGTTGAAGTGCCGGTCGTCACCATGAAAAAAGCCCCGCAATGGCGGGGCTTTTTTTGCAACGCAGCAGCCGGCGTTTATTCCGGCTTGGCGACCGCCTTCTTGGCAACGGCCTTCTTCGCCGGCGCCTTGGCAACGGTCTTGCCCGCGGCCTTCTTCACCACTGGCGCGCCGGTCGTGCCGGTGGCCTTGGCGGTAGCGTGCGAGCGCGCATTGCCATAGCTGGAGTTGTAGCGCTTGCCCTTGGCGGTCTTGCGGTCGCCCTTGCCCATGATCGTGCTCCTGATCTCGTTTGAACCTGATTCGTCGAATTCGCGTGCGCCGGCGGTGCAGCGCGCAGCCGCGAATGCTAGCACGTAGCGCCTGTCAGCGGCTTCCAGTGGCGGCGGTATGACTCAGCCGCAGGTTGACGAAGTGCGCCGCGGCCAGCATCAGGCCGCCGATCGTCATCAGCACCGCGTGCGTCAGGCCGTGGTGGTGCAAGGGGCTGAACGTCGCCACCCAGACCAGCGCCAGCGCCGGCAGCAGCAACGCCCATGCCCGGAATGCGCGGTGGCGACGGTAGCCCAAGGTCAGCGTGGTCCCCGCCAGCAGCGTGGCGAAGATCACGAAGCCCTGGTCCAGGTCGATCCAGCCGCCCACGTTCAGGCCCAGCGCCGGCAGCAGCGCGATCAGCACCGGCAGCAAGGCGCAATGCAGCGCACACAGGAAGGAGGCGGCGAAGCCGAAGCGGTCGGCGCGGCGAAGCGTGGTTTCGGAGGTGGACATGACTTTAGTGGGGTGCGGCCGATTTTGAAACATTATAACATCTCATTCCGGTCCCGTATCTTACTCCAAACCCCATGACTCGATCCGCTCTGCGTCGCGCTCCGCTGTTCCTGGCTCTCGGGCTGGTTTCCGCCCCGCTCTGGGCCTCCACGCCGGTCGACCAGACCGACCCCCGCCACGCCGAACCGCGAACCCTGGACGCGGTCGAGGTGAAGGCCACGCCACTGCCCGATACCGCGGAAAACCTGGCGCGGCCGGTCGAGGTCCTGTCCGGCGCGCGGCTGGACGAGGCCAAGGCCAACTCGCTGGGCGAGACGGTCAACAAGCTGCCCGGCGTGCAGTCCTCCTATTTCGGCCCCGGCGTCGGTCGTCCGATCGTGCGCGGCTTCGACGGCGCGCGCGTGCAGGTGCTCAGCGACGGCCTCGGCTCCGGCGACGTGTCCACCGTCAGCGCCGACCATGCGGTCACGATCGAACCGTTCCTGGCCGACCAGATCGAGGTGCTCAAGGGCCCGGCGACCTTGTTGTATGGCAGCGGCGCGATCGGTGGCGCGGTCAACGTGATCGACGGCCGCATTCCCGAGGTCGAGCCCGACGAACCCTTCCAGGGCCGCGCCGAAGTGCGCGCCGACAGCGTCAACGACGGCGGCACCGGCATGCTCCGGCTCGACGGCGCCACCGGCAACGGCTTCGTCTTCCATTTCGACGGCCTGCATCGCGAGACCGGCGACTATTCCATCCCCGGCTACGCGGAAAGCGCGCGTCAGCTCGCCGAAGAAGGCGAGACCCCGGACCCGGACACGCACGGCGTACTGCCCAACAGCGCGCTGCGCACCAACAGTGCCGCGCTCGGGCTGTCCTGGGTCGGCGATGCCGGCTTCCTCGGCGCCGGCTACAGCCTCTACTCGACCCGCTACGGCGTGCCCGGCCATTCGCACGAACACGAACATGGCGAAGACGAGCACGGCCACGAGGAGGAACACGAGGAGGAAGCCGGCCACGAGGAAGACGGCGTGCGCATCGTCATGGACCAGCGCCGCACCGAAGCGCGCGGCGGCCTGAACGACATCGGTCCGTTCAAATCGCTGCGCGCCAAGCTGGCGCGCAGCGAATACACGCACACCGAATTCGAAGGCGACGTCGTCGGCACGGTCTTCGACAACGACAGCACCGAAGGCCGCGTCGAACTGGTGCATCAGCCGTTCGGCGGTTTCGACGGCGCGTTCGGCCTGCAATTTGCGCGGCGCGACTTCCTCGCGATCGGCGACGAGGCGTTCGTGCCGGCATCTAAGTCGCGCGATGCTGGCCTGTTCTGGATCGGCCAGCGCCAGTTCGATGCGCTCAAGCTGGAACTGGGCGCGCGCCACGACCAGAACAGGATCGACGTCGACGACCGCACCGCGATCGGGCCGGATCGCGATTTCGATACCACCAGCCTGTCGGCGGCGCTGCAGTGGGATTTCAGCGAAGCGTTCCACCTGTCGCTCGGACTGGACCGTGCGCAACGCTCGCCGACCGCTGAAGAGCTGTATTCCAACGGCGTGCACGTGGCCACGGGCAGCGTCGAACTCGGCGCCCCCGACCTCGACGTCGAAACCGCCAACCGCGCAGAACTGGGCCTGCATTGGCACCGCGGTCCGTTGAAACTCGGTGCGGCGCTGTACCACGTGCGCTATGACGATTTCATCTATCTGGCCGATACCGGCGTCGAGGAACACGACGGTCCGGTGCGGCTGTGGACCCAGGACGATGCCCGCTTCAACGGTGCCGAAGCCGAGGCCGACTGGAACTTCGCGCAGAACGACAGCGGCAGCTGGAACGCGCGCCTGTTCGGCGACATCGTGCGCGGTGAACTCAGCGGCAGTGGTTCGCGTGAAGTGGGTTTTTCGGTGCCGCATGGCGACCACACGCACGACTACAGCGTCGACCTCGCGCGTGGTGGCAACCTGCCGCGGATCGCACCTTGGCGTGTCGGCGGCGAGCTGCGCTGGGAACGCGGACCGATGCGCGCGTCGCTGGGCGCGGTGCGCTACGCGGAGCAGGATCGCGTCGCCGAATTCGAAAGCGCCACGCCCGGCTACACACTCGTCGATGCGCACCTGGCCTGGCATGGTGACACCGCCGGCGGCAACGCCTGGGAAGTCTTCGTCGACGGCAGCAATCTGCTCGACAAAGAGGCCCGCCCGCACACCTCGTTCCTGAAGGATGTGGCACCGTTGCCGGGACGCGGCGTGTCGTTCGGCGTCCGCGCCTTCTTCTGATGACCGCGATTCCGGAACCCGTGGCGGCCTTCCTCTTCATCGGGATCGGCGCCACGATCGTGCTCGACCTGTGGAGTGTCGTGCTTACGCGCGGCTTCGGCGTGCCCACCGCGAACTGGGCGTTGGTGGGGCGCTGGCTCGCGCACATCCCTCGTGGACGCTTCCTGCACGAACCCATCGCTGCTACACCTGCAGTGCGCGGCGAGCGCCTGCTCGGCTGGACTTTCCACTACGCGGTCGGCATCGCCTTCGCGGCCCTGCTGCTGACGACGCAGGGAGCGGACTGGCTGCGCCACCCCACCCTGCTGCCGGCGTTGTGCGTCGGCCTGCTCACGGTGGTGTTTCCCTTTTTCGTCATGCAGCCTGGCATGGGTGCCGGCATTGCGGCGTCGAGAACGCCGAATCCCACGCAGTCCCGCCTGCGCAGTCTCACGGCGCACGCCGTCTTCGGCGTCGGCTTGTATCTGTCGGCGTGGCTGTGGGTGCTGGTGATGGCCCCTGTCGGACAAGGCCAGAGCTGAGGCTTACGACGCCTTTGCGCAGTTGGCGCAGAGGCCATGCACTTCCAGGGTTTGCGCCTGCGGCACGAAACCCAGCGCGCGGGCGCGTTCGTCGAGCTGCGCGACCACGTGCTCGTCTTCCAGCTCGACTGCGGCATGGCAACGATTGCAGATCAGGAACGGCACCGAGTGCTGCGCGGTGCTGGGGTGGTGGCAAGCGACGAAGGCGTTGACCGATTCGAGCTTGTGGATGAAGCCGTTGGCGAGCAGGAAGTCCAGCGCGCGATAGACGGTCGGCGGCGCCGCAGCACCGGCACCTTCGCCGCTGCGCACCTGTTCGAGCAGGTCATAGGCCTTCAGCGGCTTGCCGCCATCGGCGATCAGGCCCAGCACGCGGGCGCGGATCGGCGTCAAACGCAGGCCACGCTCGTTGCAGGCACGCTCGACCGCGGACACGAAGCCGGAGGCGTCGTGCACGTGATGCTTGGGATCGATGCAGCTGTGCGTGGCCATGGCCGGATAATGGTGGCGCCGAGGCCCGGACTCAAGCCGTGCCGGCGACCGGGGCAATGCGCTGCAACGCCGCATCGATGCGTTTCAGCGCTTCGCCCTGCCCGGCCAGGTAGACCGTATGCGAGATGTCGGGGCTGACCTGGGTACCGGTGATCGCCACGCGCAGCGGCTGCGCGATCTTGCCCATGCCGATGCCGAGCGCCTCGGCCACTTCATGCAGCGCGGCAGCCACGGTTTCGGCCGTCCACGACGGCAGCTTCGACAAACGCGCGCGCGCTTCGGCCAGCGGCGCGGAGGCCGCTGCTGTCAGGTGCTTGGCGACGGCGGCATCGTCGTACTGCGTCAGCGGCTGGTACCAGACTGCGGCACGCGCGGCCATCTCCTTCAGCGTCTGCACGCGATCGCGCAATGCGACCACCACGTCGGCCGGCGCCGGACCCTGGGCGAGGTCGAAGCCTGCCTTGCACAGATGCCATTCGAGGTGTCGGGCGACCTCGTTCGGATCGTCGTTCTTCAGATACTGCTGGTTGAGCCAGCCGAGCTTGGCCGGATCCAGCCGCGAGGCCTTGGCGTTGACGTCCTTCAGGTCGAACAGTTCGATCATCTCCGCGATCGAGAAGATTTCCTGGTCGCCATGCGACCAGCCGAGGCGCACCAGATAGTTCAACAGCGCATGCGGCAGGTAGCCTTCATCGCGATACTGCATCACGTCGGCGGCGCCGGTGCGCTTGGACAGCTTGGCGCCATCCGGATCCAGGATCATCGGCAGGTGCGCGAAATACGGTACCGGTGCGCCCAGCGCTTGGTAGATGTTGACCTGGCGCGGCGTGTTGTTGACGTGGTCGTCGCCGCGCACGACGTCGGTGATCCGCATGTCGAGATCGTCGACCACCACTGCGAAGTTATAGGTGGGATAGCCGTCGGAGCGGAGGATCACCAGATCGTCGAGCTCGTCGTTGCTCCACTCGATGCGGCCCTTGACCTTGTCCTCGAACACGACGCTGCCGCCGACCGGATTCCTGAAACGGATCACGCGGTTCGGGTCTTCCCGGAACGGTTCGTTGCGATCACGATACGCACCGTTGTAGCGTGGCTTCTCGTTCGCGGCCATCGCCTTTTCGCGCATCGCTTCGAGATCCTCCTTCGTTTCGTAGGCGTAATACGCATGGCCGGAAGCGAGCAACTGTTCCGCCACTTCGCGGTAACGTTCCAGACGTTGCGTCTGGTAGATCGGGCCCTCGTCGTAGTCCAGGCCCAGCCAGGCCATCGCTTCCAGGATCGCATCGATCGCCGCCTGCGTGCTGCGCTCACGGTCGGTGTCCTCGATGCGCAGGATGAACTGGCCGCCGCGGCGACGCGCTTCCAGCCAGCAGTACAGCGCGGTGCGCGCGCCGCCGATGTGCAGGTAGCCGGTGGGACTGGGGGCGAAACGGGTACGGCAGGTCATGCGAAGGCCAGATCTACGGAATGCAGCCATTTTACCGCGTCACGCCGTCATCGAACGCAGCATGGGATCTGCCTGAAACCCGCCCGGCCTACAATTGCGCCATGACCACCCTCTTCATCTCCGACCTGCACCTGGACCCGGCACGCCCCGGCATCACGCAACTGTTCGGCGAATTCATCGACGGCGAGGCACGCCGGGCCGAGGCGCTGTACATCCTCGGCGACCTGTTCGAGGCCTGGGTCGGCGACGATGATCCCTCCGAAACCGGCGCCTATGTCGCCGGCAAACTCAGGACACTCGCCGACAACGGCGTACCGGTGGGTTTCATCCGCGGCAATCGCGATTTCCTGGTCGGAGACGATTACGCGCGTCGCGCCGGCCTGGCGATCCTGCCCGACCCCGCCGTCGTCATGCTGTACGGCAAGCCGGTGCTGCTGATGCACGGCGACCTGCTGTGCACTGACGATGTCGCCTACCAGCAGTTCCGCGCGCAGACACGCAATCCGGCGTGGCAGGCGCAGTTCCTGGCGCAGCCGCTGGCCGCAAGACTGGCGTTCGCACAGCAGGCGCGCGCCGCCAGCCTTGCGCGCCAGGGCGAATTGCGCGATGCGGGGACAATGGAAGCCATCACCGACGTGTCGCCGACCAGCGTGTCCGAAACCTTCGCGCGCTATGGCATCGACACGCTGGTGCACGGCCATACGCATCGTCCTGCGATGCATGAACTGGCGGTGGATGCGAGGCACTGTCGCCGCATCGTGCTGGGCGACTGGTACGAACAGGGGTCGGTACTGCGCGTCGACGCCGAAGGCCTGCAACTGGAATCGCTGTCGCACCCGTGATGTAACGACCAGCCTAAATTTCGCCATACCGGCCAGCTCCCGCTATCGCCGGGCAGCATCGCAGCATCGCAGTACCCGCTAGAATCACCGCAGGGGAAGGGGACGCAGATGAGCGAACGCTATCTGCAGGCCAAGGCCATCGCCATTGCTGCGATGGGACGGCCTGTCGACGAACGCCAGGATTACATTGCCGGCCGGTGCGCCAGCGATGCGCTGCTGCAGCACGCCGTGCTCCTGCAGATGCAGGCGATCGCCTCCTCGGACGAAGCACTGACTTCCAAACTGCGGACCACGCCGGGTTGGACGACCACCCCGGCGAGCTCGTCCGATCTGCCCGAAGGTGCGCAGGTCACGGCCGCGACACCGGGCGACTACCGCATCGTGCTGGGCATCGGCGAAGGCGGCATGGGCAAGGTCTACCTCGCCGAACGCGTCGACGGCGACAGCCGCCAGATGGTCGCGCTGAAACTGCTCAAGGCCACGGACGAAAGACGCCAGTCCCTGATCCAGCGCATGGCGGCGGAGCGTCGCATCCTGGCCGCATTGAACCATCCCAATATCGCGCACCTGGTCGATGGCGGCGTCACCGTCGATGGCCGTCCCTTTCTTGCACTGGAATACGTCGACGGGCTGCGCATCGACCACTGGTGCCGCGATCGCGACCTGCCGCTTCGCGCACGCATCGAACTGTTCCTGAAAGTGTGCGCGGCGGTGGAACATGCGCACCAGCACCTGGTGATCCATCGCGATCTGAAACCCGCCAACATCCTGGTCGCCGCCGATGGCGAGCCCAAGCTGCTGGATTTCGGTATCGCGCGCCTGCTCGACGACGCGAGCACGGCAGGATCGACGCACACCGCCCACCACCCGCTGACCCTGGCCTATGCCAGCCCAGAGCAGATCGAAGGCCAGCCGCTGACCACCGCGGCCGACATCTGGGCGTTGGGCGTAGTGTTGTACGAACTGGTCTGCGGGCAGCGTCCATTCCAGCAACTCGAAGGACATCGGCTGGGCAGCGCCATCGTCACGCATGAGGTCGGCCCGCCCAGCAGGCACAAGCGGGAGTCGGCACGTCAGGCATCGGACGTTGCGCCTGCCAGGACGCTGCGCATTCCTGCCGACATCGATGCGATCGTGTTGAAGATGCTGCGTCGCGATCCCGCGCAGCGCTACGTATCGGTAGGCGACGTGGCCGAAGACCTGCGCCGCTTCCTGCAGTCGCGGCCTGTGCTGGCGCGACGCGGCCATGCGCTGTATCGGCTGCGACGTTACTGCTGGCGGCACCGCTGGGGTCTCGGTATGGCTGGCGTGGCGGCCGCGCTGGTCGCCGGCTTCATGCTGGATCGCGAGCAACAACTGCAGCGCGTGGAAAGCGAACGCAACAAGGCACAGGCCTTGGCCAGCTTCATGAGCGACCTGTTCGCCAACGCCGATCCCGCGCAGGCACGCGGCGAACAGGTCACCGTGCGTGAAGTGCTGGATCGCGGCGCCAGGGACCTGAAAGCACGCAGCAACATCGACCCGGCAACACGCGCCGACCTGATGCACGCGATGGGCGACGCCTACCTCGGCCTGCAGTTGAACAGGCAATCGCTGTCGCTGCTGAAGGTCGCGCTGCGTGACATGGAAACCGGCGGAGCGACCGTGGCGGATCGCGCGCGCGTGTTGCGCAGCATTTCCAGCAACTACAGCCAGCTTGGCGAGAATGCGCAAGCCATTGCGGCCAGCCAGCGGGGACAGGCGCTGCTGCAACAGGATCGCGACGCGAATTTCACCTTGTGGTCGGAGCTGCGGCTGAACGAGATCCTCGATCACGGCCTGCTGGGCGACACCACGCCACAGGCGATGATCCAATCCCTGACCTCGCTGATCCGGGAACTGCAGGCTCGCAACGACCCGACCCACGGTCCGTCACTGGTCTCGGCGCAGCAAGCCCTGGCCAACGCCTACCAGCGCCTCGGCGATATCGACGCGGCGATCGCAGCCCAGGACCAGGCGCAGCAACTGGCGGAAAAGCACCTCGCCCATGCTCCCGAGCAACGGTTGCCAGTGCGGCTCGCGCACGCCGGATTCATGGTGGAACGCGACCCCGCGCAGGGCGTGAAACTGCTGGAGGCCCTGGACCGCGATTACGTGCGCCTGATCGGCGAGTCCACGCCATTGCGCGCGGTGCTTCTGAACCAGATGTCCGTCGGGCTCAGCAAGCTGAAGCGCAACAAGGAATCGCTGGATGCGATCACCCGCGCAACCGGAATAGCGCGTCGTTCGGCGGGCGAGGACAACCGGCTTTATCTTCAGCTCGGGGTGACGCTGGCCCAGGGCCTGATCCGCGACGAGCGTTATGCGGAAGCCGGATCCGTACTGCGTGGCGTACTTCCCGGATTGAAGGCCCGCTCCGGCCCGGGCGTCAACGCCGTCAACTACGCCTACGCCCTCGGCACGATGGGTCGGCTGCAGGTGCTGCAAAAAGATGCCGCCGCGGCGATCTCAACCCTGCGCCTGGCTGAGGAAGTGATCGGCGATCTCGCAGGCGAATACCTGGTCGTCTACAACAACATCATCCAGGCCCGCGTCCGCGCCCACCTCGCGCTGGCGCAACTGGCCCTGGCGCAGCGGGATATCGATCGTTACCAGCAGCTGGTCGACAGTCGGCGCGAGCCGGCGGATTCGCCATGGCGCAAGAGCCTGGAAAAACTACGCGCTGAACTCGCCGAGGCCGGCAAGACGGTTCCGCGCGCCTGATCGTCGCGGGCCCAGCCGCTGGACGGGTTCAATCCGCGAGTTGCCGCAACGCAGCCAGTTCTTCCGCGCTGAATCCGGCCGCACTGCGCGCATCGACATTGAACGGCGAGCGCAGCACGCTGCGCGCGTACTGCGCCAGCAACTCGCGGAAACGCGGTTCCGGATCGACGCCATCGCGCGCGCAGAACCAGCGGAACCAGTGCGAGCCTGCGGCAACGTGCGCGACTTCCTCGCGCAGGATGACTTCCAGTATCTCGACCGTGGCGTCATCGCCCAGTGCGCGCAGCTTGACGATCATGCCCGGCGTCACATCCAGTCCGCGCGCTTCCAGCACGCGCGGCACCAGCGCCATCCGCGCCAGGCCATCGTGCGCGGTCTTCTCGGCCATTTCCCACAGTCCGTTGTGGGCGTCGAAGTCGCCATAGTCGTGGCCGAATTGCCGAAGGCGTTCGCGCAGCATGACGAAATGCCGCGCTTCGTCGTTGGCCACGCCCACCCAGTCGGCGTAGTACGCGTCCGGCATGTCGCGAAAACGGTAGACCGCGTCCCAGGCCAAGTCGATCGCGTTGAACTCGATATGGGCGATCGCATGGATGAAGGCAGCGCGGCCTTCGTCGCTGCCCAACCCGCGCTTGGGCAGGTCGCGAGGATGTACGAGCGCGGGTTTCGGCGGCCGGCCGGGCATGCTTATCGGATCCGGCGGAGGGAAATCCCTTGGAATCGAGAATTCGCCGCCCGCGAAAGAGGCTGCCGCAGCGAAGGTCGCTGCGACCTTGCTTTCGCTTGTCGCCGAATCAAGGCACGCGCGTGCAGCCTCAAAGACAGACGCCACACCCCTACTCCGTCATCCCAGCGAAAGCTGGGATCCATTTTGATCTTGGCTTGATCAAGTGCGATGTCGCTGGATGACCAGACTTCGGCTGTTGTAAAGCGCTTCCCGCCTTCGCGAGGATGACGGCTAAAAGCAAATGGGTCCCAGCTTTCGCTGGGATGACGGACAAGGGAATTACGAAGCCACGCGCCGCTTTTTCTTCGCCTCGTCCGAACGCAGCTGCTGGATGCGCTCGAAATACCCCGGCTCGATGCCGGTCACGTACTCGCCGTTGAAGCAGGAACTGTCGAACTTGCGGCCCGGGAACTTCGGACCGGCGACCGCGGTTTCCAGGTCGCCGAGGTCCTGGTAGATCAGCCAGTCGCAGCCGAGCAACTGCTCGATCTCCTCCTCGCTGCGGTCATGCGCCACCAATTCCTCGCTCGACGGCATGTCGATGCCATAGATATTGGGATAGCGCACCGGCGGCGCGGCCGAGGCCAGGTAGACCTTGCGTGCGCCGGCCTCGCGCGCCATCTGCACGATCTGCTTCGAAGTGGTGCCGCGCACGATCGAGTCGTCGACCAGCAGCACCACGCGGTTGCGGAATTCCAGCGGGATCGGATTGAGCTTGCGCTTGACCGATTTCACCCGCTCGCCCTGCCCCGGCATGATGAAGGTGCGGCCGACATAGCGGTTCTTGATGAAGCCCTCGCGGTATTTCACGCCCAGCACGTTGGCGATTTCCAGCGCGGCGTCGCGCGAGGTATCCGGGATCGGGATCACCACGTCGATGTCGTGGTCGGGACGCAGGCGCAGGATCTTCTCGCCCAGGGCCACGCCCATGCGCATGCGCGCCTTGTGCACGGAAATCTCGTCGATCATCGAGTCCGGGCGTGCGAAATAGACGTACTCGAAGATGCATGGCGTGTGCTGCGGCTCGTCGGCGCAGCCACGCGTATGCAGCTCTCCGCGCGCGGTGATGACCACGCCCTCGCCCGGGGCGACGTCGCGCATGCGTTCGAAGCCAAGGATGTCCAGCGCCACCGATTCCGAGGCGACCGCGTATTCGATGCCGGCATCGGTGTCGCGCTTGCCCAGCACCAGCGGCCGGATGCCGTGTGGATCGCGGAACGCGACCAGGCCCAGCCCCAGCACCGTCGCCACCACCGCATAGCCGCCCTTGGCGCGCCGGTTGACGCCCTGGATGGCCTTGAACACGGATTCCGGCGTCAACGCCTTCTGCGTGTCCAGTTCGTGCGCGAACACGTTCAGCAGCACTTCCGAATCGGACTCGGTGTTGACGTTGCGGCGGTCCTGCTCGAACACCTCGCGCCGCAACGCATCGGTATTGACCAGGTTGCCGTTGTGCGCGAGCGCGATGCCGTAGGGCGAATTGACGTAGAACGGCTGCGCTTCGTCGAGGCCTTCGCTGCCAGCGGTCGGATAGCGGCAATGGGCGATGCCGACGCGGCCTTCGAGCACGCTCATCGCCTTGCTGTTGAACACGTCGCGCACCAGGCCGTTGCCTTTGTGCACGCGCAGGTGCGAGCCGTCCGCAGTGGCGATGCCGGCCGCGTCCTGGCCGCGGTGCTGGAGAACGGTCAGCCCGTCGTAAAGCGCAGCGGCGACTTCACTGGTTCCGACGATACCGACGATACCGCACATGATGTTCTACTCCGCGGCGACGACGCCGCTGCTGTTGCAGGGGTTTACGGATGCGGACGGACGATGCCGTCGACCCCGGTCTTGGCTTTCACTTGCGATTTCAGCCGCTCGGCATCGCTGCGGCTGACCACTGGCCCGACGCGCACGCGCGAAAGTACGCCCTTGTCGGTACGCGCCTGTTCGATGAAGGCGCTGAAACCCGCAGCGCGCAGGCGATCGCGCAGCGCATTGGCGTCGGCGGTCTTGCTGAACGCGCCCAGTTGCACCGCAAAACCGGTTCCGCTGGCGGCCGGGGCCGGCGTGCTGGACGTCGGGGCGCTGGTCGACGATGGCGCGGCCGGCTTCGCGGTCTGCGTGGCTACCGGCGCAACGGGTCTGCTCGACGCTTCGGCATCCAGCACCACCACGCTGCCGCGCAGGTCGCTGCGCAGCTGCTGCGTACGCAGGCGCGCGGCCTCGGCATCGGCGCGCGTGGCGTAGGGACCGATGCGGACGCGATAGCCGCTGCGACCATTGACGGTTGCCGGTTCGCTGTAAGCGGGCAGTTGCGATTGCTGCAGCGCGCGCACCACGCCCTGGGCGTTGCTGGCGCTGTTGAAGCTGCCAAGATTGACTGCGTAATCGCCACCGGCGGCCGGTGCGGGCAAGGCCACGCTGGTCGGAGCCGGAACGACTTCCGCCGGCAACGCGGCCGGCGCGGAAACACCGTCTTCGCCCAGTGCGATTGGCTGGCTCACCGGCGCAGTGACCGCAGGTGCAACGGCGCCCGGCGTCGCGGCCGGATGCGCGAGATCGGCGGCATCGGGGTTCGCGGCGGCCGGAGTGGTCGCATCCAGACCGACTGCACCGCCTTCCGGTGCGGTGCCCGGCGTCACCAGTGGCAGTTCACGTGTTTCGTACTGGCCTGCGGGTGCGTCGGGCATTCGCAACGGCACGTCCGCGACACCGCTGTCGGGCGCAGGTCCCTGGATCAGCATCGGCAGAAAAATCACTGACAGCGCGACCAGGATTACCGCGCCCCACAGGCGCTGTTTCAGGGCAGGTTCCATCGGAGCTCGCAAGGAACGGCGGATTGCCGCGCGAATTATAGCGCGCGGGTGGGCCACCGAATTAACGGTTGCGGCGGCGCGGCCACTGTCGCGAAGCCACTGTCGCCCGCTTGCAATGGGGCCAAGCTGCGCGATTGCAAGCCGTCTGATGTCGCCATTGCGCAGGGCGCCAGCTTGGCGGAAGGGGACCGATCAGCGCTGCAATGCGAGCAGTGCCGCCGCTGCCGTGTGGAAGGAACCGAACACGAGGATGCGATCGCCGGGGTGTGCCTGCGCCAGCGCCGCCGCCAACGCCCCCGGGACGCTGGCATGTCGCGCGCCATTGCCCGCCGCGGTAGCCTGCAGACGTTGCGCGAACGCGTCGACTTCCAGGCCACGCGGACTGACATCATCCAGGCCGGCCAGGAACCAGGTGTCGATGCTCCCGGCCAGCTCGGCGACTACACCCGCCAGGTCCTTGTCGCCAAGCCCGGCGAACACGGCGCAAGTGCGTCCGACCTGCAAGGTGCGCAGCCATGCCGCGAGCTCGCGCGCCGCCTGCGGGTTGTGCGCGACATCCACCACCACCTGCACGCCGCCACGCTCGAACATCTGCAGCCGGCCGGCAATCCGCGCCGCGGCGACGCCTTCAGCATGGGCTTGGGCAGGAATAGGCCGGTCGAGTGCGCGCAAGGCGGCGATCGCCGTCGCTGCATTGCGCAATTGCGCGGGCGCGGCCAGTTGCGGCATCGGCAGCGTGATTTCGAAACCGATTTCGCGCCAGCGCCAGTCAACGTCGTCGAGGCGTTCGAAGAAGAAATCGCTGCCGGCGCGCACCGCGGAAGCGCCGATCGCGTAGGCATGACGCAGCACGCTGGCCGGCGGATCGTCCTCGCCCAGCACCAGCGGTTTCCAGGCACGGGCGATGCCGGCCTTCTCGAATCCGATCCTGTCGCGGTCGTCGCCGAGATAATCCTGGTGATCCAGGTCGACGGTGGTGATGACCGCGACGTCGGCATCGACCAGGTTGGTGGCATCGAGCCGTCCGCCGAGGCCGACCTCGAGGACGACCAGGTCGAGCCCGCTGCGTTCGAACAGCCACAGCGCGGCGAGCGTGCCGTATTCGAAGTAGGTCAGCGAAACATCCCGATCGCCTTGGGCGTGCCGATGGACACGCGCGGCTTCCACCGCCTCGAAGGCCTGGACCAGCGCTGCATCATCGGCATCGGAGCCGTCGATCCGTACGCGTTCGTTGTAGCGCAGCAAGTGTGGCGATGTGTAGGCGCCGACCTTCCAGCCCGCCGCGCGCGCGATCGCCTCGATGAAAGCGACCGTGGATCCCTTGCCATTGGTGCCGCCGACGATGATGACCTGTTCCGCCGGCTTGCCGAGCCCCATTCGCCCGGCGACCTCGCGCACGCGCTCCAACCCCATGTCGATGGACCGGGGATGCTGGCGCTCGATATAGGCCAGCCAGTCGTTCAGGGTCGAGGGCATCGGCAAGGTGTGCGGAGGGACAGGAAAAGCATGCGGCGTCTGTCGTGGTTTGTCATCCCGACAAAGGCAGCGCGCTTGCTATGCATACGCTTTCCGTATCACAGCGCCCGATGCACCGCCTCGCCGAACAACGGCGTGTGGTGCGCGCAGTCGTTGAGCCGTACGACGTCCAGACGATCCATGGACGGGCCTTCCAGCAGGTTCAATGTCGTCGGTGCCTGGCGGAAGGACCACAGCCGCGCCATCGGCATGCCGAGGACGTGACAGAGGATGACGCGATTGACCGCATCGTGCGCGACCACCAGCAGGGTGTCGTCAGCGCCCAGGCCGTGGCTGGCGATCGCCAGTGCGGGCCAGGCACGGTCGAACACATGCTGCAGCGATTCGCCTTCCGGCATCAGCACTTCGTGCGGCGTGTCGCGCCAGGCCTGCAGGCGGGCGCCGTCGCGCTCGCGGATTTCGCTGGCGAGCAGGCCTTCCCAGGCGCCGTGCGCGATCTCCATCAGGCCCGGATCGGTGCCGAGCATCGCCGCGCGCGATTCGCCCAGCGCGAGTTCCGCGGTGCGACGCGCACGCGCCAGCGGCGAGGCGACGGCACGATCGATCCGCACCTCGCGCAGGCGCTCGCCCAATGCACGTGCCTGCGCTTCGCCCACGGACGAAAGCGCGATGTCTTCCTGCCCCTGGTAGCGGCCTTCTGCGTTCCAGGGAGTTTCGCCGTGGCGGGCGAGGATGATTTTCATGGATCAAGGATTCCTCAAGAATCGTCGTCCCAGCGTAAGCTGGGACCCATCTCGACGTTGATTTTGCAGACCAGTAGCAAGATCAAAATGGGTTCCAGCTTTCGCTGGAATGACGATTGGAAAAAATTACAGCGACTCCAGTGCCAGCACGCCGGGAATCCCGCGCACCGCGACCAGTTGCGAATCAGGCACTTGGCGATCGACCGTGATCGCCGCCAGCGCCTCGCCATCGCCCTTGGCGCCCAGCGAAAAATTGACGATGTTGACGCCGGCCGCGCCCAGGTGGGAGCCGACCAGACCGATCATGCCGGGCCTGTCCTCGTTGCGCATCAACAGCAGGTGCGCCTGCGGATCGAAATCGATCTCGACGCCGTCGAAACGCACCACGCGCGGACCGCGATGCAGCGTGGCCTCGATCTCGCGGGCATCGCCGGCCTCACCTTCCACCCGCAGCTTCAGCAGGCGATCGAAACCATCGCCGTCGCCGCCCACCGTCTCGGCCACCACCAATCCGCGTGCGGCGGCTTCCTGCAGGGCATTTACCGGCGTGACGCGGCTGGACGCGGTGCCGAGCAGCGACGCCACCAGCAGGCGCGTCAGCGGCCGTGGATCCAGCGCTTCGCTGCGTCCGGCATAGGTGATGTGCAACCGCGTCGGCGCGGGCACCAGTTGCGAGGCCAGCTTGCCCAGTGAGGACATCAGCGGCATCCACGGCCCGACTTCGCGCGCCGCTTCCGCGGTTAGCGGCGGCAGGTTGACGCAGCCGGCGACTGCGCCGGTGGCAGTGAAGTCGATGATCTGCCGCGCCAGGATCGTGCTGACCGCCTGCTGCGCCTCGCTGGTCGATGCGCCCAGGTGCGGCGTCAGGATCAGCTTGGGATGCCCGCGCAATGGCGAATCCTTCTGCAGCGGTTCGGTGGCGAAGGTGTCGAGCGCGGCGCCGGCCAGATGGCCTTCATCGAGCAGGCGCAGCAGCGCGTCCTCGTCGACCAGTCCGCCGCGCGCGGCGTTGATGACGTACGCTCCCTTCTTCATCGCACGCAGGTTCTGCTCGGACAGCAGGTTGGTGGTTTCCTTGGTGCGCGGGATGTGCAGCGTGACGATGTCGGCCTTGGCGAGCAGTTCGTCGAGCGGCTTCAGCGGCACACTGCCCTTGCCGGCGGCGGATGCCGGCAGAAACGGATCGTACGCGGCGACGTCCATGCCGATGCCCTGCGCCTTGCGCGCTACGGTGCTGCCGATGCGGCCCAGGCCGATCACGCCCAGCTTCTTGCCTTCCAGTTCGAAACCGGTGAGGCCGGCCTTCGGCCATTCACCAGCCTTCATGCCCGCATCGGCGCGCGGGATATGCCGGGCCAGCGCGAACAGCAGCGAGATCGCGTGCTCGGCCGCGGCCAGCGTGTTGCCGTCGGGTGCGTTCATCACCGCGATGCCCTTGGCGGTGGCGGCGTCGACATCGATGGTATCGACACCGGCGCCGGCGCGGCCGATCACCTTGAGCTGCTTCGCCGACTCAATGGCCTCGGCAGTGACCTGGGTGGCCGAGCGCACCAGCAGCGCGTCGACGCCCTGCAGCGCCTTGGCGAGCCTGGCGGGGTCCTTGATCGGTTCGGAAATCTCGACGGACCAGCCGGCCTCGCGGAACAGGGCCAGGCCATCTTCATGGATACCGTCGCAAGCCAGCACTTTCATCGTCGACTCCTGTGGGGAAAGGTTCCCGCGGAGCCACGCAGCCGGCACAACGTAAAGACGCGATCTGCAAAAAACAGCCGTCGATGGGACGACGGGTCACTTACGGGTCGGGAGACGGGGCCGGCTGGCATGGGAATCCGCGACCGGGCCAGCGTAACAGACCGTTGCGGTCGCGCAAGGGGTACTGGCTGCGACGACTGGTCTGGGCGACGATGACGCCTCCCCAATCCACGGAGCCGTCACCATGGGCCAGCAGGTCAAGGGCGAATTCGACGTCAAGCGCAGCATGGAACCTGCCTGCGACATGGGCGACGGCGTGGAGGTCGGGCATTTCCGCTTCGACAAGCGCTTCCACGGCGACCTCGACGCGGTCGGCGTCGTGCACATGCTGGCGGCGATGACACCGGTCGAGAACTCCGCGGCCTATGTCGCCATCGAACGCATCAGCGGCACCCTGCAGGGTCGCACGGGCACGTTCTTCACACAGCACAACGGCATCATGGATCGCGGCGCACCGACACTGTCGCTGAGCGTGGTGCCGGACTCGGGCACGGGAGAACTCGCGGGACTGTCGGGACGCATGGCCATCGACATCGTCGACGGCAAGCACTTCTACACCTTCGATTACAGCTTCCGCACGGAAGACTGAAACGCCGCGCAAAAAAAACGGCGGGAATTCCCGCCGTTTTCGTTCATCGCAATGTCTATCTTCGCGAAACCCGTTTACTTGGACGCGACGTTCAGTTCTTTCAGCAGCTGTGGTGCCGGGAACGCTTCCTGCATGATCCAGCGCATGTAGCGCTGGTCGACCGAGATCATCCGCGTCATCACCGGATCGAACACCCAGTTCGAGCTCACCGATTCCCAGTTGCCATCGAATGCCAGGCCAACCAGCTTGCCGCGCGCATCGAGCACCGGCGAACCGGAGTTGCCGCCGGTGATGTCCAGGTCGGACAGGAAGTTCACCGGCACCGTGCCCAGGCGCTTGTCGGCCAGGCCGCCGTAACGCTTGGCGGCGATGGCGTCGAGCAGCGGCTTGGGCGCATCGAAGGGTTCCTTGCCGGTGGCCTTGGCCGCCACTTCCTCGAGACGGGTGAACGGCTGCTGCTTGCTGCCGTCGATCTTGGTGTACGGCTTGACGTTGCCGAAGGTGATGCGCAGCGACGAGTTGGCATCCGGGTAGACGAATTCGCCCTTGCTCTTCTTGTAGTCCGCCACTGCCTGCAGGTACACCGGGCGCGCCGCCAGCATCTCGCCGGTGCGGGTCTTGCGCTCTTCTTCCTGCTTCAGCAGCGTCGGCGTCATCGCCACCGCCAGCTGGATCGCCGGATCCTTGCTGGTCTCGAACGCCTTGCGGTCCGCCTTGAACCACTTCATGCGCTCGCTGGTGTTGCCGAGCTTGCTTTTGCCAAGTCGGGCGACCGCCTTGTCGACGGCCCTGGCATCGTCGTCGCCCAGCCATTTGTCGAGCGTTTCGACGCGCTGCGCCTGTGGCAAGGCGACGTACTCGTTGAGCCAGTAACGCTGCAGTTCGCCATCCATCGCCGGATGGTAGCGGCGCTCCATCTGCTTCAGGCTGCCCTCGATCGAGGCCATGTCGCGCTGCTGGTAACCGGATTCGCGTTCGGCGTCCGGCTTGGCGCGTTCCAGCGCCAGGCGATACAGCATGGTCGCCGTACCAACCACGCCGGTATTGGAAAACTGGCCGAAGGTGAGGTCGCGTTCGCGCGTGGCCTTGGCGTCGTCGCTGATCGCCACCAGCTGCGCATGCGCGTCGAGCGCCGGCTTGCCCTTGTCGCCCTGCTTGCGCAGCCAATCCAGCACTGCGGTTTCCCCGCTGTGCTTGGTGGCTGCTGCATTGGTGCGCTTGAAGCCGTCGAGCTGGCCGTCGTAGTTCTTGAGCACGTTCTCCCATCCGCGCACGGTGCTGGCGTATTTGACCTCGATTTCCGGATTCTTCCTGCCTTCCGCTTCGACCAGCGCGACCAGCTTCTTGAAATGCCGGCTGATGGTCGGATAGGTCCAGTTGGCCGTGTTGTCGAAATCGTTGGCCAGTTCATAGCGGCTGGTCCGACCCGGATAACCGGCGACCATCACGAAGTCGTCCGCCTCCAGCGGCTTGTCGGCGAGCTTCAGCCAGTGGCGCGGCTTGAACGGCACGTTGTCGGCCGAATATGGCGCCGGCTTGCCATCCTTGCCGACGTAGGCGCGGTAGAACGAAAAATCGCCGGTATGGCGCGGCCACATCCAGTTGTCGATCTCGCCACCGTAGTTGCCGATGCTGCCCGGCGGCGCATAGACCAGGCGAACGTCCTTGATCTCGATGTTGCGGAACAGGCGATAGGTGTTGCCGCCGGAAAAGCTGTACAGACGGCAGCGGTATCCGCCACCGGCCTCGCATTGCGCGACCAGGTTCTTGTCGATGGTTTCCAGCGCCTGGGTACGGCCGAGCGCATCGGGCGCGGCAGCGATCGCCGCTTTCACTTCGGCGGTCACGTCCTTGATCGAATCCAGCACGAAGACGCGCGCGTTCGGTCCGGCGCTGAGTTCATCGGCGCGCGTGACGGCATTGAAGCCGTCTGTCATCAGGTTCTTTTCAGGGGTCGAGTTGAGCTGGATCGCACCATAGGCACAGTGGTGGTTGGTGACCACCAGTCCTTCGGGCGAAACGAAGCTGGCAGTGCAGCCGCCGAGCGACACCACCGCACCCATCGGATCGCCGGTCAGGTCCGCGAGTTGCCGGGCATCGAGCTTGAGCCCGGCCTTTTTCAGCGGACCCGCGATCTCCGGCAACTGCTGCGGTACCCACATGCCCTCACCCGCCTGCGCCGTGCCGGCCAGACCGATCCCGGCGCCCAGCGCCCCCGTCACCATGGCCGCAGCCAACACCGTGTAACGCATGCGACAACTCCTCGCGATAGTCAGCCGAGGAGTCTAGCCCGGGCTGCGGGGGGCGGGACATGACTAAAGTCAGGGATGAGCGTGACTTAGAACTACCCGGCTTCGGTCCTTGGTTCAGGTCGGCCCTGACGTGGCGCTTTGGATTTTGGATACGCCTCCGAGACGCGATGCAGCTCAGAGACCCGGAGGGCGGCGCACATGGATGTGCGCCGTTTTCCGACCGAGCCAGGATGGCGAGTCGGAAAATCTACGAGGACTATTAAGACGCAACGCGAGCCCTGATCGGGGAAGGGCCTTCTCTTTGGTTACTTTCTTGGCCCATCAAGAGAAAGTGACCCGCACGCGCAGCGGGCGGAAGCTTGGCAGTTTGCAGCAATAAGCAGCGGACCAAGCCTCGCTCTATAAACAAGCAAAGTCACTGGATCCCCGCCTTCCGGGGGATGACGGCCAAGAGCAACACATTCGCTCGCCCCGTCTACTACTCCATATCAAGTGCGGGGCAACCTCATCGTGCATCCTCTCCCGCAGGCGGGAGAGAGAAACCATCATCATTCCGCCGGAAGATTCATTTCCTTGAGCAGATGCGGCGCCGGATACACCTTCGCCAGCAGCCAGCGCAGATAACGCATGTCGACATGGATCGCGCGCTTGTAGCGCGGATCGAACATCCAGCTGGCGCTGACTGCTTCCCAGTTGCTGTCGAAGTTCAGGCCGATCAGCCGACCCCGCGCATCCAGCACCGGCGAGCCGGAGTTGCCGCCGGTGGTATCGAGGTTGGTCAGAAAATTGACCGTCTGCGTCTTCAGCTGCGGATCGGCAGTGCTGCCGAAATCGCCGTTGGCGATCGCATCGCGCAACGCCTTGGGCGCGTCGAACGGCTCCTTGCCGGTGTGTTTCTCTACGATGCCCTGCACCGTCGTCAGCGGCACGTAACGCACGCCGTCGCGCGGGGTCATCCCGGTCACGTTGCCGTAGCTCACGCGCAGCGTCGAATTGGCATCCGGATACACGGCGCGACCCTGCGACTGGCGATAGCCGATCAACGCACGCATGTACGACGGCCGCAAGCGAAGCAGTTCGCCATCGCGCGTCTTGTCGACCGTCTCCTCGCGCAACACCGCCGGCATCAGCGTCGCTGCGGCCTGCATGAGAGGATCGTCCGAAGCCTTCACTTCCTCCGGCCCGGCCTTGAGCAGGCGCAGGCGCTCGGCTTCGGTGCCCAGCTTGCTGGCCGCGTACAACTTGTCCAATGCTGCCCTGGCCTGCGTTTCGTCACTGCCGAACACCGCGTCGACCTCGGCGATGCGCTGCGTAGCCGGCAAGGCGCGGTACTGCCGCAGCAGTTCGGCCAGCAGTGCTTTCTCGACCGCTGGATCGTAACGACGCTGCACCTGCTTCAGTGATGCCTCGATCAAGGCCTCGTCGCGCTGCTGGTAGCCGGATTCACGCTGCGGATCGGGCTTGCCGCGTTCCATCGCCAGCCGCTGCAGGCGCAGTGCATTGCCCAGCAACTGCGTCTGCGAGCGCATCACGGCGAACAGCTGGTCGCGTTCGCGGGTGGCGCTGGCCTGGTCGAGCACCGCCTGCACCGCCTTGATGTCGGCCTGCGTCGCCGCGGCATCGCCCTGCTTTGCAAGCCAGGCCAGCATCGAGGCTTCATCCTCGCCGCGCACGCGGATCGCATCGCTGCGGCGCAATCCATCGAGCTCGCCCTGCGCGCGCTTCAGGCCGTTCTTGAGCCCGGCGACCTGCGCCGCATACAGCACCTTGGCGTCGGCATTGCCGGCGGTGGCCTTGTCGATCGTCTTGAGCAGGTTGTCGTACAAGGCCACGCGCGACGGCAGCTGCCATTCGATCTGCTGCTTGAATTCGGACGCCATGCGATGGCGATAGGTGGTGCCGGGATAACCGGCGAGCATCGCGAAATCGCCGTCGGCGACCGGATCGGTCGAAACCTCGAGGTAAGCCGGCGGCTGGTACGGCACGTTGTCCTTCGAATACGCGGCCGGCTTGCCGTCCTTGCCGACATAGGCGCGATAGAACGAGAAGTCGCCGGTGTGTCGTGGCCACATGAAGTTGTCAATCTCGTCGCCGTAGTTGCCGATCGATTCCGGCGGTGCATACGCCAGGCGCACATCCTTGATCTCGAGCTGGCGGATCAGATAGAAATCGGTGCCGTAGTACATGTTGGCGACGCGGCAACGATAGCCGGCTTCCTGTTCGCATTCGGCCACGGCCGCCTTGCTCGCCGTGTCAATGGCGTCGTAGTAGGCACGACCAGTCTTGCCGCGCGCGTCGGCGAGAATGCGCTCGGTGATCCGGTCGAAGCCAGTGGTCACCAGCACGCGCGCGCTGGGCCCGGCGGAAGGTTCCTGGTCGCGCGTGGCGGCGATGAAGCCGTCCTTCATCAGGTTCTTTTCGGGCGTCGAGTTGAGCTGGATCGCGCCATAGGCGCAGTGATGGTTGGTGACCACCAGACCTTCGGGCGAGACGAAGCTGGCGGTGCATCCACCCAGCGACACCACCGCACTCATCGGCGGCTGGGTCAGGTCGGCGAGGTCGGCGGGATCGCCCTGGAAACCGGCGGCCTTGAGCTGCGCGGCGACGTCGGGCAGTTGCGAGGGCATCCACATGCCTTCGTCGGCACTGGCCGCGGCAGGCAGCAGGGCGGCGGCAACCGCGATCGCCAACATTCGAAAGGACACGGGCAACTCCTGGGTGAAAACGAAACCCGAACATTAGTCACAGCACTGCCACGCAGGCAACTGCCGAGGGTCATGACGGCATCGGCGAAGGCCGCGGACGGTACAATTGCAGCCATCCGCCGTCACTTCCACAAGGCACCGAAATGTCGCAGACCTCCCCGTTTCCGCAGACCATGAAGGCGCTGGTGAAGCGCGAAGCCAGCAAGGGCATCTGGCTGGAAGAGGTAGCGGTGCCGTCGCCCGGCGCCAACGAAGTGCTGATCAAGCTCGAGAAGACCGCGATCTGCGGCACCGACCTGCACATCTACCTGTGGGACGAGTGGAGTCAGCGCACGATCAAGCCCGGACTGGTGATCGGCCACGAATTCGTCGGCCGCATCGTCGAGATGGGCCCGGGCGTCGGCGGCTATGCACTGGGTCAGCGCGTGTCGGCGGAAGGTCACATCGTCTGCGGCCACTGCCGCAACTGCCGCGCCGGCAAGCAGCATCTGTGCCCGAACACTGTCGGTATCGGCGTCAACCGCAATGGCGCCTTCGCCGAGTACATCGTGATGCCCGCCAGCAACCTGTGGCCGATTCCCGACCAGATCCCGAGCGAGCTGGCCGCGTTCTTCGATCCGTACGGCAACGCCGCGCACTGCGCGCTCGAATTCGACGTGGTCGGCGAGGACGTGCTGATCACCGGCGCCGGCCCGATCGGGGTGATGGCCGCGGGCATCTGCAAGCACATCGGCGCGCGCAACGTGGTGGTCACCGACGTCAACGATTACCGCCTCAAGCTCGCCGCCGACATGGGCGCGACGCGCGTAGTCAACGTCAGCAACACCTCGCTCAAGGACGTGATGGCCGACCTGCACATGGAAGGCTTCGACGTCGGCCTGGAAATGAGCGGCAATCCGCGCGCGTTCAACGACATGCTCGACTGCATGTACCACGGCGGCAAGGTCGCCCTGCTCGGCCTGCTGCCCAAGGGCGCGGGCGTCGACTGGGACCGCATCATCTTCAAGGGCCTCACCCTGCACGGCATCTACGGCCGCCGCATGTACGAGACCTGGTACAAGATGACGCAGCTGGTGCTGTCCGGCTTTCCGCTTGGCAAGGTGCTCAGCCACCAGCTGCCGATCGATGAGTTCCAGAAGGGTTTCGACCTGATGGAATCGGGCAAGTCCGGCAAGGTCGTGCTGAGCTGGAATTGATGCAAGCGGGGATTGGTGATTCGTGATTGGTGATTCGCAAGAGCCGACACGTCCACCACCTGCTTTTCCGAATCACGAATCACGAATCACCAATCACGAATCACGGCCCCCCATGTCCCTGACCCAACGCTACGCCGACACCCTCGAAGACATCCGTGCGCAGGGCCTGTTCAAGGCCGAGCGCATCATCACTTCGCCACAGTCCGCCGAGATCACGCTCGCGGACGGCCGCACGGTGCTGAACTTCTGCGCCAACAACTACCTCGGGCTGGCGGATCATCCCGACATCATCGCCGTCGCCAAGGACGCGCTCGACACGCACGGCTTCGGCATGGCGTCGGTGCGCTTCATCTGCGGCACGCAGGACCTGCACAAGCAGCTCGAAAAGACCATCGCGGACTTTTTCGGCATGCAGGACACGATCCTCTATGCCGCCTGCTTCGACGCCAACGGCGGCCTCTACGAGCCGCTGCTGGACGAGAACGACGCGATCATCTCCGATGCGCTCAACCATGCATCGATCATCGACGGCGTGCGTCTGTGCAAGGCAAAACGCTTCCGCTATGCCAACTGCGACATGGCCGACCTCGAAAAGCAGCTGCAGGCCGCCGATGCCGCCGGCGCACGGACCAAGCTGATTTCCAGTGACGGCGTATTCTCGATGGACGGTTTCATCGCGCCATTGGATGAAATCACCGCTCTGGCGAAGCAGTACGGCGCACTGGTGCATATCGACGAATGCCACGCCACCGGCTTCCTCGGCAAGACCGGCCGCGGCTCGGCCGAGGTCAAGGGCGTGCTCGACCGCATCGACATCATCACCGGCACCCTCGGCAAGGCGATGGGCGGCGCGCTGGGTGGGTTCACCACGGCGACAACGGAAGTGATCGAACTGCTGCGCCAGCGTTCGCGTCCGTACCTGTTCTCCAATTCATTGCCACCGCATGTTGTCGCCGCAGGCATCAAGGCCTTCGAGATGCTCTCCGCTGCTGGAGATCTGCGCGACCAGCTGGCCGCGAACACCGCCTACTTCCGCGAACAAATGGCGGCCGCGGGCTTCGACATCAAACCCGGCACGCATCCGATCTGTCCGGTGATGCTGTACGACGCGCCGCTGGCGCAGAAGTTCGCGCAGCGCCTGCTCGAGGAAGGCATCTATGCGATCGGCTTCTTCTTCCCGGTGGTGCCGCAGGGCCAGGCACGCATCCGCACGCAGATGAGCGCAGCCCATACGCGCGAGCATCTGGATCGCGCGATCGATGCCTTTACCCGCATCGGCCGAGAGTTGGGCGTCATCAACGGCTGACCTGGTCCGAATAAGGCCATAAGCCGCACCGGACCGTTGCACTCCAGTACTACGCGTCCTAGGGTGCGCTTCGCTTACCAGGTTACGACAAGGCGGCGACCTCTTCCGCGCTCAGCATCCGCCACTGCCCTTTCGGCAGTTCGCCGAGTGCGAGTTCACCGATCGCCACGCGCACCAGCCGCAATACCTCGATATCCAGGCCAGACAGCAGCCGGCGGATCTGCCGGTTGCGACCCTGGTCCAGCACGATTTCGACCCACGCGTTCTTTTCGCCGCCGCGCAGCAGCCGTGCCGACTTCGCGGATAACCGTTCGCCTTCGACGACAACGCCGTCGATGAGAGATGCCAGCTGCGCCGCTCCGGGAATCGCGTTCACCTGCACGTGATAGGTCTTGTCCGGCCCGGTATCCGGGCCGGTGATCCGCGCAGCCCATTGCGGATCGTTGCTGAACAGCAGCAGGCCTTCGCTGGCCTTGTCCAGACGGCCGACCGGCGAGATCCAGCCGAGGCCGGCGCCATCGAAACAGCGATAGACGGTGTCGCGACCCCGCTCGTCGTCCACCGTGGTCACCAGGCCGCGCGGCTTGTTGAGCATGAGGTGGACCATGGCGGCAGCGCCGAGCGGCTTTCCGTCGATGCTGATGCGGTCACTGTCCATCGGGGTCGGGTGTTCCGGATCATGGATCACCTTGCCCGCCAACGCCACGCGACCATCGCGAATCCACTGCGCCGCCTGCGTACGCGAACATACGCCGCGCTTGGACAGCACGCGCGCCAGCCCATGCCGCCGCGTCGTGTTCATGCGAACGCTCCATGCACTCGCACCGGGCGGGAACAACAAGTCTTCGCACAATCAGCCGTCACCGGTACATCACCGCACGGTCTGGATTATTTCGGCATCCGCTGGATCGATATCGATGACTATCTGGATACTCGCCCTGTGGATCTGGGGCATCAGCGCTGTGGCCATGACGGCCATGTGCGCGTTTTCGATACGCGCGCGCAACCTCGGCTATGCCGGCGTGGCGTGGGCGGGCCTGATGGCGGTCGCGGCATTGCTTGCCGGCCTGCTCTCCGAAGGAGCGGCGTTGCCGCGCACGCTGACGGCTATCGGTGGCGCCATCTGGGGTGCGCGGTTGTGCATCTACCTGCTGCATCGCGTGCTGCACGAGGACGAGGATGGGCGTTGCCGGGTGTTGCGTGCCACATGGGGCAACAGTCGCGGCGCGTGGTTCCTGTTTTTCCAGGTACACGCCCTGGCGGTGGCTGTACTCGCGCTGCCGTTCCTGGCGGCAGGCAGCGCCACGATCACGGTCGTCGATGGCTGGGTGCTGGCCGCGATCGCGGTCTGGATCGTGGCGGTAACGGGCGAGAGCCTCGCCGACGCGCAGCTGGCATCGTTCCGCGCCGATCCCGGCAATCGCGGCAGGACCTGCCGCGATGGCTTGTGGGCATGGTCGCGGCATCCGAATTATTTCTTCGAGTGGCTGCACTGGTTCGCCTATGTGCTGCTGGCGACGAGTTCGCCGCATGCCTGGCTCAGCTGGCTGGGGCCGGCGCTGATGCTGCTCTTCCTGTATGGCGTCAGCGGCATTCCATTGGCCGAACAGCAGGCACTGCGCAGCCGTGGCGAAGACTACCGGCGCTACCAGCGCGAAGTCAGTGCATTCACGCCCTTGCCTGCCAGCACGAACGGATGAGCCGCGCGTGCCACGACCCGATCATTCCGTCTTCTGTACGGCCCCATCCGGACTGGCCTTCGGCGCTTCCACGGGCGGCGGAGTGGTCTGGGCACGTCGGCCGGCGCTGTAACCGGTGGCTTTGAGCCAGGCGTCGAAATCGTCCGCGGTCATGCGCTTGCCGTTCTGGGTCATGTTGAAACGGTAAGGCGTATTGTCGAACTGCGTCTTCGGTTTGTAGACCGAGGGGTTGTTCGGATCGAGCGCGCTCGGCGCCGGCGTCGCGTTGGCCACGTTGCAGCCCTGCACCCGTAGGCGCAGCAATACCACGTCGACCGACATCGTTTCGTCGTAGGCCTGCGCCAGCACGCCGCTCGGCGCGCCCAGCTGCGAACGGGTCGCGAACAGTTCCGACGAGATCGGCGCCAGCACCGTCGGGCGCAACGGCATGGCCTGCGGGGCGCGAATGGCGGCGCAATCGGGGTTTTGCGCCTGCGCAACTCCGCACGCCAGCAGCAGCAATGAGGCGATCGACAGTTTGCGCATGTGATTGTTCCCGCTTGGCGAATCCTGCGAGTTTAGGTCGTACTCACAATCGCGACAAGCGCGGTTCCCCGCGTTGTGCGCGATGTCCGGTTTAGCAGCAACGGAGCGGACGCCGTGATGAATAGGGCTTGCGGTTGGCTGGGTCACCGACTCATCGGCAGCACTGTCCAATGACCGGACCGCACACGCCCATTGCAGCGCCGGGCGACAGCCGGGCGGCGCTTGACCGATCGAACGCATGATCGTCGCCACGGATGGTGGAGCGCTAAAAGACGAAGCCCGGCACTAGGCCGGGCTTCGGGTACTGCTTGAGCTTGCGTCCGATCAGTTCTGGACGTTCAGCTCGGTACGGCGGTTCGTTTCCGACTTGCACTGCGGCATGGTCTGCGGAGTCGGCTCGAGCGGACGGCTCTCGCCGTAACCGACCGGACCCACCAGACGACCGGCATCGATCGCATTGCTGGTCAGGTAGTCGTACACAGCCTGGGCACGACGCTCCGACAGCTTCTGGTTGTAGTCGTCGGGACCGCACAGATCGGTGTGGCCGGCGACTTCGACACGCAGGTCGGGGTAACGCTTCAGGATCTCGGTCACTTCGCTCAGGATCGCGACCGCGTCAGGACGCAGCACCGACTTGTCGAAGTCGAAGTTGACGCCCTTCAGGTCGATCGTGATCGGAGCCGGAGCTTCCGGTTCCGGAGCCGGCGGCGGCGGCGGCGGCGGTGCCGGGGCAACCGGCTCCGGGCCGAGGGCCACGGTCAGGCCGACCGAAGCCAGCAGGTCGGTGAAGTAGTCTTCCTGCTCGTTGGCCGGACGGGCCTGCACGTCGTCGAAGTCGATGCGGGTACCGATTTCGGTACGCAGATCGGTGCGGCCGAAGTCGAACTGCAGACCGGCGCCGAGGTTGGCGGCGATGTTGTTGTCTTCGTGCTGGGCCGGATTCGGGCCGAGCGCCGGATCGCGCACGAACTCTTCCTCATGCCGCTGCAGGCCGAGACCCATGCGGATGTAGGGCCACCAGGTGCGGTCGGCATTGCGGAAGTGATAGCGCGCATCGGCCGAGGCGCCGTACTGGCTCCACCACAGGTGCGGGTTCTCGGTCTTGTCCGGGTTCTGGTAGTTCAGTTCGAAGTCGACCGACCAGTTCGGGGTGAAGAACTTGCCGAAGCCGATGGTGCCGAAGATCGCGTCTTCGGTGTTGCGGTCGCTGTCCTGGAAGTTGACGCCAGTCGAGCCTGCGACATACCAGCGGTCATCAAACTCCTGCGCGGAAGCGGCCTGCGCCACGCACAGCCCGCCCAACAGCGCAGCACAGAGGAGTTTCTTGTTCATGTTCAGCTCCTTGATCAGGTAAAAAAGCGGTATTCCGGTCTTGCGTGGTTATTGGTTTTAGACGGCCGTTCCGCACGCCATCCCGTCCAGAGTAGTACCGGATGTGTGAAAGCCGTGTTAACAATAGCATAACAGTTGAAGTGGTTCCAACTTCGGGTCTCGGGACCTAGACCCGGTACAGGTTCATGAATTCCTGGACTGGCAGCGACTCTAACGCCTCTGGCGTCCGCGTCAAGGCCATCAGGCGGTCGGCCTGCCCGACCGGCAGGTGGGCACGCATGGCGGCATCGCATTTCGCCATCAGTATGGGGATGCCTTCGGCACGGCGTCTGCGGTGGCCGATCGGGTAGTCGATCGACTCCTTGCCGGTGCTGCTGCCGTCCATGAAGAACACCTGCACCGCGTTGCCGATATAGCGCTTGTCCTGGTCGAAGTAGTCCTGTGTGAACCGCGGATTCTCGACCACGGCCATTTTCCCGCGCAGGGCGTCGATACGGGGATCGGCGGCGACCTCGTCGCCGTAGTCCGCGGCGGTCAGGCGACCGAAGATCAGCGGCACGGCGACCATGTACTGGAGGCAATGGTCGCGGTCGGCGTAGTTGGCCAGCGGGCCGGTCTTGTCGATGATGCGGATGCCGGCCTCCTGGGTCTCGATCAGTATCCTGTCGACCTCACCGATGCGGTCCCGGACCTGGCCGTGCAACCGCATCGCGCATTCGACCGCGGTCTGGGCATGGAACTCGGCCGGATAGCTGATCTTGAACAGCACGTTCTCCATCACATAGCTGCCGAACGGGCGCTCGAACGCGAACGGCCTGCCCTTGAACGCCACATCGTAGAAGCCCCAGGTGCTGGCCGACAGCACGCTCGGGTAGCCGACCACCTTCTTGTGGACCGCGTTCAGTGCATGGATCACGGCGCGGCGGCAGGCGTCGCCGGCGGCCCAGCTCTTGCGGGGACCGGTGTTGGGAGCGTGGCGGTAGGTGCGCAATGCGCCGTTGTCGATCCACGAATGCGACACGGCGGTAATCACCTCGTCCTTGCCGCCGCCGAGCATGGCCGTGGCAACCGCGGTCGAGGCAAGGCGTACCAGGATCACATGGTCGAGGCCGACCCGGTTGAACGAATTCTGCAGCGCGTACACGCCCTGGACCTCGTGCGCCTTGATTGTCCAGCCGAGCACGTCGCGCACGGTGATGGTCCTGCCTTCCTTGCGCGCCAGATAGTCGGCGACGGCGAGGATGGCGCCGAGGTTGTCGGATGGATGGCCCCACTCCGCCGCCAGCCAGGTGTCGTTGAAGTCCAGCCAGCGCACCAGCGTGCCGATGTTGAACGCGGCCTGTGCCGGGTCGAGTTCGAACGTGGTGCCTGGCACGGTCGCACCGCCGGGAAGCTCGCCGCCCGGGACCAGCGGGCCGAGGTGCTTGACGCAATCGGGAAACTTCATCGCCAGCATCGCGCAGGCCAGCGAGTCCAGCAGCATGTGGCGCGCGGTGTCATAGGCCTCCTGCGATTCGATCCGGTAGTCGATGACGTAGTCGGCGATGTCCACCATCGGCGGATCGGGGTCGGGGCGGACGGCGGAACGAAGGTCCAAATCGGCCATGGCGGGTGCCTGCGCACGGGAGGAACGGTCATTCTGCAAAGCGTGACGTCGTGATGGCGTGGCAGCCATTAACAGGCACAGTGGCCGGCGCCCGGCCTGAGGCCGCAATTCCGAGCAGATCTCCCATCATTGCCGACACCCGTGCAACACTTCGGAGTGCGCGTGCCGCTTGGAAACCGGCCCAGGAAAACCATCCTTGCGCCATGGACACCCCAACGCGCCTCCCCAGCCTGTTCCTGTCGCACGGCTCGCCGATGCTGGCGCTGGAGGACAGCGCCGCCGGGCGCTTCCTCGATGGCCTCGGCACGCAGTTGCCGCGCCCCAAGGCAATCCTCGTGGCGTCGGCGCACTTCACGGCCGACCAGCCGACGCTCGGCGGCCATGCGTGGCCACATACGATCCACGATTTCAGCGGTTTCCCGGCACCGCTGTACCAGATCCGCTATCCGGCCCCGGGCGATCCAGACCTGGCGGGACAGATCGCGCGGCGTCTGGCCGATGACGGCCTCTCACCCGCGGTGCGCAACGACCTCGGCATCGACCACGGCGTCTGGGTACCGCTGCGGCGCATGTATCCGCTGGCCGACATCCCGGTGGTGTCGTTGTCGGTGATGCCGCACGGCACGGCCGCGCAACACTACGCCGTCGGCCAGGCCCTGGCGCCACTGCGTGAACAGGGCGTACTGGTGATCGGCTCCGGCGGCTTCATCCATAACCTGGGCGACCTCGACTGGCGTCACAAGGGTGCAGCGCTGGCGCCATGGGCGCATGAATTCAGCGAGTGGATGCACGCAATGCTGTCGACACGCGACTGGACCGCCCTGCTCGACTGGCGGCAGCGCGCGCCGCACGCGGCCCATGCCCATCCGACGGTCGAGCACCTGATGCCGCTGTTCGTAGCGCTCGGCGCCTCAGGCGCGACGCCGGGCGTGCGCACGCTGCATCGTTCGCACGAATTCGGATCGCTGGCACTGGACGCCTTCGCGTTCGATTGACGTGCGCAGGCGGGCCCGGGCCCGCCATCGTCGCTACGCATTGATTGACGTTGCGACGCGGACCCGCCTACAACGTATCGGCCGGAACGCGCACCCAGCCTTCCATCAGCACGCGCGCGCTGCGGCTCATCACGGCCTTGGTGACGGTCCACTCGCCATCGACCTGGAGCGCCCGCGCGCCGACGCGCAGGGTGCCGGAAGGATGGCCGAAGCGCACCGCTTCACGCTCGCCGCCGCCCGCGGCCCGATTGACCAATGTGCCCGGGATCGAAGCGGCCGTGCCGATGGCGACCGCAGCCGTGCCCATCATCGCGTGGTGCAGCTTGCTCATCGACAGCGCGCGTGCCAGCAGGTCGATGTCGGCGGCGGCGATGCGCTTGCCACTGGATGAGGTGTAGCCCGCCGCCGGTGCGACGAAGGCGACCTTGGGCGTGTGCTGACGCGCGGCGGCCTGCTCGACACTGGCGATCAGGCCCATGCGCACGGCGCCGTGCGCACGGATCGCTTCGAATTTCGCCAGCGCGGCCTTGTCTTCGTTGATCGCGCCCTGCAGTTCGGTTCCGGTGTAACCCAGATCGGCGGCGCCGAGGAAGATGGTCGGAATGCCGGCATTGATCATCGTGGCCTTGAACGTGCCCACCCCCGGCACGACGAGATCGTCGACCAGGTTGCCGGTCGGGAACATGGCGCCACCGCCCTCGCCTTCGTCGGCCGGATCGAGGAATTCCAGCTGGATCTCCGCTGCCGGGAAGGTCACGCCGTCGAGTTCGAAATCTCCGGTTTCCTGAACCTGGCCGTTGCTGATCGGTACGTGCGCGATGATCGTCTTGCCGATGTTGGCCTGCCAGATGCGCACGGAGGCGATACCGTTCTCCGGTACGCGAGCGGGATCGACCAGGCCATTGGCGATCGCGAACGGTCCGACTGCCGAGGACAGGTTGCCGCAGTTGCCGCTCCAGTCGACAAACGCGGTGTCGATCGACACCTGGCCGTAGAGGTAGTCGACGTCGTGGTCCGGCATCGAGGCCTCGGAGATGATCACGCACTTGCTGGTGCTCGACGTGGCTCCGCCCATGCCGTCGGTGTGCTTGCCGTACGGATCGGGAGAGCCGATCACACGCATCAGCAGCGCATCGCGCGCCGGCCCGGCGACCTGCGCGGCTTGCGGCAGGTCCTGCAGGCGGAAGAACACGCCCTTGCTGGTACCGCCGCGCATGTAGGTGGCGGGAATGCGGAGCTGCGGTGCGTGGGTCATGACTAGCTCGTTGAGTGGATGGTCAGAAATGTCATCCGGACCATGTGGGGATCTGATTTTCTTGTACTAAACCAGATCCCTCACCACGTTCGGGATGACATGATTCATGCCGCCTGGACGGCTTCCAGGAAATCGTTGGCGAACCGCTGCAGCACGCCGCCGGCTTCGTAGATCGATACCTCTTCGGCAGTATCGAGGCGGCAGGTCACCGGCACGTCCATGCGTTCGCCGTTGCGACGGTGGATCACCAGCGTCAGCGTGGCGCGCGGCGTGCGTGCGCCGGTCACGTCGTAGGTTTCGGTGCCGTCGATGGCCAGCGTGTTGCGGTCGGTCCCCGGCTGGAACTCCAGCGGCAACACGCCCATTCCGATCAGGTTGGTGCGGTGGATGCGCTCGAAACCTTCGGCCGCTATCGCTTCCACGCCGGCCAGGCGCACGCCCTTGGCGGCCCAGTCGCGCGAGGAGCCCTGGCCGTAATCGGCGCCGGCGATGATGATCAGCGGCTGCTGGCGTGCCATGTAGGTTTCGATCGCCTCCCACATGCGCGTCACCTGACCTTCGGGCTCGATCCGTGCCAGCGAGCCCTGTCGTACGTTGCCGACGTCGTCGCGCACCATCTCGTTGAGCAGCTTCGGGTTGGCGAAAGTGGCACGCTGCGCGGTGAGGTGATCGCCGCGGTGGGTCGCGTACGAATTGAAGTCCTCTTCCGGCAGGCCCATCTTTGCCAGGTACTCGCCAGCAGCGCTGGCCAGCATGATCGCGTTCGACGGCGACAGGTGGTCGGTGGTGATGTTGTCGCCGAGCACCGCCAGCGGGCGCATGCCGCTGAGTTTGCGTTCGCCCGCCAGCGCGCCTTCCCAGTACGGCGGGCGGCGGATGTAGGTGCTCTGCGGACGCCAGTCGTACAGCGGGCTGACCTTCTCGCCGTGTTCGACGCTGAGCCTGAACATGGGCTCGTAGACCTGGCGGAACTGCTCGGGCTTGACGCTGGCGGCGACGATCGCATCGATCTCCTCGTCGGACGGCCAGAGATCCTTCAGCCTGACCGCATTGCCCTGTGCATCGGTGCCGAGCACGTCCTTCTCGATGTCGAAGCGCACGGTGCCGGCGATCGCATACGCCACCACCAGCGGCGGCGAGGCGAGGAACGCCTGCTTGGCGTAAGGATGGATGCGGCCGTCGAAGTTGCGGTTGCCCGACAACACGGCGGTGGCGTACAGATCGCGTTCGATCACTTCCTTCTGGATCGCCGGATCGAGCGCGCCACTCATGCCGTTGCAGGTGGTGCAGGCGAAACCGACGATGCCGAAGCCGAGCTGCTCCAGTTCCGGCAGCAACGCCGCGTCCTCCAGATACAGCTGCACGGCCTTGGAACCGGGCGCGAGCGAGGTCTTCACCCACGGCTTGCGGGTCAGCCCTCGCGCGTTGGCATTGCGCGCCAGCAGGCCGGCGGCGATGACATTGCGCGGATTGCTGGTGTTGGTGCAACTGGTGATCGCCGCGATGATCACGGCGCCGTCGGGCATCAGGCCCTGCGCTTCCTGCGCGCGCGCCGCCTCGAGGTTGCCGGCGATGCCGCGCTCGGCCAGCGCGGAGGTCGGCAGGCGCTTGTGCGGATTGGACGGCCCGGCCATGTTGCGCACCACGCTGGACAGGTCGAAGGTCAGCGTGCGCTCGTACTGCGCATCCGCCAGCGCATCGGCCCACAGGCCAGCCTGCTTCGCGTAGGTTTCCACCAGCCTGACCTGCTCGTCCTCGCGGCCGGTCAGGCGCAGGTAGTCGATGGTCTTGTCGTCGATGAAGAACATCGCCGCCGTCGCCCCGTATTCCGGCGCCATGTTGGAGATCGTCGCGCGATCGCCCAGCGTGAGTGCCGAGGCGCCCTCGCCGCGGAATTCCAGGTACGCGCCGACGACCTTCGACTGGCGCAGGAATTCGGTCAGGGCCAGCACGATGTCGGTGGCGGTGATGCCCGGTTGCGGCTTGCCGGTGAGCTCGACGCCTACGATCTCCGGCAGGCGCATCCACGACGCGCGGCCGAGCATCACGCTTTCGGCTTCCAGGCCGCCGACACCGACCGCGATCACGCCCAACGCATCGACGTGCGGGGTATGGCTGTCGGTGCCGACCAGCGTGTCCGGGAATGCCACTCCGTCGCGCGCGTGCACCACCGGCGACATCCGCTCCAGGTTGATCTGATGCATGATCCCGTTGCCCGGCGGAATCACGTCGACGTTCTTGAACGCCTTCTTCGTCCAGTTGATGAAGTGGAAGCGGTCCTCGTTGCGGCGGTCCTCGATCGCGCGGTTCTTCGCGAACGCTGCCTTGTCGAAACCCGGAGCCTCCACCGCGAGGGAGTGATCGACGATCAGCTGCGTCGGCACCACCGGATTGATCTGCGAAGGATCGCCGCCGCGCTCGGCGATCGCGTCGCGCAAACCGGCCAGGTCGACCAGCGCGGTCTGGCCGAGGATGTCGTGGCACACCACCCGCGCCGGGAACCACGGGAAATCGAGATCACTGCGGCGTTCGATCAGCTGCGCCAGGTAGGCGGCGAGCATGGCCGGTTCGGCACGCCGCACCAGGTTCTCCGCATGCACGCGCGAGGTGTAGGGCAACGCGGCGTAAGCGCCGGGTGCGATCGCCTCGACGGCGGCACGTGCGTCGAAATAGTCGAGCGCGGTGCCCGGGAGTGGCTTGCGGTATTCGGTGTTCATCGTCGGCAAAGTGGAACTCTCATGCGTGGCGGTGCACAGGGCGTGCAGCGCAGGCCCATCGTGCGGGCGTGGAAGCGGGGTGGCGAGCAGTGCTGAAACCGTGCTGGCACGGCGGCGCCAATTATCCCGCATTCGTCCACGCGCCGCCGGCTAGAGCCGCGCCTGCACGGCGTCGTGCCGCTCCCAGGGCGGATTTTCCGAGAAGTTCTCGGCCAGGAAATCGACGAAGGCGCGCACCCGCGGCGGCACCAGGCGGCGTTGCGGCATCACCGCATGGATGCCGGTATCGGCCAGCGGATATTCCGGCAGCACCACCTGCAAGCGGCCGGCGCGCAGTTCGTGGCAGGCGTGCCAGGTCGAATGCAGCGCGATGCCCAGTCCGGCGACCGCGGCGTCGAGGATCACCTCGCCGAAGTTGCTCTCCAGGCGGCCGCGCACGCGTATCGCGGTTTCACCGCCCGCGCCGTCGCCCAGTCGCCACACGTCCTGACGGCCCAGGCTGCCGACCAGCAGCAGGCAATCGTGCTGCGCCAGTTCCTCGGGTGTGCGCGGCGTGCCATGCCGGCGCAGGTAGTCGGGCGAGGCGCACAGCACGCGGCGATTGATCGCCAGCTTGCGCGCCACCAGGCTGGAATCCTCCAGTGCGCCGATGCGGATCGCCAGGTCGAATCCGGCGCTGACCAGGTCCAGCCGCTGGTCGTTGAGGTCGATGCTGAGCCGCACCCGCGGATGCCGGGCGAGGAACTGCGGCAGCAGCGGCGATATGTACTGGCGCCCGAACGAGGCCGATGTCGTCACCCGCAACGTGCCCGAGACGTCGGTGCCTGCCTGGCGCAGGCCGCCAGTCAGGGCTTCCAGGTCCTCGACCAGTACCCGCCCCTGCGCGGCCAGCGCGGCGCCCTCCGGGGTCGGGTGCAGTTGCCGGGTGGTCCGGTGCAACAGGCGCACGCCGAGCGCGCGCTCCAGCCGCTTCAGGCGCTGGCTGGCGACGGCGACCGAGAGGTCCAGGCTGCGCGCCGCCGCGCTGATCGAGCCCAGGTCCAGTACGCGCAGGAACAGGCTGAGGTCGCCGAGATGATCCATGGATTATCAACTGATCATTGAAACTGATTAACCATCCTGGTGCTTATTGCTGAATATGCAAGGACCTAGGCTGCCGCATCGCTTTCCACGGATGCCGCCGCATGGCCACCCTGTCCACTTCCACCGCCTCCTCCCGGATGCCGCCGGCGCTGTATGCGCTGACCGCCGGCGCCTTCGGCATCGGCACCACCGAATTCGTGATCATGGGGCTGCTGCTGCAGGTCGCCGCCGATCTCCAGGTCAGCATCGCAGCCGCCGGCCTGCTGATCTCCGGCTATGCCCTGGGCGTTTTCGTCGGTGCGCCGCTGCTGACCGCGCTGAGCAGCCGCATGCCGCGCAAGGCGGTGCTGGTCGCACTGATGGTCGTCTTCACTGTCGGCAACCTCGCCTGCGCACTGGCGCCGAACTACACGGCGCTGATGATCGCGCGGGTGGTCACCTCGCTCGCACATGGCACCTTCTTCGGTGTCGGCGCGGTGGTGGCGACGGGGCTGGTCGCGCCGGACCGCAAGGCCTCGGCCATCTCCATCATGTTCACCGGACTGACCGTCGCCACGCTGCTCGGCGTACCGGCCGGTGCCTGGCTGGGACTGCATTTCGGCTGGCGCGCGACCTTCTGGGCCGTGACCGCGATCGGCATCGTCGCCACGCTCGTCATCGCCGCGCTGGTGCCGGCCGACCGCAAGGACCAGGCACCGATCGCATTCCGCGAGGAAATGCGCGTCGTCGCACGACCACAGGTGCTGCTCGGTCTGCTGATGACGGTGTTCGGTTTCGCCGGCGTGTTCGCGGTATTCACCTATATCCAGCCGATCCTCACGCAGGTGGCCGGTTTCGCCGACAGCGCGGTGTCGCCGATCCTGCTGGTATTCGGTGTCGGCATGATCGCCGGCAACCTGCTGGGCGGCCGCCTGGCCGACCGCGGCCTGCTGCCCGCCCTGTTCGCGACGCTGGCGACGCTGGCCCTGGTCCTGGCGCTGATGACCTTTGCCTTGCACCACCAGATCGCGACGGTGCTGTTCGTCGGCCTGTTCGGCGTGGCCGCGTTCGCCACCGTTCCGCCGCTGCAGCTGTGGGTGCTGCAGAAGGCGCAGGGCGGCCAGAACCTCGCATCGAGCCTCAACATCGGCGCATTCAATCTCGGCAACGCGCTGGGCGCATGGCTCGGCGGCGTGGTGATCGTGCATGGCCCCGGACTCGGCGCGCTCGGCTGGGTAGCGGCACTGGTCACGATCTCGGGCATCGCGGTGGCATTGTGGAGTTGGCGCCTCGAAGCGCCGCGACGCATCGCGGCCGCAGCCGCCACCTGTCCCACGCTCTGAACGCTTCTCTCGTTCGATCAACAAAGGAATCGACCATGGAATACCGTTTTCTCGGCACCTCCGGTTTCAAGGTACCCGCACTGGGTTTTGGCGCCGGCACTTTCGGCGGCCAGGGACCATTGTTCAGTGCCTGGGGCAACACCGACATCGACGGCGCCAGGCGCATGATCGACATCTGCCTCGACGCCGGCCTCAACCTGTTCGACAGTGCCGACGTGTATTCCGATGGCGCGTCGGAATCGATCCTCGGCGCGGCGATCAAGGGCCGGCGCGACCAGGTCATCCTGTCGACCAAGCTGACGCTGCGCGCCGGCGATGCTCCCAACGATGTCGGCGCATCGCGCCATCACCTGCTGCGCGCCACCGACAAGGCGCTGCAGCGTCTGGGCACCGACTACATCGATCTGCTGCAGTTGCACCACTTCGATGCGATGACGCCGGTCGAGAGCGTGATGTCGACGCTCGACGACCTGGTGCGCGCCGGCAAGGTGCGTTATCTGGGCGTGTCGAACTTCTCCGGCTGGCAGTTGATGAAGTCGCAGGCCATCGCCGACCGCTACGGCTATTCGCGTTACGTCGCGAACCAGACCTACTACTCGCTGGTTGGCCGCGACTACGAATGGGAACTGATGCCGCTGGGCCAGGATCAGGGCATCGGCGCGGTGGTGTGGAGCCCGCTGGGCTGGGGTCGGCTGACCGGAAAAATACGGCGCGGCCAGCCACTGCCGGAAGGCAGCCGCCTGCACGACACGGCTGGTTTCGCGCCGCCCGTGGATGAGGAACGCCTCTATCGCATCGTCGACGTGCTGGATGAACTGGTTGCGGAAACCGGTCGCACGATCCCGCAGATCGCATTGAACTGGCTGCTGCAGCGTCCCACCGTGTCGACCGTGCTGATCGGCGCGCGCAACGAGGAGCAGCTGAGGCAGAACCTCGGTGCGGTCGGCTGGAACCTCACCTCCGAACAGGTCGCAAGACTCGATGCGGCCAGCCGCGTCACGCCGCCTTATCCCTATTACCCGTATTGGAAGGGACAATTCTCCGAGCGCAATCCGGCGCCGGTCTGATCCCTCTTCCTTCTGCCTGCAGGAACACGCCATGAAAGCCGTCGCACTGACCCGCTACCTGCCCATCGACGATCCGCAATCGCTGGTCGACATCGAACTGCCCAAGCCCACGCTCGTCGACGGCCACGACCTGCTGGTGCGCGTCGAAGCGGTGTCGGTAAACCCGGTCGATACCAAGGTGCGATCGCCGAAACCGCAGGTCGAAGCGCAGCCGAAGGTGCTGGGCTACGACGCCGCCGGCGTGGTCGAAGCGGTCGGCGAAAACGTCACCCGCTTCAAGCCAGGCGATGCGGTGTACTACGCCGGCGATATCACTCGCTCCGGCAGCAACGCGCAATACCAGCTGGTGGACGAGCGCCTGGTCGGCGCCAGGCCGCAGTCGCTGGATTTCGCGCAGGCCGCGGCCTTGCCGCTGACCGCGATCACTGCCTGGGAGCTGCTGTTCCAGCGCATGCCGTTCGCCGAGGACGATGGCGGCAAGGGAAAAACGCTGCTGGTCATTGCCGGCGCAGGCGGCGTCGGCTCGATCGCCATCCAACTGGCGCGACGCGCGGGCTTCACCGTCATCGCCACCGCATCGCGCGCGGAGACCATCGAGTGGTGCATGCAGATGGGCGCGCAGCGTGTGATCGACCATCGGCAGGCGCTGGCGCCGCAACTGGCCGCACTGGATTTCGAACAGGTCGATGCGGCGATCAACCTGGCCGACACGGACCGCTACTGGGACACCTTGGGCGAACTGCTGGCGCCGCAGGGCCACGTCGGCCTCATCGTCGAACCGGCAGGCGCGCTGAAGATCGGCGATCCGTACAAGGCCAAATGCATCGGCATCCACTGGGAAATGATGTTCGCGCGGCCGCGCTTCAGGACCACGGACATGGGCGAACAGGGCCGCATCCTCGAACGCGTCGCCGCACTGGTCGATGCCGGCGAGTTGCGCGGCACGCACGGCGAAACCCTCGGCGTCATCAACGCGGCGAACCTGCGCGAGGCACATCGCCGACTGGAATCAGGCCGCACGGTCGGCAAACTGGTGTTGGCGGGATGGTGATCCTCGCCTGCACGGCCGCATTCCTCCTCTGTCCGGATCCGACATGAGCCCGACGTCCTGGTTGCTGTTCTGTTCGCTGGCACTGCTGACGGCCTTCAGCCCGGGACCGGCCGTGCTGCTGGCGGTCACCAACTCGGCAGTGCTGGGCGCGCGCAAGGCACTGCTCAGCTCTGCCGGAAACGCGATCGGAATCTTCATGGTCGCGGCAACCGCGATGCTGGGACTGGGCGCGCTGCTCAAGACGTCGGCCTGGCTGTTCGCCGTGCTGAAGATTGCGGGCGCCGTCTACCTGGTCTACCTGGGCATCCGCCAATGGCGCAGCCGCGGCATGTTCGACAACATCGATCCGGCCGGTGTCCGTCCGCAGGCGCCAGCCCGTTTGTTCCTGCAGGGCCTGCTGGTCGCCACCACCAATCCGAAAAACATCCTGTTCTTCACCGCCCTGCTGCCGCAGTTCATGACCCCGGGTGTTTCGGGATTTCATCAGTTTTTCGGGCTGACGCTTGCCTTTGCGGCATGCACGATGCTTTCCCACCTGTGCTACGTGACGCTCGCCCGTGGCATGAGCCGCTGGTTTGCGCATGAAGTCCGCGCGCGCTGGTTCAACCGCATCGCGGGCACGCTGCTGGCGTCGCTTGGCGTCGGCATCCTGCGGATGCGCGCCAACACCGCCTGAATCGCTGCAGGCCCGCTCGCTTGCCGCACCTCCGCTTTCCCGGCATGGTGCGCGCTTCGCAAGCCAGCGCCGTACGCATGCCGCCCGAATCCGTCGCGACCACACCCTACCCGCACCTGTTTGCCCCGCTCGACCTCGGCTTCACCACGTTGCGCAACCGCGTGCTGATGGGCTCGATGCACACCGGGCTGGAAGACCGCGCGCGCGACTTTCCCAGGCTCGCCGCCTATTTCGCCGAACGCGCCGCCGGCGGCGTCGGGCTGATGGTCACCGGCGGTTTCTCGCCAAACTTGGTCGGCTGGCTGAAACCGTTCGCCGGCAAACTGAGCTGGCCGTGGGAGGCACGCAAGCATCGACAGGTCACCGGCGCCGTGCACGCGCACGATGCGAAGATCTGCCTGCAGCTGCTGCACGCCGGTCGCTATGCCTATCACCCGCTGTCGGTGTCGGCGTCGAAGCTGAAGGCACCGATCAATCCTTTCACGCCGCGCGCCCTGTCCGCGCGTGGCGTCGAGCGCCAGATCGATGCCTTCGCGACCGCCGCGAGGCTCGCGCGCGACGGCGGCTACGACGGCGTCGAGATCATGGGCTCGGAAGGCTACCTGCTCAACCAGTTCACCGTCGCGCGCACCAACAAGCGCGACGACCGCTGGGGCGGCAGCGTCGAGAACCGCATGCGTTTCGCGGTGGAAATCGTGCGCCGCGTGCGCGAAGCCTGCGGCCCGGATTTCATCCTCATCTATCGCCTGTCGATGCTCGACCTGGTCGATGGCGGCGCCGACTGGAGCGAGACCATCACCCAGGCGAAGGCCGTGGAAGCCGCTGGCGCGACCCTCATCAATACCGGCATCGGCTGGCACGAGGCGCGCATCCCGACCATCGCGACCTCGGTGCCGCGTGGCGCCTTCGCCGGGGTGACCGCCAAACTGCGCCCGCACGTGCGGCTGCCGCTGGTCGCCACCAACCGCATCAACATGCCCGACGTCGCCGAAGCCATCCTCGCGCGCGGCGGCGCCGACCTGGTATCGATGGCCCGGCCGTTGCTGGCCGATCCGCACTGGGTCGACAAGGCACGCAACGGCAAGGCGCAGGCGATCAATACCTGCATCGCCTGCAACCAGGCCTGCCTCGATCATGTATTCGAAAACAAAAAAGCAAGCTGCCTGGTCAATCCACGCGCCTGTGCCGAAACCGAACTCAACTATATAAAGACGACCACGCCACGACGCATCGCCGTGGTCGGCGCCGGCCCCGCCGGCCTCGCCTGCGCGACCGTCGCCGCCGAACGTGGGCATCGCGTCACCCTGTTCGATGCCGCCGGCGAGATCGGCGGCCAGTTCAACCTGGCCAAGCGCATCCCCGGCAAGGAGGAGTTTCACGAGACGCTGCGCTACTTCCGCCACCGCCTCGGCGAAACCGGCGTCGAGACTCGCCTCGGCGAACGCATCGAAGCCGCAGCGCTGGAAGGCTATGACGCCGTGGTGCTGGCGACCGGCGTGCTGCCGCGCACGGTCGACTTCCCGGGTGCCGACCACGCCAAGGTCGTCGGCTACCTCGATGTCCTGCAGGGCCGCGTCGTGCCGGGCCGCAGCGTGGCGATCATCGGTGCCGGCGGCATCGGCTTCGACGTCGCCGAATTCCTGACGCACGAGGGTCCGTCACCGAGCCTCGATCCCCGACGCTGGATGGCGGAATGGGGGGTGGACGACCGCTTCGAGAGCCGCGGCGGATTGACGCCGGCGCGACCTGAACCGTCGCCGCGCCAGCTCTGGCTGCTGCAGCGCAGCGCCGGCCGTCCCGGCGCTCGGCTCGGCAAGACCACCGGCTGGATCCACCGCGCCACGCTCAAGGCCAAGGGCGTGAAGATGCTCGGCGGCGTGGAATACCTGGGCGTCGACGACAGCGGCCTGCGCATCCGGATCGATGGCACCGAGCAGGTGCTGCCGGTCGACCACGTGGTGATCTGCGCGGGTCAGGAACCGCGGCGGGAACTGCTCGCCGGACTGCAGGCAGACGGCCGCCCGGTACACGTGATCGGCGGCGCCGACGTGGCCGCCGAGCTCGACGCCAAGCGCGCCATTGCCCAGGGCAGCCGCCTGGCCGCGACCCTGTAGGGGCGGGCTCAGACCCACCTCCCACACCAGAAAATCCAGACAAATCAAGGATTTTCTTCGCCCCCTATTCAGGTTCGGTTGCGTAACCCGCCGCTACCTTGCGCGCACTTTCCCCGCCTGACGGTTCGGCGGGAACCGGCGCCAGCCCGCAATCCCGCGGCTTTTGCGCCCGGGCTAAGGCGCGCCGAAGAGCCGCCGCCCTCCCCAGTACGCCATGCCGGTTTGCGGCGCAGATCCCGTATAGATGAATGGGGATCCGCGTCACGACCTGCGCAACGGAGCAAGGAGTACGCATTACATGAAGCTGGCCTGGATCCTCTGGCTGTCACAGATGCTGCCGCAACCGGCCGCCGATTCGCTCTGCCTCAGCACCACCGTGTACCTGGAGGCCCGCGACCAGTCGGTCCGTGGCCAGCAGGCCGTGGCCGAGGTGGCCTTGCGTCGCCGCGACAGCGGCCTGTGGGGCGACAACGTCTGCTCCGTGGTCACCGCCCGCAAGCAGTTCGCTCCCAGCCTGGTATCGCCGCAGACCCGCCTCGGCAACAGCGAGGCCTGGGCCGAGGCCGTCACCATCGCCTTGGAGGCCGAGCGCAACTGGGAGTTGCCGGCCGGCAAGCGCCAGGAGATCGTGCCTGGTGCCAGCCACTTCATGGCGCATGCGATCGCCAGCCCGAGCTGGCGCAACGCTTACCAGGTGGCCACCATCGGTGACCACACTTTCCTGCGCGTGCAGTCGCTGAAGCCGCGCGAGGGCTGATCGACACCTGGGCGCACGTTGCGTGTGACGGATCGTTCCGCCGACGTCATTGAGCCTTCGCGCCCGTCTGCGCATCATCGCGGCTTCCTCGATGGAGTCGCACCATGAAACTGTATTACTCGCCCGGCGCGTGCTCGCTTGCCGACCACATCGTGCTGGAATGGATCGGCAAATCGTACGAAGCGGTGCGTCTGTCGCGCGAGGACCGCAAGCAGCCCGAGTACCTGAAGATCAACCCGGCCGGCGCCGTGCCTGCACTGGAGGACGACGGCTGGGTACTGACCCAGAATTCGGCGATCCTCAACTTCCTTGCCGACAGCTTCCCCGAGTCGGGCCTGGGCGGCGACGGCACGCCGAAGAGCCGCGCCGAAGTGAATCGCTGGGTGGGCTTCATCAACTCCGACATGCATCCGGCGATCAAGCCGCTGTTCGGCACCACCGCCTATCTCGGCGACGCTGCTGCCATCGACAAGAGCAAGGCTGACGCGCGCGCGAAGCTGCGTGGACTGTTCGAACGCGCCGACCAGCAACTGGCCGGCCGTGACTGGCTGACCGGCAGCCGCTCGATCGCCGATCCGTATCTGTACGTGCTCACGCGCTGGGCCAAGGGCAACCAGGTCGACCTGTCCGGCCTCGACAACATCGAGCGTTTCTTCCGCAACATCGAGGCCGATGCGGCCGTGCAGAAGGTGCTGAAGGAAGAAGGACTGGCCTGAGCAAAGAGTTCGGGTGCCACGCTTTCGTGGAGTAGCGCCTGTTCCACTCTGCCTTGGCAACGAACGCGCCGGTTCACGCCAGCGCGGCGCGTATGCCCTGTTCCCATTGCGAAGCCGAGGGTACGCCCTTGGCCCTGGCGATCGCGGCGCGCAGCTCCGGCAACAACGCCGATAACTCATCGGTATCGGCGCAACGTTCGATCTTGAGCTGCATGAAATAACCGCGCAGCCCGAGGTGCTGGCGCACCGCTTCGGACATCAATCCACTCAGCAGGCGATAGCGGCCCGCCATGTCGGACAACGCCGGCGGCGCGGCTGCCGACGACAGCGCATGCGACTGCGGCACGATCAGGCCAAGCCCCGCAAGCTGCGCCAGCGCGTCGTGCGGCGCATGCAGGCCGGTAGCGAGTTCGCGCAACTGGCCGACATCGCGCCGGCCATCGACCACCAGCAACATCGAGCGCAACGCTGGCGACAGCCTGCGCGCGCGCGTATCGATCTCATCACGACCGGCATCGGTCTTGATGTACACCTCGTCCGTTCGCATCTTCCCCTCCCCGGTACCGATGCGTGGCCGCGACGTCAGCCGCGGCGTTCGATCGGTACGTACTCGCGATCCTCCGGCCCGATGTAGTTCGCGCTGGGGCGAATGATCTTGCCGTCCTCGCGCTGTTCTATCACGTGCGCCGACCAGCCGGATGTGCGCGCGATCACGAACAGCGGGGTGAACAACGGCGTCGGCACGCCCATCATGTGGTAGCTCGACGCGCTGTACCAATCCAGGTTCGGGAACATCTTCTTCAGATCCATCATCAGCGTCTCGATGCGCTCGCTGACGTCGAACAGCACCTGGTTGCCGCCGTCCTGGCACAACTTGCGGCTGATGTCCTTGATGATCGGGTTGCGCGGGTCGCCGATGGTGTAGACCGGATGGCCGAAGCCGATCACGATCTCCTTGCGCTCCACGCGCGCACGGATGTCGGCTTCGGCTTCGTCGGCGCTGCCATAGCGCGAGATGATGTCCATCGCCACTTCGTTGGCGCCGCCGTGCTTCGGACCGCGCAGTGCACCGATCGCACCGGTAATGCAGGAATGCATGTCCGAGCCGGTGCCGGCGATCACGCGCGCGGTGAACGTGGACGCATTGAACTCGTGCTCGGCGTACAGCACCAGCGACTTGTCCATTGCATCGGCATGCAGCGTGCTCGGCGGCTCGCCATGCAGCAGGTGCAGGAAGTGTGCGGCGATGCTGTCGTCGTCGGTCTCCACGTCGATGCGGCGGCCGTTGCGGGTGAAATGCCACCAGTACAGCAGCATCGAACCGAAGCTGGCCATCAGCCGGTCGGCGATGTCGCGCGCTTCCGACGCGGGATGTCCTTCGCGTTCCGGCAGCACCGTGCCCAGCACCGAACAACCGGTGCGCATCACGTCCATCGGATGCGCATTGGCCGGTATCAGCTCCAGTGCCTCCTGCACGATCGCCGGCAGTCCACGCAGGCGCCTGAGCTTGAGCTTGTACGCGCGCAGCTGCGCCGCGGTTGGCAGCGCGCCATGCACCAGCAGGTGCGCGACTTCCTCGAACGTGGACTTCGTCGCCAGGTCGTTGATGTCATAGCCGCGGTAGTGCAGGTCGTTGCCACTGCGGCCAACGGTGCATAGCGCTGTGTTGCCGGCGGCGGTACCGCTCAGCGCGACGGATTTCTTGGCCTTGGGCAGGACTTGTTCACTCATGGCTTTTCCTTTGTCCGGGCTAGGTCTATTTCGTTGTCGTGGAACTCGTCTGGATGATCGACCGGGCAAGCATCGATCTCGCGGAAGCGACGCGTTGTGCCGCGTTCCAGTCCGTCGAGCACCCAGCAATCATCCAGGGTCGAGCAGTAGCACAGCTGGAATGCCACGCGTTCGGCGCGCGTGGCGAACGCATTGAAATCCTCGGGAGTTTCGAATTGTAGCTGGGTGATACGGTCGTCCGGCGACAGCACCGTGCCGTTGACGGTGGAGAACCAGGGGCGCTTGTTGAAATGCAGCCCGAGCGAAGCGAACACCTGGTCCCAGTTCCGTTGCGGCTTGCCGTCGACGTATACCTTGAACGAGCGGATGATCGCGGGGCCCACGCCCTTGTTCAGCACAACCAGCTCGCTCTTGCTGTTCGAAGACCCGAGCAGGACCAGCGGCCAGACCTGCGCGCGTACCTGTTGCCGCTGCAGGTAAGCCGTGTACGCGGATACGCTCAGCGCAAGCAGTCCTATCAGCGCGGCAATCACAGCGGTGACGCCATCCCAGTCCCGATTGGGTTTCGTCGCAGCAGTCTCCTGCGACATCGTCAATCCTTCGCCCTGCCGCCGGCGAACAACGCGTCCAGCTTGTCCTCATAGGCGTGATAGCCGAGGAAGTCGTAGAGTTCGGCGCGCGTCTGCAAGGTATCGACGATGTCCTTCTGCGTGCCTTCGCGGCGCACTGTCTCGTAGAAGTTCAACGCTGCCTTGTTCATTGCGCGATAGGCGCCGCAGCAGTACAGCGCGATGTCCACGTTGGCATCGCGCAGTTCCGTGGTGGTGAAGAACGGGGTCGATCCGAATTCGGTCAGGTTGGCGAGGATCGGTACCTTCACCGCGTTTTTGAACTTGCGATAGTCGTCGAGCGTCTTCATTGCTTCGGGGAAAATCATGTCGGCACCGGCCTCGACATAAGCCATCGCGCGGTCGATCGCCGCATCGATGCCTTCGACCGCAGCGGCATCGGTGCGCGCCATGATCACGAAACTCTCATCGGTACGCGCATCGACCGCCGACTTGACGCGATCGACCATTTCCTCCTTCGGTACCACTTCCTTGCCGGGACGATGGCCACAACGCTTCTGCCCGACCTGGTCCTCCAGATGCACGGCGGCGACGCCGACATTGATGAAGGAACGGATGGTGCGACCGATGTTGAACGCGCCGCCCCAGCCGGTGTCGATGTCGACGAGCAGCGGCATCTGTGTGGCATCGACGATACGACGCGCATCGGTCAGCACGTCTTCCATCGTGCTGATGCCGAGGTCCGGCACGCCCAGGGAATTGGCGGCGACACCGCCACCTGACAGATACAGCGCCTTGTAGCCGGTGCGTTTGGCCATCAGACCGGCGTAGGCGGTGATGGCGCCCATGACCTGCAGGGGAGATTCTTCGGCGACGGCGGCACGGAAGCGTGCGCCAGCGGAGGTTTGCGTGTTCATGGCGTCTCCAGGGGAAGACGTAATTTTAGCCGAGCCGGGCCGCCCCCGCCCGCCGACACAGGCGTCGCACCCGTTGACGCTTGGTAGCATGCGCAACCACACATCGGAGAAGGGACGTGCGCAAAGCCTGGTTGCTGGCCTGGTGCCTGCTCTGTTCTCCCCTCGCATCGGCCCAGGATGTGGCGTGGCCGTCGCTGCCTGTCGATTCCGCGACAGCGCTCGAAGCACAAATCCCCGCCCTGGCCAGACAAGTGCTGGCCGACTACAGCGATCCCGATCCCGAACGCGAGCAGACCCAGCGCATGCGCCTGCAGCTGGTCGCGGGCCGCTATCGAGAGGCGGTCGACACCATCCACGGTCTGCGCGAGCGCCGCGCCAGCATCGCACCGGCGCCGGCCACGACCTTGTTCCTGCAGTACGAGCTTTACGCAGACGCGAAGCTGCGTGGCGAAAGTTCGCTGTTGCCGGCGCTGCGCCGTGGCTTTGCGAAGCTCGATGATCGCGCTGCGGCGCAAGCCTTGCCGGCCTTCGGCGCGAACCTGCCACGCGCGCGGCAGGATCTGGACGCCGCGCTTGAGAAACAGCGCGGCAGGAACTCCATCCCGCAATCCGACGCGCTGGAACTGGTGCGCCTCTACTTGTTTCATCAGGTCTATGCCGAGCTGCTTCCGCAGATGCCAACGTTCAGCGCCGAGGACGAAACACGGCGCTACGAGATCGAACGCGACATCGTGGTTCCCGGCGCCGATGTCGCGAGCCTGCGCGGCCTCGTGGTGCGCTCGAAATCAGTGCGCAGCCCACAACCCGTGCTGCTGGGTTTCACCATCTACGCCAACGACGACTGGTCGCTGTCCGACGCCAAGGCCGCCGCCGCGCACGGCTACGTGGGCGTAGTCGTATATAGCCGCGGCAAGGCAGGCAGCCCGGGGCCGGTCGCGCCTTATGAGCACGACGGCGTCGATGCTGCGGCGGCTATCGCCTGGATCGCACGCCAGCCATGGTGCGACGGGCGCGTGGGCATGTACGGCAACAGCTACAACAGCTTCACACAATGGGCCGCGGCCAAGCATCGACCGCCAGCGCTGAAAGCGATGATGACCTCCGCCTCCACGGCGCCGGGCGTCGACGTGCCGATGCAGGGCAACATCTTCGTCAACTTCATCTATCCCTGGCCGCTGTGGACCGCGAGCAACGCCACGCTGGACGGTGATACTTATGGCGACCAGGCGCGCTGGCAGCGGCTGGATCGCAACTGGTACGAGAGCGGCCGCGCCTACCGCGATCTGCCCCGGATCGATGGTGCGCCGAATCCGATCTTCTCGCGCTGGCTGCAGCATCCGGATTACGACGCCTACTGGCAGGCGATGACGCCGCAGGGCGAGGAATTCGCGCGCATCGACATTCCGGTGCTCGCAGTGACCGGGTATTTCGACGGTGCACGGGTCGGAGTGCAGCACTACTACGACGAACATCTGCGCCATCGCCCGGATGCAGACCACACCCTGCTTATCGGCCCATGGGCGCATTTTGCGATGCAGACCGGCGTCGCCCGCGTCGTCGAAGGCTACCAGGTCGATCCGTCGGCAATGATCGATCTGCCCGAACTGCGCTACCAATGGTTCGACCACGTGTTTCGCGGCGCGCCCAGGCCCGCACCCTTGCGCGACCGGGTCAACTACGAGGTGATGGGCGCGGATGTCTGGAAGCACGCTCCATCGATCGAGGCCATGGCGAACGAGCGTTTGCGCCTGCACCTGCAGCCCGCCGGCGCGGTAGCCGAGGGCATTCTCGCCGAGGCCTCTTCGCGGCGCCGCGAATTCAGCGCGCAGGCCGTGGATTTTTCCGATCGCAGCGACATCGACTGGAGTGTGCCTGCCGAGTCGCTGCTCGACAAACTGGATCCACACGGTGGCCTGGTCTTCGCTAGCGAACCGTTCGCAGCGCCGACCGAATTGAGCGGCCTGTTTTCCGGTCGGCTGGATTTCATCACCAACAAGCGCGACATGGACCTGACCTTGTCGCTGTTCGAGCGCATGGCCGATGGTCGTCATCTGCTGCTGGCCTGGCACATGGGCCGTGCCAGTTACGCGAAGGATCGCAATCGCCGCGAACTGCTCGATCCGGGCAAGCGCCAGACGCTGGACTTCCGCAGCGAACGACTGGTCAGTCGTCAGCTGCAGGCCGGCAGCCGTCTGGTGCTCGTGCTCGCGGTGAACAAACAGCGCGACCTGCAGATCAATTACGGCAGCGGCAAGGACGTCAGCGACGAAACCGTCGCTGACGCGACCGAACCGATGCGTTTGCGCTGGCACGGCAACAGCTACATCGACGTGCCGCTGATGCGCTAAGGAAAAAGGCGGCCGAAGCCGCCTTTTCCCGAGTTGCGATCACGCGAACGGCTCAGCCCAGCAGGTGGGCCACGCCGGCACGCTCTTCCTCGAGTTCGGCCAGGGTCTTGTCCATCGCGGCGCGACTGAACGCGTCGACTTCCAGGCCTTCGACGCGGGTGTATTCGCCGTTGGCGGTGATCACCGGCACGCCGTACATCACGCCTTCCGGAATGCCATAGCTGCCGTCTGACGGCACGCCCATCGTCACCCACTTGCCGTTGCTGCCCAGCACCCAGTCGCGGATATGGTCGATCGCGGCATTGGCGGCCGAGGCAGCCGACGACAGGCCGCGCGCTTCGATGATCGCCGCGCCGCGCTTGCCGACCTTCGGGATGAACTCGTTGGCGTTCCAGTCGGCGTCGTTGATCTTGTCCTTCAGCGACTGGCCGTTGACCGTGGCGAAGCGGTAATCGGGGTACATGGTCGGGCTGTGGTTGCCCCACACCACCAGCTTCTCGATGTCGCCCACGGCCACGCCGGCCTTGTTGGCCAGCTGCGACAGCGCGCGGTTGTGATCCAGGCGCAGCATCGCGGTGAAGTTCTTAGCCGGCAGGTCCGGCGCCGACTTCATCGCGATGTAGGCGTTGGTGTTGGCCGGGTTGCCGACCACCAGCACCTTCACGTCGCGCGAGGCGACCTTGTTCAGCGCGGCGCCCTGGGCGGTGAAGATCTTGGCATTTTCAAGCAGCAGGTCCTTGCGCTCCATGCCCGGGCCGCGCGGACGCGCGCCAACCAGCAGGGCGATGTCTGCGTCCTTGAATGCGACTTCGGCGTCATCGGTGCCGACCATGCCGGCCAGCAGCGGGAACGCACAATCCTCCAGCTCCATCATCACGCCCTTGAGCGCGGCCTGGGCCTTCTCCATCGGCAGCTCGAGCAGCTGCAGGATGACCGGCTGGTCCTTGCCGAGCATTTCGCCGGAGGCGATGCGGAACAGCAGCGAGTAGCCGATCTGGCCGGCAGCGCCGGTGACGGCAACACGGACGGGAGTTTTCTGGCTTGCGTTCACGATAAGTCCTTCACTTGAAATTTGATTGCTAGTAGACGCGATAGCCCAGCGGTGTCAGTTTTTCCTGCAGCTGGGCGGTGTTGTAGCCGCGCACCACGTGCTGGCCGATGATCGTCACCGGAACGCTGTGCGTGCCCAGCGCCTGGGCCGCGCGATCGCCTTCGGGCGTGTCGACATCGAACACGCGATAACGCACGTTGGCGCGTTCGAAATCCCGCTGCTGTTTGCGGCAGTAACCGCACCATTCCGCCGCCAGCATCACGATGCGTTGGTCGCCCGTTTCCAGGCGCGGATCGCCGGGCTTCAGCTCCGGCGCCCTGTCGCGATTCCACAGCGACCATGCGCCACCGGCGATACCGATCAGCAACAGGAACCAGACTGCACGCATGGCGACCTGTCCGTTCGTCAGGTGAGTTCCGCGAAGAATTCCTGGAGGCGTTGCAGGCCCGGCGCCAGCTGCGGCGTCGGGCAGGTGTAGCTGATGCGCAGCGCGCGCGGCTCACCGAACGCCGAGCCCGGCACGCAGGCCACGCCCTTGGCATCAAGCAGCGCGTTGCAGAAGTCGATATCGTTTTCGATCTTCTTGCTGTTGTGCGACTTGCCGAACGCGACACTGATGTCCGGGAACGCGTAGAACGCACCCTGCGGCCTCGGACAGACCACGCCGGGGATCGCATCCAGCACCGCCATTACCTGGTCGCGCTTGCCCTGGAATTCGATGTTCTTCTGCTGCGGCACGTCCTGCGGGCCGGTCAGCGCGGCGATGGCGGCAGCAGTGACGACTTCCGGCAGGTTGGTGATGTGGTTGGAGTTCATCGTGGTGACCGCCTTGGCGACCACTTCCGGACCTGCCATGAAGCCTACGCGCCAGCCCGGCATGCCATAGGTCTTGGACAGCGAATCGATGAAGATCACGCGATCGCGCAGTTCCGGGCGCGCATGCACGAAGTTGTAGTACTCCAGACCGTCGAACAGCATGCGGTTGTAGATGTCGTCGGTGATCACCCAGGTATCCGGATGCTTCACCAACACTTCGGCCAGCGCGGTGATCTCGTCCTTGTCGTAGACCATGCCGGTCGGGTTGGACGGGTTATTGAACAGGAACACCTTCGGCTTCTGCGCCAGCGCTTCATCGAGCTGCGCCGGCGTCATCTTGTAGTTCTGTTCGGCGGGGCACGGCAGCAGCAGCGACTTGGCGCCGACGATATCGGCGATATCCAGGTAGCTGGTCCAGTACGGCGTCGGAAACGCGATCGTGTCGCCTTCGTCGAGCAACGCTTCGGCGAGGTTGTAGATCACGTGCTTGGCGCCGACACCGGTGGCGCAGTTGGCGCGCGTGTAGCCGGTCAGGCCGATCTGTTCGATGTGCTTGAGGAAGGCGTCCAGCAGCGCATCCGCGCCACGGTTGCTGCCGTACTGGCCACTGTCCTTGGCCAGCGCGTCGCGCGCGGCGGCATAGACGTGTTCGCCGGGCAGGAAGTTGGGGACGCCGATCGAAAAACTGATGATGTCACGGCCTTCGGCCTTGAGTTGCTTGGCCTTTTCGGCGACCAGCATGATCGCGCTGGGCTTGGCGCGGCCGATGCGCCGGGCGAGCTGAAGCATCGCGGAACCTCGATGGGATTCGACGGAAAACCTGCAGGCGCAGGCGTGGGAGGAGCCGGAAAATTTTAGCACGACGACCGGCTCCAACGCCGCAGAACGCTGCGTGCCGGGCTCTCGCCCGGGCGTTGTCGAAGGTGTCGGCCCGCTTTTTTGGCTTTCAGCTTTGCTCTGGGCTCGACATACCCTGGACTGCGCATCTTCACAGACCCGGAGGGCGGCGGCCATGGATGGCCGCCGTTTTCCGACCGAGCCATGGATGGCGAGTCGGAAAATCGCGAGCCACTACCCACTTGCCGGATTGACTTGTCGGGGAGGGGCCTTCTCTTTGGTTACTTTCTCTTGGCCCTTCAAGAGAAAGTGACCCGGACGCGCAGCGGGCGGAAGCTCTGGGTTTGCAGCAAGAGCAGCGGGACAAGCTCCGCCCTACAAAGCTAAAGTCGCCGGGTAACGGCTTGGAGGAGCGGCTACAGCAACAGCACGCTCGCTGCGCTCGCACCCCTCACCTGCCCTGCGGGCATCCTCTCCCCGCACGCGGGGAGAGGAACAACTCCGATCAGGCGGCGAGGATCTTGTTCCAGTCCGCCACGCGGTCAGCCTTGGCCGCCAGCGCCGCATCGACGTCGCCCTCGATCGTGACCGACTTGATGCCATCGCCCTGCTGCACCTTGTCGACCACCTCGATGCCTTCGATCACCTTGCCGAACACGGTGTGCTTGCCATCCAGCCACGGCGTGGCGATGTGGGTGATGAAGAACTGGCTGCCGTTGGTGTTGGGGCCGGCGTTGGCCATCGACAGCACGCCACGCTCGTGGGCAACGCCGTTGCCGGTCTCGTCCTCGAACTTGTAGCCCGGGCCGCCGGTGCCGGTGCCCTGCGGGCAGCCGCCCTGGATCATGAAGTCGGCGATCACGCGGTGGAAGTTGAGGCCGTTGTAGAAGCCGCGCTGGGCCAGGTTGACGAAATTGGCCACGGTCAGCGGCGCCTTGGCGGGGTACAGCTCGACCTTGATCGGGCCGCGGTCGGTTTCGAAGGTGGCGATGAGGCTCATGGATCTGCTCCAGTGGGGGGTGGATCGGGCTTGGAATCCCGGGAAATATCCGCAGCGGTAAACGTCGGTTCACCTTGCCGCCCGGAAATCGCGCCGGCGGCTGAACCGGCGTCAAAATCGGCGCGTCAGCCCGCTATAATAGCCGGCTTCCCCAACCGACCATTGCGCCCTGCCCTCAAAAGCATCCCCGGCGCGCCCCTCGTCATGTCCATTGAACGCCTGCGCAATATCGCCATCGTCGCCCACGTCGACCACGGCAAGACCACCCTCGTCGACTGCCTCCTGAAGCAGTCCGGCACCTTCAACGAGCGCACCGTGCTGGCTGAACGGGTGATGGACAGCAACGACCAGGAAAAGGAACGTGGCATCACGATCCTGTCCAAGAACACCGCCATCACCTGGCAGGGCAACCGCATCAATATCGTCGACACCCCGGGCCACGCCGACTTCGGTGGCGAGGTCGAGCGCGTGCTGTCGATGGTCGACTCGGTGCTGATCCTGGTCGACGCGATGGACGGGCCGATGCCGCAGACCCGCTTCGTGACGCAGAAGGCGTTCGCGATGGGCTTCAAGCCGATCGTCGTGGTCAACAAGATCGACCGCCCGGGCGCGCGCCCGGACTGGGTGATCGACCAGGTGTTCGACCTGTTCGACAAGCTCGGCGCGACCAACGAGCAGCTCGACTTCCCGATCGTCTACGCCTCGGCGCTGCACGGCTACGCCAGCCTGGACGACAGCGCGCGCGACGGCGACATGACCCCGCTGTACGAGGCGATCATGAAATACGTCCCGGCGCCGACGGTGGATCCGGACGGCCCGTTCCAAATGCGCATCAGCCAGCTGGACTACAACAACTTCGTCGGCCTGATCGGCGTCGGCCGGATCCAGCGCGGCAAGGTACGCACCAACATGCCGGTCAGCGTGGTCGACCGCCACGGCAAGAAGCGCCAGGGCAAGGTGCTGCAGGTGCTCGGCTTCATGGGCCTGGAGCGCGTCGAGGTCGAGGAAGCCGAAGCCGGCGACATCGTCGCCATCTCCGGCGTCGCCGACCTCAGCATCTCCGACACGGTCTGCGCGCTGGATACGCCGGAAGCGCTGGAAGCCCTGACCGTCGACGAGCCGACCATCTCGATGACCTTCCAGGTCAACAACTCGCCGTTCGCAGGCAGCAAGGAACACAGCGGCGGCAAGTTCATCACCAGCCGCCAGATCCGCGAGCGCCTGGAGCGCGAAGTGCTGCACAACGTGGCGCTGAAGGTCGAGGAAGGCTCGGATCCGGACAAGTTCCTCGTTTCCGGTCGTGGCGAACTGCACCTGTCGGTGCTGATCGAGAACATGCGCCGCGAAGGCTTCGAGCTGGCCGTGTCGCGCCCGGAAGTCATCATCAAGGAAATCGACGGCAAGCTGATGGAGCCGATCGAGCAGCTGGTGGTCGACATCGAGGAGCAGCACCAGGGCGGCGTCATGGAAAAGCTGGGCGTCCGCAAGGGCCAGCTGAAGAACATGGAATCCGATGGCAAGGGACGCGTGCGTCTGGACTACATGATCCCGGCCCGCGGCCTGATCGGGTTCCAGAACGAGTTCCGCACCCTGACCCAGGGCTCGGGCCTGCTGTTCCACGTGTTCGACCATTACGGCCCGAAGGAAGTCGGTGCGATCGCCAAGCGCCAGAATGGCGTGATGATCGCCAATGCCCCAGGCGTGACGCCGGCCTACTCGCTCGGGCCGCTGGAAGTGCGTGGCAAGCTGTTCGCGGCCGAAGGCGACAACGTGTACGAAGGCCAGCTGATTGGCATCCACTCCAAGGACAACGACCTGACGGTCAATGCCATCAAGACCAAGCCGCTGACCAACATGCGCGCTTCGGGCAAGGATGACGCGATCAAGCTGACCCCGGCGATCAAGTACACGCTGGAACAGGCGCTGGATTTCATCGAGGACGACGAGCTGGTCGAAGTCACCCCGAAGGAAATCCGCCTGCGCAAGAAGCACCTCACCGAAAGCGATCGCAAGCGCGCCTCGCGCGCCGCCTGATCGCGACGCGATCTTCCGGCTCGTGACAAGCCCGGAATGACAGGTTCGGCACGACATCCGTGCCGGGCCTGCGATGACATGAAACCCGATGCCGCCTACAACCCGGATCCGCACGCTCATCCGGGGCTGCACGCCGTGGCCGTGGTCGAAGCCGTCAAGGGCACGCTCGCGATACTGGCGGCAACCGGCCTGGAGATACTGGGTCCTGCACCGCTGCAGCACGCGATCGAACTGCTGATCGCACGTTTCCAGCTCGGACCCGCGCACGGCGCGATGGCCTGGCTGGCCAGCGCGATCAATCCAGGTTCATTGCACCTCGCAGCCGCGGCGGTGTTGTTCTACGGCATCGTCCACCTGGTCGAAGCCTGGGGCTTGTGGCGCGCCAAGGCGTGGGCTTCCTGGCTGGGTTGCCTGACGGCCGCCGCCTACCTGCCATTCGATGTCTATGCCTTGTTCCGCCATCGCGGATGGTTGTCGCTGGTGATCGTGGCGATCAACCTGCTGGTGGTGTGGGTGCTGGCCCGGGACCTGTTGAAGCGTCGGCGCTGAACCCTCCTTGCCACGCGCCTGCGGCCGAGTGATGCTGCGCCCCTGCCGCGCCTGCCTGCGGCCACGGGGGAACTGCAATGTCGCACCGAACGCTGATCGCGCTTCCGCTTGCCGCCACGCTGATCCTGGCCGCGTGCGAGCGCACCACGACCGCTCCCGCGCCGGAGCCATCAGCGACGCACGACGCCAGCAAGCAGGCTGGTGTTGCTCCTGAACCGGCCGCGTTCGCGTATGACGAAGCCGATGTCGCCGGGCTGCAATCGCGCATGGAAAAAGGCGAACTGAGCAGCCATGCCCTGACGCAGGCGTACCTGGATCGCATCGCCGCGATCGACGACGCCGGTCCGCGGCTCAACGCGGTGATCGAGATCAATCCCGACGCGCTGAAGGAAGCCGACGCGCGCGATGCCGAACGCAAGGCCGGCCGGTTGCGCGGCACGCTGCATGGCATCCCGGTGCTGTTGAAGGACAACATCGACGCCACGCCGATGGTCAATTCGGCGGGCTCGCTGGCGCTGGCCAATCATCGCCCCGCGCATGACGCCTTCCTGGTGCAGCGCCTGCGCGAAGCCGGCGCGGTGATCCTTGGCAAGACCAATCTCAGCGAATGGGCCAACATCCGCTCGACGCGCTCGACGTCCGGATGGAGCGCACGTGGTGGGCAGACCAGGAATCCCTACGCGCTCGACCGTAGTCCCTGCGGCTCCAGTTCCGGCACCGGCAGCGCGATCGCCGCCAACCTCGCCACGGTCGGCATCGGCACCGAGACCGACGGCAGCATTCTCTGCCCGGCAGCGGTCGCCGGACTGGTCGGCATCAAGCCGACGGTCGGACTGGTCAGCCGCAGCGGCATCATCCCGATTTCGCACAGCCAGGACACCGCCGGCCCGATGGCGCGCAGCGTCGCCGATGCCGCCGCGCTGCTGGCCGCGATTTCGGGGCGCGACGATGCCGATGTCGCCACGCAGGACAGCGTCGGCCACGCGATCTTCGATTACCGCCCGCACCTGAAAGCCGATGGCCTGAAAGGCGCGCGCATCGGCGTAGTGCGCAAACTGATGGGCTACCAGCCCGATGTCGACGCGGCCACGGAACGGGCGATCGCGGCGATGAAAGCTGCCGGCGCGGAAATCGTGGATGCGGAAATCCCGACGCTGGGCCAGTGGAACGACGCCGAGTTCGAAGTGCTGAAATACGAACTCAAGGCCGATCTCGAAAGCTATCTGGCCAGGAGCAATGCCCCGGTCAAGACCCTGGCCGAAGTGATCGAATTCAACCGGCGCAATGCCTCGGCCGAAATGCCCTGGTTCGCGCAGGAGATCTTCGAACAGGCGCAGGCCAAGGGTCCGCTGACCGATGCTGCCTACATCGAGGCACGCTCCAAGGCGCGCAGGCTGGCGGGTCCCGAGGGACTGGACGCCGCGCTGCAGGCGCAGCAGCTCGACGCGCTGATCGCGCCATCGATGTCGCCTGCGTGGGTGACGGACCTGATCACTGGCGATCATTTCACCGGCGCGGGCTATGGCATCGCCGCCGTCGCCGGTACGCCCAGCGTCACCGTGCCGATGGGTGACAGCCATGGCCTGCCGCTGGGCATCACCTTCATGGGGCCGGCCTGGAGCGAACCGCGCCTGATCGAACTGGCCTACTCCTTCGAGCAGGCGACGAAGGCGCGCAAGCCGCCGAAGTTCCTGCCAAGCGTGACGCCGACCGGCGAGAGTGCGAAGGCGACGAAATAAGCGATCGCACTTACGCGTCCGCATTCCTCTTCCGCATCGGAGAGGAAGTCTCCAGCAGCTTCATCGGCAGGTCATTCGCTGACTTCGATGCGGGCGATCCTGCCGCCATCTCCGCTTGCCCAACCGACATTGCCGCTCAGGTCGACGGCGTCGTAGCTGATGTCGGACAAGGCTTGCCACACCTTGCCATTCCAGCTGTCGACGCCAGCGGGGCCGACGACGACACAGAACCCGCCATTGCAGCCGGCACCAGAGCGGTAGGCGCGCGGCGCCGGCAGTTCGACGAGCCGCAAGCCCGATGAATCCTCAGGCTCGAGCAGGGCGGCGATGCCGGCCTGCTCGACGTGCTCGTAATCACCGCCGACCAGCAGCATGCGCGCGCCGGAACCGAAGGCCGTGGCAGAGAAATAGCCACGGCTCGGCGCAGCCGACAATCCGGCAGCATTCGTTGCCAACCACGGCGCGCCGCTCCTGTTCGCGACATGGGCACGGGCGCGGCTACCTCCCGTGATCACCGCAAGCTTGCCTTCGCCCGCCGCGATGCAGGTGCCGCTGGCCGCGAACGCCGCCTCGTCCTGGTCGGCTTTCGGGCCATCCGGCAGCAGGCGCCAGTTCCTGCCGGCGTCGTTGCTGCCGTAGATCTGGAAACGTCCCTCGACCGGATCGCCCATCATCCAGCCCTGGTCGTCGTCGAACGTCATGCAATCGAGGAACGCGCGCGGGTCCTTGTTCTGCAGCGCGAGCTGCCACGACCTGCCGCCATCCTCGGTGCGATAGACCCGCGACGCCTCGCCCGGGCCGATGCTCAGCACGACGGCGGTATCGGCATCGAAGCCTTCGACGTCGCGGAAATCAAGTTCATCCGCATCCGGCACCTTGATCACCTGCCAATGCTTGCCGCCATCGACCGTGCGCAGCACTGTGCCTTCGCGACCACTGGCCCAGGCGACGTCGTCGCTGACCGCGGAAATGCCGCGCAACCGCACTTCGACGCCGCTATCCTGCGGCAAGATGCGGACTTCCGCGCCTGCGGCATTCGCCGCGAGCAGCATCGCGGCCGCGATGAGGATTCGAGTCGGGGACATGGCGCGCTCCGGAGGGAATCGCGCGAGCCTAGCACGCCGAAATCACTTGCCTACGCAGCGGTGCTTGCTCCGCCCTACGAAGAAAGAGGATCCGATCAGGCCGACGCTGGCTTCGCGATCTGTGCCTGCTTGCGCACGATCAGCATCGCCGTTTCCAGCGCCTGTTCGTAGTTCAGGCGTGGATCGACGGTCGAGCGATAGGCGCGTTCCAGGTCCGCATCGGTCAGGTCGCGGGCGCCACCAGTGCATTCGGTGACGTCTTCTCCGGTCAGTTCCAGGTGCACGCCGCCCAAGCGCGTGCCGGCGGCGGCATGCAGGTCGAAGGACTGTTCGACCTCGCTGCGGATGTTGGCGAAGCGACGTGTCTTGTAGCCATTGCTGGTGCTCTCGGTGTTGCCATGCATCGGATCGCAGATCCACAGCACGCGGCGGCCGTCGCGCTTCACCGCATCCAGCAGCGCCGGCAGCTTGTCGGCGATGTGCGCGGCGCCCATGCGGTGGATCAGGCTCAGGCGGCCCGGCTCGTCATCCGGGTTCAGCACGTCGATCAGTTTCAACAGCTGGTCCGGCGTCACCGACGGACCGATCTTCACCGCGACCGGGTTGCGGATGCCGCGGAAATATTCCACGTGCGCGCCATCGAGCGCCGCAGTGCGCATGCCGATCCACGGGAAATGCGTGCTCAGGTTGAACCAGCCCCATTGCCGCGGCACCTGCCGCGTCTGCGCTTCCTCGTACGGCAGCAGCAGGGCTTCATGCGAGGTGTAGAAGTCGACGCGATTGATGTTGTGCACCGATTCGCCGGACAGCGTTTCCATGAATCGCACCGCATCGCCGATGCTGGATACCATGCGGTGATATTCGTCCGCCAGCGGTGAATGCCCCACCCAGCCCAGGCTCCAGTATTCGGGATGATGCAGGTCGGCGAAACCACCGTCGATCAGCGAGCGGACGAAGTTCATCGTCATCGCCGAACGCGCGTGCGCCTTGATCATGCGGCGCGGGTCGGGCGTGCGCGCTTCGGCCGTGAAATCCGGGGCATTGATGATGTCGCCGCGGTAACTGGGCAAGGTCTGCCCGCCGCGGGTTTCGGTGTCGGTCGAACGCGGCTTCGCATACTGGCCGGCGAAACGGCCGACGCGCACCACCGGCAGGCGCAGTCCGTGCACCAGCACCAGGCTCATCTGCAGCAGCACCTTGAGCCGGTTGGAGATCACTTCCGAACTGCAATCGCTGAAGTTTTCCGCGCAGTCACCACCCTGCAACAAGAAGCGCTTGCCCTCCTGTGCTTCCGCCAGGCAATGCTTCAACGACATGATTTCCCACGAGGTCACCAGTGGCGGCAAGGCGGCCAGTTCACGCTGCACGGTGGCCAGCGCGCCCTGGTCCGGATAGCTCGGCTGCTGCACGGCGACGCGTTCGCGCCAGCCTTGCGGCGCCCAGTCGGCGGGAAGATTCACGGGATGCAGGTTGCGGTCGGGAGTGGCCATGGCTCGGGGATCGTTGCTGCGTTGCACCAACGCATCATCGCCCCGGAACGTGGTCGCCGCAACCGTTACCGGCGCAACAGTTCAGCGCCGAAAGGACGCCCAAAGCGCCCAGCACGCGAGCAGCACGAACCAGAGCAGGCTCCATGCCGGCATCGACAGGCCGAGGAAACTCCAGTCGACCTTGGCGCATTCGCCCGAACCGGTCAGCACCTTGCGCACGACGTCGGTGAATGCGTTGGTTTCCATCATGAAGGCCAGCGGCGGTCCGCACGAAGGCACCTGATCGGCAGGCAGGTGCGTCAACCAGACATGGCGTCCGGCGATGGCCATGCCCACGCCCGCCGCCAACAGCGCCAGCACGCCGTAGCCGCGTCGTCCGCCCGCACTGCGCGGCGCATGCAGACCGCCGACCAGGAACACGATGCCCAATGCGGCGAATGCGACCCGCTGGAAAATGCACAGCGGGCACGGTTCCAGGCCCATGTGGAACTGCGAATACAGGGCGAAGGCGATCAGTGCGGCGCAGACGGCAAAGCCGGCCAGACAGGCGGAACGGAACGAGAGTCGGTTCATGGCGGGCAACATAGCAAATGGGCCTTATCGCGCAAGCGGCAAACCACAGACCGGCTCATGGGATGAAAGTTGCGTTCCCGCGCGCTTCCCTCTGCTGTCATCCCGAGCCCAGCGAGGGACCTGTTGTTTCGCAGATTGCGGCACGAGCACCGGATCCGCCGCTTCACCCCTGCATGAAACAAAAACCCCGGCTCGTGGCCGGGGTTTTCGGTAACTCGTGACGGCGGGGCTTACTCAGCCGCAGCCGCGGGGCGATCGACCAGTTCGACATATGCCATCGGCGCATTGTCGCCGGCGCGGAAGCCGCACTTGAGGATGCGCAGGTAACCACCCGGGCGGGCGGCGTAGCGCGGGCCCAGCACGGTGAACAGCGTGCCGACCGCTTCCTTGTCGCGCAGGCGCGAGAACGCCAGGCGGCGATTGGCAACGCCGTCTTTCTTGGCCAGGGTGATCAGCGGCTCCGCCACGCGGCGCAGCTCCTTGGCCTTGGGCAGCGTGGTGCGGATCAGTTCGTGCTTGATCAGCGAAGCGGCCATGTTGGTGAACATCGCATCGCGGTGTGCGCTGGTGCGACTGAATTTGCGTCCGGCTTTTTTGTGGCGCATGACTGTGATTCCTGATGAATGTTGATGCGTTGGACTTCGTTGTCGCCTTCATGGCGCTGGAGCATCGGACTGCGGTTGGTCCTGGCCGGCCGTTCCTTGACCGGCGAGTCGCGGGCTTGGCCCGTCGACGTGTGTTGCGATGTTGCGTTTGTTTTTACTTCGTCGCACTGCACCCAAAGGGGTGCGAAATCAGCTCGAATGAATCAACCAGCTACTGGTTTGAAGCCGCGGCCCTGCGCAGCGCGCCGGGCGTTCGCCCAAGCGCGCGGCAATGCCGCGCAAGCTGCTTGGGCTCACCCCATCATGCCGTGCTGCGAGATGCCGGCCGGCGGCCAGTTCTCGAGCTTCATGCCCAGCGACAAACCGCGCTGCGCCAGCACTTCCTTGATCTCGGTCAGCGACTTCTTGCCCAGGTTCGGGGTCTTGAGCAGCTCGACCTCGGTCTTCTGGATCAGATCGCCGATGTAGTAGATGCTCTCGGCCTTGAGGCAGTTGGCCGAACGCACGGTCAGCTCGAGGTCGTCGATCGGGCGCAGCAGCACCGGATCCACGCCCGTGGCGACCGGCTTGGCGGCGCCGCGCTCGCGGTGGGTGAAGTCGCCGAACACGCTCAGCTGGTCGGTGAGGATGTCGGCGGCGGTGCGCACGGCTTCCTCGGCATCGATCGTGCCGTTGGTCTCGATGTCCAGCACCAGCTTGTCCAGGTCGGTGCGCTGCTCGACGCGCGCGGATTCGACCGCGTAGGCGACGCGGCGGACCGGCGAGAACGAGGCGTCCAGCATCAGGCGACCGATGGTGCGGGTTTCCTCATCCGGACGACGGCGCGTGGTGGCCGGCTGGTAGCCGAAGCCGCGCTCGATCTTCAAGCGCATGTTCAGCGACGTGTCCTTGGTCAGGTGGCAGATCACGTGGTCGGGATTGAGGATCTCGACGTTGTGGTCGACCTTGATGTCACCCGCGGTGACCACGCCGGGTTCCTGCTTGCTCAGGCTCAGGGTGGCGTTGTCGCCGGTGCCCATGCGGATGGCCACGTCCTTGAGGTTGAGCAGCACTTCCAGCACGTCTTCCTGCAGGCCTTCGATCGTGCTGTACTCGTGCAGCACGCCGTCGATCTCGACCTCGGTGATCGCGAAGCCGGGGATCGAGGACAGCAGCACGCGACGCAGCGCGTTGCCGAGGGTGTGGCCATAGCCGCGCTCCAGCGGTTCGATCACGACCTTCGCGCGATTGTCGGCGAGGCGTTCGATCTGCGGACCACGCGGGCGCAAAACCTGGTTGGCGGTAACCGTCATGTTGTAGCGTCTCCTGCTGTAACCGGCGGTCATGAGGCGCCGGTCTTCTGCTCTTGGAGCCCCCCCGGACCGGGAGGGCGGCCAGTGCGCGCGGCGCATTGGCCAGGGGTGTGGAGGCAGTGCCGCGACCTTCGGTGGCGGCACGCTTCCAACTCGTGTTGCGTATTACTTCGAGTACAACTCGACGATCAGTGCTTCGTTGATGTCCGCCGGCAGGTCGGCGCGATCCGGGACTGCCTTGAACACGCCGCTGAACTTCTTGGAATCGACCTCGACCCAGGAAGGCGACAGGTCCATCGTCGACGAGACGGTCAGCGCTTCCTGCACGCGCAACTGCTTCTGCGCACGCTCGGACAGGGCGATCGCATCGCCGGCCTTGACCTGGTACGAAGGCAGGTTGACCGGCTTGCCGTTGACCGTGACGCCACGGTGCGACACCAGCTGGCGCGCGGCCGGACGGGTGACGGCGAAACCCATGCGGTAGATCACGTTGTCCAGGCGGGTCTCGAGCAACTGCAGCAGGTTCTCGCCGGTGTTGCCCTTCTTGGTCGAGGCCTTCTTGTAGTAGTTGCGGAACTGACGCTCCAGCAGACCGTAGATGCGCTTGACCTTCTGCTTCTCGCGCAGCTGGGTGGCGTAGTCGGAGAGCTTGCCCTTGCGCGCGGTGGCGCCGTGCTGGCCGGGCTTCTGCTCCAGCTTGCACTTGGAGTCCAGCGCACGCGCCGGGCTCTTGAGGGACAGGTCGGCGCCTTCACGGCGCGCGAGCTTGCAGGTGGGACCGATGTAACGTGCCATTGTCTGATCGCTCCCTTAGACGCGACGCTTTTTCGGCGGACGGCACCCGTTGTGCGGGATCGGCGTCACGTCGATGATGTTGATGATCTTGTAGCCGACGTTGTTCAACGAACGAACGGCCGATTCGCGTCCCGGGCCCGGGCCCTTGATGCGCACTTCCAGCGACTTCACGCCGTAGTCGAGCGCGGCCTTGCCGGCCTTCTCGGCGGCGACCTGCGCTGCGAACGGGGTCGACTTGCGCGAACCGCGGAAACCCGCGCCGCCCGAAGTCGCCCACGACAGGGCATTGCCCTGGCGGTCGGTGATGGTGACGATGGTGTTGTTGAAAGAAGCGTGCACATGCGCGATGCCGTCGGTGACGACGCGCTTGATCTTCTTCTTGGTCTTGGCTGCTGCCGGCTTGGCCATGTTCGAAATCCTCGATTACTTCTTGATGGCCTTGCGCGGGCCCTTGCGGGTACGTGCATTGGTCCGGGTGCGCTGGCCACGCAGCGGCAGGCCGCGGCGATGGCGCAGGCCGCGATAGCAGGCCAGATCCATCAGGCGCTTGATGGCGATGCCGACCTCGCGGCGCAGGTCGCCCTCGACCACGTACTTGCCGACTTCGGCGCGCAGGCGCTCGACTTCCGGCTCGGACAGGTCGCGGATCTTGGTCGTCAGCGTGACGCCGGCGTCCGAGCAGACCTTCTTCGAACGGGTACGGCCGATGCCGTAGATGCTTTGAAGCCCGACCCAGACATGCTTCTGGGCAGGCAGGTTGACACCTGCAATACGCGCCATGCGCGGATCTCCAACTGGTTAGCGGCCGGGCGGCAAAGCCCGACGGAATGTGGCACTTGGATAAGTGAACTGGAAATTCTAACAGGGTCTCGGGTTACTAGGAAGCCCACGGATGCCCAGCATCCGCCAGCCCGGCATGGGGAGTGTGCCCATGCTCCGGCGACGAGCCCGTGCCTGGACGGAAAACCCTGGATCGGGCCTCCCGCCGCCCCGCGCCACTCAAGCGCAGGGACTGGCACCGGCTCACCCGCGCGCGAGACCGCCGCGCGAGTCGCCCATCTTTGGATCAGGACCGCCCTGGCAGGCCGGCCTTGGATCCCTTGAGATTCGCCTTCTTCAACAGGCTCTCGTACTGATGGGACATCAGATGAGCCTGGATCTGCGCGATGAAGTCCATTACCACCACGACCACGATCAGCAGCGAGGTACCGCCAAAATAGAACGAGGTACCCATCTGGGTCCGCATCAGCTCGGGCAACAGGCAGACCAGCACCATGTAGGCGGCGCCTGCGGCGGTGAGCCGGGTCAGCACGCCGTCAATGTAGTCGGCGGTGGCCTTGCCGGGACGGATGCCCGGAATCAGCGCCCCCGACTTCTTCAGGTTGTCGGCGGTTTCCTGCGAATTGAATACCAGCGCGGTATAGAAGAACGAGAACCCGACTATCAGTGCCGCGAACAGGATCAGATGCAGCGGCTCGCCCGGGTTCAGCGACTGGGTCAGCTTCTGCAACCAGGTGGCCGAACTGGCCTGGCTGAACCAGGTCGATGCGGTCGCGGGGAACATGATGATCGACGAGGCGAAGATCGCCGGGATCACGCCCGACATGTTGAGCTTCAGCGGCAGGAACGAGCTCTGGTTCATGTATGCGCTGCGGCCACCCTGGCGGCGCGCGTAATTGACCGTCACCCGGCGCTGGCCACGCTCGACGAACACCACGAAGTAGGTGAACAGCAGCACGATTCCGAGGATCGCGATCACCACCAGGGTGCTCATCTCGCCGTTGCGCACTTGCTCCAGCGTGCCCAGCACCGCGCCCGGCAGGCCGGCCACGATGCCCGCGAAGATGATCAGCGACACGCCGTTGCCGACGCCGCGCTCGGTCATCTGCTCACCGAGCCACATCAGGAACATGGTGCCGGCGGTCAGCGCGATCACCGCGGTCAGCACGAAACCCGGACCGGGGTTGTAGACCACCGGGATGCCATTGCTGGCGCCGGAGTTCTGCAGCGCAATGGCGATGCCGGCGGCCTGGAACACCGCCAGCGGCACCGCGCCCATGCGCGACCACTGGGTGATCTTGCGCCGGCCCGACTCGCCTTCCTTCTGGATCGCCTTCAGGCTCGGGAAGATCTGCGCGCACAGCTGCACGATGATCGACGACGAGATGTAGGGGACCACGTTCAGCGCGAACAGGCTGAAGCGCGCCAGGGCGCCACCGGAGAACATGTTGAACATGTCCACGATGGTGCCTTCCTGCGCTTCCATCAGCTGCAGCATGGCATCCGGGTTGACGCCCGGCACCGGGATGAAGCAGCCGACGCGGTAGACGATCAGCGCGCCGACCACGAACAGCAGGCGCTGGCGCAACTCGGTGAACTTGCCGAGACCACCGCCGATGCCAGCCGTTGCGTTGCTGCTGCGCGCCATTCGTTGCTTACTCCTCGACCTTGCCGCCGGCCGCTTCGATCGCCGCCTTGGCGCCTGCAGTTGTCTTGATGCCCTTCAGCACCAGCTTGCGGCCGATCTCGCCCTTGTTGACGATCTTGGCGTGCTTGGCGTTGCTCGGCACCAGCTTGGCGGCGCGCAATGCGGCGAAGTCGACTGTGTCGCCTTCGATCAGCGCGAGCTTGTACAGCATGACCTCGGCCGTGTCGTTCTTCAGCTTGGAGCGGAAGCCGACCTTGGGCAGGCGCATGTGCATCGGCATCTGGCCGCCTTCGAAGCCGGCCTTGATCTTGCCCTTGCCCGAACGCGCGAACGAACCCTTGTGGCCGCGACCTGCGGTCTTGCCGAGGCCCGAACCGATGCCACGACCGACGCGGGTGCGTTCCTGGCGTGCGCCGTCTGCCGGCTTGAGTGTATTGAGACGCATGATGATTACTCCTCGACCTGTACCAGGTAATGCACCTTGTTGATCAGGCCACGCACCTGCGGGCTGTCTTTCAGCTCGCGGACGTCGTTCAACTTGTTGAGGCCGAGCGCGCGCACCGACAAGCGGTGACGCGACTGCGTGCCACGCAGGCCCTTGACCAGGCGCACCTTGACGGTGCCGCCGGCGACGGTTTCCTTCTTCTTAGCCATGGTGCAGATCCTCCACCTTCTTGCCGCGCTTGGCCGCGATCTTGGCCGGCGAGTGCATCTCGGTAAGGCCGCGCAGGGTCGCGCGCACCAGGTTGATCGGATTGCGCGAACCCACGGCCTTGGCCAGCACGTTCTTGACGCCGACCGCTTCCAGCACGGCGCGCATCGCGCCGCCGGCGATCACGCCGGTACCTTCGGAGGCCGGCTGCATGAACACGTTCGCCGCGCCGTGGCGCGACTTGACCACGTGCCACAACGTGCCGTTGTTCAGGTCGACGTTGACCATGGTCTTGCGCGCGGATTCCATCGACTTCTGGATCGCGACCGGCACTTCGCGCGCCTTGCCGTAACCGAAGCCGACCTTGCCGTTGCCGTCGCCAACCACCGTCAGTGCGGTGAAGGTGAACTGGCGGCCGCCCTTGACGGTCTTGCTGACGCGGTTGACCGCGACCAGCTTCTCGACCATGCCATCGTCGACCTCTTCGCGGTTGCGGTCGCGATCACGACCCCGCTGCTCACGTTGCTCTGCCATCTCGGTTTACCTGTTCGATTAGGGAAATTTGCGGCTTGGCCGCTTGTAGTTGTGGTGTGGATCGGATGTTTCGGCGTGCCGGGAACCCGGCGCGTCGCCCGATGCAAAGCCGCATCGGCGGTGAGCGAAACCCAGGCGTGGGGACGAACCCGCACGCCTTCAAGCCTTAGAACTGCAGGCCGCCTTCGCGGGCAGCATCGGCCAGCGCCTTGATGCGACCGTGGTAGCGGTAGCCCGAGCGGTCGAACGCGACCTTCTCGATGCCCGCCGCCCTGGCGCGCTCGGCGATGACGCGGCCGACCTTGGCGGCAGCTTCCGAATTCTTGCCGCTCTTCAGGCCGTCCTTGACGTCGGCCTGGGTGGTCGACGCCGAAGCGAGCACCTGCGCGCCGTCGGCGGTGAACAGCTGTGCGTACAGATGCTGGCCGGTGCGCAGCACCGACAGGCGCGGCACGTTCAGGTTGCGGATGTGCGCACGGGTGGACTTGGCGCGACGCAGGCGGGCAATTTTCTTTTTCATGGTCTTGTGTCCTCGGAAAGCTGAAAGCGCACTTACGCCTTCTTGGCTTCCTTGCGAATGATGTTCTCGCCGGCGTACTTCACGCCCTTGCCCTTGTACGGCTCCGGCGGACGGAAACCGCGGATCTTGGCGGCGACTTCACCGACGCGCTGCTTGTCGGCGCCGCTGACCACGATCTCGGTCTGGGTCGGGGTGGCGATGCTGATGCCGTCCGGGGTCTTGAACAGCACCGGGTGCGAGAAGCCCAGCGACAGGTTCAGGTCCTTGCCCTGCATCGCGGCACGGTAACCGACGCCGACCAGCTCGAGCTTGCGCTCGAAGCCTTCCGACACGCCCTTCACCATGTTGGCGAGGATGGCGCGCAGGGTGCCGGTCATCGGGATCAACTCGACGTTGTCGGTCGACAACAGCGCATGGCCGTCTTCGATCTTGATTTCGACGCCGGCCGGCTTGGCGATCGACAGCGTGCCCTTGGCACCCTTGACGCTGATGCTCTCGGACTGGATGTTGAGGTCGACGCCCTTGGGCAGGGCGACTGGCTTCTTGGCTACGCGGGACATGGTCGATTCTCCCCTTATGCCACGAAGCACAGGACTTCACCGCCGACGCCCTGCTGGCGCGCCTGCGAGTCGGTCATGATGCCCTTGGACGTGGAAATGATGGCGACGCCGAGTCCGCCCAGCACCTTCGGAAGCGCGTCCTTGCCACGGTAGTGGCGCAGGCCCGAGCGCGACACGCGCTGCAGCTTCTCGATGACCGGCTTGCCCTCGTAGTACTTCAGCACGATCTCGAGTTCGGCCTTGCCGCCGCCGAGGTCGGTCACGCGCGATTCGCCGATGTAGCCTTCGTCCTTGAGGACGTTGGCGATCGCGACCTTGGTCTTGGACGACGGCATCTTCACCGTCGGCTTGCCCACAGCAGCCGCATTCTTGATGCGGACCAGCATGTCGGCGATGGGATCAGTCATGCTCATTGAGTATTACCTTTGAGTGCACCGATATCCGTGGATACGGGTATTGATTGGGTGATTCGTGATTCGTGATTCGTGATTCGTGATTCGTGATTCGTGAAAAGCCGATTGCTTTTACCAATCACCGATCACGTCCCACCAACCACGGTTTACCAGGAGGCCTTGCGCAGGCCGGGAACGTCACCGTTCATGGTGGCCTTGCGCAGCATGTTGCGGCCCAGGCCGAACTTGCGATACACGCCACGCGGACGACCCGACAGCTCGCAGCGGTTGCGCTGACGGCTGGGCGACGAATCGCGCGGCAGCTTCTGCAGCTTCACCGCCGCTTCCATCTTCTCTTCGTAGGACGCGTTGGTGCTGGAGATGGTCTTCTTCAGCGCCTCGCGTCGGGCGGCGAACTTCTTCGCCAGTTTCGCGCGCTTGGCGTCGCGGTTGACCATGCTGGTCTTTGCCATTTCGGATTCCTCGCGAGGCTTAGCGGAACGGGAAGCGGAAGGCTTCGAGCAATGCCTTGGCTTCTTCGTTGGATTTTGCGGTGGTGGTGATGGCGATATCCATGCCGCGGATCGCGTCGACCTGGTCGAAGTCGATTTCCGGGAAGATGATCTGTTCCTTCACGCCCATGTTGAAGTTGCCGCGACCGTCGAACGAACGAGCCGACACGCCGCGGAAGTCGCGCACCCGCGGCAGCGACACGTTGATCAGGCGGTCCAGGAACTCGTACATCTTGGCGCGGCGCAACGTGACCTTGGCACCGATCGGCCAGCCGTCACGGATCTTGAACGAAGCCACCGACACGCGCGACTTGGTGGTCACCGGCTTCTGGCCGGCGATCTTGGCCATGTCGGCAACGGCGTTCTCGAGGATCTTCTTGTTGGCCGCAGCCTCGCCCACGCCCATATTCAGCGTGATCTTGGTGATGCGGGGCACTTGCATCGGATTGGTGTAGCCGAAGCGCTTCATCAGCGCGGGCATCACTTCTTCTTTGTAGATTTTTTCAAGACGGGTGGTCATTACTGCATTCCTCAGGCGTCGATCGCCTCACCGCTGGAGCGGAACACGCGCAATTTGCGTCCATCCTCCAGCACCTTGGTTTTGATGCGCTCGCCCTTGCCGCTGGCAGAGTTGAACAGCATCACGTTTGAAACGTGGATCGGCGCTTCGCGTTCGATCACGCCGCCTGGCTGGTTGGCCTGCGGGTTCGGCTTGGTGTGGCGCTTGACGATGTTGATGTTGGACACGACGACCTTGTCGCCGCTGACCTGCACCACATCACCACGCTTGCCCTTGTCCTTGCCGGCGATGACCACGACGTGGTCGCCTTTCTTGATTCGGTTCATGTCTGTTCCTCCGCTCAGAGCACTTCGGGTGCGAGCGAGACGATCTTCATGAACTTCTCGGAGCGCAGTTCGCGCGTCACCGGCCCGAAGATGCGGGTACCGATCGGTTCATGCTTGTTGTTGAGCAGCACGGCGGCATTGCCGTCGAAGCGGATCAGCGAACCATCGGCACGGCGCACGCCCTTGCGGGTACGCACCACGACGGCGTCGTAGACCTCGCCCTTCTTGACCTTGCCGCGCGGGATCGCGTCCTTGATCGACACCTTGATGATGTCGCCGATGTGCGCGTACCGGCGCTTGGAGCCGCCGAGCACCTTGATGCACATCACTTCCTTGGCGCCTGAATTGTCGGCCACGTCGAGGTGGCTCTGCATCTGGATCATGGTTCAGCCTCCTCTTATTCGGCCGCGCGGGCGATGATTTCGACGACGCGCCAGTTCTTGGTCTTGGACATGGGCGCGATCTCGGCCAGGCGCACCTTGTCGCCCTCGTTGCAGGCGTTGTCGGCATCGTGGGCGTGCAGCTTGGTCGAGCGGCGGATGTACTTGCCGTACAGCGCGTGCTTGACCTGGCGCTCGACGAGCACCGTCACCGTCTTGTCCATCTTGCTGCTGACCACGCGGCCTTCGACCGTGTGCTGCTTTTTATCAGTGTTGTTCATGGTCATCGGTCCTTACTGCTTTCCACCCAGCAGGGTCTTGACGCGAGCGATCTCGCGGCGCACCCGGCGGGTTTCATGGGTCTTGGTGAGCTGGCCGGTGGCCTTCTGCATGCGCAGCGAGAACTGCTCCTTCTGCAGGTCCACCAGATGCTTGTTCAGCTCGTCCGCAGACTTCTGACGCATTTGCTTGAGTTCCATTAGCGCACCGTCCGGGTCACGAAGGTGGTGGTCACCGAAAGCTTGGCCGCGGCCAGGCGGAACGCCTCGCGTGCGGTGGCTTCGTCGACGCCCTCGATTTCATAGATCATGCGGCCGGGCTGGATCTGCGCGACCCAGAACTCCACGCCGCCCTTGCCGGAGCCCATGCGGACTTCGATCGGCTTCTTGGTGATCGGCTTGTCGGGGAACACGCGGATCCACATCTTGCCGCCGCGCTTGACGTAACGGCTGATGGAACGGCGCGCTGCCTCGATCTGACGCGAAGTCAGCTGGCCGGTCGCGGTCGACTTCAAGCCGTACTCGCCAAAGCTCACGGCGTTGGCGTTCCAGCTCAGGCCGTCGTTGCGGCCCTTGTGCATCTTGCGGTATTTGGTTCGCTTGGGTTGCAACATGGCTTAGCCCCTTGCCTCGCGATCACGCGGCGGACGCGGTGCGCGCGCCGGACGGTCATTGCGATCGTTACGATCACCACGCGGTGAATCGTCCTGTTTTTCCTGGCCGACCTGGCTGAAGTCGAAGACCTCGCCCTTGTAGACCCACACCTTGATTCCGATGATGCCGTAGGTCGTCTTGGCCTCGGCGAAACCGTAGTCGATGTCGGCGCGCAACGTGTGCAGCGGCACGCGGCCTTCGCGGTACCACTCCGAACGCGCGATCTCGGCGCCGTTCAGGCGTCCGGCGACGTTGACCTTGATGCCCAGCGCGCCCAGGCGCATCGCGTTGCCGACGGCGCGCTTCATGGCGCGGCGGAACATGATGCGGCGCTCGAGCTGCTGCGCGATCGACTCGGCGACCAGCTGCGCGTCGAGTTCCGGCTTGCGGACCTCGGTGACGTTGATGTGCGCCGGGACGCCCATCAGGTCGCTGACTTCCTTGCGCAGCTTCTCGATGTCCTCGCCACGCTTGCCGATCACCACGCCCGGGCGGGCGGTGTGGATCGTCACGCGCGCCGTCTTGGCCGGACGCTCGATCAGGATCTTGCTGATACCGGCCTGCGCCAGCTTCTTGCGCAGCATCTCGCGGACCTTGAGGTCGGCGGCCAGGTAACCGGCGTATTCCTTCTTGCCGGCGTACCACTTGGAGTTCCAGTCCTTGGCGATGCCCAGGCGGATGCCGGTCGGGTGAACTTTATGACCCATCTTATTTGCCCTCGCCCACGACCACGGTGATATGGCTGGTGCGCTTGAGAATGCGGGTGCCGCGACCCTTCGCACGCGCCATGAAGCGCTTCAGCGTGGGGCCTTCGTCGACCATGATGGTCTTGACCTTGAGGTCGTCGGCGTCGTCGCCGGCGTTGTTCTCGGCGTTGGAAACCGCCGCGAACAGCACCTTGTAGATCATGGCCGCGGCCTTCTTGTCGCTGAACTTCAGCAACTCGAGAGCGCGTGCGGCCGGCAGGCCACGCACCTGGTCGGCGACCAGGCGGGCTTTCTGCGGAGAGATGCGCGCGGTCCGGAGGACCGAGGTGCGCTTGTTCAGCTCGGTACGGGCGAGCTTGCGCTGCTTGCGCGCCTCGTCCTTAGCGTCTGATTTTGCTTTGGCGTCCATGGTCATCTCCTTACTTCTTCGCGTCGGCTTTCTTGTCGCCGCCATGACCCTTGAACACGCGGGTCAGCGCGAACTCGCCGAGCTTGTGGCCGACCATGTTCTCGTTGACCAGCACCGGAATATGGTTCTTGCCGTTATGCACGGCGATGGTGAAGCCCACCATTTCCGGCAGGATCATCGAGCGACGCGACCAGGTCTTGATCGGCCTTTTGGTGTTGCCACCCGCGGTCTCCACCTTCTTGATCAGGTGGTGGTCGACGAACGGGCCTTTTTTCAGTGAACGTGCCATGGCCGATTAGCTCCTACGATCGCGCACGATGAACTTCTGCGTGCGCTTGTTCTTGCGGGTCTTGTAACCCTTGGTCGGAACACCCCACGGGGTGACCGGGTGCGGGTTGCCCTGTCCGGCCTTGGCCTCGCCACCGCCGTGCGGATGGTCGACCGGGTTCATCGCCGCGCCGCGAACGGTCGGCTTGATGCCACGCCAGCGCTTGGCGCCAGCCTTGCCCAGCTTTTCCAGGTTGTGCTCGTCGTTGCCGACTTCGCCGACGGTGGCACGGCACTCGACCGGCACCCGGCGCATCTCGCCGGAGCGAAGACGCAGCGTGGCGTAGCCCTGTTCGCGCGCGACCAGGTAGACGCTGGCGCCCGCGGCGCGTGCGATCTGCGCGCCCTTGCCCGGCTTCATCTCGATGCAGTGCACCGTGGTGCCGACCGGAATGTTGCGCAGCGGCAGGGTATTGCCGGCACGGATCGGCGCGCTCTCGCCCGCGATCACCTGGTCGCCGGCCTTCAGGCCCTTCGGCGCGATGATGTAACGGCGCTCGCCGTCGACATAGCACAGCAGGGCGATGTGGGCGGTGCGGTTGGGATCGTATTCGATCCGCTCCACGCGCGCCGGAATGCCTTCCTTGTCGCGCTTGAAGTCGACCATGCGGTAGTGCTGCTTGTGACCACCACCGATATGACGGGTGGTAATGCGGCCGTGGTGGTTGCGGCCACCGCTGTTGGTCTTCTTCTCGACCAGCGCAGCGTGCGGCGCACCCTTGTGCAGATCGGGCGTGACCACGCGCACCGCGGAGCGGCGGCCGGGAGAAGTGGGTTTGAAAGTCATCAATGCCATGGGTCTTTCCTCAGGCCTTGGTCATCATCACGTCGATCGACTGGCCTTCGGCCAGCTTGACGTAGGCCTTGCGCCAGTCGCCGCGACGGCCCTGACGGTTACGGAAGGCCTTGTTCTTGCCCTTCACGTTGACCACGTTCACCGACTCGACCTTGACGTCGAAAATCTGCTCGACCGCCGCCTTGATATCAGCCTTGGTGGCCTGGTTGGCGACTTCGAACGCGTACTGGTTGGAAACTTCCTGCAGGCGCGCAGTCTTTTCCGACACGCGCGGGGCGCGGATCACGTTATAGAGATTGGTGTTCATGCCAGCCACTCCTCGACCTTCTTCACCGCATCGGCGGTGATCAGCACGCTGTCGGCGCCGACCAGCGCGACCGGATCCAGGCCCTGCACGTCACGCACTTCGACATACGGAAGATTGCGCGCGGACAGGTACAGGTGCTCGGAAGCGTCTTCGGTGACGATCAGCGGGCGACGGCCCAGATCGAATTCCTTCAGCTTGGACACCAGGCCGCTGGTCTTGGTGCTGTCGACGTCGAACGCGTCGACCACCTTCAGGCGGCCCTGGCGGTTGAGTTCGGACAGGATCGCCGAGATCGCCGCGCGGTACATCTTGCGGTTGACCTTCTGCTCGAAGCTGCGCGGCTTGGCCGCGAAGGTCACGCCGCCGCCGACGAAGATCGGGGCCGTCAATGCGCCGTGACGCGCGCCGCCGCCCTTCTGCTTCTTCGACTTCTTGGTGGTGCCATTGACTTCCGAGCGCGTCTTCTGCGCCTTGGTGCCGGCACGACCGGCGTTGCGATAGGCAACGACGACCTGGTGCACGAGGTCGTGGCTGAATTCGCGGCCGAACACGGCGTCGGAAACCGACAGCGTTTCTTTACTGTTGTTGATCGAGAGTTCCATGGTCATCTGTCCCTTATGCCTTGCTCGTCGGACGGACGATCACGTCGCCGCCCGGCGCACCCGGCACGGCGCCCTTGACCGCGATCAGGCCGCGCTCGGCGTCGACCCGGACCACTTCGAGGTTCTGCGTGCTCTGGCGTACGGCGCCCATGTGGCCGGACATCTTCTTGCCGGGGAAAACGCGACCCGGCGTCTGGCGCTGGCCGATCGAGCCCGGCGAACGGTGCGACAGCGAGTTGCCGTGCGTGGCGTCGCCCATCTTGAAGTTCCAGCGCTTGATCGTGCCCTGGAAGCCCTTGCCCTTGGTCACGCCTTCGACGTCGACGATCTGGCCGACTTCGAAGATGTCGGCCTTGATCTCGCCGCCGATGCTGAAGTCGCCGATCTTGTCGTCGGCCACGCGCAGCTCCCACAGGCCACGACCGGCCTCGACCTTGGCCTTGGCCAGGTGACCGGCTTCGGGCTTGTTGATCAGCACGGCGCGCTTGCTGCCCACGGCGACCTGCACGGCGCTGTAGCCGTCGGTTTCCTGGGTCTTGATCTGGGTGATGCGGTTCGGGGTAGCCTCGATCAACGTCACCGGCACGGACTTGCCGTCCTCGGTGAAGATGCGGCTCATGCCGGCCTTGCGGCCGACGATGCCCAACGAATATTTCTTCGCGGTCATGGTGGCGGCCTCAGGTCAGCTTGATCTGCACATCGACGCCCGCCGCGAGTTCGAGCTTCATCAGCGCGTCCACGGTCTTGTCGTTGGGGTCGACGATGTCGAGCACGCGCTTGTGCGTGCGGGTCTCGTACTGGTCGCGCGCGTCCTTGTCGACGTGCGGGGACACCAGGACGGTGTAACGTTCGATTTTGGTCGGCAGCGGGATCGGGCCGCGCACTTGCGCGCCGGTCCGCTTGGCCGTCTCGACGATCTCGCTGGCCGAACGATCGATCAAACGATGATCGAACGCCTTGAGCCGGATCCGGATCTTTTGGTCCGCCATGGCGGAGACTCCTTCGTTAAAGAGCGACAGGTTTCGCGACTGGGCGCGCAAAACCCCATGAAATCAAAGACTTTCCAGGCCAGCCGAAGCTTTGCGACCCGGGAGTATCCCTTCGAAAAGCTGGGCAGGCCGGTTACCCGGCCTGCCCAGACGGAAAAGTATAAAGCGCGTAAACACTACCCGTCAACAGCTGGAACGCTGTTCCGGGTCCCTGCCACGCGACATTTCCCTGTCCGGCGAACACGAGGGGCTTCCTGCCCCTCTTTTCGCTGTAACCGGAGCCTGCCCAATGGGGTTCCGGCGGTGTTTCGGTGTTGCTGTCCTGCCTGCGGAGGGGCTGGGCCGCCCGATGGCTGGTGGAGCTGTAAAACTGGGTCCCGGCTTGCGCCGGGATGACGATCTGCGGGCGCCGACGCCTAGGGCGTCGACTGGCCAATCATCACTTGATGATCTTGGCCACCACGCCGGCACCGACCGTGCGGCCGCCTTCGCGGATCGCAAAACGCAGGCCTTCGTCCATCGCCACCGGGTTGATCAACGTCACCTTCATCTTCACGTTGTCGCCAGGCATCACCATCTCCACGCCCTCCGGCAGCTCGCAGGCGCCGGTGATGTCGGTGGTGCGGAAGTAAAACTGCGGACGGTAGCCCTTGAAGAACGGCGTGTGACGGCCACCTTCGTCCTTGGACAGCACATACACCTCGGCCTCGAACTCGGTGTGCGGGGTGATCGAACCGGGCTTGGCCAGCACCTGGCCGCGCTCCACGTCGTCACGCTTGGTGCCGCGCAGCAGCAGACCGGCGTTGTCGCCCGCCTGGCCCTGGTCCAGCAGCTTGCGGAACATCTCCACGCCGGTGACCGTGGTCTTCTGGGTCGGACGGATGCCCACGATCTCGATTTCGTCGCCCACCTTGATGATGCCGCGCTCGATGCGCCCGGTCACCACGGTGCCACGGCCGGAGATCGAGAACACGTCTTCCACCGGCATCAGGAACGGCTTGTCCACGTCGCGCTCGGGCTGCGGGATGAAGCTGTCCAGCGCCTCCACCAGCTTCAGGATCGACGGCACGCCGATCTCCGACTGGTCCCCTTCCAGCGCCAGGCGCGCCGAACCGTGCACGATCGGGGTGTCATCGCCCGGGAACTCGTACTTGGTCAGCAGCTCACGCACTTCCATCTCCACCAGCTCCAGCAGCTCGGCGTCGTCGACCATGTCCGCCTTGTTCAGGTACACCACGATGTACGGCACGCCGACCTGGCGCGACAGCAGGATGTGCTCGCGCGTCTGCGGCATCGGGCCGTCGGCGGCCGAGCACACCAGGATCGCGCCGTCCATCTGCGCCGCACCGGTGATCATGTTCTTCACGTAGTCCGCGTGTCCCGGGCAATCCACGTGCGCGTAGTGCCGGTTGGCCGATTCGTATTCCACGTGCGCCGTGGAGATCGTGATCCCGCGCGCCTTCTCTTCCGGCGCCGCGTCGATCGCGTCATAGGCCTTGAACTCGCCACCGAAACGCTCCGCGCCCACCTTCGTCAGCGCCGCCGTCAGCGTCGTCTTGCCGTGATCCACGTGTCCGATCGTACCCACGTTCACGTGGGGCTTGGTGCGCTCGAATTTACCCTTGGCCATGACTGTCTGTCTCGCTGACTTGAATTGGTGGAGTGCCGACTGTTGGTTGGAACTTGCTGAATATGGTGCTCACGAATGGAATCGAACCATCGACCTCCTCCTTACCAAGGAGGTGCTCTACCGACTGAGCTACGTGAGCGTTGTATCTAGTGTTGCCGTGCAGGAATATCAATGCAGAACGATGGAGCGGGAGAAGGGAATCGAACCCTCGTAATCAGTTTGGAAAACTGATGTTCTACCATTGAACTACTCCCGCACCGGGAGACTCTTTGCCGCATGGAACTGGTGGAGGGAGGTGGATTCGAACCACCGAAGGCGTAAGCCAGCAGATTTACAGTCTGCCCCCGTTGGCCGCTTGGGTATCCCTCCGGTCGTTCCGTAACGCCGTGAAACAGCCCGCGATTTTGACGCCGCCGCGTTTTGCTGTCAACGCCGCGTGTGCGGGAAAAGCCGGAAACCTGCCTCCCGGCCCCGTCCGCAGGACGCCCACAGCGACCGATCCAGCCGCGCCGCCCTATTCGCCGGCAGGCTCCGGCAGCTTTTCGTCCGAGTAGATGGCGACGTGCGGGACGCCATCGGCCCCGATCCACCCCCGGTACATGCCTTCGGTGTTGAACGGGAACGCGAAGCGCCCGTCCGCGCCCAGCACGATGGCGCCGCCGTCGCCGCCCAGCTTGGGAATGACTTGGTTGATGACCTTCAGCCCGGCCTGTCCGGGGCTTTCGTTCAGGTAGGCCATCCGCGCGCAGATGTCGTGGGCGGCAGCCGTGCGGATGTAGAACTCGCCCCAGCCGGTCCCGGACACGGCGCAATGGCTGTTGGCGTAGGTGCCTGCGCCGATGATCGGGGCATCGCCGACCCGGCCGTAACGCTTGTTGGTCATGCCGCCGGTCGAGGTGCCGGCCGCCAGGTGGCCCTGGGCGTCCAGGGCGGCCGCGCCGACGGTGCCGAAGTGTTTCGCGGTCTCCAGATCGGCGTGGGCCTGGCCGGCGGCCTCCTCCTCTAGTGCCCGCTGCAGCTGCTGCCAGCGTTTTTCGGTACGGAAATAGGACGGATCTACCAGCTCGATGTCCTGTTCCCTGGCGAAGCTTTCGGCGCCGTCGCCGACCATCATCACGTGCTTGGACCGCTCCATCACGGCGCGCGCCAGCAGGATCGGGTTCCTGATCCGGTGCACCCCGGCCACGGCCCCGGCACGCCGGGTGGCGCCGTCCATCAGCGCGGCATCTAGCTCGTTCCTGCCATCGTGGGTGAACACGGCGCCCTTGCCGGCATTGAAGTTGGGATCGTCCTCCAGAACGGTGATCGCCGCAGTCACCGCGTCCAGGGCGGGTTTCCCGGCCGCGAGTGCGGCGTGACCGCGGCGCAGGGCCAGCTCCAGCGCGGTCCGGGCGGCCCTTTCGCTTTCCGGCGTCATGCCCTTGCGTTCCACGCCGGCACCGCCGTGGATGATCAACACGGGCCCGGGCGCTTCGGCGGCATAGGCCATCAGGGCCGAACAGAGCAGCAGGGCGAGGCAGGAACGCAGGATCGACTTCATTCTTCGGGCTCCGAAAGGTGTCGGCGCCAAGCGCCGCAGGATCATTCTAGTGAAGCTCTTGAGCGAGCAGCCGCTTACGGCAGATTTTTGCCCTTCGCCGACAAGCTGCCATTTGCGACGTCATAGATCATTGAAAACGCAGGGTTTTCGACCTGAAAGCCCGGCAAGCGAATAACGCTTTGCGCGCCGATACCCACTACAGGCACGTCGCGGAAGGTCAGCGGCCTGCCTGCGCGGAAATCGTCGGCCTGCCGCTGCGGCCGCACCAGCCAGGCATGACCGCCATTGCCGGTGAATACGCGGCCGGTTCCGGCCTCGTCGATGCACAGTGCGGTGTATTCGTCCACGCCAATGCCGGCCAGGCCGGTCCTGCCCTGCTCCTGCGACAGTCGGGCGACGAAGGCGATCAGCCTGCCCAGGCGCTCGCGCTTGCCGAAGTGGCTGTCGGTGATCACGTTCTCCAGGTATGGCATGTGCAGGAAATCGCCGACCAGCGTGACCTCCGGGCTCATCGGGTCGTTCAACGCTGTCCTGGAGACCACGCTGCCCCCGTCCATCGCGCCATAGGACCAGGCGCCCAGGATCGCCAACCCGGCGCTGGTGCCGCCGATCGGCTTGCCGGCGCGGATGTGTTCGTCGAGCAGCCGGTTGAGCGGCGTGCCCTTCCAGTAGTTCACGTAGTTGGACTGGTCGCCCCCGGCCAGGAAGATGCCGTCCGCGTTGCGCACGATCTCCAGGACCTTCGGATCGCTGGCTGCGCGGCGGTCACTGAACACCAGCGTCTGCGCCGCGGTGATGCCGCCGATGTCCCTGAAGAATTCGTCCTGCGCCTCGGTGGTGCCCGAAGCGCGCAGGATCACGATGCGGCCGTGGCCAGCGCGCGCGATCATCCAGCGGAACGCGTCGTAAGGCCAATCGCCTCCGCCGACCAGCATCAGCCCGGCCTGGGTCGCACCGGGTCGCGACGCCTTTACATCGCCGATCTCGAAATAACGATAGCCCTTGCCGCCTGTCCCCGGTGCAGCCAGAGCGGCTGCGCAACACGACAGCGCCAGACACAGTGCGATACGGATTACCGTTCCACGCCAACGCAAACCCATGCTTGTTCTCCCCCGCGTTTCGCACGGCCATTGAGTCCGGGACGAACGTGGGCGCGACATCCCCCATCCCGTTGCGCCCTGCGAGAATTTATCTTCGCGATGGCTTTTTACCCGATCGCGATCGGGTAAGGTCGCCGCATGGACGAGTCGCTCGACGCCTGGTTCGCCCGCGAAATCCTCGTCCACGAGGATGCGCTGGTGCTCTACCTGCGACGTTGCTGGCCACGGCGCGACGACATCCACGACCTGCGCCAGGAAGTGTACGTGCGCATCTACGAAGCGGCCGGCAAGGCGCGACCATCGATGCCCAAATCCTTCATGTTCGCCACCGCGCGGCACCTGATGACCGACCGGCTGCGACGCGGGCGGGTGGTATCGATCGAGACAGTGGGTGATTTCGAGTCGATGCACGTCTTGATAGACGAACTCTCCCCGGAGCGGCGCCTGGGCGCGCGGCAGGTGCTCAAGCGGTTGGCCGAGGCCCTCGATCGCCTGCCGGACCGGTGCCGTGAAGTGGTCTGGCTGCGGCGGGTCGAGGAACTGCCGCAAAAGGAAGTCGCGGCGCGCCTGGGCATTACCGAGAAAACCGTGGAGAAACATGTCGCGAAAGGTGTTCGCATGATCGCCGAGCACTTCTACGGCGGCCCGGCGCAAGCCGGTCGTTCGCGACAGGCAACGGAAGCCGGACGGAAAGCGGACCATGAGCAGCAGCAAGCAGATTGAACGCACCGCGGCGGCCTGGCTGGCGCAGCGCGACGGTGGTCACTGGTCCGACCATGACCAAGTGCGTCTCGACGCCTGGCTGTCGGCCTCGACCGCGCATCGTGTCGCCTTCCTGCGACTGGAAAGCGCATGGCAGCAAAGCGACCGGCTGAAAGCGCTGGGCGCGGGGTTGCCTGCCGGCACCTTGCCCGAGCGCGGACAGTGGACGGCCTCGCCATTCCTCGGTTCGCGTGAGGTCATGAACGACACGACCCGCGCGGCACCGGCTTCCGCCGCGCCGCGCGCATCGCCGAGAAGCACGCGGATGGGCCGCTATTTTGGTGCGGCCGCCGCATTGGCGCTCGCCGTTTCGTCGGCGGGGATGTGGCGTTATCTCACCGCAGTCGAACAGACTTCCTATCAGTCCGGGCTGGGCGAGCTGCGACTGATACCGCTGGCCGACGGTTCGCGCGCCACGCTGAGCAGCGACAGCCGCATCCTGGTATCGATGTCGCGCGGCGAACGCCGTATCGATCTGCAGCAAGGCGAGGCGTTCTTCGATGTCGCCAAAGATCCCGGCCGGCCGTTCGTGGTCGCCGCCGGCGCACGCCGCGCGATTGCCGTCGGCACACGCTACGCCGTGCGTCGCGACGCGGCGAACCTGCGGGTGGTGGTCACCGAAGGCACGGTACGTCTGGAAACCGATACGGCCCCGGACCGTCATCCGCAACCCACCACCCTGCTGCCCGCCGGCAGCGTGGCGCTGGCCACCAGCAACGGCGTGCTGGTGCGGTCGGGATCGGTCGAAGAAGCCGAACGGCAGCTCAACTGGCGCAGCGGTTTCCTCGCGTTCCACGACACCCCGCTGTCCGACGCGGCGGCCGAGTTCAACCGCTACAACGGCCGCAAGATCGTGATCGGCGATGCCCGAGTCGCCGCGCTGCGGGTGGGCGGCAACTTCCGCTGGTCCAACGTCGACGTGTTCGTGCGGCTGCTTGAACAAGGTTTCCCGGTCCGCGCCGAGCACGAGGACGAGCGCATCGTTCTGTACAGCCAGTGACGCGACCGGTCGCGGGCGGGGGATTTCGCGGGCTCGTTCGTCCCCACAGTCATACGGTGCCACTGCGCGCGCCGATGGGGAGGGGATCCCGATGATGCGTTCGTTACGCGTACTGCTGCTCGCATTGACCTGTTCGGCCGCGTTGACCGCACAGGCGCAGACCGACGCTCCTGCGCGGATCGACATCCCTCCTGGCGACCTCGTCGCCGCACTGGACTCGCTGGCCAGGCAATCGGGTGCGCAGTTCGTCTATCGCGCCGACCAGCTGAAAGGCCTGCGTACGCAAGGCGTGCAAGGGGCGCGCTCGTCGGACGAAGCGCTCGACCGGCTGTTGCGCGGCAGCGGCTATGCCGCGCGTCGCGATGCCTCCGGCGCCGTCGTGATCGTGAAGAGCGAAGCAGCACCGACACCCCGCCCCGCTCCGGTCACCCCCGCCGCTTCCGGCGCCGCCGCAGCGCAGCAGACGACGACGCTGGAAACGGTGCAGGTGACCGGCTCGCGCATCCCGCGTGCGCAGACCGAGGGCCCGGCGCCGGTGTCGATCATGACGGCGCAGGAGATCCACGACAGCGGCTTCGCCAGCATTCCCGACGTGCTGCGGGCGATGACCCAGAACGGCGGCGAAACCCAGAGCCAGCAATCCTTCAGCGGCGGCGATTTCTCGCCCGGCGCACAGCAGGTCGACCTGCGCGGACTCGGGCCCAACCGTACCCTGGTGCTGGTCAACGGCCGCCGCATCGCCGACTTTCCGATGCCGTTCAAGGGCCGCAGCAATTTCACCGACATCTCCAACATCCCGCTGGGCATGGTCGACCGCATCGAAGTGCTGACCGGCAGCGCGTCGGCGGTGTACGGCTCGGACGCGATCTCCGGCGTGGTCAACTTCATCCTGAAGGACTATGCCGATGGCACCACGGTCGACCTGCGTTACGGCGACACCAAACGCGGCGGCGGCGAGTCGCTGAGGCTCAGCCTGTCGTCCGGTTTTTCGCGTGGCGGTTTCAACGCCGCCTACGGTATCGAGTTGCTCGACCAGAAGCCGCTGTGGGCGTACGAGCGCAGCCTGCAGGATTCGGTGAAGGACTCCCCCGACGACACCGCCGCCGCGCGGCGCGTTTTCCTGCAGACCGCATGGGATCCGGACGACGGCGACAACGAGTACTACGTGGATCCGGGCCAGACAACCTGCGACCGGCTCGCCTTCCTCAACATGGATTCCACCTACCGCGCCAGTCGACCGCGCTGGGGCCGCTATGATCCGGTCGCTGACGAATATCCGCCCGGCTTCTTCTGCGGCAGCGATGAATCGATCGGCTATGGAACCATCATCAGCAAGCGCCGCGGCGCCAACGCGTACGCCTCGCTGAGCTACGCCTTCGGCGACGATGCCGAATGGTTCGCCGACGTGCAGCTGGGCTATCACAAGGTGGAACTGTTCACCGACGTGCGCAGCTGGAACTACATGGCCCCTGATGGCAACGAGGAGGGGTATTTCTTCAACCAGGCCACCAATCGTGTCGAGTACTGGCAGCGCCAGTTCGCGCCCGAGGAAATGGGCGGCCTCGATCAGGGCATGATCCGCAACACACAGAAGACGTTCGGCATCGTCACCGGCTTCAAGGGCGTGTTCGGCGAGAACTGGGATTGGGAAGCGGCCTTCAGCCATTCGCAATACCAGTCCGAGATCGGCTGGCCGCAGATCGTCGCCGCGGCTGCCAACAACCTGTTCCTTGGACCGCAACTCGGCGTGGACGACGTTTCGGACCTGCCGATCTTCAACGCCGATCCCAACCGGCTGTACACGCCTTTGACGCGGGCGGAATACGATTCGATCGCCGACTACACCACCTACCACCCCAAGTCGCGCACCGACACGCTGTCGTTCACGGTCACCAACACCAGCCTGTTCGAACTGCCAGCCGGGCCAGCGGGCTTTGCTGGCGTGGTCGAGATCGGCAACCAGGCGTACGCCCTGAATCCGGATCCGCACGCGCTGGAGTACTACTACTACAGCTGGAAGGACTCCGACGGCGAAGGCGACCGCGACCGCTGGGCGGCGGCCGGTGAGTTGCGCATGCCGCTGTTCGAGGCGCTGGACCTCAGCGCTGCAGGGCGCTACGACCGCTATCGCTACGCAGGCCACGATGTCGGCAAGTTCACCTACAGCACCGGACTGGAATGGCGCCCGCACGAGACGCTGCTGGTGCGCGGCTCCTATGGCACCGCGTTTCGTGCCGCCGACCTGCACTACATCTACGCCGGCATCGGCAACGACGAGACTTCCGGCGTGGACTATTACCGCTGCCGCACCGAAGAGCCGGGCGAGGCGCTCGAGGACTGCAGTTGGAACGACGAGGGCCTGATCCGTTCCCGTTCCGGCAACCGCGAACTGGACCCGGAGACCAGTACCTCCTGGACCGCCGGCCTGGTGTGGTCGCCGACGGACCGCTTCGACATATCGCTGGACTACTTCGACATCGACATGCGCGACCAGGTGCAGGACATGCGCAACGACGCGATCCTGCAGGACGAAGCCAATTGCCGGATCGGCTCGCGCGTGGACGGCACGCCGGTCGACGTCAACTCGCCGACCTGCACGGACGCGATCTCGCGCGTGACCCGCATCGACGGCAGGCTGTACGGCATCCACGTCAATCCGATCAACATCGCCCGCGAGAGCACCAGCGGCGTCGACCTGAGCACGCACTACCAGGTGGAAACCGGCATCGGCGAGTTCCGCTTCACCGGCAACTACACCTGGGTGCGCCAGCACGACTTCCAGCAGTTCGACGGCGACATCGTCGAGGACGAATTTGCGGTCAACAGCGGCTTCGACATCCCGCGAACCAAGGCCAGCGCCACCGTGTCGTGGGACAGGAACGCCTGGACCGCGAGCCTGCACGGCCAGCGCCTCGGCCACCTGCCCAACTCCGATTCCTACGACGGCGTTTACGATCCCGAAGACGAAGAGGCCGGCAGCCCGTACATCGCCGCCACCTATCGCTACAACGCGACGCTGCAATACCGCTTCACCGACCACATGCGGCTCTCGCTGGCGGTGGACAACCTGTTCGACAAGATGCCGCCGCGTGATCCGACCTATACCGCCTATCCCTACTACGACGTATCGTGGTTCGACACGCTGGGACGCAGCTATTACCTGCAGTTCACCTACAAGTTCGGCGGCAAGGCGCTCTGACCGTGTCGCCCTCGAACCTCCCGGCAACGGGAGGTTTTTTGTGGGCGCGGCTTTGTGGAAGAGCCATGGAAGCGGCTTCTTGTGGGAGCGGCTCAGCCGCCAGCTGTTCTTTTCCTGTCATTCCCGAGTGAAGATCCCTCTCTGCGTCCGGGATGACACTTCAGAAAAGTTTCGCAAAGCCGCGACAAAGGCAGATGCGATCAGACGTTGAAGCGGAAGTGCAGCACGTCGCCTTCCTGGACGCGGTATTCCTTGCCTTCCAGGCGCAGGCGGCCGACGTCGCGCGCACCGGATTCGCCCTTGTACTTGATGAAGTCGTCGTAGCCGATCGTCTCGGCGCGGATGAAGCCCTTCTCGAAATCGGTATGGATCACGGCGGCGGCCTGCGGCGCGGTCGACCCGGCCCTGACCGTCCACGCGCGCACTTCCTTCACGCCAGCGGTGAAATAGGTCTGCAGGCCGAGCAGCTTGTAGGCGGCTCGGATCACGCGGTTCAGGCCGGGCTCGTCGAGGCCGAGGTCGTGCAGGAAGGTATCGCGGTCCGCGTCGTCCAATTGCGAGAGTTCCTCCTCGATCGCCGCCGACACCGGCACCACTTCCGCGCCCTCGCCGGCCGCGCGGGCACGCACCGCGTCCAGGTGCGGATTGTTCTCGAAGCCGTCCTCGAGCACGTTGGCCACATACATCACCGGCTTGAGCGTGAGCAGGAACAGGTCGCGCACCACCGCCTTGTCGTCGTCCGACAGGCCTAGCGCGCGCGCCGGCTTGCCGGCATCGAGGCCTTCGCGCACGCGGGCGAGGACTTCGACGCGGGCCTTGGCCTCCTTGTCGCCGGTCTTGGCCGAACGCTCGGCGCGCTGCAGCGCCTTCTCGACGGATTCCAGGTCGGCCAGCGCCAGTTCGGTATCGATGGTCTCGATATCGGCGATCGGATCGACCTTGTTGTTGACGTGGATGACGTCGTCGTTCTCGAAGCAGCGCACCACGTGGGTGATCGCGTCGACTTCGCGGATGTGCGCCAGGAACTTGTTGCCCAGTCCTTCGCCGCTGGCGGCACCGGCTACCAGACCGGCGATGTCGACGAATTCGACAGCGGTCGGGATCACCTTCTGCGGCTTGACGATGTCGGACAACGCATTCAGGCGCGGGTCCGGCACCGGCACCACGCCGACGTTCGGCTCGATCGTGCAGAACGGGAAATTGGCCGCGGCGATGCCTGCCTTGGTCAGCGCGTTGAACAGGGTCGACTTGCCGACGTTGGGCAGGCCGACGATGCCGCATTTGATGCCCATGTTGGATCCGTGATTGGTGATTCGTGATTGGTGATTCGTTCAAGCAGAGACGCTTGCCGTTGCGAATCACCAATCACCAGTCACGAATCACTGCTTCTCCGTATGCAAGCGCTTCATCGCTTCGTTGAAATCGCCGTTCACCGCCAGCGGCAGCACATCGAGCGCGTCATCGATCGCCCGTCCGATCAATATTTCGTCAACCTTGTCCGGGCCGCCCTTCAGCAGCCACGGCGTGACCTTGTCCTTGTTCCCGGGATGGCCGATACCGATCCGCAGGCGATGGAACTTGCCGTGGCCCAGCATGGCCATCGTGTCGCGCACGCCGTTCTGGCCACCATGCCCGCCGTCGAATTTCAAACGAACGATACCCGGCGCCAGATCCAACTCGTCGTGCGCCACCAGACACTCTTCGGGCTCGATCTTCCAGAAACGCAGCGCGGCGCCGATCGATTTGCCGCTGAGGTTCATGTATGTGGCGGGCTTGAGCAGCCACACCGATCGTCCTGCGATTTCCGCTTTGGCGGTCTCGCCGAACAGTTTGGATTCCACCGAGAAACGCGCTCCGGTTTTCGCAGCGAGCGCATCGACAAACCAGAACCCGGCGTTGTGTCGGGTCCTGGCGTGTTCCGGGCCCGGGTTGCCGAGGCCGACGATCAGGCGCAAACCAGCCATCTCTCGTCCTCATCCCGAACGAAGTGAGGGACCTGCTTTCCAGCAGATCCCCCGCAAGCCGGCAAAAAGCAACGTCGCGTCGCGACGATCACTCCTTGTCGTTCTCCTTGTCGCCTTCGTCGTCGGCAACCTTGGCGGCCGGCACTTCGGCAGCCGCTTCGCCTTCGGCAGCCGCTTCCTCGACCTCTTCCTTGACGAAACGAGCAACGACCACCGCCACGTCGTGGTCGGCGCCGAGCTTGAGCTCGGGCACTTCCACGCCGGCCGGCAGCTTGACCTGCGACAGGTGGACCGTGTCGCCAACCGCAAGCGCGGACAGGTCGATCTCGATGAACTCCGGCAGGTCCTTCGGCAGGCAGCTGATCTGCACTTCGGTCAGCTCGTGCGTGACCGCGACACCGGCGGCCTTGCCGGCCGGCGACTTCTCTTCGTTGATGAAGTGCAGCGGCACCGCGACGCGGATCGCCTCGTTGGCGCTGACGCGCTGGAAGTCCAGGTGCATGATCAGCTGCTTGTACGGATGGCGCTGCATGTCACGCAGCAGCACCTGCTCGGCCTTGCCGTCGACATCCAGGGTCAGGATCGACGAGTAGAACCACTCGTTCTGGCTGGCCAGCCAGGTCTTCTCGTGCTCGAGCTGGACGCTCTGCGGCTCGGCCTGGCCGCCATAGACGATGGCGGGGATCTGACCGGCGCGACGCAGGCGGCGGCTCGCACCCTTGCCTTCGTCGCCGCGCACGGCAGCTGCGATTTTGTGTTCGGTAGCCATTTTCACTTACTCACTTCGTTGCGATGAAGCCGCATCACTGCGGCGGTTGGACTCCCCCGCGACCAGGGGAGCCTGCGTTCCCGGGAATCGGGAATCGGGAATGGAGAATCGTTGAAAGCGGATCCCTCGCCACGCTCGGGATGACAGCTCTTGTTTTAAAACGATTCCCTATTCCCCATTCTCGAAATCCCGGCTTTCAATCCACATACAGCGAACTCACCGACTCGCCGAACGCGATGCGCCGGATCGTCTCCGCCAGCAGTTCCGCGACGCTGAGCTGGCGGATCTTGCCGCAGGCCCGTGCCGCCGCCGACAGCGGGATGGTGTCGGTGACGACCAGTTCGTCCAGCTGCGAGCCGGTCAGGTTGTCGATCGCCGCGCCCGACAGCACCGGATGCGTGCAGTACGCGACCACCTTGATCGCGCCCTGCGCCTTCAGCGCACCCGCCGCCGCGCACAGCGTGCCGGCGGTGTCGACGATGTCGTCAACCAGCACGCAGGCCTTGCCCGACACGTCGCCGATGATGTTCATCACCGTGGCGACGTTGGCCTTCGGCCGGCGCTTGTCGATGATCGCCAGGTCGGCGTCGTCGAGGCGCTTGGCGATGGCCCGGGCACGCACCACGCCGCCGACGTCCGGCGATACCACCACCAGGTTGTCGGTGCCGTGCGTGCGCCAGATGTCGGCCAGCAGCAGCGGCGAGGCGTAGACGTTGTCGACCGGCACGTCGAAGAAACCCTGGATCTGGTCGGCGTGCAGGTCGATGGTCAGCACGCGGTCGGTGCCCACCGTCGAGAACATCTGCGCGGCGACCTTGGCGGTGATCGGCACGCGCGCCGATCGTGGGCGCCGGTCCTGGCGCGCATAACCGAAGTACGGCACCACCGCGGTCACCTTGCTGGCCGAGGCGCGCTTGAGCGCGTCCACCAGCACCAGCAGTTCGAACAGGTTCTCCGCGCTGGGCGCGCAGGTCGGCTGCAGCACGAAGACGTCCTGGCCGCGGACGTTCTCCTCGATCTCGATCTGCACCTCGCCATCGGAAAAGCGCCCGACCAGCGCCTTGCCCATGCGGATGCCCAGTTCCTTGCACACCGACATCGCCAGCGGCCGGTTGGCATTGCCGCTGAACACCAGCAGGTTGCGATCGTCTTGCATTTTTACTCCGCGTCGCTCTGACCGTTGCGGGTGAGTGGAACGGGAATCGGGAATTGAGAATAGGGAATCGTAAAAGCGGTGAAACGACGACTGCTTTTACGATTCCCTATTCCCGATTCTCCATTCCCGCAAAATTTGGCAGGGGCGGTAGGATTCGAACCTACGAATGCCAGGATCAAAACCTGGTGCCTTGGGCCTCTTGGCGACGCCCCTGCGGTTACCTGGTTCCAAGCGCCCTGTGCAATGGCGATTCCGTTGCGCCCCGCGCGATCCAGCCTTGCAGGCCTGGCGGCAATGCCGCCAGTCCGGCTTCGGCCGCGTCGCGATCGACGAATTCAACGAAACAGCCGCTGCCCGACCCGGTCAGGCGTGGCGTGCCGATCCGCGACAGCGCTGCGAAGGCGGCCTCCACGGCCGGCTCGCGGCGGCGCAGCACCGGCTCGAACGCATTGCCGAGCGGAACACCCGAAACGAAGTCGGACATTGTCGCGGGCGGCGAATCGCGCGTCAATTCAGGGGCTTGGAATAACTCCGCGGTGGCGGCATGAACGCCCGGAGCCACCAGCACGTACCAGGCCGGCGGCAACGCCATCGGGGTCAGTTCCTCGCCCACGCCCTCTGCCCAGGCGTTCTCGCCGCGGACGAAGACCGGCACGTCGGCGCCCAGCCGCAGGCCCAACTCGGCCAGTTCATCGACCGGCAAGTCCAGTCCCCAGAGGTGATTCAGCGCCACCAGCACGGTGGCGGCGTTGGACGAGCCGCCACCGAAGCCGCCACCGACCGGGATCCGTTTTTCGAGGACGATATCGGCACCTTCACTGATTTTGGCGTGCTTTTTCAGGATTTCGGCGGCGCGCACCGCCAGATCCCGATGTGCGGCCACCGCCGGCGCCGATTCGCCATGTCGATGAATTTGGCCGTCTCCGCGCACGCGCAGCCGCAGGGTGTCGCCCCATTCCAGCAGCCGGAACACGGTCTGCAACTGGTGATAGCCGTCGGCACGGCGCCCGGTGATGCGCAGGAACAGGTTGAGCTTGGCCGGCGCTGGCCAGACCGACCAGTCGGCGCCGCTCATGGTGCGCCTGCGCCGTCCCAGCGATCCACGACCAGCCGCACCCGGGCCTGGTCGCGCTGCGCGTTGAGGCGGTTCGGCAAGGCGAAGCCGTCGTTTCCGGCCTGCATCTGCCATGCGCTGTAGTCGATGGTCCAGCCTGCCTGCTCGATGCGGGCGAGGCGGTGGTCGGATCCGAAGGCCAACGTGGCCGGACCGAAAACAGCCTCGTCGGCGCGCACGCCACGGACCCAGGACGACAGCGCGGCCACCGGAATTTCCCAACCGGTCGCTTCGCGCAGCAATCGCTCCGGATCGCTGCCGGTGCGCGTGCCGCCTTCCAGGCCTTCCAGTCGAGCCGCGGCGGCATCGCCACTGAGACGCCAGCTCTGCCGCGTCACCGGCGCGCTCAATGAGACTTCATAGGTGTCGCCCTGCTGGCGCCAGTCGAGGCTGCCGCTGCCGCCGTCGCGTCCGTTGGACAAGGCGACCCGTCCGTGCAGCGACCAGGACGGCACCGCGCGGATCTTTGCTTCATGCGTGGCTTGCCGCGCCTGCGCGTCGGCGAGTTCCTGCGGCGACAGCGACGGCAATGGCGCGCGCACGGTCCGTGGCACGCAGGCAGCGAGCAGCAGCGCCATGACAGCGAGCAGCAGCGTGTTGCGCCCTGCCAGTGCAGGATGGAATGGCATGTTTTCGACTGCTGCGGCGAAGCGCGCGTGTTCTGGAAGCATCGACATCCTCACGCGCCGGTCTTGGACAAGGCGCGCTTCAGCGAGCGGTTTTCCGGATCGAGCTTGCGTGCCTCGTCGAAATACCTGCGCGCTTCCTCCTTGCGGCCGGTCATCCACAACACCTCGCCGATGTGCGCGGCGATTTCCGGATCCTTCTGCAGGGTGAACGCGCGCCGCAGCTGCACCAGCGCTTCCTCGTTGCGACCGAGGCGATACAGCACCCAGCCGTGGCTGTCGATGATCGCCGCGTTGCCGGGCTCGGCGGCACGGGCGCGATCGATCAGTTCCATCGCCTCGGCGTATCGCGTGGTGCGATCGGCGAGTGTGTAGCCGAGCGCGTTGAGCGCAGCGACGTTTTCCGGATCGGCGACCAGCAGCTTGCGCAGGTCCGCCTCGGCGCGATCGATCCGGTCGCGGCGCTCCCAGGCCAGCGCGCGCGAATACAGCAGCGCGCCGTCGTCAGGATACGCGGCCAGCCCACGCGCGTAGACATCCAGCTCGCCGGCATCGTCCTTGTCCTCGGTGCGCAGTTCGGCCTCGAGCAGATAGGCGTTGCGGCGCACTTCCTCGTCGGCGCTGGCGTCGGACTGCAGCTTGCGCACCTCGGCGTAGGCCTCGTCCCGGCGCTCGAGCTTGTGCAGCACGTTGACCGTGCGCAGTCGTGCCTCCCAACGCTCCTGCCCGCCCGGCACGCCGCGATACCACTCCAGCGCCTCGTCGTAGCGTTCCAGGAATTCGGCGATCTGGCCCAGCAACAGGCGCCGCGAGGGATTCGGCTGCGTGCCTTGCTTGCGCAACTCGTCGTACAGCGCGGTCAAGGCGGCGTTGTCCTCGGACTTGGCCAGCAGCGAGGCGCGCATCCCATAACTGCGATCGTCCTGTGGGCCTTGCGACAGCACGCCAGCGGCGGCGACCGGGTCGCCGAGCTGGTCGTATTCGGCTGCCATCGCGCGCCGGATGTCGGGATCGCGTTCTGCCTTCGGCATCAACCGGGCCAGCGCTTCCCGGGCTTCCGCGGTCTTGCCGGCTTCGCGCAGCTGGCTGGCGCGCAGCAGCGCCACGCGCGGCTCGCCGGGGAATCGCTGCACCACTTCGCCGACGATGCGCTCGGCCAGCGCCTGCTCGTCGAGCCGCTGCGCCAGGCCACCGAAGGCCAGCCAGGCCTGCAGCTGGTTGGGGATCGCGTTGTCGTCGATCATCTCGCCGAGCAGGCGCGCGGCCAGCTTGGGATCCTTGGCGCCGCTGCCCAGCGCCACGAAGGCATGCGCCCAGGCGGACTTGTCCGGATCGCGCAGCAACGCTTCCAGCTGCCGCCGCGCCGCCCTGGCATCGCCACGACGCAGCGACAGCGTGGCTTCGGCGGTACGCGTCGCCAGCGAATTCGGCGACTGCCGGCGCCAGAGGTCGAGCGCCTCGGCGGCGCGGGCATCGTCATTGGCAAGCAGGGCGATACGGGTCGCACGCTCGGCCAGGCCGGTATCGCCAGAAACGCGGGCGGCTTCCAGATACCAGCGCGCGGCCTCGTCCAGTTGCCCGCCCTGCAGCGCGAATTCGCCGGCGATGACCGGTTCCAGCGCACCTGCCGGCGGCTTGACCGGTTTCGCGGCCCAGGCCTGCGTGCCCAGCAGCAATACAAGCCAGAAGACCGCGAGCAGGCTGCGGACGCTCACCCAGCGCCGGTTCGCGCGTCCCGGATACGGGCTCACGACCTTGCTGCGGAGAAAACCAACGAATACGGGCATCAGGCGACCGGGGGCCGGTAAAATGGCCGCTTGGAAGTGAATCGCTAGCTTAATCGCAAGCCGCTGAATATGCCGCTGTACGCATTGGGACTGAACCACCAGACCGCGCCGGTCAGCCTGCGCGAGCGCGTCGCGTTCGACGCCGCCGCAGTACCGGCCGCGCTGGCCGCGGTCCGCGCGTTGCCGCCGGTGCGCGAAGTCGCGCTGCTTTCCACCTGCAACCGCACCGAGTTGTACGCGGTGGTCGACGACGACGGCAGCAGCGTGCGCCAGTGGCTGGCCACGCATCCGGATGGCAGCGAGGACCTGCACGCCTACCTCTACGGCCATCACGACCTGGATGCGGTGCGTCATCTGTTCCGCGTCGCCAGTGGCCTGGATTCGCTGGTGCTCGGCGAGCCACAGATCCTCGGCCAGGTGAAGGATGCCTGGGCCGCGGCACGCGCGGCCGGCACTCTAGGCAGCGGACTCGACCGCCTGTTCCAGCAGGCCTTCGCCACCGCCAAGCGCGCGCGCACCGACACCCGCATCGGCGCGCATCCGGTATCGGTGGCCTCGGCAGCTGTGCGTCTGGCGCAGAACGCATTCGCAAGGCTGGACGAATCGACCGCGCTGCTGATCGGCGCCGGCGAGACCATCGAACTGGCTGCGCGTCATCTCAGCGAAGGCAAGGTTAAGCGCCTGCTGATCGCCAACCGCACGCTGGCGCACGCTCAGGACATCGCCTCGCGCCACGGCGGCGTCGCATTGCCGCTGGCCGAACTGGAGCGCCACCTGGCCGAAGCCGACCTGGTGCTGTCGGCCACCGCCAGCCGCGACACCGTGGTCAAGCGTGCGCAGGTACAGAATGCATTGGCGACTCGCCGGCACCGGCCGATGATGCTGATGGACCTGGCCGTGCCGCGCGACATCGACGCGGATGTCGCGCAACTCAAGGACGCCTTCCTCTACACCATCGACGACCTGGAGCGCGCCGTTGAGGACAACCGCCGCAGCCGCCGTGAAGCGGCGGCCGAAGCCGAGGCGATCATCGACCTGCAGGCCGCCCGCTTCATCGAAACCAGCAACGCCAGCGCGCGCCATGCGCCGCTGAAACGCCTGCGCGCGCACGGCGACAGTGCGCGCACGGAAGCGCTGGCCAAGGCACGGCGCGAACTGGCCGCCGGCACCGACCCCAACGCCGTGCTCGACCTGCTCGCGCACACGCTGACCAATCGCCTGCTGCATGCGCCGACCGTGGCGCTGCGCGAAGCGGCGCTGGCCGGCGATAGCGAGCTGGCACGCGCCGCCGACAAGCTGTTCCCGCCACTGACGGACAACGAACAAGACGATGCAAGCTAACCTGCGCCGCAAGCTTGAGGCATTGGCCGAACGGCGCGAGGAACTGGAACGGCTGCTGTCGGATCCAGGCGTGATCGCCGACGCCGAACGCTTCCGCAATCATTCGCGCGAGTTCGCGCAACTGGAACCGGTCGCCAACGCGCTGGCGCGCGAGGCGAAGGCCCGGCACGACCTCGCCAGCGCCGAAGCGATGCGCGGCGATCCTGAAATGCGCGAACTGGCCGAAGAGGAAATCGCCGCGGCCAGCGCGCGCCTGGAAGCGCTGGACAACGAATTGATGGCGTTCCTGGTACCCCGCGACGCGCGCGACGACGGTGGCCTGTACCTGGAAGTACGCGCCGGCACCGGCGGCGACGAAGCAGCGATCTTCGCCGGCGATCTGTTCCGCATGTACGCGCGCTATGCCGAGCGCCAGGGCTGGAAGGTCGAGATCGAATCGGCCAGTCCCGGCGAGCATGGCGGCTACAAGGAAATCGTCGCCCGCATCGAGGGTCGCGGCGCCTACTCCCGGCTCAAGTTCGAATCCGGCACGCATCGCGTGCAGCGCGTGCCGGAAACAGAATCGCAGGGCCGCATCCATACCTCGGCAGCGACGGTGGCGATCATCGCCGAGGACACCAGCGATATCGCGATCGAAATCAATCCGGCCGACCTGCGGATCGACACCTTCCGTTCTTCCGGTGCCGGCGGCCAGCACGTCAACAAGACCGAATCGGCGATCCGCATCACCCACGTGCCCAGCGGCGTGGTGGTGGAGAACCAGACCGAACGCTCGCAGCATGCCAATCGCGACAAGGCGATGAAGCGCCTGAAGGCGATGCTGGTCGAGACCGAGATCGCCAAGCGCGAAGCCGCGCAGGCGCAGGACCGCAAACTGCAGGTCGGCAGTGGCGACCGCAGCCAGCGCATCCGCACCTACAACTATCCGCAGGGCCGCATCACCGACCACCGTGTCGAGGGATTGACCCTGTACGACCTGCCCAACGTGCTCGAAGGCAACCTGGATGCGCTGATCGAACGGCTCAGCCGCGAGCACCAGGCCGACGAACTCGCCCGCATGACCGAGGCCGCATGACCATGCACATCACACGCGCCACGCTGGTAGATATCGACGCGGTCGCGCCGCTGTTCGACGCCTACCGCCGCTTCTACGGCCAGCCGTCCGACCTGCAGCGTGCGCGCGAATGGTTGCAGGCGCGCATGCAGGCCAACGAATCGATCGTGCTGCTGGCCACAGGCGGCGGCAAGGCCGTCGGCTTCGTACAGCTCTATCCGATGTTCTCCTCGGTCGGCACGGCGCGAACCTGGATCCTCAACGATCTTTACGTGGATGCCCGCGCGCGGCGCGGCGGCGTCGCACGCGCCCTGCTCGACGCTGCCGCCGACTTCGCGCGCAACGACGGCGCGCGCAGCATCGTACTGGAGACGACTCGCGACAACGCGCCGGCACGCGCGCTATATCGCAATGCGGGTTGGCACGAGGACGAGACGCAGTGGTACTCGCTGGCGCTCAAGTAGTTCGCGTAGCCGATAAGCGCCACGCAACCGGCTACGGTCCTTGCCCCAAATATCCACGGGCAAATGTCGAAGCAACAGAAGGAATGTCAGCCGCCACGAATGAAGCTCATCACTCGTGGGCCACGACAACGACGTCTGCCAATGAGGTTTCGGGCCCTTATCTTTTGGTTACTTTCTTGATTCGCGCCGTCCATGCCGCTCACCCTTCGGGCCGGCTTCGCCGTTCGCGCGCGCTCCCGGCGCACGCAGTGGGCCCGCAAGGAAAGTGACCCGCCGCAAGGCGGAAGCTTTGCTTTCCATGCCACCAGCTGCATGCAAGCGGCATACGATTCATGCCGTCATCCCGGCGAAAGCCAGGATCCAGGCTTTCCGACGTCTGCATAACGGCAGGCGACCACGGCATGCGTTGCCACCATGCGCTAGGCTTGCCCCATGACTGCCATCCCCAACTCCATCGCTCTGAACCTCTGCGTGCTCACCGTGTCGGATTCGCGCACGCCTGAAACCGACACTTCCGGCGACTACCTGGCATCCGCACTGCAGGACGCGGGCCACCGGCTCGCCGACCGCGCGCTGCTGCCCGACGACCGTTATCGCCTCCGCGCCGTGGTCTCGCAATGGATCGCCGATCCCGACATCGATGGCGTGCTGGTCACCGGCGGCACCGGCTTCACCGGCCGCGATTCGACACCGGAAGCCCTGCTGCCGCTGCTCGACAAGGAGATGCCGGGCTTCGGCGAATTGTTCCGCGCGATCTCGTTCGAGGAGATTGGTACGTCGTCGCTGCAGTCGCGCGCGTTCGCGGGCCTGGCCAATGCGACCTTCGTGTTCTGCCTGCCCGGTTCGACCTCGGCCTGCCGCACCGCGTGGGAAAAGATCATCCGCACGCAACTCGATGCGCGTACCCGGCCCTGCAATCTCGCCACCTTGAAGCCGCGGCTGAAGGAGTGAAGATGTCGATCGATGCCACCTTGCGCTTGCTTGCCAAAGCACGTGGCCTCAGCGCCACCGACATCGCCACCGCGATACCGCGTGCGGGCGCGGCCACCGTATCGGCCTGGCTGCGCGGCGAAAAGCTGCCCGGCAAGGATCAGCTCGATGCGCTGGCGAGGACGTTCGGCGTCCCGGCTGGCGCCTTGCTGGCGGAACTGGCGCGCACGCTCGATCCGGCCCGCACCCAGGGCGAGCACGACCTGCTGGCCGCCTACCGCGCGCTCAATACCCGGCAACAGGGTGCGCTGCTGGAAGTGTCGCGCAGCATGGCCGGCACACGCGCAACGCGACGGAAGCCGTAGCCGGGGCGCCCTCCGCGGAGCCGGGATCCCATCCGACGTGCCATCCACAGAGGCCGCGATGAAGCAGCTCAAGCGCAAGGAATACGAGGCACTGCTGGAACCGATGCAGGTCGACCTGGTCGCGATGGCACGCTGGATCGCCGCTACTGGCCGGCGACTGGTGGTGCTGTTCGAAGGCCGCGATACGGCCGGCAAGGGCGGCACGATCGACGCGGTCCGCGAATACCTCAATCCGCGCCAGTGCCGCGTGGTCGCGCTGCCGAAACCGGGAGAGCGCGAGTCGACGCAATGGTATTTCCAGCGCTATGCCGCGCAACTGCCCGCCGCCGGCGAAATCGTGCTGTTCGACCGCAGCTGGTACAACCGTGCCGGCGTCGAGAAGGTGATGGGCTTTGTCAGCGACGCGCAGGTCAAGGCTTTCCTGCAGCAGGCGCCGGCGTTCGAGAAGCAACTCGTCGATGACGGCATCCTGCTGTTCAAGTACTGGCTGTGCTGCGATCAGGCGCGACAGGAGGAACGTTTCGCCGAGCGGCTGCGGGATCCGTTGAAAAGCTGGAAGCTATCGCCCGTCGATGTCGAGGCACGCAGCCAGTACGCCGAGTACACGCGTGCGCGCGACGCGATGCTCAAGGCCACGCACAACGACATCGCGCCGTGGACGCTGGTCGACTTCAACGACCAGAAGCGCGGTCGGCTGACCCTGATCCGCAACCTGCTCGACCGCCTGCCCGACACGCACGTGCCTGAGACGACGCCGGCATTCCCGCCGCTGCCAGGCAAGCCGCTGAAGGAGCGGTACCGGGTATTGAAGCCGATCGCGGCTTTCGACGCCTAGGACCCCGCGCCTGCAGGCGGATTCCAGAGTCTGATCGGGCGTATGCCGGCTGCCTTTTCCGCGGCTTCCGCGAGCATGGCCAGCTCGGCCAGGTTTTCCCGGTACAGATGCGCGACGGCATCGTCCATGGGCGACATCGCACGCAAGTACGCCAGGCGGTCGCCGTGCGCATCGATCACCTTCGCGCAGCGGGATAGCAGGTACTGGCGCAGGTCGCGATCGCTGCCCGGGACCGGCACGCCCGCGGCGCGCCCCAGCCATTCCTGGCAGCGATCGTGGTAACGGTGGGCCAGTTCGTACATCGCCTCGAGGATGGCCTCGTCTTCGCCGCCGCGCCCGCGGCCACGACCCAGCGCATCGACGCTGCAACGCAATTCCGACATTTCCTCACGGCGCGGCGACAGGTCATGCAACGACTGGATCAACTTCGACCGTTGCCGTGCCACGGCCTGCGCGTCGACGGGCATCGCCGACATGGCACATTCGATCCGTCGCGCGAACAGCGCCAGCGCCCGCCGCACCAGGCGCAGGTCGGCGTGCCCGGGCGCCTGCAGCTGCGCGTATTCGATGCGCAGCTGCGCGGCATCCGGTTCCGCCCCGTTGGGCATGCGGAACTCGAGGTGCTGGTCGATCAATACCAGCCAGAACGCCAAGGTCCTGCGCCGCTTGTCCTGCTGACGCAGCCGCTGCCAGGCCGGGACCACATCGGGCGCCATGCCGCGGAGCTGGTCGATGCATTCCTGCCAGCCCAGACCGGCCCATTCGGGCATGCCTGCCGCCTCTGGCGACAACAGCCGGCAATCATCGAGCATGTCGTTGCCGTAACGTTTCAATGCCGCTTCGGCAGCGGCCGGCAGCTTGTTGAGTTCGAGCACCTCGCCGGCATCCACCAGTTGCTGCGGCGAATAACTCAGGCCCATGTCGCGGTAATAGCTTTGCGTGACCCGCGCCGACAAGGCCGCGAAGTTGTCGAACAACAGGCTGGCGGGACGCTCGTCCAGGAACAACCCGGGCGCCTGCAATCGCTCGGCATTGGCGATGCGGCTCTGGTCGGCGGGATGGGAATCCCAGTATCTGGTTTCGACATTGCCATCGAGCTCATCGGCCAGACTGGTCCATGCCGCGGCATCCAGGTGTTCCAGCCTGGACTTCACCGCGGCCGGCAGGTCGGCTGCGAGCTTGCCCTCGCGCCACGCCAGCGCATTGCTGCCGTCGGCTTCCCGGAATGCGCGCGAAAGCGCGCGCAGCTGCAACGCAGTGGCGCGAAAGCAGGCGCTGCCCGAAACCAGCGCTTCGTAACGGTCGGCATCGAACTCCATTTCCTGCGACAGCCGCCGGCTGATGCGGAAGCTGATCTGGAACAGACCGCGCATGAGCAATCGCGTCACCCACAACCCGAGGCTTGCCGTACCGGTAAGCAGGTATACGTAGAAGTTGTCGCTCTCCTCGCCCCAACGCTCCAGACGTTCATCCCATTCGTCGGGATGATAGGCGCGCGATTCGAGCCAACGGTTCACCGTGTTGATGACGAATGAACAACGCATGCCCGCGCCTTGCGCGAAATGCCCGAACTCATGTGACAGCACGCCCACCAGCTGGCGCGAACTCAGACCTGCCACCAGCGGCAGGCCGATGCTCAGCTGCTTGCGTCCGCCGAGCAGTCCCCGCAGGCCATGCTCGAACTGCACCCAGGCATTGACCTGGTAGTTCAGCTGGATCGCACTGGGGGGCCGCACGCCAATGGCCCGGCACAGCGCGTGTATGGCGGCAACGAATTGCCGTTCTTCGTTGTCGGCAAGTTGCACTGGCGGGTGTTGTTTGGCCCGCGGCGCAAAAAAAGGCTTGAGCATGAACAGGATGACGACGACGCCGACGAATCCCGGGACGATGAACACCAGCAGGCGACCGATGATGCCGCCGCGCTCGAGCTCCATTGCCGGGCCGGTGTAATAGCCATGCAATAGCCAGCCGACACCGATGACCAGGCCGGCGTAGATCACCGGCACCAGCACGCAGAACAAGGTCACCAGGCCCAGGCTGAGCTGGTACAAAGGCTTGCTGCGTGGTCGCTGCACCGCCCCCGGTGGAATCCGCGCCAGCAGTGCTGCTGGCGCAGGCATCGCTTCTTCGCTGCAATCCGCGCCGGATTGCAGGCTTGTCGCCGATTGCTGCATGCGCGCGCCCCCTTGCGCCACGAATACCCGACTGCGCGGCCCACCCGGCCACCCTCGCGGTCACCTGCAGGAATGAATCCCCGTCCCCGCGCCGCATCCTACTGCAAAGTCCGTGGCGATCACCACGAGGATTGGCGGCACGTGGGCCGCGTGCATCAGTCCGTGAGGAAGCCCGCAGGGCCGGTTGCTTCCTCGACGTCTACGCGCTCCACCGCATGCACCCGCGCCATCGGAGGCCCCTGCTGCAGCCACAGCGCGACTGCTTCGATATCCGCTGCTTCGCCAACGAGCAGCACATCGACGCGACCATCCGGCAGGTTCTTCGCATGTCCACGCAGGCCGTGCAGCAGCGCCTGTTCGCGCGTCGAGGCGCGAAAGAAAACTCCTTGCACCTTGCCGCTGACGAGGAAGCGTGCGGCGGCCATCACGCGCCTACTTTCGGCCCGCCCGCGGCGGCGATGGCCGCTTCGATCTCCTTCGCGGTCACCGGGCCGAGGAAACGCTTGGCCACCTTGCCGTCCGGCGCGATCAGGTAGGTCATCGGCAGGCCGCGCGGCGTTTCGAAATCCTTCGGCGGATCGTATACATCGAGGATCGCCACCGGATACGCGACCGGATGTTCGACCAGGAACGCGCGCATCGCTTCCGGCTCGATTTCCTCGTAGGCCAGGCCGACCACTTCGATGTGCTCGCGCATCGCATCCAGCGCCGACAACTCCGGCATTTCCTTCAGGCACGGCGCGCACCAGGTTGCCCAGAAGTTGACCACTACCCACCGGCCGCGATGCGTGGCCAGGTCGAAGGGTTTTCCATCGAGGGTGGCGAGTTGCAGCGTCGGCACGGTCGGTGTCGGCGTGGCAGCGGGTTCGGCTGGCGCTTCCGGACTCTTTGTCCGGGCCGGCTGCGAGGCCTCTTCGCCGCTGGGCCTGGCGCATGCGGCAAGCAGGGCCGCGATCAGCAGGAACGACAGTTTGTTCGCGGTCATGCGCTTTCCTTCCCGGTCTTGTAGAGATCGCCCACGCGTTTCCTGAGCAGGTCGCGTAACGGCAGGCGCAGTTCATCGACGGCCTCGAGCGCCGCCTTGCCGAGCGAATCATCGTGGCACGGCAGCACGGCTTCGGCGATCGGAATACGCAGATTGCAGGCCTCGTACAACTCGGCCATGGTCAACGTGTCCAGGTCGCGTGCCAGCAGCCACTCGCCGGTTTCGGCGCGACTGAGCAGCCCGATCCCGCTGAGCTGGGCCAGCATGTGCTGCACCAATGCGTCGGTGAGCATCGGCTCCATGAGCTGGATCTGGTCGGTGTGCAGACCTCGTCCCTGTGCGCGTTGCGCATCGAATCGTCCCAGCAGGCGCAGCAGGGCATATAGCTCGTGACCCTGCGGCAGGCGCATCGTCGCCGGCTGGTAACGGAAAGCCGACATCGACGATGCGAACGACGCGCCCAGCAGCACCGCCACCCAGCTCAGGTAGATCCACAGCAGGAAGATCGGCACGAACGCGACCGCGCCATAGATCTTCTGGTATGCACCGGCACTGCCGAGGAACAGGCCCAGCCCGGTCTTGATCGCCTCGAACACCAGCACCGCCAGCAGCGCGCCGGCGATCGCGTGCCGCCATTGCACGGTGCGGTGCGGCACGACGCGATAGATCGCCGCGAACGCGGCCAGTTCGATCAGCATCGGCGTCAGCCGCAACATCAGGTCTTCCAGCCAGCGTCCGGGCTCGGTGTCGAAGATCGCCAGCGCGAAGAACTGCGCCGACAGTGCCAGGCTCGCCGCGGCGACCAGCGCGCCGAGCGTGAGCACGGTCCAGTACACCAGGAACCGGCTCAGCCGGGGGCGCGCGATCTCCACGCGCCAGACGCGGTTGAACGTGGTTTCCACGCCGGTCAGGGTGATCAGCAGCGACACCACCAGCGCGACGATGCCGATGGCGGTTAGCTGGCCCGCACTTTTCGAAAAGCCCCTGAGGTAATCCTCGACCGCGCGCGCCGAGGACGGTACGAAATTGGAGAAGATGTAGTCGCTGAGCATCTCGCTCCACCGGTCGAATACCGGGAACGCCGACAGCACGCCGAACACCACGATGCTCAGCGGCACCAGCGCGAACACGGTCGTGTACGACAGCGAGCCCGCCGCCTCGAACAGGCGGTCGTCGAGGAAGCGACGCCACAGGAAACGGAAGAAGGTACTGGCGCGCGCGCGATCGCGCAGGCGATCGCTCCAGCGGTTCCAGGAATCGAGGGGTTCCATGGGCGAAGCGTAGCAGAGCGCCCCTCCACGCTGTCCGATGCGGCGGGACGATGGCACGATGAAAGCGCATCCCGCCAAGCGGAACCCTGTCAAACTATTCACGGTTCTTCGCCCGAGGTCCGCATGCCCGACATCCTGGTGCTCTACTACAGCCGCGGTGGCTCGGTGGCCCGACTGGCGCGCCACATCGCGCGCGGCATCGGCGAGATCGACGGCATGGCCGCGCGCATCCGCAGCGTACCGCCGGTGGCATCGACCACGGAAATCGCGACGCCGCCGGTACCAACGGACGGCGCGCCCTATGTCGATAAACGCGACCTGGCCGAGTGTGCGGGGCTTGCGATCGGCAGCCCGACCCGCTTCGGCAACATGGCCGCGCCGATGAAGCATTTCATCGATTCGCTGGGTGCCGAATGGGCCAGCGGTACGCTCGTCGGCAAGCCGGCGGCGGTGTTCACCTCGACCGCGACCATGCACGGCGGCCAGGAGTCGACGCTGCTGTCGATGATGACGCCACTGCTGCACCACGGCTGCGTGCTGGTCGGCATTCCCTATACCGAGCCGGTGTTGACCACGACGCGCACCGGCGGCACGCCGTACGGCGCCAGCCATGTCGCCGGCAGCAGCGACGATCCCGAGCCGAGCGAGGACGAAATCACGCTCGCGCGCGCGCTCGGCCGGCGTCTTGCCGCGATTGCCGCGAAACTGTCGGCGTGATGCGCCATCGCCCTGCCCTCGCGATGCTGCTGCTGATGCTGGCGGCGCTGTATGCGTTCTGGTTCGCGCGCGGCTCCGAATGGTTCGCCGTTGCCTTCTTCGCACTGCCGCCGCTGCTGCTCGCCGTCTCGGCCTTGCGTGGCGGCCGGCAGGCCGGCTACTGGTCCGGCGTGCTGGCGCTGCTGTGGTTTTCGCACGGAGTGATGGTCGCCTGGTCGCGGCCGGCAGATCGCGGCGTCGCCTGGCTGGCGATCCTGCTTGCGGTCGCCATCATCATCGTCGCCAACCTGCCGGGCCTGCGCGCGCGCTTCGGCAGGAACAAGACGGCAGAGTAAACTGCCCGCAGCACGTTTCGCTGCACCTTCGACATTCATCTGGACGCTTCCATGGAACAACTGCTCATCGTCACCACCGGCGGCACCATCGACAAGGTGTATTTCGACGACAAGTCGGATTACCAGGTCGGCGAGCCGCAGATCGGCCGGATCCTGGAAGAGCTGGGCGTGGCGTTCCGTTTCAGCGTGATCCCGATCATCCGCAAGGACTCGCTGCACATCAACGCCGAGGACCGCGAACTGATCCGCGCCGCCATCGCCGCGCAGGATGCACGGCACGTGCTGGTCACGCACGGCACCGACAGCATGGTCGAGACTGCCAAGGTACTGGCCGGGATCAAGGACAAGACGATCGTGCTGACCGGCGCGCTGAACCCCGCGCGTTTCCGCGGCTCGGATGCCGAGTTCAACATCGGTACTGCGGTCGGCGCGGTGCAGTCGTTGCCGGCCGGCGTGTACATCGCCATGAATGGGCGCGTCTGGGACCCGGCCACCGTGCGCAAGAACGTCGCCGCCAACCGTTTCGAAGCCATCGGCTGACGCATTCGAAGCACCGCCCGTCCCGGCAACGCAACTGCCGGTCCAGCCGGTGCAGGATCTGTCCGCGTATGATCGATCCGTCTAGGTGAACGGATTCCAGGCATGCCCCCGCACAGTGCCGCACCGCCGGCTGCCGGCAACGACAACACGCATGTGGAACCACGCATGGTCGGCTTGCCCGCCGATGCGATTCCGAAGATGCACGCAGTCGCCCGAGCGATCCGCGACGGTGCGGTTCCGGTAGCCGAAGCACTGCTTGGCGAACTGCTCGCCTCAACGCCGGAACACCCCGAAGCGTTGCGCCTGTACGGCATCCTCCACAATCGCTGCAATCGCCCGGACGATGCGAAGGCGGTGCTGCAGCGCGCCTTGGCGCAACGCCCGGACGACGCGCAGATCCACAACGATCTCGGCAGCGCGCTGCTGGGTTGCGGCGAACGCGAGTCGGCGTTCGACAGCTGGCGACGCGCCTGCGAACTGGCACCGACCGAACCGATGCCCTGGTACAACCTGGGCCGCAACCTGCAGCTGGAAGGCAGTACCGGGCCGGCCGTAACGGCGCTGCAGCACGCCTGCACCCTGGCGCCCGATTTCCTGCCGGCGCGGATCCTGCTCGGCGACGCGCTCGCGCACCTGGGCCGCTTCGATGAAGCCAGCGCACGGTATCGCGACGCGCTGCGATTGCATCCGGCCTGCGGCGATGCCTGGCGCGGCCTGGCCAACATCAAGATGCGGCCCTTGTCCGACAGCGACCGCGAGCAGTTGTCGACCCAGCTCCGGCGCGCCGACATTGCCGAACCCGACCGCATCGCCATGGGCTACGCCCTGGGCAAGGTCTGCGAAGACCAGGCGCGCTATCCGGAAGCCTTCGCCGTGCTGAGCGAGGCCAATGCCCGGATGCGTCGCATGGGCGCATGGAATGCGGCGACCTTCCGCGACTACGTCAGCGCGGTGATTGCCGCGAGCGAGGTCCTGCCGGAACCGCTGGATCCGAACCTGGGCAGCGAGGCGATCTTCATCGTCGGATTGCCGCGCTCCGGTTCCACGCTGTTCGAACAGATCATCGCCACGCATCCGCAGGTCGAGGGCGCCAGCGAGCTGTCCGATCTCGGCGACGTGCTGCGCGATGAATCGCTGCGCCGCAACCAGGCTTTTCCGCGCTGGGTTGCCGAGGCCGGTGCGCAGGACTGGCACAGGCTCGGCCGCGACTATCTGCAGCGCACCGCACGCTGGCGCGCGCAACGTCCACGCTTCACCGACAAGATGCCGGAAAACTGGCTTTTCACTGGCGTGCTGCGGGCGATGCTGCCGGGGGCCACGATCATCGACACGCGGCGCGATCCACTGGAAGCGGCCTGGTCCTGCTTCAAGCAGCAGTTCTACCGCCGGCCGCATTTCTCCTGCGACCTGGCCGATATCGCGGCATATCTGCAGGATTGCGCGCGTGCGATGGATCACTGGCAACGCATCGCACCGACCCGTATCCGTACCTGTTCGTACGAAGCGCTGCTGGTCGATCCCGAGCCGCAGATCCGAGAACTGCTCGCATTCTGCCGCCTGTCCTTCGAAGCGGGCTGCCTGGAATTCCATCAGAGTCCACGCAGCGTGCGTACGCCCAGCGCGTCGCAGGTTCGCCAGCCGCTGCGCCGGGATACGTCCCGTGTCGCGAACTACGGTGCGCTGCTGGACCCGCTGCGGCAGGCGTTGCAGCGCTGAGCCGAGCAGCTTCCTGTTGCTGAAGCTGCTCCGCTACGTGGTGGGCCGTCGGCACCTGCATTACTGAAATAAAAAAACCCCGGCCGTAGCCGGGGTTTTTCATGTTGCATGCTGCAAGACAAAATCAGAACGTGATGCTCCAGCTGTTGATGTAGCCGGTATCGCCGCTCGCATTGTCGTTGACGCGCAGCTTCCAGGTTCCGTTGAGCTTTTCGCTCTTCAGGTTCTTGGTGAACGTGCCCTGCACGTTGTCGGCGCTGCCGCCGGTGCGGTTGTGCAGGTTGTAGCTGCTGCCATCCGGTGCCACCAGGTCGACGCGCAGGTCGCCACGGTAGGTGTGGATGACATCCACGGTGATGCTCGCATCCTGCGGTCCGCGGCCGGTGCGGCCGGAAACCGTGATCGGGCTGGCAACCGTTGCGTTGTCGGAAATCGGCACGTCGGTGTCGTTGGTGTAGGTCTGCGGATCTTCGCCACCGGGACCGCCGTCGGTGGCGTAATCACCGACCAGGCTCACGCCCGAGAATGCCGTGTACGCCTTGAGACGGACGTTGTACGTGCCGGCCTGCGGCGCCGCGACCGTGCATACCTCTTCGTTGCCGCTCTTGTACGGACGGCAGTCCCAGTTGGCATCGGTCGGCAGCTCGCCGAACTTCATGTACATGTCCGCATCGCCGGTGCCACCGGACATGGTGAAGGTCAGGTTGGTCGCGCCTGCCGGCACCACCAGCGAGTAGTACAACGATTGACCGCTGCTGGCCGTCAGCCCGGTGACCGGCACGCCCTTGGTCAGCGGTTCGACCGTCGGCGGCTCGGGGCCACCGCCGCATTCGGCATCGACGGCGGCAAACGCGGCCGTGACGTCGGCGACATTGCGACCGAGATCCTCGGCGGCCGATTCCACGCCGCATACTGCGGTGTAGAAGTCCTCGCTCGGGGTCCAGTAATCCTGGTTGGCCTTGGCGAAGACCTCGAACGCCGTCTGCGTGTTCCAGCCGGCGGTCGTGGCCAGCGTATAGAACGCCTTGTTGTAGACGCCCGACGAATAGTGCTCGTCCATGCCGTCGAACCAGTCGTTGGCACTGCCGATCGAGATGCCGTCCAGCGGCGGGTCGGCCATGTAACGAAGTGCCTCGCCTTCGGCCTTGAAGATCTGCGCACCGACCAGGAAGTCGTTGGTGCCGCCGTTGAAGAAGTACTCGGCCGCTTCACCGGCCATGTCCGAGAACGCCTCGTTGATGCCGCCGGACTGTACTTCGCCGTAGATCAGGTCGGAGTTCTGCTCGGTGAAGCCGTGGCCGACTTCGTGCGCTGACACATCCAGGCTGACCAGCGGGTAGAACGTGCTCGCGCCGTCGCCGAAGGTCATGCCTACGCCGTCCCAGAACGCATTCTCGTAGCTGGTGCCGTAGTGCACGCGCATTTCCAGCTTCTGCGTGAGCGGCGGCTGGCCGGTATAGGCATTGAACATGTCGAACACCACGCCACCGAAATAGTGCGCGTCGTTCGCCGGCGAGAAGGCACCGTTGATCGCCTTGTAGGTGTTGCGCGGACAGGTGTACTGGAACGCGTCCTGGCCGGTCGGGATCGGATAGGTGTCGTCGTGGTTCAGGTCGATCGTGCGGACTTCGGCGTTGTCCATCGTGCAGTTGGCACCGTCCTGCAGGACGTCCAGGAAGCCGAAATCAGTGCCGTACTCGTACTGACCGGTTTTCTCGTTACCGCCGGGGCCGGTGCCGACTTCGGCCGTGGTCAGGCCTTCCCACTGCCTGAGGATCGAGCCGTTCTGCGCATCGACGATCACGAACGGGCGCGTCGGCGCACCGCCCCTGGGCACGTCGGCGAAGAAGCTGACGACATAGCTCAGGCGCGCGCGGCCGTCGTCACCGACGTATATGACTTCCTTGACGGTTTCGCGCTGCACGATCTTGTTCGACAGGGCACTGCCGAGCCTGGCGCGCTTGGCGATGGCCAGCGCCTGCGTGGTCGGGATCCTGGCGGCGACGGCCGGCAGTTCGCTGGCAAGACCGGCGACCTTGCGACCGAACAGGCGATTGGCATTGCCGTCCTTGCCTTCGCGCACGATCACGTGCTCGCCGAACACAGGGATACCCCGGAACTGCTGCTGATAGCGGTAGATGGTCGAGCCGTCATCGTCGCGGCTGGAGCGCAGCAACTTCAGGCTGGACTCGGAATCCAGGCCCACCAGTTGCGCGTGGCGATCGCCCGCTTTGGCGGGCGTGCCGGCACGAGCGGCGATGGCCTGCGACTGCTGGTTGAGTTGCGACAGATCCTGGCGTTGCAGATCGACGCGGTGCGCGGCCTGGGCGGAGGCTACCGTCAGCGCGAGCGCCAACGGAGACAATGCGATAAGACTCAAACGTTGCCTTGTGCTTCTCATGATGTGTGTGTCCCTGCAGGATTGGAAAAATTTTGGATCGCGCGCGCGCGACTTCTTTTTTTCCCGGCGAATAGAACTGCCACCAAGGCCCATCGCAAATGCGACGCAGCCCTGTCGAATCACATCAACCCCCTGTGGACCGCAAGCCGGCTAGCGATCCAAACCGGCAACCCTGGCATGGCCCGGGTTGCCGCATTCCCTTTCACTCACTCCTTCCGCTACCGCTCCAAACAAAAACGCCGCGGTGGTTGCCCCCGCGGCGTAGTGGATTACTGGCGACCAGTCGCGACCGATGCCCAAGTTACGGCATCTTCGGCGAGCGCATGCACGTACACGTACGCGCGACGCGGGTAGGTATCCGACATTCGTGATATCCCCGAACTATGGACTGACCGCTGCGGCAACCGGATCGTGACCCGGCTGCCGTTACCAGGCCGGACATCCATGTCCGAAAGTGACGGTGAACGACACTTCAGGACAGGTTCACGCTCCACGCCCGGCAAAACAAGCCTTTTAATGTGACTTTCGTCACATTTTTATCATGCGGGCGAATTTCATTGCAAGGCTTAACGAAGCGCTAACATCAGCCGCGCAGCCGACGCGTGACGCACTGCCGGATTCACGTGCGCACCGGGCGAAGAATCGCAAATGTCGCCGGACAGCAATCACGGCCCCGGCCACGGCCGGGGTCGTGATGCCTTCAGTGCAACAACTCAGAAGGTGACGCTCCAGCTGTTGATGTAGCCGGTGTCCTGCGGACCGTTGTCGTTGACCCGCAACTTCCAGGTGCCATTGAGCGGTTCGGTCGACAGGTTGCGGCTGAAGGTGCCCTGCACGTTGTCGGCACTGCCACCGCTGCGGTTGTGGATGTTGTACAGGCTGCCATCCGGCGCCACCAGATCCACCTTCAGGTCGCCCTTGTAGGTGTGCCGGATGTCTACCGTGATCGACGCATCGCTCGGCGCGTTGCCGCTGCGACCGGACACCGTCACCGGGCTGTCCACCGTGGTGTAGTCCGTCACCGGGTAGTCGGTGGTGTTGCTGTAGGTCTGCGTACCGCCACCACCGGTGTCGTAGCTGCCGGTCAGGGTGACGTTGGAGATCGCACTCCAGGCATGCACCAGCACGTGGTAGGTCCCGGCCTGCACATTGCTGATCGTGCACGTCTCGGCCGAGGTCGAGCCTTCGGAACGGCAGTCGAAGCTGGTCGTGCTGGGCTGGCTGCCGAACTTGGCATACAGGTCCGCATCGCCGCTGCCGCCGGAGGTGACAAAGCGCAGGTTGCTGGCGCCGGCCGGCACCACCAGGGTGAAGTACTGGTTGCTCTTGGACGCACCACTGATGCCGGTACGCGGCACCCCGTTCTGCAACTCGTTGCCGCCACCGCCGCCGGTGACCGTCACCGACTGGGTCTCGGTATCGGTCGCGCCCTGGTTGTCGGTCACCGTCAGGGTGACGTTGTAGGTGCCCGCGGCCGTGTACGCCTTGCTCGGGCTGGTCGCCGTGGACGTGGTGCCATCACCGAAGTTCCAGCTGCGCGAGGCGATCGAGCCGTCGCTGTCGCTGGAACTGTCGGTGAACTGCACCGTCAGGCCATTGATGCTCGAACTGAAGCCCGCCGTCGGCG
>NZ_VLKN01000005.1 GCF_007830035.1 Luteimonas cucumeris | reverse complement strand
CCCGCGACTTCTCCTCGTCCCGGCGCGCCCCGCCGATGGCCGCATCGAAACCGTGCGCATCCAGCGCCTGCTTCAGCGCCTGGGTCTTCATCACGTCGGTGTGCACCGTGGCGCCATGGCTGATCGGGCCGACGCCCTGGGCCAGGCCGTCGGGGTTGGTGTGCACGTGCAGCTGCACGCCCGTCTCGGCCACGCGCCGGTCGCGAAACGCGATCATCTCGCCGAACTTCCAGCCGGTGTCCACGTGCAGCAGCGGGATCGGCGGGCGCGCCGGATAAAACGCCTTGAGCAGCAGGTGCAGCAGCACCGAACTGTCCTTGCCGATCGAGTACAGCAGCACCGGATGCCGGCACTGCGCCGCCACCTCGCGCAGGATGTACAGGCTCTCGGCTTCGAGACGGTCCAGGTGAGTGAGGATTTGCGGTTGCGGGCGCGCCGCCGGGCGCGAAAGCACCGGGCCGTGGGCGACGGCGTTTTCGCAAACCGGATCGAAGCTGGGCACGGCGTTCATCGTAGTCGAGTCATGCGGACGCCACGGCTGCAGGCGTCACGGTCTGGAATGGGCAGCGAGTATCCAGCTGCCGTCGACGACGCCGGAAATGAGGGCGGGGCATATGCGTATGCCGCATCGTGCTTTCCCTTGGACGAGGGGCGCGGACTACGTTGCAACTCCGCACCCTCCTGCCATCGCCACGATGTCCTCGCCCGCTGCCAACTTGACGCCACTGCGATCCGACGCGCCTTTCCCGGACGGCAAGGCGGACCTGCTGGCGCAGCTGACCGAAGGCCTCGACAGCGAGCGGCTGTGGTGGCTGTCCGGCTATGCGGCCGGGCTGGCGCGCGCCAACACCGCTCCGGCCCGCGCACTGCAGCTGGCCACGCAGCCGGCAGCGGCGAGCGAATCGGCAACGATCGCGCAACTCACCATCGTCTACGGCAGCCAGACCGGCAATGCCAGGCGCGTGGCGGAAACGCTGGCGCAACGGTTGCAGGATGCCGGCATCGCCGTGCGCCTGCTGCGCGCCGATGCCTATCCGACGCGCGAACTGAAGCAGGAACGCTACCTCTACATCGTCATCAGCACGCAGGGCGACGGCGATCCACCGGATGACGCACGCGGCCTGGTCGAGTTCATCACCGGCAGGCGTGCACCGGCGCTCGCCCAGCTCAACTATGCGGTGCTCGGCCTCGGCGATTCCAGTTACCCACAGTTCTGCGCGATCGGCAGCCGCCTCGACGAACGCCTGGCCGAACTCGGCGCCACGCGCCTGCTCGAACGCGGCGACGCCGACCTGGACATCGACACCGTGGCCACGCCCTGGCTGGGCCGCGCACTCGACATCGCCGCCGATGCGTTGAAGGCACAGCCGTTGCTCGCCACCGTCACGCCGTTGCGCGCGACCACCGCCAGTGCCATCGGCAGCCGCGAACACCCTTACGCCGCCGAACTGCTCGCCAACCAGCGCATCGCCCTGGGCGGCGACAAGGACATCCGCCATATCGAACTGTCGCTGGCCGATTCCGGCCTGCGCTACGAACCCGGCGACGCGCTGGGATTGTGGCCACGCAATCCGCCGGCGCTGGTGGCGGCGGTGCTCGATCACCTCGCACTGGACGGCGATGAAGTGGTCACGCACGAAGGCGAATCACTGCCCCTGCACGCCTGGCTCGGCGGCAAACGCGAGCTGACGAAACTGGCGCGGCCCTTCGTCGCCAGCCATGCCGCGCGCAGCGGCGATGCCGCGCTGCAGTCCTTGCTGGCCGGCGACAACGCAACGGCGTTCGGACGCTGGCTCGACGGCCGCCAGCTCATCGACCTGTTGCGACAGCATCCCGGCGACTGGTCCGGCAGCGAGCTGGTGCAGGCATTGCGGCTGTTGACGCCGCGCCTGTATTCGATCGCTTCCAGCCAGAAGGCGGTCGGCGACGAGGCGCATCTGACCGTAGCGCATGTCGAGTACGCGAGTGCCGACGGCGAACTGCGCTGGGGCGCCGCGTCGCACCTGCTGGCTGCCAGCGAAGAAGGCGCAACACTGCCAGTCTACATCGAGCGCAACGAGCGCTTCCGCCTGCCTGCCGATGCCACGCGCGACGTGATCATGATCGGGCCCGGCACCGGCGTCGCGCCGTTCCGTGGTTTCGTGCAGGAGCGCGCGGCGATCGGCGCCGGCGGCCGCAACTGGCTGTTCTTCGGCAACCCGCATTTCCGCAGCGATTTCCTCTACCAGCTCGAATGGCAGCGCGCGCTCAGGTCAGGACAGCTGCATCGTCTCGACCTCGCCTTCTCGCGCGATGCCGCCCTCGTGACAGGCCCGCACAGGGACGTGCGGGCAACGACGCCGCGTCGCACCTACGTGCAGCAGCGCCTGCGCGAACAGGGCCGCGAACTGTACGCATGGCTCGAAGGCGGCGCGCACCTCTATGTCTGCGGCGCGATCGCGATGGGCAAGGACGTGCACGCGGCGCTGCTGGACGTGATCGTCGAACACGGTGGCAGGAGCATCGAGGACGCCACCGAACATCTGGACGTCCTGCAGCGGCAGGGTCGTTACGCACGGGACGTTTACTGATGGGCGCGCATTCGGTCGAGGACATCAAGGCCGGCAGCCGGCGCCTGCGCGGCTCGCTGCTGGACAGCCTGGCCGACCCGGTCACCGGCGCATTGCGCGAGGACGACCAGGTGCTGATCAAGTTCCATGGCAGCTACCAGCAGGACAACCGCGACGTGCGCGAACAGCGCCGGCTGGCGAAACTGGAACCGGCCTACAGTTTCATGATCCGCACCCGCACCACCGGTGGCGTGGTCACGCCCGCGCAATGGCTGCAGCTCGACGCGATCGCCTGCACCTATGCCGAGCGCGGCCTGCGCATCACCACGCGCCAGGCCTTCCAGTTCCATGGCGTGATCAAGACCGAGCTGAAGGCGACGCTGCAGGCGATCAACGCCGCGCTGATCAACACCATCGCCGCCTGCGGCGACGTCAACCGCAACGTCGTGGTGGCGGCCAACCCGTTGCAGTCGCGCACGCATGCGGCGGTGCACGCGCAGGCCGTGGCCGTGTCCACGCACCTGCTGCCCAATACGCGCGCCTACTACGAGATCTGGCTGGACGAGGAACGCGTCGCCGGCAGCGGCGAGGAAGCCGAACCGATCTACGGCCACACCTACCTGCCGCGCAAGTTCAAGATCGGCTTCGCCATTCCCCCGTACAACGACGTCGACGTGTTCGCGCAGGACCTGGGCTTCATCGCGATCATCGAAAACGACGAGTTGCTCGGCTACAACGTCAGCGTCGGCGGCGGGCTCGGCGCCAGCCACGGCGATGCGGAGACCTACCCGCGCCTGGGCAGCGTGATCGGCTTCGTGACGCCGCAGCAGGTGATCGTCATCGCCGAAGCCGTGGTCGGTGCGCAACGCGATCACGGCAACCGCGTCGTGCGCAAGCGCGCGCGGCTGAAGTACACCATCGACGACCACGGCCTCGACTGGTTCAAGTCGGAAGTCGAACGCCGCGCCGGGTTCCCTCTCCCACCGGCGCGGCCGTTCGATTTCCGCCACAACGGCGACCGCTTCGGCTGGGTCGAAGGCGAGGACGGCCGTGGCCATCTCACGCTGCGCATCCCGGCCGGGCGCATCGTCGATGGCACACTCGACGACCGTGGCGCGGAAGTCCGGCACCTCAGCGGCCTGCGCGAGATCGCGCGACTGCTGGCCGCGCACGATGATGGCAACGGCAGCGAACTCCGGATGACGCCGAACCAGAACCTGGTCATCGCCGGCATCGCCGTGCCCTTGCGCGCGCGCGTCGATGCGCTGGTCGCGGAGCACGATCTCGACGCGTATCGCCGCGCTAGCACGCTGGCACGACGCGCGCTCGCCTGCGTGGCATTGCCGACCTGCGCGCTGGCCATGGCGGAAGCCGAGCGCTACCTGCCCGACTTCGTCGCCAGGGTCGACGCGTTGCTGGCGCGCCACGGCATCGCCGATGCGCCGATCCACCTGCGTCTCAGCGGCTGCCCGAATGGTTGCTCGCGGCCTTATCTCGGCGAGATCGCGCTGATCGGCAAGGCGCCGGGCCGCTACAACCTCATGCTCGGCGCCGACCATCGCGGGCAACGGCTCAACGTGCTGTACCGCGAGAACATCGTCGAAGAGGAAATCCTGGCGTCGCTGGATCCGCTGTTCGCCGACTACGCCGGCCATCGCGGAACCGATGAAGGCTTCGGCGATTTCCTGGTGCGACGCGGCACCGTCGTGGTGCCCGCATCGCACGCGCGTTCCAGCATTCCCATCCAGCTCGATCCCGTCGAGATCCACGCATGAGCCCGCCCGACCCGATCACCGCCGCCGAATCCACGCAGGCGCTGGCCGAACTCAATCACTGGCTGTCGCGACGCAGCGCCGAGGCACGCGTGGCCTGGGCGCTGGAGAACACGGCCGGTACGCATGCGCTGTCGTCCAGCTTCGGCGCGCAGTCCGCCGTTTCGCTGCACCTGGTGACGCGGCGACGACCCGACATCCCGGTGATCCTCGTCGACACCGGCTACCTGTTCCCGGAAACCTATCGTTTTGTCGACGCAATGAGCGAACGCCTCGCGTTGAACCTCAAGGTCTACCGTCCGCAGATCGGCATCGCCTGGATGGAAGCGCGGCTGGGCCGACTCTGGGAACAGGGCATCGACGGCATCGACCGCTACAACCGCCTGCGCAAGGTCGAACCGATGCAGCGCGCGCTCGACGAACTGGGCGTGCGTACCTGGATCGCCGGCCTGCGTCGCAGCCAGGCGCGCACGCGTGCCGGGATCGAGTTCATCGAACTGCGCGACGGCCGCTGGAAACTTCATCCGCTCGCCGACTGGAGCGATCGCGACGTGTGGAACTACCTGCAGAAGCACGACCTGCCCTATCACCCGCTATGGCATGAAGGTTACGTTTCGATCGGCGACGCGCATACCACGCGCCGGCTGGAACCGGGGATGAGCGAGGAGGACACGCGCTTCTTCGGCCTTACCCGCGAATGCGGATTGCATCTGGAAGCATGATGCGATCTTCCGATCGCAACGAAGCCCGTAGCGTGCGCTGTGCGCACGACGTGGAGCGCAACGTGCGCACAGCGCACGCTACGAGTGCTGCGTCGAAATATTCCTGACGTCCGGAATCGCAGCCACGAAAAAGCCCGGCTGCCGACGCAGCCGGGCTTTCCGGATGACAGGATCAGGCCCGTGCGATCACGCCAGCGCCTTGCTCTTCAGCCTGGCGAATTCGTCGGCACTGATGGTGCCGGCGTCGAGCAGCGTCTTGGCTTCGGCGATCTGCTCCGCTGGCGACTTGCCGGCCACGCTGCGGATGTAGGCATCGGCCTCGGAGCGGGCCTGCTGCACGGACGCGACCTGGCGTTCGGCCATGCCGCGACCGCGTGCGAGCACGTACACGAACGCGGTCAGGAACGGCAGGAAGATCAGGAAGATGAACCACAGCGCCTTGGAGAAGCCGCCGAGACTACGATCCCGGAACAGGTCCACGACGATCTGGAACAGGATGATGAGATACGCGATCAGCACGAAGCTGGTGAACAGCAGCCACATGAAGTCCCAGAAATTGGCCATACGAACTCACTCCCCGTAAAAAAGTAGGCGATCGCGACATCGCAATCGCGATCATCAGTCGGAACAGGCGCATGAAAACGCCTTCCCGCTGGCGCGCTTGGAGCGTACGGCGCGGGCGTGAAGGGTTGGTGACGGTCCGGCGCGTGCCGCGCGGATTTGTGCGACGCGTTGCTGGCTACACCGTGATCGGCTGGCTCAACTCGACCCAGTCCGGAGGCCGCGGCCAGTCGGGAGACTGGTTGCCTTCCAGCACGCGCCGCAGGTCGCGGCGATCGAGTTGCGGTGCCAGTCCGTGCAGCAGGGCCAGCGCGTAATCGCGCAGCACGCGGCTGCGCGGAATCACCGTCCAGGTGACGCATTCGGGCAAGGCCACCGGCGCCGGCAACACCTGCAGGTCGGCGTCCTCGCGCTGGCCCACCGCCATCTCCGCGAGCAGCCCGGCGCCGAGCCCGGCACGCACATAGGTCTTGATCAGGTTCGCGTCGCGCGCGGTCATCGCCACCTGCGGCTGCACGCCTTCGCCGGCGAAGGTGCGTTGCAGCGAGGAGTCCGGCTGGTTGGAGGATTCGTAGCTGATCAACGGATGCTCGGCCAGTTCGCCCAGCGTCGGCGCACGACCGAGGGACGCCAGTGCATGGCCACTCGGCACCAGCAGCACGCGCCGCCAGCGGAACAGTGGCACGGCGACACCGCCCGGCGGTTCGGCGCCGGCGGTGCTGATCAGGGCGAGGTCGGCATCGCCGCGTGCGAGCCGCTGCAGCACTTCGCCGTCGGATGCGGCCTGCAGATCGACGCTCACCTGCGGGAATTCGCGCTTCATTGCCGCGATCAGCGGTGGTAGCACGTAACGCGCCTGCGTATGCGTAGTCGCCAGTACCAGCCGTCCGACGTGCTCGCCGCGCTCGTTGGCGGCATAGGCGCGGATGTTGCCGGTTTCCTCGAGCACGCGCCGCGCGTGATTCAACACGCGCTGGCCGGCCGGGGCGATGCCTTCCAGGCTGCGGCCCTTGCGTACGAACAACTGGAAGCCCAGTTCGTCCTCGAGTTGCTTGAGCTGCTTGGACAGGCCGGGCTGGGTGGCGTGGACGCGCTCGGCGGCCAGCGTGATGTTGAGTCCGGAGTCAGCGATGGCGACGAGGTAACGCAGTTGCGTGAGGGTCATGACGGCGGGTTCCTGGCAAGGACGAAGCGTGGCGGCAGGCAGTGCGTGCGCCACGACAACACTTCGACATTGGCTGGCCGTAACCGGTCATGACTATCCATCGCTTTATCCGGATGCAGGGATGAACATACCCGGACAGTGTGCGCCTGTCCAGCACCGGCGCTTATGCCGAAAGCGCATGAGCACAGACCGCCACGCCATTTCCCCGGCACGGCCGGCGCCCTTAGCGTCGCAGCCATGTCCACCGATCCTTCCGCCGCGCCGCTGTATCCCCTGTTCGCCGACCTGCGCGGTCGCGCGGTGCTGGTGGTGGGCGGCGGCAGCGTCGCCCGCCGCAAGGTGCGGGCGCTGCTCGACGCCGGCGCCCAAGTGGCGGTCGGCGCACCCGCGCTGGAACCGGCGTTGGCGCGGCTGGCCGCAACCGGACATGTCCGTTATCACCGTGGTCCTTTCGATCCGGCCTGGCTCGACGGCGCCTGGCTGGCGATCGCCGCCACCGACGACACCACGACCAACCGTGCCGTCGCCGCTGCCGGCGATGCTCGGCGGGTCTGGGTCAACGTGGTCGACGACGCCGCACTGTCGGCGTTCCATGTGCCGGCGCGGATCGAACGCGGCCCCGTGCAGATCGCCATCTCCAGCGGCGGCGGCGCGCCGATGCTGACCCGTCACCTGCGCGAAATGCTGGAAACGCAGTTCGACGCGTCGCTCGGCACGCTCGCCCGGCTGCTGGCCCGCGAACGCGAGCGCATCCGTCGGACGCTCCCCGATGTTGCGCAGCGCCGTCGCTTCTTCGACCGGCTGCTGGCTGGTCCGTTGCCGCGACTGCTGCGCCAGCAGCGCACGCGGCGTGCGCAACAGGTGTTCGACGCGGCCATCGCTGCGGACACGACGCGCACCTCGGCCGGCTCGGTGGTGCTGGTCGGCGCCGGCCCCGGCGATCCTGGCCTGCTGACGCTGCGCGGCCTGCGCGCGCTCAACGAAGCGGACGTGATCCTGCACGATCGCCTGGTCAGCGACGAAGTGCTGCAACTGGCACGACGCGACGCCGAGCGCATCGAGGTCGGCAAGCAGGCCGGCGACCACGGCATCGGCCAGCACGGCATCCACGCGCTGATGCTGGCGCGCGCGCGCGCCGGCCAGCGCGTGGTGCGCCTGAAGGGCGGCGATCCGTTCGTGTTCGGTCGCGGCGGCGAGGAACTGCAGGTGTTGCGCGCGCACGGCATCGACTACGAAGTGGTGCCCGGCATCACCGCGGCGCTGGCTTGCGCTGCCCATGCCGGCATACCGCTGACCCATCGCGACCACGCGCAGTCGCTGCGGCTGGTCACCGCGCACGGCCAGGATTCGCTGGACATGCTCGACTGGCGCGCACTGGCGCAGGAGCGGCAGACGCTGGCGGTCTACATGGGTGTGGCGCTGCTGGACACGCTGCAGTCGCAATTGATCGCGCATGGACGTTCTCCGGAGACACCGTTCGCGCTGATCGAGAATGGATCGCGCGACGACCAGCGCGTGGTCACCGGAAGGCTGTTGCAACTCGCCGAAAGCGCGCTGGCGCACGAAGTCCACTCGCCGGCCCTGCTGATCGTCGGCGAGGTGGCGGCACTGGCCGATGAGCTGCACTGGTTCGGCGACAAGCCCTTGCAGGCCACGCCGCAACCGCGGCTGGAGAAGGCCGCGTGAACATCCCGCGGCACTCATGTCAGTCCGGCGAAATCCGAAACACGCTTCGCTGTTGTTCCTGACCAGCCCAGCCACAAGCAATCGCCCCGGCCTTTCTCCGGGGTGACGACACACATCGCTACCACCGAGGTTCCCATGGCCCTTCACGACAGCATCCTCGACACCATCGGCAATACGCCCATCGTCAGGCTCAACCGGCTGGCGCCGAAGCACGTGGCGCTGTACGCCAAGGTCGAATCGTTCAACCCCGGCGGCTCGGTCAAGGACCGCCTGGCGCTGGCGATCGTGCTCGATGCCGAACGCAGCGGCGCGCTGAAGCCGGGCCAGACGATCGTCGAGGCAACCTCCGGCAACACCGGCGTCGCGTTGGCGATGGTCGCCGCCGCGCGCGGTTATCCGTTCGTGGCGGTGATGACCGAAACCTTCTCGATCGAACGGCGCAAGCTGATGCGCGCCTATGGCGCGAAGGTGATACTGACGCCGGCCGCCGAGCGCGGCACCGGCATGGTGCGCAAGGCCGCGGAACTGGCGCAGCAGCACGGCTGGTTCCTGGCGCGCCAGTTCGAGAACCCGGCCAATCCTGCCTATCACCGCCAGACCACCGCCGCGGAAATCCTGCGCGATTTCGCCGGCAGGCGACTGGATTATTTCGTCAGCGGCTGGGGCACCGGCGGCACCGTGACCGGCGTCGGCCAGGTGTTGAAAGTGGCGCGCCCCGAAGTGCGCATCATCGCGTCCGAACCGGCCGGTGCATCGCTGCTCGATGGCAAGGAATGGCAGCCGCACAAGATCCAGGGCTGGACGCCGGACTTTGTCCCGGCGGTGCTCGATCGCGGCGTCATCGACGAGATCCGCGCGATCGACGATGTCGCCGCACGCGACACCGCGCGCCGCCTCGCCACCGAGGAAGGCCTGTTGGTCGGCATTTCAGCCGGCGCCACCGTCGCCGCCGCGCTGCAGGTCGCACAACACGCACCCGAAGGATCGGTGCTGCTGGCGACGCTGCCCGATACCGGCGAACGCTACCTGTCGACCTTCCTGTTCGAAGGCATCGCCGAAGGGTCGGACGATGCGTGGCTGGAAGCGCTCAGCCCGCAGCCGGCCGTGGCCTGAAGCAGCGATCCCGACGATGACGCACCAGTTCAGCCATCTCGACGGCATGCCGGGAACAGCACCGCCAACGCTGGTCCACGATCGATGTAGGGGTTAGACCGCGCGTCGGCCGACCACACGGGCCGGCCATGGCTGTCACCGGATTTCCCACTCCCCCGCACGCATCGAGGAGTCTCACCATGTCCCACGCATGGCCGCCGCGATCATCACTGATCGCGGCCATCACGCTCGCCCTGTCCACGTCGCTCGCGCATGCGCAATCGAAGCCGCCTTCGGTCGAGGAACTCGCACGCCGGCTGCAGGCCATCGAACAGCGACTCGGCACCGCCTCCATCGCTACCGGTGACGACGCTTCGGACGAAGGCGTGGCGAATGCCGCCAACCTCGACCAGCGCCTGCGCGTGATCGAGCGCAAGCTGGAACTGCAGGCGGAGGAAGCGCCCGCGAAGGCCGCCAGCACGACGACCGTCAGCCTCAGCGCCAGCAAGGGGCTGTCAGTGAAATCGCCTGCGCCGGGCGACGTCGAGATCAGGTTCAAAGGCCTGGTGCAAGGCGACGGCCGCTTCTTCATCAACGACACGCGCAATCCTCAGGACGACGGCTTCCTGCTGCGCCGGGTCGAACCGACGATCGAAGGCAACTGGGGTTCGCTGGTCGGGTTTCGCATCACCCCTGAACTCGCCGGCGACAATGCCAGCCTGCTCGATGCCTGGCTCGACCTGCAGTTCGATCCGCGTGCGGCGCTGCGCATCGGCAAGAGCAAGACCCCGGTCGGACTGGAACGCCTGCAATCGAGCAATGCACTGTCGCAGGTCGAACTCGGCCTGCCCGGCGAGCTCGCGCCGGGACGCGACATCGGCCTGCAACTGCAGGGTGAGATCGCGAATGCGACCACAAACTACGCGCTGGGCGTCTACAACGGCGCGCCCGACGGCCGCGATGGCGCCACCACCAATCCCGACAACGAATTCGAAGTGGCCGCGCGCGTGTTCGCACAGCCGTGGAAGCACGCCGGCAATGCCCTGTCCGGACTGGGTTTCGGCATCGCCGGCAGCAGCGGCGACAAGCGCGGCAGCGGCAACGCCTTCCTGCCACGCTATCGCACCCCGGGCCAGGACATGTTTTTCCACTATCGCGGTGCGGTCGCCGCGGACGGCAAGCACACCCGCTGGTCGCCGCAGGCCTACTACTACCGCAACGCCTTCGGCCTGTTCGCCGAGTACATCCGTTCGGAACAGGTGGTGGTGCTGCCTGCCGGCGGCACACGCGACACCTTCGACCACCGCGCATGGCAACTGTCCACGAGCTGGGTACTCACCGGCGAGGACGCCAGCTACAAGGGCGTGTCCCGGCCTAACCAAGCTTTTACGACGGATGGTGCAGGCTGGGGCGCATTGGAACTGGTGGCGCGTTATGGCGTACTCGATGTCGACGACGACGCATTCCCGCTCTTCGCCGACCCTGCGACCGCCGCATCGCAAGCCAGTAGTTGGGGCCTGGCCCTGAACTGGTATCTGACCGGTAATTTCAAACTGGTTGCCAATTACACGCATACCCGATTCGAAGGCGGCGCGCCGGAAGCCGGCGACCGCGAGGACGAGAAAGCCTTCTTCACCCGCGCGCAGTTTTCCTTCTGACCCCCTCGACAGGCACCTCATGAAGACTTTCCTGCATACCCTGATGCTCGGCGCCACCCTGCTCGCTGGCCATGCGAACGCGAGGGACGTGGTGCTGCTCAATGTTTCCTACGATCCGACCCGCGAGTTCTATGCCGAGGTCAACGAAAAGTTCGCCGCGCAATGGCAGCAGCAGAACGGCGAGGCCTTGAAGATCCGTGCCTCGCACGGCGGCTCCGGCAAGCAGGCGCGTTCGGTGATCGACGGCCTCGAAGCCGACGTGGTCACGCTGGCGCTGGCGGCCGATATCGATGCGATCGCCGAGAAGTCGAACCTGCTGCCCGCCAACTGGCAGTCGCGCCTGCCGCACAACAGCGCACCATACACCTCGACGATTGTTTTCCTGGTACGCAAGGGCAACCCGAAGCAGATCCGCGACTGGGGTGACCTGGCCAGGCCCGGCGTCGCGGTGATCACACCCAATCCGAAAACGTCCGGTGGCGCACGCTGGAACTATCTCGCCGCGTGGGCGTGGGCGTCGAAGGAATATCGCCAGGCCGACAAGGTCATCGACTACCTCGCGCGCCTGTTCCGCAACGTACCGGTGCTGGATACCGGCGCGCGCGGTTCGACCACCACGTTCGTCGAACGCGGCATCGGCGATGTACTGCTGGCGTGGGAAAACGAGGCGTTGCTGGCACTGGCGGAACCAGGCAGCCGCGACAGGTTCGAGATCGTGGTGCCGTCGCTGAGCATCAAGGCCGAGCCGCCGGTGGCCTGGATCGACCGCAACGTCGACAAGCACGGCACGCGCAGGCAGGCCGAAGCCTACCTGCGCTTCCTGTACTCGCCGGAAGGCCAACGCCTGGCCGCGAAGCACGGCTATCGCCCCGCGGAATCCGACAAGGTGCCCACGGCCGAACTCGCGCGCTTCCCGCGGGTGCGGCAGGTGACCATCGACAACGCGTTCGGTGGCTGGAAGAAGGCACAGGCGCAGCACTTCGCCGACGGCGGTTTCTTCGACCAGATCTACCAGCCCAAGTAACCCGGGACAGCGAGTCGCGCGAAGCCATCCATGAACGCACAGGCGCTTTCCATGTCATCGCTGCCCGCACCGCGCGGACGTCGGCCGCTGCCCGGCTTCGGCATCAGCCTCGGCTTCGGCATGGCATGGCTGGGCGTGATCGTGCTGCTGCCGTTGGCGGCATTGGCGGTGCGCGCCGCCGGCCTCGGCGCGGAAGGCTGGCTGCGTGCGATCCAGGACCCGCGCGTGCAGGCTTCGCTCAAGCTCAGTTTCGGTGCGGCATTCATCGCCGCGCTGCTGGCGCTGGTGGCCGGTGCGCTGGTGGCCTGGGTGGTGGTGCGTTACCGCTTTCCGGGAAGGCGCCTGCTCGACGCGCTGGTCGACCTGCCGTTCGCGCTGCCGACCGCGGTCGCCGGCATCGCACTGACCGCGATCTATTCAGGCAATGGATGGGTGGGGCGCTGGCTGGAACCGGCCGGGCTCAAGATCGCCTATGCGCCGGCCGGCATCGTCATCGCGCTGGTGTTCATCGGCCTGCCGTTCGCGGTGCGCACCGTGCAGCCGGTGCTGGAAGCGCTGGGGCGCGAACAGGAAGAAGCCGCGGTATCGCTCGGCGCCAGCCGGTTGACGACCCTGCGCCGGGTCGTGCTGCCGGAATTGCTGCCGGCGCTGCTGACCGGCTTCTCGCTGGCGTTCGCACGCGGGCTCGGGGAATACGGCTCGGTGATCTTCATCGCCGGCAACCTGCCCTACAAGACCGAGATCGCACCGCTGCTGATCACGATCCGGCTGGAGGAGTACGACTACAACGGCGCGATCGCGATCGCCGCGTTGCTGCTGGCGGCGTCGTTCGTGTGTTTGCTGGCGATCAATGCGATTCCGATGTTGTTTGCGCATGAGCGCAGGGGGCGTGGTCGTGAGTGATTTGACAATCCCGGGCACTGAAAGCCGTCGATCGCACGTTACGGCGAATGCCGTTTCTTTTTCTCTCGGACACCCGGCGTACTCCCTAGACCCGGAGGGCGGCGCACAGGATGTGCGCCGTTTTCCGACCGAGCCATGGGTGAGGCGGTGCTGCTTGCGAGCCATTGGCTCGCGCACCGGCGAACGCCCGCGCCGCTGGCACGGGCCGGTCTTTTGCCGAAGGCAAAAGGCGAGTCGGAAAATCCCCGCGCCACTTCACGCTTGCACGGGAGCTCTGTCGGGGAAGGCCCTTTCTTTGGTTACTTTCTTTGGGCCAGCAAAGAAAGTGACCCGCCGCAAGGCGGAAGCCTTTGCTGCTACCAAGCCAAGGCAACTGCACCTGCCCTACCAATTGGAAAGCAAAAGCTTCCGACCGCTGAAACGGTCGGGTCACTTTTCTTTGATGGCCCAAAGAAAAGTAACCAAAAGAAAGGGCCCTCCCCGACACGTCAATCCGGCGATTGGACAGTCCGTCGGGATTTTCCGACTCGCCATCCTGGCTCGGTCGGAAAACGCCGCACATCCATGTGCGGCGCCCTTCGGGTCTGGCAACAGGCTCAGCGCTCAGACAAATAGCGAGAGGCGGATTCACTCGGCCCTCCCTTTCACCGAAATGACCACTCAAACCAATGCTCCTCACGGAGCAATGCCCTATGCATGACGCGCTGCACGAGCCACGCTGGTTGCGCTGGCTGCTGATCGCGCTGGCGATCGTATCGATGGCCCTGCTGGTGGTGTTGCCCTTGCTGATGGTGCTCGGTGCAGCATTCGCGGAGGGCATCAGGACCTGGTTCGCGGCGCTGGTCGAGCCCGATGCGCTTGCCGCGCTGCGGCTGACCCTGTTCACCGCGGCGATCGTGATCCCGGTCAATGCGGTGTTCGGCCTGCTCGCGGCGTGGGCGCTGACGCGATTCGAGTTCCGCGGCAAGCGGTTGCTGCTGGCGCTGATCGACCTGCCGTTCGCGGTGTCGCCGGTGGTCGCCGGCCTGTGCCTGGTACTGCTGTTCGGTTCCGGTGGCTGGTTCGCACCGGTGCTGGAACATTACGGAATCAAGATCCTGTTCGCGCGGCCGGGCATCGTGCTGGCGACGCTGTTCATCACCTTCCCGTTCGTGGTGCGCGAACTGATCCCGCTGATGCAGCAGCAGGGCAGCGACGAGGAACTGGCAGCGCGGTCTCTCGGCGCCGGTGCCTGGACCATGTTCCGTCGCGTGACGTTGCCCAATATCAAGTGGGGCCTGCTGTACGGCGTGCTGCTGTGCGGCGCGCGCGCCATGGGCGAGTTCGGCGCGGTGTCGGTGGTGTCGGGCCACATCCGCGGCCTGACCAACACGCTGCCGCTGCATATCGAGATCCTCTACAACGAGTTCGACAGTACCGCCGCGTTCGCCGTGGCTTCGCTGCTGGCCGGGCTGGCGCTGGTCACGCTGGTGATCAAGTTCTGGCTCGAGGCGCGCCACGGCGACGCACTTGCACAGACACATCGACGGCATTGACATGATCGAAACATCACAACGTAGCTCAAGTGATGCATCCGAGACGTTCCTTTCAACAGGCGTGACTTCCATGCCTTCGCACCGGAAACCCGACATGCCGTTGCCCGATCAACCCACCGGTTCCGGAACGGACATCGCCGGCGATGCGCTTGGCGGCGTCGGTCGATCGACGACTGCCGCGGGAGCGAACGGACCGGCCGCGGCCGGCATCGACCTGCACATCCGGCAGCTGAGCAAACGCTACGCCAATGTCGCCGCGCTCGATGCGGTCGATCTCGACGTCGCGTCCGGCGAACTGGTCGCGCTGCTGGGCCCGTCCGGCTCCGGCAAGACCACGCTGCTGCGCGTGATCGCCGGACTGCTGCATCCGGACAGCGGACGCGTCCTGTTCGGCGCGGACGATGCCACGCGGCTGAGCCTGCGCGAGCGCAATGTCGGCTTCGTGTTTCAGCACTACGCGCTGTTCAAGCACATGACCGTGGCCGAGAATATCGCCTTCGGCCTGCGCAGCCGGCCGCGGCGGCGGCGCCCGGACAAGGCCACGATCGCGCGCCGCGTCGACGAACTGCTGGCGCTGATCCAGCTGCCTGGGTTCGGCAACCGTTATCCCGAGCAGCTGTCCGGCGGCCAGAAGCAGCGCGTCGCGCTGGCGCGCGCGCTGGCGATCGACCCGAACGTGCTGCTGCTCGACGAACCCTTCGGCGCGCTGGATGCCAAGGTCCGCGTCGAACTGCGCCGCTGGCTGCGCCGCCTGCACGACCAGACCGGGCAGACCACGCTGTTCGTCACCCACGACCAGGACGAGGCGCTGGAACTGGCCGACCGCGTGGTGGTACTCAAGGATGGCCGCATCGAGCAGGTCGGCACGCCGGACGAAATCTACAACGCGCCGGCCTCGGCCTACGTATTCGATTTCATCGGCCGCGCCAACAGGCTCGAAGGCCGCATCGAGGACGGCCATTTCCAGGCCGAAGGCCAGGCATCGCGCCTGCGCGCCGGACTTGCGGGCAACATGCCGGCGCAACTGTACGTGCGGCCGCATGACATCGCCCTGGTCGCGGCCGATGCCGGCCTGCGTGCGGAAGTCGTCGCCGTGCATCGGCGCGCCGACCGCATCACGCTGGAATTGAGCGCGCAGACACAGTCGCGGCTGCTGGAACTCGACCTGCCCACGTCATCCGACACGCCGCTGCCGGCCATCGGCAGTGCCGTCGGATTGCAGCTGCAGCGTTACCGCGTCTACCCGGGTTAAGCCGGGTCGCGCGGTCCTGCAATTACGATCCGGCCGGCAGCTTCGCGAACATGTCGCGGATCACGCCATCGACCAGTTCCTTGGTATGCGCCTGCGAGGACGGCAAGGCACCCGATACGGTCGCGCGCCAGACGCCGCGCTTGCTGGCGGTATCGAACAGGTCGACGACCATCGTGCCTTCGCGGTAGGCGACCGCACGCGTGGTCATCGATCCCATCCCGGCCATCCAGCCGTAGCCGCCGCCGGCGGCGTTGTACACCGGCTCGATGGTCTGCCGATCGGCGGTCGCCACCTGCACGCGCACGGCGATGTCGGCGTTCTCCGCCTTGCGCCAGCCGCGTTGCTGCAGTTGCGCATCGATCGCGTCGACGATGAACTGCGCGCCTTCCGCCTTCGCGCCCTCGGGCCGGGTCAGCCACGAATAGGTCTGGTAGGTGTCGAACCGGGCCTCGTCCGAGACCTGGACCTGCACATCGGCCGACGATGATCCCCCCGTGCTGGCGCAGCCGGCGAGACATGCGACGAGAAGCCAACCCAGTGCCAGTTTCATCGCCAATCTCCTTGTGTGGGGGTTGCGGAATGCACGGCGCAGGCGCACGGCATCCGCGCCGAGGATACCGCTTACAACGCCATGCGGGCGTGGTGCCGGCCAGGTTCCGTCAGGTCCGAGCCGTGCCTTCGTTCCGGTGCAGCCAACGGTACAGCGCCGGCAGCGCCAGCAGCGTGAGCAATGTCGAGGAGACGATCCCGCCGATCACCACCGTTGCCAGCGGACGCTGCACTTCCGAACCGGCGCCGACGTTGAGCGCCATCGGCAGGAAACCCAGCGACGCCACCAGCGCCGTCATCAACACCGGGCGCAGGCGGCCCAGCGCGCCGTCGACGATGGCCCAGTCCAGCGGCGCGCCCTGTTCGCGCAGCCTGCGCACGAAGGCGATCATCACCAGGCCGTTGAGCACGGCGATTCCGGACAAGGCAATGAAGCCGACGCCGGCTGAAATCGACAACGGAATGCCGCGCAGTGCCAGCGCGATCACGCCGCCGGTCAAGGCCAGCGGCACGCCGCTGAACACGATCACCGCGTCCCTGATCGAACCGAATGCCCAGAACAGCAGTGCCAGGATGATCGCCAGCGTCACCGGCACCACGATCGACAGACGCCGGCTGGCCGAGAGCAGTTGTTCGAACGTGCCGCCGTAGTCGACCCAGTAGCCGGTCGGCAATTCGACTTCAGCGGCGATGCGCTGCCGCAGTTCACCGACGAAACCGCCCAGGTCGCGGCCACGCACGTTGGCGGTGACCACGATGCGACGCTTGCCGTTCTCGCGGTTGACCTGGTTGGGCCCCTGCAGCGTCTCGATCCGCGCCACTTCACGCAATGGCACCGTGCGCGGCGCGCCGATGGATTGACCGCCACTGCGGCTGGATTCGTCGGCGTTGTCGCTGCCGGCCAACGGGATCGGCAGGTCGGCCAATGCCGCCGGATCCTGGCGCAGGTGTTGCGGCAGGCGCACCACGATGTCGAAACGGCGATCGCCGTCGAACAGCTGTCCCGCGACTTCGCCGCCGACGGCCGTCGCCACGGTGTCCTGCACCACGCCCGGATTCAGGCCGTAGCGCACCAGCGCCTGCCGGTCCGGCGTCACCGTCAGCATCGGCAGGCCCGTGGCCTGCTCGATCTTGACGTCGGCGGCACCGTCCACCGCAGCGGCGACCTCCTCGATGCGTTTTCCGACCGCGACCAGTGTGTCGAGATCATCGCCGTACAGCTTGATCGCCACGTCGGCGCGCACCCCGGAGATCAACTCGTTCATGCGCATCTGGATCGGCTGGGTGAACTCGTAGTTGTTGCCGGGCAGCTGCTTCACCGCCGCTTCGATCTCGGCGACCAGTTGGGCGCGCGGCTTGCGCGGATCCGGCCACTGCGCGCGCGGTTTCATCATCACGAAGGTGTCGGCCACCGACGGCGGCATCGGGTCGGTCGCGACTTCGGAAGTACCGAGCTTGCTGAACACGCTGTCGACTTCCGCGAACTGCCCGATGCGCTTTTCCAGCGTGGCCTGCATCGCCACCGCCTGGTCGAGGCTGGTGCCGGGAATGCGCAAGGCGTGCACGGCGATGTCACCCTCGTCCAGGTTGGGAATGAACTCCGTGCCCAGGCGTGCAGCCAGCAACGCGCAGACGGCAACCAGCACCAGCGCGCTGCCGATCACCCACGTCCTGCTGCGCAGCGACCACACCAGCAATGGCGCGTAACGGCGCCTGGCCCATCGCATCAGCCGGTTTTCCTGCTCGTCGACGCGACCGCCGAGGAACACCGCGATCGCCGCAGGCACGAAGGTCAGCGACAGCAGCATCGCGCCGGTCAGCGCGAGCACGACGGTGATCGCCATCGGGTGGAACATCTTTCCCTCGATGCCGCTGAGCGCGAAGATCGGCAGGTATACGGCGGCAATGATGCCCAGGCCGAACAGGCTGGGACGGATCACCTCGGCGGTCGCGGAGGCCGTGGCTTCGAAGCGTTCGGCGGCGCTCATCACCCGCCCGAGCCGCTGCTGGATCTCGCCGAAGCGGCGCAGGCAGTTCTCGATGATGATCACCGCGCCGTCGACGATCAGGCCGAAGTCGAGCGCGCCCAGGCTCATCAGGTTGCCGGACACGCCGCCACGCACCATGCCGGTCACGGTGAACAGCATCGCCAGCGGGATCACCGCCGCGGTGATCAGCGCGGCGCGGAAATTTCCGAGCAGCGCGAACAGCACCACGATCACCAGCAACGCGCCTTCGACGAGATTCTTGGACACGGTGCGGATGGTGCGTTCGACCAGCGCCGTGCGGTCGTAGACCGGCCGGGCCTCGACGCCAGGCGGCAGGCTGGCGTTGGCCTCTTCCAACGCGGCCGCCGCGGCCTGCGCGACTTCGCGGCTGTTGGCACCGACCAGCATGAATACCGTGCCGAGCACGACCTCGTGTCCGTTCTGCGTGGCCGCGCCGGTACGCAGTTCCGGGCCTTCGCCGACCTCGGCGACATCGCGCACGCGGATCGGCACGCCTTCGCGACGGTCCAGCACGATCTCGCCGATCGCATCGAGATCGGCGACCTGGCCGGGCACGCACACCAGGAACTGCTGGCCGTTGCGCTCGATGTAGCCGGCGCCGATGTTCTGGTTGTTTGCGGCCACCGCGCTGACCACGTCGTGCAGGGTGAAGCCCAGCGCGACCAGTTTCGACGGGTCCGGGGTGATGTGGATCTGGCGCGCGAAGCCACCGACCGTGTTGACCTCGGTCACGCCCGGCGTGTTGCGCAGCTGCGGGCGCAGCACCCAGTCCTGCAGCGTGCGCAGGTCGGTCGGGGCCCACGCGCTGCCATCCCGCTTGCGTGCGCCGGGCCTGGCTTCGACGGTGTACATGAAGATTTCGCCGAGGCCGGTGGCGATCGGACCGATCTGCGGTTCCAGCCCCGCGGGCAGTTGCGACCTGACCTGCTGCAGGCGCTCGCCGACCAGTTGCCGCGCGAAATACAGGTCGGTGCCGTCCTTGAACGCCACGGTGACCTGCGACAGGCCGTAGCGCGAGATCGAGCGGCTGTAGTCGAGACCGGGCAGGCCGGCCATCGCGGTCTCGATCGGGAAGGTCACGCGCTGTTCCGACTCCAGCGGCGAATAGCCGGAAGCCTCGGTGTTGATCTGCACCTGCACGTTGGTGATGTCCGGCGTGGCATCGATCGGCAGCCGGGTGAAGCTCCACGCGCCCACCGCGATCAGCGCGAGGGTGAGCGCCAGCATCAGCCAGCGGTGGCCGATGGCGAAGCGGATCGTGCGCTCGAGGATGCCGACCGGCGATGCATCCGGGAGCCTAGTGGTCATGCGAGGCTCCCGACTTTTCGACGTCCGCCTTGATCAGGTAGCTCTGCTCGACCACGACCTGGTCGCCAGGCTCGATGCCCGACAGGATTTCGACCTGCGTGGCATCACGTTGTCCCAACTCGACCGGGCGCGCCTCGTAGATATCGCCGACGCGGACGAACACCACATCGCTGTCGCGGAAGCCCTGAAGCGCGGCCAGCGGCACCACCACCTTGCCGGGCTGCTGCGCGACGGTGATGCGCGCCTTCACTGCCGAACCCGGACGCCACAGGCCGTCGTCGTTGACGATCGTCGCGCGCGCCACCGTGCTCTGGCTGGCCGTTGCGGTGCCGGGCAGCACGCGTTCGAGCGTCGTTTTCGCGGTCGCGCCATCGCTCATGCGCGTCACCAGCACCGGCACGCCGGGTCGGATGTGCTGCGCATCGGCGCCGAAGATATGCAGGTCGACCCACAGCTGCGACAGGTCGGCGATCTCGAACAATGCGCTGCCCTCGCCCGCTACCGCACCGACACTGGCGTTGCGCGCGAGCACCACGCCTGCGATCGGCGCGGCCACCGTGTAGTCGCTGAGGCTCAGGTTGCTCTCGATGGTGGCCAGCGGCTGTCCGGCGCGTACGCGATCGCCGACATTGGCGCGCAGGCTGCGGATCGGGCCGGGGAAGCGTGCCATCACCTGGGCGACGCGACCTTCTACAGGCGTCAGCAGGCCTTGCACTTCATGTTCGTCCGCGATCGTGCCCGCGCCTGCGGTGGCCACGCGGATGCCCGATTCGACTGCGATCTTCGCAGGAATGACGGTGCGGCCCTCGTAACTTCCGTAACTCCAGTGCCGCGGTTTGCCGTCGATCGTGGCGATCACGACCACGTCGAACGAATGCGGCTCGCCGACCACGCTGCCGGCCATCAGGCTGCCATCGGCCTGCGGCTTGAGCGCATGCTTCTCGATGGCATTGCCGAGGCGCGTCAGCTGCACCTCGACACTACCGGCGGTCGGAGGCAGCGGTTCGCCGTCGCGATACAGCCAGGCCTGGTACCTGGGCGGCGTGCCGTCCTCGGCGATCGCCAGTTCCACGGCATAGCCGTCCTGTTCCAGCAGGCGGCCACCGTGCGCACCTTCCTTCGCGGCTTCGATTTCGGCATGACCTGTTTCGGCATGCTCGCCCTCCGCATGCCCGGCTTCATCGCCATGGCCGGTGCTTTCAGCGGATGTGCCACCGCCACACGCGGCAAGCAACAGCGCCAGCGCAAATGCAGCGGAGGCGATGCCTATCGATCGATGTATTTTCATGGCGCGGAACCTTGCGTGTCGGCGGAGGCGACGAACGCCTGCCCGGTGAGTCGCTGGATCTCGATCAATGCGCGCTGGGCTTCCAGCGCCGCTTCGAGTTGCTGTTTGCGCATGGTGGTGCGCTCGGATTGCAGCTGCGCCCATTCCAGATAGCTGGTGGCACCGGCGCGATACGCACGTTCCGCCGCCGCCTCGGCCTTGCCGAGCTTGGGCAGCACGTCGTCGCGCAGGCGCTGCACTTCCAGTCGCGCGATCTGGTAGCGGCCGTGCGCTTCGGCCAGCGTCGAATACAGCGACAGGCCCTTGGCCTCGCGCTCGATCTCCAGCGATGCCAATTCCGCTTCGGCGATGCGGATGCCGGGTTCGGCGCGCCGGCCCGCGCCCAGCGGCAGGGAAACGCTGCCGACCAGGGCGTAGTCGTCGTCGGCCTGCAGGCGACGCACGCCGAACTGCCAGTCGAGATCGGCGGCGCGTTCGCTCCGCGCCAGTTGCAGGCGTGCGTCGCGGATGCGGCGTTCGCCGACGAACTGGGCCAGTTCCGGCGTGCGCTCCAGCCAGTCGCCGAGTTCGCCGAACGCGGCAACCTGCGGCAGCAGCAACGGATCGCCCGCGACGATGTCGAAGTCCGGATCGCGTTCGCCCCACAGTGCCGCCAGATGCTGGCGCGCCGCAATGAAGCCCTGTCCGGCGCGCGCATGGTCGAGCTCCGCGCGTGCCAGTGCCGCCTGCGCGGTCAGGACCACCGATTCCGGCGAAGCGCCGGCCTGCAAGCGTTGCCGCGCAGCGGCGACGGTGCGCTGGCGCTGGGCGCCATCCGCCTGCGCGATGTCGCGTTGATGCTGCGCCGCCACGATCGCCAGGTAACGTCGTGCGACTTCCGCCAGCAGGTCGAGGCGACGCGCCTCGCGTTCGACGGCGACCGCATCGATGCGGCTTTGCGCCAGGGTGCGCCGCGCATCGAGCTTGCCGCCGCGTTCCAGTACCGACGCCAGACTCAGCGTCAGTTCAGCGGCGTCGAGACCGCGGGTCGCGCCGGTACCGAACGCATTCTCGATGCTGGCGCCTGCGACCAGCGCCGGTCGCAACGTAGCCTGGTCCAGTTCGGCCGACAGGCCCTGAGTACGCGTGCCGAACAGCCGAAGATCAGGATGGGTGTCGGCGACGCGGGCGAACGCGTCGTCGAGGGAAACACGATCGCTGGCGCGCGCGGGCGACGCCGCGCACAACGCAACGACCAGCGCGGCCAGGGCCGCGGGATGCAGACGCATGGGAGTTCACTCCAATCGACAGACGTGACGGATACCGGCGATGCCGGGTCGTACGGTCAGACTGCGATCGGGGGTCGGAATGGCGCCAGCGACAACGCCTGCGGCGGCATCTGCGGCGCGGACATCAACAGCGTGCCGCTCGCCGGCGGCGTCGCCATGATCGCCAGGGCCGGCAACGAGGCCAGCGGCGTCTGGCCACAACAGTGGACGAAATGGACCAGCGCGTGGAGCGCGTCGGTGCCGCGTTCTTCCTGCGGATGCTCGTCATGCGGGCGATCGTCCGTGGAAGCATCGGCTGCCGCCTGCGCATGGTCCTCGTGGCCGGCAAGCGCATGCGTCTGCGTCGAGTCGTGCGCGAATTCGTGCAGTTCGCCGATCGAAGCCAGCACCGGCTTCGTCACCAGCCCGAAGGCAAGCAGGCCCAGCACGAACACGCGCAGGGCAAGCGGCAGGCGATGACAGCCGGAGCGGATCATGGGCGGAAAGGGTAAACGCCGGACCGTGGGTTACACAATTCCACAACGTCGCACGCGCGCAGCCGTAGGCTACCGGGTGTTTTCACCCATGAAACGCAATCCCACGCCCGGCTCCGTGGCGATGTAACGCGGTGCGGCCGCATCGTCGCGCAGCTTGTGGCGCAGCTTGCCGACCAGGATGCGCAGGTAATGGGTGTCCTGCTGGTGCGTCGGCCCCCATAGTTCGCGCAACAGCTGCGGCTGCGTGACGACGCGGCCGGCATGCTGCAACAGCGTCGCGAGCAGCGCGTATTCCTTGCGGGTCAGGCCGACTGCCACGCCATCGAGGTCGACTTCGCGTCGCACCAGGTCGACATGCAGGTGGCCGTCGTCGAACACCGGCGCGGTATCGGCCGGTTGCGCATGCAGGCGAAGCAGGCCGCGCACACGTGCCATCAGCTCCTGCACGCCAAAGGGTTTCGTCACGTAGTCGTTGGCGCCGGCATCGAGCGCGGCGACCTTTTCGGCTTCGCCGGCACGCACGGTCAGCATGATCACCGGTACCTGCGACCAGCCACGCAGTTCGCGCAGCACTTCGTGGCCGTCACGGTCGGGCAGGCCGATGTCGAGCATCACCAGGTCGGCGCCCTGAGTCGCCAGCGCGACCAGCCCGGCCTCGCCATTGTCGGCCAACGTCACCGCGTAGCCCTGCGCGCGCAGGCTGATGTCGAGGAACCTGCGGATCTGCGGCTCGTCGTCGATCACCAGGATGCGCGGCGGCGGCGTCGCGGCGGCCGGCGGGTGGGCGGAATCCTCATTCATCTGCAGGCGTGGCACCGGGCGATGGTTCGATCAGCGGCAGGGTAATGCGGATGGTGGTGCCCTGCCCATCCGCGCCTGGCAAGGCCTCGACGCTGCCGCCATGCGCACCAATCATGCCTTGGCAGATGGTCAGCCCGAGCCCCGTGCCCTCGCGGCCGCGATCGCCGCGCTCGACGCTGTAGAACACGTCGAAGATACGCTTGCGTTCGTCCTCCGGGATGCCGGGGCCGCGATCGCGCACGTCGATGCGCAAGGCGCCGCCGACCAGGCGTGCATCGACGCCCACCGCCACGCCCGGCGGCGAGAACTTGGCGGCGTTCTCCATCACGTTGAACAGGGCCTGTTCGATCAGCGCGGGATGCACCCAGATCGGCGCCAATCCTGGTTCGATCGAAACTTCGAAACGCGCACCCGACTGGTAGCGCTGCATCCGCCCCACCGCTGAACCGACCAGTTCATCGACACCGATCCAGTCGCGATTCAAGGTCAGGCCGCCATGGCCGAGCCGGGTCATGTCCAGCAGGTTCTGGATGTAACGATCCAGGCGCTCGCCTTCCAGCCGGATCGTTTCCAGCAGCGAGTGGCGATCGTCGCTGCTCATCGATGCGGCGTAGTGGTCCAGGCTGCTGGCCGCACCGATGATCGCCGCCAGCGGCGAACGCAGGTCGTGCGACACCGACGACAGCAGTGCCGAGCGCAGGCGTTCGGTCTCGTTGCCGACGCGCGCGTTCTCCAGATCGTCGACCAGGCGCGTGCGCACGATCGCCTGCGCGATTTCCTGCACCATCGCTTCGGCGAGGCGTCGTTGCTCGATGCCCGGCTTCTGCACGCCGTCGCCAACACGCAGGCCGGCGACGCCGAGAGTACCGCGGTCGTCGACCAGCGGCAGGAACCACCAGTCGGACGAATTCAGCGTATCGGTATGACGGCCGGCTGGTTGCTGGTTGCGCTGGCTCCACGCGGCCGCGGCCATCGCCTTGTCGTCCGGGGGCGTGATCCCCGGCGACAGGAAATCCTGCTCGCCGATGCGCAACCATGCCTCCATGCCGAGCGTGCGCCTGAACGCTTCGCGTCCGGCACGTACCACCTGGCCCAGGTCGGCTGCACCTGCCAGCTGCCGGCTCAGGTCCTGCAACGCGGTGGCCTGCGCATTCGCCGCGCGCAGGGCCAGCACCTGCATGCGCAGTTTCGAAGCCAGGCGTCCGGCGACCAGCGCGGCCAGCAGGAACAGCACCACCGTGATCACGCCCTGGCGCGCGCCGATAAAGAAGGTGAGGCGCGGCTCGATGAAGAAGAAGTTGTAGGCCAGGAAGCACAGCGCCGCCGCCAGCACCGCCGCCACCATGCGCGTGCGCGCCGCGACCAGCACCACCGCGACGATGAAGATCAGCGACAGGTCTTCGAGACCGACCCAGCGCTCGGCGAGCCACGCCAGCGCGACCGCGACGGCCGCGGCGACGACGGCCAGCGCGGCATCGCTGCCGCTCATCAGTCCGCGCACGTCGCGCCAGGAACGTCGTGCACGGGCGCGCGCTTCCGGCGTGCTGATGATGGTCAGCTCGTAATGCGCGCCGCGCTGGATCAGCTGCTGGGTCAGGGTACGGTTGAACATGCGCGCCCACGGCCGCTCGCGCGTGCGGCCCAGCACGATCGCGGACGCACCGATGCGCGCGGCATGGTCGAGCAGCCCGTCGACGACATTGCCGCCCTGCACAACCGCGGCATCGCCGCCAAGCCGTCGCGCCAGCGCGAAGGCGCGGTCGAGTTCCAGCTGCTGTTTAGCATCGGAGACGCGCCCGGCCTGCACGGTTACCACGGCCCACGGCGCGTCGCGACGTTCGGCCAGCCGACGCCCGACACGCACCATGTATTCGGACTGGCCGCGACCGTCGATGGCGACCAGCACGCCGCGGCGCACGCCCAGGCCGCTGATGCCGCGCGCGCTCTGCGCATCGCGCAGGTCGCTGTCGACGCGATCGGCGGCGGTCTGCATCGCCAGTTCGCGCAATGCGGTCAGGTTGGAGGGCGAGAAGAACGCCTGCAGCGCATGTGCCGCCTGTTCGGGCACATAGACCTTGCCCTGCTTCAGGCGTTCAACCAGCTCGCGTGGCGGCAGGTCGACCAGCACGATGTCGCGCAGGCGATCCAATATGGCATCCGGTACCGTCTCGGTGACGCGCACGCCGGTGATCCGGTGCACGATGTCGTTGAGGCTTTCCAGGTGCTGGATGTTGATCGTGGTGTAGACATCGATGCCGGCGTCGAGCAGCTCGACCACATCCTGCCAGCGCCGCTCGTGCCGGCTGCCCGGCACGTTGCGATGCGCCAGCTCGTCGATCAGCGCCACCTGCGGCCTGCGTGCGAGCATCGCGTCGATGTCGAACTCCTGCAGGCGATGATCGCGGTGCTCGATCTGCTTCTTCGGCAATACTTCCAGCCCTTCGAGCAGCGCGGCGGTTTCGCTGCGGCCGTGGGTCTCGACGACACCGACGACCACGTCGATGCCCTGGCGCTTCATCTCGGCCGCGCGCGACAGCATCGCGTAGGTCTTGCCGACGCCAGGCGCCGCACCGAGGAACACTTTCAACTGCCCGCCGCGCTCGCGCTGCAGTTCGCCGAGCAGTGCATTGGCCTGGGTTTCGCGCGTGTCGGTCATGTGGCTATTGTGCGCCTGGCTGCTGGGTCCGGCTTCTCGGCTGTCATTGAATCCAGACCTGTAGGGCGCAATAGCCGAAGCGCACTGCGCCGCATGCGACGCTGCGAACATTTGGCATCCGGCGCATTCGGCTAATGCGCCCTACGCGACTGGAGGCAAGTCCCCGCGCGTTTATTCCGCTACTTTTCGGCATCCAGCGCCAGGTTCAATTCCAGCACGTTGACCCGCGCCTGTCCGAACACGCCGAACTGCCGCGTTTCGACATGCTGCGCGATCAGACGTTCGAGTCGCGCCGGACCCATGCCGCGCGCCTTCGCCACGCGCGCCACCTGCACCCGCGCCCCTGCTGGCGTGATGTGCGGGTCGAGACCACTGCCAGATTGCGTGATCAACTCAATCGGCACCGCTTCCGGCGCAATGCCTTCACGTGCCGCGACCGTGATGCGTGCGGTGTCGATGCGCTTGCGCAGATCCGGATTGCTGCGCGCCAGGTTGCTGCCGGCAGCGGCCATCGGGTCGTAGTTAGGGCCGCTGGGTCGCGCCTGGAAATAGCCGTCGGCGACGAACGGCTGCGGGATCAGCGTCGAGCCGACCGCCTTGCCGTCGCGCTCGATGATGCTGCCGGTGGCCTGCTGCGGAAATGCCACGCGGCCCAGGCCGGCAGCAGCCAGAGAATACGACAGGCCCATCAGCAGCAAGGCGACCAGCATCAGCCCGACCGAACCACGCAGGTTGTAGCCATTTTCCAGCACAAAATCACGAGTACTCATCTCAGGCTCCCACGACTGCTGACAGCAGCATGTCGATCAACTTGATGCCGATGAACGGCAGGATCACGCCGCCCACGCCGTAAACCAGCATGTTCCGGCGCAGCAGCGACACTGCGCTGGCCGGCTTGAAACGCACGCCGCGCAGGGCCAGCGGAATCAGTGCCGGGATGATCAGCGCGTTGAAGATCAACGCCGCAAGCACTGCGTTGGCCGGACTCGACAGGTTCATCACGTTCAGCGCGGTCATCTGCGGAATCGCCGCAGCGAAGATGGCCGGCAGGATCGCGAAATACTTCGACACGTCGTTGGCCAGCGAGAACGTCGTCAGCGCGCCGCGCGTGATCAGCTGCTGCTTGCCGACTTCGACCACCGCCAGCAGCTTGGCCGGATCGGAGTCCAGATCGACCATGTTGCCGGCTTCCTTGGCGGCCTGCGTGCCGGAATTCATCGCCAGGCCGACATCGGCCTGCGCCAGCGCGGGCGCATCGTTGGTGCCGTCGCCGACCATCGCCACCAGCTTGCCGCTGGCCTGCTCGGCACGGATGCGGGCGAGCTTGTCTTCGGGCGTGGCCTCGGCGATGTAGTCGTCGACGCCGGCCTCGGCGGCAATGGCGGCCGCAGTCAACGGGTTGTCGCCGGTGATCATCACCGTGCGAACGCCCATCGCCCGCAGTTGGGCGAAGCGTTCCTTGACGCCATGCTTGACCACGTCCGACAGCTCCACCACGCCGAGCAGGTGCTTGCCTTCGGCGACCACCAGAGGCGTGGCGCCGCTACGGGCGATCTGATCGACACGCGCGATCAGCTCCGGCACAGCCTGGCCACCGAGCGACAGCGCATGCCTGACGATCGAGTCGCTGGCGCCTTTGCGGATCGTGCGACCATCGACGTCGACGCCGGACATCCGCGTATGCGCGCTGAACTGCACGTAGTCGGCGCGCTCCGGCTCGGCGATCGTGCTGCCCTGCTCGCGGGCGAGCTTGACGATCGACTTGCCTTCCGGCGTCGGGTCGGCCAGCGAAGACAACAGCGCCGCGTCGCGCAATGTCGAGGCATCGATGCCAGCCAGCGGATGGAATGCGGTGGCCTGGCGATCGCCATGGGTGACGGTGCCGGTCTTGTCGAGCAGCAGTACGTCGACATCGCCGGCGACCTCGACCGCCTTGCCCGATTTCGCCAGCACGTTGGCCGACAGCGCGCGGTTCATGCCGGCGATGCCGATCGCCGGCAGCAGGCCGCCGATCGTGGTCGGGATCAGGCACACCAGCAGCGCGATCAGCAGCAGCGTGTCGACCTCGACGCCAACGAAGGCACCAAGCGCAGGCAAGGTGGTGACCACGATCAGGAAGCTCAGCGTCATCGCTGCCAACAGCATGGTCAGCGCGATCTCATTTGGCGTCTTCTGACGGTTGGCGCCTTCGACCAGCGCGATCATGCGGTCGAGGAAACTGCGGCCCGGCTCGGCGGTAACGCGTACCAGGATTTCGTCGGACAGCACCTTGGTGCCGCCGATCACGCCAGAGCGGTCGGTGCCGGCCTCGCGCAGCACCGGCGCGGATTCGCCGGTGACGGCGGATTCGTTGATGGTGGCGACGCCGCGCTCGATCTCGCCGTCGGCCGGGACCAGTTCGCCGGCCGAGACGATCACGATATCGCCGGGACGCAGCTGCGCGGCCGGAATCCTCTGCTCGCTGCCGATGCCGCCGTCGAGGCGACGGGCGACCAGGTCGCGACGCGCACTGCGCAGCGAAGCGGCCTGGCCACGACCGCGCGCTTCCGCCACCGCCTCGGCGAAGTTGGCGAACAGCACCGTCAGCAGCAGGATCACGGTCACCGTCCAGCCAAAGGTGGTGTTGCCTGCGCCGAAGATCGCGATCAGTGCCGACAGGATCGTACCCAGCATCACCACCGCCATCACCGGACTCCTGACGAGGTGCCGCGGCGACAGCTTGGCGAAGGATTCGGTCGTCGCCTGGCGCAAGGCGCCTGCATCGATCAGCGCCGGATGACCGGCGCGGGTTCTTGTCTTGTAATCCATGAATGTCTTCCTCGTCATCCCGAACGCAGTGAGGGATCTGCTTCACCGACCAGCGCCCGGGATGACAGCTGTTAGTTCGCGATAAGCGTGAGGTGGTCGGCAACCGGACCCAGCACCAGCGCAGGCATGAACTGCAGCACCGTCAGGATCACGATCACCGCGATCAGGGTCAGCGCGAAGGTCGCCGTTTCTATCTGCAGCGTGCCCAGGCTTTCCGGTGCCGCGCGTTTGCGCGCCATCAGGCCGGCCACCGCGAGCGGCACGATCAAGGCGGGGAATCGCCCAAGTGCCAGGACGATCGCGCAACTCAGGTTCCACCACCAGGTCGCATCGGCGAGGCCTTCGAAGCCGGAGCCATTGTTGGCATAGGCCGAGGTGTACTCGTAGAACACTTGGCTGATGCCGTGGAACCCCGGATTGGAGATTCCTGTTTCAAAGCCGCCGGCGATCGACGGGAGGGCCAGCGTCAGCGCGGTGAAACCCAGGATGACCAGCGGCTGCAGCAGGATCAGCAGCGCCAGCAATCGCACCTCCGGTGCCTCGATCTTGCGGCCGAACAGTTCCGGCGTTCGCCCCGTCATCAAACCCGCCAGGAACACGCTCAGCAACAGGAACACCAGGTACTGCTGCAGGCCGCAACCGACGCCACCCCAGATCGCGTTGATCAGCATGTTGGTCATCGCCACCATACCGGTCAGCGGTGCCGTCGAATCGAGCATGCTGTTGACCGAGCCGTTGTTGACCTGCGTGGTGACGGCGGACCACAGCGCCGAGGCTTCCGCTCCGATGCGCACTTCCTTGCCTTCCATCAGCGCCGGATCGTTTGCCGTGGCTGAAAGCGCTTCCGACCATATCGACAATCCGGTCGATATCAGCGACATCGCCAGCATGGTGCCGAACACCAGTGCGGTGAGGCGACGTCGACGCGTGAACGGGCCGACCATGAACGCGATCGAGACCGGGATCAGCACGATGGCGAGGGTCTGCAACAGGTTGGAGAACGGCGTGGGATTTTCCAGCGGCACCGAGCTGTTGGGGCCGTACCAGCCGCCGCCGTTGGAACCAAGCTGCTTGGCCGCGACCATCGGCGCCACCGGGCCGAGCGGGATCTTCTGCGTTTTCATCCCGGCGCTGGCATCGACCGGTGTGATGGTCGGCCCGGCGGCCAGGGTCGACGGCACGCCCTGCCAGGTGAGCAGCAACGACCACAGCAGGCACAACGGCAGCATGAAACGGAACGTCGCGCGAACCACATCGGCCCAGTAGTTGCCGACGTCGCGGTCGACACCTTCGCCTGCATGCCCTGTCGCGACGCTTTCCGGCGCCGTCGTGGCGCCGGTCTTTTCCATCTCATCGCGCCCACCGAACAGCGCGCGCAGCGTGGCGACGACCATCGCCAGACCCATCATCGGCGTCACCACCTGCAAGCCGACGATGCCGACCATCTGCGACAGGTAGGACAGCTGCGCCTGCCCGGAGTAGTGCTGCTGGTTGGTGTTGGTGAGGAACGACACCATCGTGTGCAGCGCCAGGTCCCAGCGCATGCTGGGGATGTCGTCGGGATTCAGCGGCAACCAGGCCTGGGTCATGAACTGCATCCAGACGACCAGCCCGATGACCAGGTTGCTGAGCGCGAACGCCTTGGCGTAACCGCGCCAGCCCATGCCGCGCGTCGGATCGGTGCCGATCAAGCGGTAGATCGGCTTCTCGATCCAGCCGAACAGGCCATCACTGCGCATCGGCGCGCCACGCATCACTACGGCCAGATAACGTCCCAGCGGCCAGCCGAGGCCGATCGCCAGCGCGAATACGATCATGAATTCGTTCATCGTCGAGAACTCAGAAGCGGTCCGGGTACAGGACCACGAACAGAAGATAGGCAGCGGCGATCACCACGGCGATCGCGCAGATCAAGGCAAGCCAGCCAGGCATGGTGTGGGTTCTCCTTTCAGAACGACGCTTGCAGCGCCGCTTCGATGCGGTTGCCGGCGAACGCTTCGCCGAAGAAATCCTCCGCGCTCGAATCGGTGGCATGCGCGGTCAGGCGCGCTTCCATATTTGCTTGTAAACCGGGCGTCTTGAACGCCCACACGGCGCTGAGCAGGCCATGGGCATAGCCATCGTCGCTGTCGTCGCCGTTGAGGTCCTTCAGGTCGTAGTAGGCAATCGCCGCCTCGAAACGCATCTTGTCGTTGACCGGGAACCTGGCGCCGAGCAGTGCATGGATGCCGCTCTCGTCGTAGCCCAGTGCTTCGTCCGAATAACCCAGCGAAGCCCAGTAATTGTCCTTCCAGGTCGCCGTGCCGTTGAGCTCGGTCCAGTTGAGCTCGATGGTGGTCGACGGATAGCGGTAGTGCAGGACGTTGACGTCCAGCGCCCAGTCGTCGTCGAGGCTGCAGCCCCAACCGAGCGTGAAATCAAATTCGCTGCTGGCGTGGGTCTCCGGCGCGAACTCCACGTTCGAGGCCCAGATCGAGCCATAGAAGCCGGACTCGCCGGCCACCTTGAAGCCAGCCTGCACGGCAGGGTCGCCCTGGGTCTGCGTGCTGCCGCGCCAGACGTAGTCGGTCGTGAGCGTGGCGTTGCCGACGACTTCGACCGCCTGTGCGACACCACTGGCGCCGAGCGCGGCCACGCCTGTGAAAACGGCCGCGAGCGCGGCCGGCAACGCGCCGATGGCGCGCGTGTTTGCAGTGAGATGGGACATGGATCGCTTCCAGGCGGAGACATTCCGCCGACCTGGTCAGTCTCGTCCCGAGGCGAGTAAAACCTCCATGCGGTTGCCGCTGTCGTGGCGTAAAGGTTTCGTATATTTTTTTCGGCGTGCAAGCGGTCCTTCACGCATGGAGCAGAACCTGCTTCGCCGTCGTTGTGTTCGATCCGGGCAGCGCCGTGGTTATTGCGCGCAACAAGCTGATCCTTCGCGAACAGGTGGGATATACAGACAGCGCAATGGGTCGGGTGTTGGAACTCCGGGCAGCGCTGCAAGCCCTGTTACGGATCCCCGGGCGTCCAGACCATGTGCACGTCGGCGCGCTGGTAGTGCGAGCCGGGACGCGGCGCCGGCTTGTGCACGAAGCCGACGCTTGCGTACAGCTGCAAGGCCGGGACCAGTTTCGAGCTGGATTCGAGAAACAGTTCGCGACCATCGAGGCTACGGTATGTAGCCAGCGCCGCCTGCATCAGCGCGCGCCCGATGCCGGCGCCCTGGTGGCCGGGTTCGACCGCCATCTTGGTCAGTTCGTAGACACCGCCACCCTCATGCTTCAGCGCCACCGTGCCGGTGGCGCGTTCCCGCGCATCGACTGCGAACAGGATGCGCCCTCCCGGATCGAGGATGTGCGTTTCCGGATCGTGCAGCACCTCGTTGTCGATCGCCTCGACTACGAAGTAGCGCTGCAGCCAGTCGATGTTGAGACGCGCGAAATCGTCGCGCCATTGCGCGGCGTATTCGACGATGCGGTAGTCGGCGGACATGCCGCGATGATAACGGCGCAGCCGGGCTTCGGCAGTAGCCGGTCGCGGTCGGCATCGTCGAACGGCACGACCGGCACCAACGGCCCTGCCGGCCATGCGTGCGGCTCAGCGCGGCTTGCCGTTTCCTTTTCCGCCCTTCTGATTGTCCTTGCCGGAACCCTTGTCCTTGCCGGCGCCTTGCGACTTCGACGACTTGCCGGATTTGCCTGGCGCTGGCGCCATGTCGTTCTTGCTGCTCTTGCCGTGCGATGCGGACGACTTGCCGGAGTTCCCGTGCACAGTGCTGCTCTTGCCACTGCCTTGGCCGCGCGAACCAGTCTTGCCGTTTCCGCGATCCGGATAGTCCCGACGCAGGTCCGCATCCAGCACGATCGTACGTCCCCAACGATCGTAGCTCGGCACGAAACCCTTCTTCAGGCGGTGGAACTCCGCCGACCCCGGCTTGATGCCCATACGCTTGGCGATCGCACCCCAGCCCTGTCCATGATCGCGATCCCATACCTCCACCACGTTGCGACAGGGAATGCCGAGGATGTTCGCGATCGAACAGGCGTAGTAGACATCGCCCGGCGCCCAGTGACGGTCGACCAGCAATTCGCGCACCAGTACGCGCGGGGCGCCGTAGTGCACGACCATTTCATCGATGAAGGGGTCGCGATGACGGTAGCCGTAATCATTGATGTCGCCGAGGCGCTGGTCGATCCACATGTCGCCGGTACGCGGGTTCCACCCGAACGCGAAGTCCTGGGCCTGCACGCCACCGCTTGCGGCGGCCAGTGCCATTGCCAGGACAATGCTCTTGATCGTGGTTCGCATGATGTTCTCCTTGAGATGGCTGTCAAATGGCGCCATGGACCTGTCCGGACATGATCGGCACGGGCCATGAACGCCCTCTAAAAAAGGCGCGTCGGCACCGACAGCCGGGCCGTCGGCTACTGGCTGTTCTTGTCCGCATCCTTGCGGTCGCTGCCTGCGGACTTCGCCTTGGCCCTGTCCGGGAACGCGCGGCGCAACTCCGCATCCAGTTCCAGCGGTCGCGCCCAATGTTCGTAGCTGGCCACGAAACCACGCTTGAGCTTGAGGAACGCAGGCGAACCGGGCGCGATCCCGAGCCGTTTGCCGACGTCCGCCCAGCCACCCTCGTGGTCGCGGGTCCATTCGGCAATCACGTTGCGGCAGGGTTGGCCAATGGCCTGCGCCATCGCGCAGGCGTAGTAGAGGTCGCCGGGCGTCCAGCGCGCGGCCAGCACTTCCTGCGCCAGTTCGCGCGGCGTGGCCTGATAGCGCACCAGTTCGTCGATGAAGGCATCCCGGTAACGCTCGCCATAGCGGCTGATGTCGTCGAGCTGGCGATCCACCCAGGCATCACCGCTGCGCGGCCCCTCGGCCTGCGCCGGCTCGGCGGCCAACGAGGCTGGTGCGAGGCCGGCGGCTGCGAGCACCAGTACCAGCAACCCGCACACCGAACGGCATCTCACGGAATTGTCCATGCGGTCCTCCACGAAAATCCGGGCATGGCCGGCATTACTGTCCGCTCGACGCCATCGCCGGCATCAGGAAATCGCCATCGCGCGTTGCGAAGCGGCGCCCTTTGGTGTCGCGTGGCTGCAGGCGGCCATCGGCCTGCAGGGCGTAGACGCGCTCGCCGCCATCGATCGCCCGCAGTCGGATCAGGGCGTCGTCGTTCGCCTGCCATCGTCCCCGCTCGACGAAGCGCTCGGCGCCGCCCTCGGTCAGGTAGCTTTCGATCAGCAGGTAATCACGCTGGCCGCCGCGACGGTCGAGCGACAGCGAGGTGTCGATGCCGTCGCAATCGGCGCAGGCCAGCATGCCCTGCCAGGCCACTCGGCCATCATGCTCCAGCAGCGCGGCGGCGGCATCGTCGGGTGCCGGCGCGCGGCTGCACGCGCCCAGTGCACACAGGAACAGCAGGTACGGCAGGAATACGAGGCGTGGCTTCATGAAAGGGATTGTGCCGCAGCGGGCCGGCCAGGGATCGCCGCTGGCCGTATCCATTCGCGGCTTGCGTTGCCATGGATGTCCTGCCTGAGAGCGCAGCATGCGTCCACGTCCCGGTCACCCTCCCCGTTCCAGCCGCCTGCGGCGCTGGCTGGCCGGCGCTGGCCTGCTGACCGTGCTCGCGCTGGCCTACGGCCTGAGCCTGAGCTGGTTCGCGCACCGGCTCGGCGACGATGTCGAGAAAACCCTGAAGGTGCCGCAGGGAGTCGACGGCGGCGTGGTCTCGCCGCGCTGACTGCCCTGCCCGCTATGCGCAGGTCGACGCGAGGACAACCGGTCAGCGCGGCTCGATCACGAAACTGCCGAACGACACGCCCAGGTCCCAGCCCGAACCGGTGCCGGCCAGCGCCAGCGAGATGCTGCCCTTGGTGACCACCTGCGCCTTGCTCGACTTGCCGGCGCCGGCATGCGCCTCGGCCGCGGCATAGCCGCCGAGGATGTCGCGGATGTTGTAGACCCCGGAGAACTCGCCGGTGCCGTTGTCGATGCGCGACTTGCCGAAAGTGATGCCGCCGCCTTTGGTGCTGATCCGCACCGGCATGCTCTGCCCGTTGTCGCAACTCACCACGCCCTCGCCGGAGGACGTCTTGTAGAACGCCGACCAGCCGGACATGCTGAACTTGAGACGGCAGTCGATCGGGCCGGCCGCATGCGCCGGCGGCAATGCCGCCAGCGCGAGCACCGCCGCGACGAACAATGAAGTGATGCGCATGACGAACTCCTGTGGACCGGATGGGCTGCGCCCAGATTAGCATCGCGAAATTGAGGTTCCGTTGAACGCCGAAGGCGGCGCCGGATGACGGCACCGCCTTCGAATGCCACATGACAGAGTCGCTGCAACGCTCAATCGTCGTCCCGGCCATGGCCGCGGCCATGTTTGTTTTTGTACTTGTATTTGTACTTGCGGTCGTAGCGATCGTGATCGCGGTCACGCCACGAATTGCTCGTCTGCCAGCGCCGGTATTCGCGATGGTCCCGGCGGTCGTGCCAGCGGCGCCCATCCCACCAGCGTCCATCGCGCCAGTAGCCGTGGGCATTGCCGTATGGCGGGCCGCTGCGGTAGCGGTTGTAGTCGCGGTAATAAACGGCACGCGGCACCTGGCGGTAGTAGATCGGGCCGCGGTAGCGGTCGTGCACCACGATCAGGCGGTCGTCGTAGCGGTAGCGGTTATCGTGGCGATAGTAGGGCTGGCCGCTGCGGAAAATGACGTCGGCGACATCGACGATGACGCGCACCAGTTCATCACCCTGGGCCCGTGCGGGCGTCGGCGCCATTGCAGCGAAACCGAAGCCGACGGCAAGCAAGGCGGGGGCCAGCCAGCGGGACAGTATCGTCATCGTCGTTCTCTCCTTGGGGAATCCACGCCGTTGCGCGGACAGCGCCAAGATGCGGCGCGCGCGGTGAACCGCTTTTTAATGTTTGCGATGCGCCTCTCGGAGGTTTAGCCGACGCTAAGCTGGGCCAGCCTCCAGCGGGGCTTGTCCATGGCATTCACGCCATGCCGCTCGCGGATCCCATTGCGGTGCCGCCTGCTTCAGCGATTCAGGCATCAGCCGGCGGATTCCGGCCGCGATCGGCCAGCGCCGCGAGCTCACGCACCGCCGTCGGCAGTTCATCGGCCGAATCCACGCTGCGCATGCGTGCCTGGCCTGCGCGGATTTCGGCCTCGCTCTCGTGCGCCCAGGTGGTGTGGTAGGGCATGTGCACGCCCCAGCCGCCCAGCGCCAGTACCGGGGCGATGTCCGAGCGCAGGGAATTGCCGATCATCAGGAACTGCGCCGGCGCCAGCTCGAATTCGCCGAACAGGCGCGTGTAGGTGTCGGCATCCTTTTCGCTGACGATCTCGATGCGGCGGAAGACGTGCGCCAGTCCGGATTGCCGCACCTTGGCTTCCTGGTGGAACAGGTCGCCCTTGGTGATCAGCACCACGTCGCGTTCCGCCGCGATGCGCTCGACCGCTTCGCGGATGCCGGGCAGCAGTTCCACCGGATGCTGCAGCAGCGACTTGGCCAGTGCGACGATGCGCTGCACGTCGGCGCCGGACATGCGCTGGCCGGTGATCTGCAGCGCCGCTTCGATCATCGACAACGCCATGCCCTTGACGCCGTAGCCGAACAGCGCCAGGTTGCGTTTCTCCACCTGGTACAGGTGTTCGTGGACGCGGACGTCGCCGAGGTCGGCATAGCCGCCGACGATGCCTTCGAACTCCACCTGCGCGGCATCGAAATAGTCCTGGCTGCGCCACAGGGTGTCGTCGCCGTCGAAACCGACCAGGCGTATCGCGTTGTCGTCGTGCGCATGTGCTTGTGCGTTCTGCATCCGTGCAGTTTACGCGTCGATACGACGAAGGCGGCCGTGGCCGCCTTTGCGTTTGCAGCATTCCGCCCGCAGCGATTGTTGCAGACGCGATCGAAGCATGTGACTTACGGCGTGGTTGCCGGCGTGGTGCTGTCGGCCGGCGGTGGCACGCTGCTGGCGTCCGTCGCCGGTGTCGCGGCTTCGTCCACCGGTGCAGTGGCGTCGGCCGGCGGTTCGGTCGGGTCATCCTGGGTGCTGGCGCAGGCCGCCATCGTCAATACGCTGGCGGTCAGCAACGCCAGCGATACATCGCGCATCTTGATATTCATTGCGGAACTCCCTCGATGTCTGGAACGACGGCGTGCGGGGGCACGCCGTTCGCGGCCGGCCCGGCGCGAGGCCGGGCCGGGATGCGTGATCAGCCGCCCTGGTCGGCCTTGGGCGCGCCATTGGCCTTGGCAACGAAGGCTTTGTATTCGTCGGTGGTCAGGTTGCCGTCCTTGTCGGCGTCGGCCTGGTCGAAGATCTGGCCCACGGCCGGTTCGGCGGCGGATTCGGCCTTGCTGATCTTGCCGTCCTTGTCGCTGTCCACGTCGGCCCAGGTCTTGGTCTTGGCGCCGGCGGCGGGAGCTGCCTGGGCGGCGGCTTCAGGCGCCGCGGTGGGTTCTGCCGACTGCGTCGGGGTGGTCGACTGCGCGAAGGCCAGGGGAGCGGCCAACGTTGCGGTGAGCGCCAGCAGGGGGATCAAACGCTTGTTCGTTTTCATGATTTGGCTCCATGGAACAGGTAAGGATGGAGTGCACGGTCTTGGCCGCACGTCCGCACCTTGCCAGCGCCAGTCTGAATCCTGACGACGGCTTGATCGTTAGGGTTACGTTGCCTTAACCACAACGCCGGTGATGTGTGTCAGGCGCGACGGCAAGCTGCGTCGCAGTTCGCGTTTTTGCAGGCGCGACCGGTGATGCCGCCTTCCACGGCGCGGTGGCACACTTCGTGATCGCGATGACATGCACCGCCACACGATCGTGTTGAAATACCCAGCCAACCTCTTCTTCGCCGGAGCCCGCCATGAAGCATTCCCTGTTGACCGCCGCCTGCGGCGCCGCTCTGCTGTTGACCGGCTGCAATGGCGCCAGCAACGCCGCCCAGAACGGCGACGCCAGCGCCACGGCCACGGCTGCTGCCAGCAGCGAGCCGTTCGTGACCACTGAGGTGGCCGACTTCGACGAGCCCTGGGCGATGACCTTCCTGCCCGACGGCCGACTGCTGGTCACCGAGAAGGAAGGCAAGCTGAAGCTGCTGGACATCGCCAGCAAACAGGTCGGCGAGATCAGCGGCGTGCCCGAGGTCGACTACGGCGGCCAGGGCGGATTCGGCGACGTGTTGCTGCATCCGAAGTTCGCCGGCAACGGCATCGTCTACCTGAGCTATGCCGAGAAAGGCAGCGGCGACACGCGCGGCGGCGCCGTCGCGCGCGCAAAGCTGACGCTGGACAACGACGGCGGCGGCAGCCTGTCCGACCTGAAGGTGATCTGGCGGCAGGTGCCGAAGGTTTCCGGTCGCGGCCACTACGGCCATCGCCTGGCCTTCGACAAGGACGGCAAGCTGTGGATCAGCTCGAGCGAGCGGCAGAAGTTCGACCCCGCGCAGGACATGAAATCCAATCTCGGCAAGATGGTGCGCCTCAACGACGACGGCAGCGTGCCGGCCGATAATCCGTTCGCCGAGCAGGGCGGCGTCAGCGCGCAGGTCTGGTCGCTGGGGCACCGCAACATCCTCGGACTGGCGTTCGATGCGCAGGGCCGGTTATGGGCGCACGAGATGGGTCCCAAGGGCGGCGACGAACTGAACCTGATAGAGCGCGGCGCCAACTACGGCTATCCGATCGTCTCCAACGGCGATCACTACGATGGCCGCGAGATCCCCGACCACGACACGCGCCCGGAATTCAACGCGCCGGAAGTGTCTTGGAACCCGGTGATTTCGCCGGCGGGCTTCATCATCTATTCCGGCAGGCAGTTCCCGGACTGGCAGGGCGACGGTTTCATCGGCGGGCTGTCGTCGCAGTCGCTGGTACGGATCGAATTCGATGGCGACAAGGCGCGCGAAGCGCAGCGCTTCGACATGGGCGAGCGCATCCGTGAAGTGGAACAGGGTCCGGATGGCGCGATCTGGCTGCTGCAGGACGGCGGCGACGCGAAGCTGCTGAAGCTGACGCCGCCGCCGAAGCCATAGCAGCAAGGCGCTCTGCTACTTCGCCGGCGTTTCCTTGCGGCCCATCGCCACCAGGTAGCGATCGTGCAATGCCTGCACCTTGGCGACGTAGGCCTGGGTCTCGGCGTACGGCGGTACGCCGCCGTAACGCGTCACCGCGCCGATGCCGGCGTTGTAGGCCGCGGCCACCAGCGCCAGATCGTTCTTGTAGCGCCGTTTCAGCTGGCTGAGGTGGCGCGCGCCGGCGTTGATCGATTCGGCCGACGAAAACGGATCCTTGACACCGTATTCCTCGACGATCTCCGGCATCAGCTGCATCACCCCGAGCGCGCCCTTGGACGATACCGCGCCGGCATCGAAGTCACTCTCCGCGTGTGCAAACGCACGCAGCCAGGCGGCATCGACACCCGTCGCCTTGGCCGCCGCCTTGAACTGCGCGGCAAACACCTTCAACTGCGGCTTGCCGATCCTGCCCAGCCCCTCATGCGCCGACGAACCGGGCGGCGTCTTCACCGTGAACTTCAGGTACGCCCTCGATCCGGGCAGCCGGCGCGTGCTGTACACGGTTTTCCCGTCCTGCTGGCGCTCGTACAGCGTGCCGCTGATCACGCCCATCTCGCCCCACAGGTTGGGCGTGACCACGGCATTGTCGTCGATGGCCTTCGCGACGCACTTCGAGCCCGGCTCCGGCGCCGTCGCCAGGCTGACGGTGCCGTTGCGCACGCAGCGATACACGGTGCGCGCCTGCGCGTCCGCGCATATCGCGCCGGCCAGCAGCGTCATGATCCAGACCGCGGTGCGGGCGGTGACGTCCATTCGCGGATTGCAGAGCCTGCGATGTGCTTCGATGTTTTTCCTATCTTGCCGGCACGGTCGGCAACGGCACGCCCTCGGCCGGCACCAGCGTGATCGTCACCGGCTCACCCGGATTGTGGCTGCGGATCTGGAAGGTGGTGGCATCAAGCTTGAGGATGTCGGTGGGATACGACACGCCTTCCTCGATCATCGTCAGCGCGCCGTTCTCGTACGTCCATTTCCCATAACCGGGCGTGCCGCCTTCGGCATCGATGACCAGCCTGCCGTCCACCAGGAAACTGTAGCGCGTGCCCGGTGCGATCGCCGACGATTCCTGTACCTGCCAGACCTTGCCGACGAAAGCCGGGAGGGCATCGTCCGCAACAGCGGGGGCGGTGGACGCTTGCGTTGCGGGCGATGCCGGCGCGGCAGCGGTCGATGCGGTTTCGGCCGGTTGCGGCTTGTTGCAGGCCACCGCAAGCATGGCTGCGATGATGGCGATCGAAGTGGCGAACGTCGGCTTCATGGGAATCCTCTGGGTGGATATCGAAATTCGGTTCAGGCACCGGGCTGGATCGCGACCACCTTGACATCGAAGTGCTTGCAGGCCGCATCGCTGCAGATGCCGTTCAACCAGGCTTCGCCGCTGCCGAACATCACGCCGCGCGCGTTGACCATCAGATCGGCGGATCGCTGCCCGGCGATGACCGCGGCGGTGGCGGGCGTCACGATCTCGCGGTAACGCGCGGCGAAACTCACCGCATCGTCGATGACGACGCGCTTGCCATCGATGGTCGCGGTGAACGGATAGTCGACCAGGGCGGCGACAGCGGTGGCATCGTGTGCGGCCACGGCCTGCTGGAACTGCTCGAAGACCGCCCGATAGCGCTGGTGGTCGCCGAGCAGGCGTTCGATGCGTTCGTCGATCATCTGCTCGGCGGCGGCATCCTTTGCAGGAGCGGCGGCGTCGGCTCGCGCCGTGACGGCTTCGGGCGTCCTGCCCGCCGGCGCGGATGTCGCATCGCCAGTAGCCGTCGGCGTATCGACCGCCGGCGCGACTGGAGCCGGCGCGGGCGGATTGCATGCCGACAGCAGCAACGCGCCGATGACGATGGACAGGCTTCTGCCCATGCCAGCGCTGCGTAAAAACAGGACGCGATCGAATCGCACGATCGTGGCGCCTCAGCCGGCGATTTCCACGCCGTCGGCGACGATGCGGTATTCCACGTCCGACACCGGCAATCCGCTGCTGCTCTCCTCCTGCATGTGTTTCACCGCTTCCGGAGTCAACTGGTGGCGCGACAGCACGCCATGGACTTCGGCGCGGCCGCTGGCGTCCTTGGGTACCGCGAATTCGTGATCGCGCATCATCACGCGTGCGCTCTGGCCGTCGTCCTCCAGTACCAGCCAGCAACCTTCCTTCTGGCAGACCTCGGCAATGCGTCCGCTGAAGCGCTGCGCCTTGCCGGCATAGTCCTGGTGGGCGGCGATCGCGACGGAAATCCGCACGGCCTCGCCGGCAGGCATCATCTCGCCGAACTTCCGGGACTCGCCGGCATTGGCGATGCTGGCCACAGCGAGCAGGACGGCCGCAAGCATCGTTCTCGTGATCGGCAACGGCATGGTCGTCGGCGGCATGGTCTGCTCCTGTGATGAAGGGTTGGTTCGCATCATAGCGCTGCGAATGCAGTGCCGAAGCCACTGAGCGGGGGCTCCCGCACTTTCATCTCACCGCCTGTCGACAGATCGACTTCTATCATTACCTCATTGACAAGATTCGTTAGTGCGAGGTGAAGCATGGCGGTGTCCAGGAAGACTTCCACAGTCCGCGGCACCGGCGGCAAGAAAACCGTCGCCCGGCAGCGTGCGATCCAGGAGCGTGCAGACGCGATCGAGAAGAAGCGCGGCAGCGGCAAGGCGAAGCCGAAACCGGTGCAGGCCGGTGCGCGTAGACAACCGCAGAACCCGATGCCGGGGCAGCACCTGGCCAAACCCGGCAACGAGTATGCGCTGCAGCTGCAACCGCGCTTCCTGGCATCGGACTATGTCGGCAGCGGCAAGCTCGAGGGTATGGCCGCGATCATCACCGGCGGCGATTCCGGCATAGGCCGCGCAGTCGCGGTGCTGTTCGCGCGCGAAGGCGCCGACGTCGCCGTGCTTTACCTGGACGAACATGTCGATGCCAGGAAGACGCGCGATCAAGTCGAGAACGAGGGACGCAGGTGCCTGCTCATCGCCGGCGACGTCAAGGACCCGCGCTTCTGCGATCGCGCGGTGCGCAAGGCGGTCAAGACCTTCGGCCGGCTCGACATCCTGGTCAACAACGCCGCGTTCCAGCAGCACCTCGACTCGCTGGAGGACATGACCGACGAACATCTGCAGGAAACCCTGCAGACCAACATCGGCGGCTACTTCCACATGGCGCGCGCCGCGCTGCCGCACATGGGCAATGGTGCGAGCATCATCAATACCGGATCGGAGACCGGCATCTTCGGCAGCAAGGCGCTGCTCGATTATTCCGCCACCAAGGGCGCCATCCACGCCTTCACCAGGTCGCTGGCCAGCAACCTGCTGGCGCGCGGCATCCGCGTGAACGCGGTTGCGCCGGGCCCTGTCTGGACACCGCTCAATCCCGCCGACCGCGCCGCCAAGGAAGTAGCGAAGTTCGGCGAGGACAGCGATATGGGACGCCCGGCGCAACCGGAGGAAATATCGCCCGCCTATGTGTTCCTGGCGTCGCCAGTAACGGCTTCGTACATCAGCGGCGTCGTGCTGCCGGTCATGGGCGGCCCGCGCGGCTAGCACGCTCGCTTCAACACGGAACTACCCTCAGGAGGATGCACCATGGGCATCTGCGATGTTTGCGGAAACAGTTACGACAAGTCCTTCGATATCGTGCAGGGCGACCGTCGGGGCACCTACGATTCGTTCGAGTGCGCGATCCACGCCTTGGCCCCACGCTGCTCTCACTGCCAATGCAGCATCATCGGCCACGGCGCCGAGCACGACGGCAAGTTCTACTGCTGCGCGCACTGTGCCAAGCAGTCTGGAATCGTCGGCATCGACGACCGCGTCTGAGCGGATTCATCGCGTCGATGGAGCCGGCACCTTGGGCCTGTGTTCCTCCACCTTGGCCTTGGCGGCCTGTTCACGCGCGCCAATAATCATCTCAGTCAGCCATTTGATCAGCACGCGGGTGTAGTCCTGCTGCGCCTTCTTGTCCGCCAGGCCATGGTCTGCGCCGGACAGCACACGCGAGGTCAGCGAACGCGCGCGCGTGAACGCGTTGCGATAATTCTCCATGACCTGGTGCGGCACCACCGTATCGAGTTCCGCTTCCACGATCAGCACATCGCCGGTGAAGGCGGCGGCGGCCTGCAAGGCCCGGTTGCAATGCGCCTCGAGCGCACGCAGACGGAACTGCGGGAGGTCGGGATCGGCATGCAGCTGGCGCTTCGGCAAGGTCCAACCTTCGTCCTTGTATAGCGCCGGCGAACGCAGCGCCAGCCATCGCACCGGCCGCAGCGTGGTCAGGATCGACGCCAGGTAGCCGCCATAGCTGATGCCGACCACGGCGATCGCGCTGCGATCCACGTTGGGCTGCGCCGTCAGCCAGTCGTAGGCGGCGAGCAGATCGCGCAGGTTCGACTCGCGGTTGACGGTTTCCCATTGCGAGGCAGTGCTTTCGTGACCACGAAGATCGAAGGTCAGGCACACGCCGCCCAGCCCAGCTGCCTCGCGCGCCCGCACGAGATCGTGTTGCTGGCTGCCACCCCAGCCGTGCACGAACAGCACCGCTGGCATTTTCCGGGTCGGCGCCAGCAGCGTGCCCTGCACCGATTCCTCATCCACCGCGATTTCGACCGGCTCAAGTCGGATTTCCATGCCTGTGCACCCGCGAATATTTCAGGATCGGACCGGAACGGCTGTACGGATCGTCGAAGTGGACGCGTGCCTCTGCGGGTACGGGCCCGGCGCGATGCAGTTCGTGCGTCGACGCCACGATCGAATCCAGCGAAGGCTCTGCCAACAACGCCTCGACCGCGGCGATCTCCGCCGGCGTCGCCCCGCCTATCCGCCAGGATTGCTCGAGCACGCCGCAATGGCGCAGGCCGCGGCTGTCGCGGCCTGCCGCGACATCGTAATTACGGCGCGAGGCGAAGAAATCCGGAAATTCTGCAGACACGGCCGCGTCGTACTGGATGGCCTTTCCTGTCGCCTCTACCCTTTCGTCATCGGCCAGCAGCCGTTGCAGCTGCGCGAAGCCGCCGCGAACGACATGGAGTTCCGAGCCGCCGTAGACTTCGATGCCATTGCGATCCTCGACCATGAACTGCGTGCCGCAATAGGCGAACTGCCGACCGGCGACGCGCAGCACGCCAACGCTGTAGGTGAGCGCGTCGTCGAGGTCGCGTTCGATCACCACACCCTCCTGGCACAATTCATTCCGGTCGATGCCATCCAGGACCGACATCAGTTCTTCGATCGAATCGACCACTGCCTGGCCCTCGCCGCCTACGCCTGCAGCGCGCTTGACGCGTACGCGGCCCCCTTCAAGCAGACGCTCCCCGGCCAGCTGCGCATCGTTCCGCGAGAATGCGGAGTAGCCCGGCAGTACCGTATTGCCGATGCGCTGGGCAAGGCGTGGCGACCAGCTGTCAGGCGCCACGGCCTGCATGTCGGGCAGGGGATGGCTGATCGTCTTGTTGGTCAGGAAGGCATGCGGCACCACGCCGCCGTAGAGATCGTCCTCGCCTTGAATGCCGAGGACGGTGCAATCCTCGCGCAGCAGGGTGTTGTCGGGAATGAAGTACGGGTGCCCGGCGATGGCGCTGCTGTCATGCACGCCGGCGTAGTGCCCATTGATCAGCGTAGCGATGCGCTGGGCCATGGCGACACGGGTCAGGTGATCGTGCCCGGCCGGATCGACATCCCGGTTCTTGTTGAACAACAGGACCGGCCTGCTACTGGACACCGAAGTCGTCATCATCGGCAACGATGCTCCGGCACGGTCGATCATGTTGTCGTGAATACGGTTCACATGATCGCCACCCTGGCGATGCTCTGCTTCGATGCTCCGGAACGATTTCCGTCCACGCATTGCCACCCGGACATGACCACCCACGCGGCGCTGCTCATCGTCGACATGATCAACCCCTTCGATTTCGAAGGAGCGCCGCGCCTGCTGGGACAGGCACTGCCCGCCGCGCGACGGATCGCGGCACTCAAGCAGCGTTGGAAGGCGGCGGGCGCCCCCGTGATCTACATCAATGACAATTTCATGCAGTGGCAATCGGACTTCCGTGAACTGGTGGCGATCTGCACACACGATGGCGCTCCCGGCGCAGCCATCGCGCAGCAACTGGCGCCGGAACGCGACGACTACTTCATCCTCAAGCCGAAGCACTCAGCATTCTTCTGCACGCCGCTGCGCCTGCTGTTGGAGCAGTTGCAGGTCCGCCGACTGGTGCTGACCGGCATCGCGGCGGACTCGTGCATCCTGGCGACCGCCGCCGATGCCCACATGAACGAGTACGAACTGGGCGTACCCCGCGATTGCATCGCGGCGCAGACAACGCAACGCCGCGAGCAGGCGGTCGAACTGATGAAGGCCGCGATGCAGGCCGACGTGCGCGCATCACGCTCCGTCAAACCCTGACTTCGAAAGGCGATTTCAACGTTCGTAAAGGGCAACCACAGGGCACGCCAGGCCGGCTACAGCAGCTTGTCACGCGCCTGTTCAGCGCGCGACGCGCCAATTGCCGTTTCCACGTTCTTCTCCTCTTCCGGCGGCGGCAGAACGGCGGGGAATCCAAGCGACTGTATCCATAGTTCCCGCGTCCAGCCGGTGGTGTGATACAGGTGATGGTCCTCGTCCTTCTCCACCGCTTCGAAGGCGGCCTGCAGCACCTTCGCCTCCGGCCCGGTGCCGTGTTTGGCGACATGGCCGATCAGGTGCCAGTTCATGTGGTCCTTGGTTTCGGCGAGTACCACGCATTCGCCGGCGACGAGTTCCGCGCCGGTGGCGTCTGCGTTCTTGCGCGCCATCTGGATCGCGGTCACCAGTGCTTCGCCCTGGTGCGCTACCACGTCGCGCCCCGGGCTTTTCTCCTCGGAATCCATGCCGAGCTCGGCGAGTACGTTGAGCAGCACTTTCTCGTGCGTGCGGGTTTCTTCCAGGTATTCGCCCCACTCCTTGCGCAAGTCGTCGTTCACTGCAGCGCGGATGGCGTTCTCGTAGATCTTGATGCCACCGCGCTCTGTTTCCAACGCCTGCAGCAGCAGTTCATGCACCTGCCCGGTGTTGTATTCGATCTTTCTGGCCACGGCCTGTCTCCACTACCGAAAAGTATCGGTACTTTCCGCGAAGGACCGTAGCGATGAAGTGAAGCGGTCGCATGTGTGTACCGACGGTTGTTAGCTGCCCGTTATTTTTGCGGCCGTCACAGCAACCATCGAAACGCGCGCCGCAGTTCGGCGGCGCCGTGATCCGGATACCAGCGTCCGTGCGCAAGGATGATCCGCGCCGGATCCCACGCAATCATCCGTTCGACTGCTGCGCGCAGCTGCGGTCGTTGTCGTGAATAGGTCGCGCGCATGTCGCGCGGCATCTGCCCATCCGGATCCTGCACGCCGCCCAGGCGCGTCAGCCAACTCTGGAACCATGAGCCTAGCTTGTGCTTCTCGAAATTTTCGATGAAATCAGTCAGTACCAGCGTACGGCTGGGATGATGAAAGAACTCGACTTCGGTCATGAAGCTGCCAGTGACCGGCAGCGTCGCGATTTCCGCATCCCAGGGATAGCCACGATCGCGATCGAGTTTGCAGGTGTCGAAATCGATGCGTCCGCGCGCCTGCTCGCTGATCCGCGGCGCCAGATAGACCTGCGCATCCGGGTACGCCGCATGCCATTCCGGTATCCACCAGTAATGGATGCGATTGGGACCGATGATCCAGCGTGCGGCGCCGAGCGCATCGATCTGTGATTTCAGCTGCGGCGTCAGCGGCGTCGGCGAATGCAGGAACAGATCGCCCCCGGCCGTGCGGAGGATCGTCATCCGGGTGGGAAACGGCATCTTCGGCCAGGGCATGCCGAAACGGATCACCGGCCCATCGACGATCCACACGTCTTCGGCCACGCACTTGAGCGTGTTGGTGGGCGGATAGACGACGTGTGAATCGGCATCCGGCATGACCGTGCATGCGTAGGCCGGCACGACGTCGACGCCGTGCCGGCGGTCTCCGCCGGCGGCTATTCCTGTACTGCCCCCGCTTCTTCCGGCTGCGTCTCGTACATCTCCAGATTGCCGGCGCGAATGCCGTCCAGATCCAGCGGCTTGATGGTGTCGATGCGACATAGCGGGTGCCGCGGTGCATTCCGGGGCGGGCGCGACAACACGCGCACGCTGTCCTGGCCGGCCCTGACCTGTCCACCTGCATTGGTGATCGCGATCGACTGAGCGACATTCAGGCTGTCGCAGCGTGTCCGCAGTTCCAGCAGATAGCCCTGCTCGGCCCCGGCGCGCACCGCAAGTGCCTGGTCACCGAGCGGCGTGAAGCGCAGGTTGCGCGAATACTGGAAGCTGTCGACCGGCGCGCCGGCATTGGCGCGGGCCAGTTCCAGGCGGTCGGCAGTGCCGGACGTGTGCGCGCAGGCGGTCAACAGCAGCGGTACGAGCAGCAGTACGAGCGAATTTTTCATGGCGATTCTCCCGATCTTTAGGCCGATCCACGACGCAGCGGCGGCGCGTTGGCACGACATTAGTCCTTCCTCGCAGCTGTCCGCGCCTCCCGATGGCAGGCGGCGCGGCAGCCGAAACGATCACTCTTCCGTAGTACCCGGCGCGCGTTCCGCGGACTGCGCTTCACGCATTTCGTACTTGTCTGAACGCAGCCCGTCCATGTCCAGCGGCTGGATGGTCTGGATGCGGCAAGGCACGCGCATGCTGTTGCTGCCACCCGGGCGCGACAGCACGATCACGCTGTCGAAGCGGGCGTTGACGCGGTTCATCGAGTTGGTGATCTGGATCGCGTTGGCGAAATTGAGGTCCGGGCAACGCGCGCGCAGTTCCAGCAGGTAACCCTGGTTGCGCCCGGGCCATACCGCCAGCGCCTGGTCGCCGAGCGGCGTCCAGCGCAGGTTGCGCGAGTACTGAAAATGCTCGACCGGTTCACCGGCATTGGCGCGGAACAGCGCCAGACGGTCTTCGGTGCTGAGGGTGTTGTGCGCGCAGGCACCCGCAAGCAGGGTGGCAAGCAGTAATAGCAGCAGTTTCTTCATGGCGACGCTCCCGATGTTTCTGTGGTTTCAGTGCTTCTTCAATCATGCCGCAGGATGGTCCGTGCGCCATGAAAGTTCGATCGTCATCTCCTGGCGTGCTTGCCGCGAGGATCAGAATTCTGATTCAAGATAGGCATAGATGTAGTTCGATCCGCCGTTGACGCTGCCGAGCAGGCGCGACGATGCGAATATGCCGGACCGGTGCGAAATGCCCAGCCCGAAGTAGGTTTTCCTCCAGTTTTCCGAGCGGAAGATGTCGCCGACGTTGACGTCGATGGTCGGGTCCAGGTAGTTCAGCAGCTTGGAGGTCGGCCGCTCGCGACGCGCCTGGCTGCTTACCTCGGTCCACGGGACATGGTTGGCATAGGAAATGCCGAAACCGAAACCGAACCGCGTATTGACCCGGCGGCTCCACGGAAAGCCGTAGTAGAACGCCTTCATGTAGGCGTCCACCTGCCAGCCGTTGGCCTGCAATCCGTTCTCGTCGCGGAACAGCAGGCCGACATAGCCGTTGAAGTCCAGCGGCCAGCCGTTGACGCGTTCCAGGAACGGACGGCCGACATGCACGCCGGTGACGCTGGTGGGGTTCTCGTGGTTCAGCGACGTGCACGACAAGGTCATGATGTTGGCCATGTGGCAGCCATCAGCCGAGGCGCGGCCGTAGAACACTTTCACCAGCAATGGAATCTGGTCGTCGTCCCAGCGGGTGATGGCGGTGCCGAAGTCGTAGACGGCGCCGACGAACAGCGCCGGCTGCAGGTCGTCGCGGATGATCGGGCTGTTGCGCACGTCGCTGTCCAGCGCGGTGACCGATACGCCACCGAGCAGGCGCCAGTTCTTGAGGATGCCGTAAGTGCCGTACAGGCCTAGCGATACGTTGACGCCGCTGCCGGGCGCGTACGCCGGCCGCTCCGGCGTGGCCTCGTGTGGCGCCACGCCATAGTAGTAATTGTTGAGGTTCGAATCGCGCCAGGCCACGGTGATGTCCGGACGCAGCAGCCAGCGCTGACCGCGCCAGTCGTAGGAATAGCCCAGCCGCAGTTCACTGCCTTCGGATATGCCGCCGACGTCGTGCATAACCGATGCCCGCAGCGTGCCCCAGGGTTGCGCGTACCGGTAGGCCACGCCGAGGTCGATGCTGGTGTTGCGCACGTCCATGCCTTCCAGGATTTCAGGCATCTCGTCTTCCGGGAAACCTTCCAGCCGGCGTCCCAGGAAACCGTCCAGGCGGTGCGTGTCGTCGTTGACGAATTTCACGCCGACACGGTCGGCATTGAGGAAGAAGCGTTCGCCTTCGTACAGGTACAGTGGCAGCAGGTCGGTGCGGTGGCCGCCGTCGATGTAGGGCGATTGCTCGATCCGCGAAATGAAACCAAGGCCGGCGCTGCCGGGCGTATCGAGCAGGTCGGCGATATGGTCGGTGTGGGTCTGCGCCTGCAAGACTCCGGTTGCCAGCAGGCCGCACAGCAGCATCCATGACAGTGCATTGGCGAGGTGTGATGGACCATGCTTGCCCACCGGCATCGCCAGCAGCGAAGTGGCGGAAGTACGGCGGCTGGATTCCTGGAACGTTGCGATCACACGACTCCCCTATCGGTCCAGCATCGGCTCGCCCCTGAGCCGCGGATATTTCGATACGCATCTACGGCAAACCGCAGCGGTGCCTGCTCTCGCAGCCGGCGGCATTCACCCTTTCTAAAACCCCGTCCATCCTGCGATGGACGGGGCGTTCACATTGCCTGCCGCGATCGGGACCTGATCAACCCGCTCGTGCGAGGCACGCGACCTCAGCGGCTGACGCGGGCGGTCGTGCCGTCCGACGTGACGCGGACGCGATCACCGACACGGTAGTCATGCACGGAACCGACCTGCGCCACCGCGACCGACTGACCGGTCTCTTCCAGAAGCACCGTGAACTCCACGCCTTCGGTGCTTCTTCCCGACATGGCGTTGCCGGCGGCACCGCCAGCCGCCGCGCCGGCCACCGCACCAGCCGCAGGCGCACGCCTGCCACCTCCGATGGTGCTGCCGGCAATGCCGCCCAGGGCGGCACCCGTGGCGGTGGCGATCCAGGAGCCGTTGCTCTGGATCGTCACCGGGCGGATGGCCTCGATCGTGCCCCATCGTACCGTCTGCTTGACGCCGGCCTGGCTCGACGAAAAAGTGCTGCTGCTGGGCGGCGCGGAGGCGCAGGCCGAAAGCAGGACGATCGTCGAAAGCGCGACAGGCAAGGCAAAACTACGGGAAATCTTCATCGCATCGTCCTCGAAATTGAAATGATCCAACGCGTCCTCCGTACACCGCTCATCAGCAATGACGTTGAGATGCGCGGCTTCAGCGGCTGACGCGAGTGGTCCTGCCGTCCGAGGTGACGCGGACGCGATCGCCGACGCGGTAGTCGTTGACCGAACCGGCCTGCACGACAGCCACGGTCTGTCCGGTCTCTTCCAGGCGCACGGTGAACTCGACGCCCGTGGTGTTGCTACCGGAAATGGCATTGCCTGCCGCACCGCCGGCTACTGCGCCAGCCACCGCACCGGCCGTGTTGGCACGCCTGCCGCCGCCCACGGTACTGCCGGCGATACCGCCCAGGACCGCACCCGTGGCGGTGCCGACGCCGGTGCCACTGGCCTGGATGGTCACCGGCCGAACGGCCTCGACCACGCCCCATTGCACCGTCTGTTGGACACCGGCCTCGCTGCTGGAGAAAGTACGGCTGCTGGTGGGCGACGACGCGCATGCAGAAACCAACATTGCAGTGGAAAGAACCGCAGGTAAGACAAAATAGCGTGGAGCTTTCATCGCATTGCCCTCAATTGAAGTAAGTGACACACCCTTCGGCACCTGCAATGTTTCGCCGTGGGAATGGTGGCGCGGCTTCGATACTGACATGCTTCTTCGATCGAAGTCATCGTATCTTCGCGCTGCGTGCCGGGGTCGTTCGTCACGCGGATTTCACAAATATCGCCGTCGAAAGGCGGGCGGGCGGCAGGGTTTCGTTTTGGCACAATGCCGCGGCGATTGCCCGATCACATAAAGGGGTTACGGAATGCCGGCGAAGGTGGTCGTGTGGTTGAAACGCCTGTTGTGGCTGCTGCTCATCTTCGTCGTCGCCCTGTTGTCGATCCGCATCTGGGACTCGCAGCGCGGTCCGCCGCTGCAGCCATGGCATACCTATGTGCCCGAGGAGCTGGGCGCCAAGGCACTGGACGCCGCCGACTGGCCGGCATACCTCGCGCACGAAGCACGCCTGTTCGATGCCGTGCATGCGCGGATGCGCAAGCAGCTGGATACCCCGATGCGCGTACCCAGCAATCGCTACTACGAAGGCGCATCGATGTATCCGGGCCGCTTCGCCCATGACTGGAACCGCTCCTACGTGCTCGACCCGGCGGGCGTTCCACGCGGTGCGGTCGTGCTGCTGCACGGACTGACCGACTCCCCCTACAGCCTGCGCCACATCGCGCGGCGCTACCGGGAACATGGCTATGTCGCGGTCGGCCTGCGCCTGCCGGCGCACGGCACGGTGCCCGGTGCGCTGACGAAGGCATCGTGGCGGGAGTGGATGGCAGCCACGCGCCTGGCCGTGCGCGAGGCGCGTCGCCGTGCAGGCGATGACGTGCCGTTGCACATCGTCGGCTATTCCAATGGCGGCGCGCTGGCGATGAAGTACGCGCTCGACGCCATCGAGGACAAGCAGCTGGCGCGACCGGATCGCCTGTTGCTGATATCGCCGATGATCGGCATCACCGGCACCGCGCGTTTTGCCGGGATCGCGGCCTGGCCGGCGGTGTTTCCCGCCTTCGCCAAGGCCGCCTGGCTGGGCATCGAACCCGAATACAACCCCTTCAAGTACAACTCGTTCCCGGTCAACGGCGCGCGGCAGTCGTGGCTGGTCGCCAACGCACTGCGCACGCAGATGGCTCGCCTGAACCAGCAAGGCCAGCTGTCGAAGCTGGCGCCGGTCCTCACCTTCCAGTCGGTGGTGGACGCGACGGTGAACACGCGCGATGTGCTGACGGGCCTGTACGCGCAGCTGCCGGCGAACGGCAGCGAGATCGTGCTGTTCGACGTCAACCGCAACGTCGCCTTCGACGCTCTGCTGCAGCCCGGCGCTGGCAACGCATTGCAAAGGCTGCTGCCGAACGGCCCGCAACGTTACCGCTCCACGATCATCGCCAATGTCGCGCCGGGCCGTGCAGAGATGGTGGAACGTACGACCGAAGCCGGCACCACCACATCACGCGAACGCGCGCTTGCACTGCGCTATCCGCCCGACATCTTTTCACTGTCGCACGTGGCCCTGCCGTTTCCTGTCACCGACGCACTGTATGGCGTGACGCCGGGTCCGGAAGATCATTTCGGCATCCACCTCGGCGCCTTCACACCGCGCGGCGAGCGCGGCACCTTGCTGGTGGGCCCCAGCGCGATCCTGCGACTCAACTCGAACCCGTTCTTTCCCTATCTGATCGAACGGACGGAAGCCGTCATCGTCCCGGCGAACGCATCCCAGCCCAAGGCTGCAGCGACTGCGGACAGGCCCGTCACGACGCCTTGAATCGATCCGCAAGCGCGGCGCCACGGGCGCGCCGCGATGCTCAGACAGTGACGATCTGCCAGTCCTTCAGGATCTCGTACGTGCCGTTGATGATGAACTGCATGCCGATGCAGACCATCACGAAGCCCATGATGCGCGAGAACGCATCCAGTCCGGAATCACCGAGGAAACGCCGGATCTGCGTGGCGCCGCGCAGGCAGATCCAGAGGATCACTGCGAACACCAGCACCACCGCGAGCACGATCAGGCTCTCGTACAGGAACGGCATGTCATCCGGAGCCATCGCCGCGGCGCTGATGATGTAGGCGATGGTGCCCGGTCCGCTGGTCACCGGAATGGCTAGTGGAATGAAGGCGATGTCGCGCAGTTCCCGGGCACCGCCGTCCCCGGCCATGTCCACCTGCGTTTCGGTCTCGCTGACCTGCGACGGGAACAGCATGGTGAAGCCGATGTACGCGACGATCATGCCGCCGGCCAGGCGCAGGCCGGGAATGGAGACGCCAAACGCGCTCATCACCGCGTTGCCGACGTAGTAGCAGACCAGCATGATGATGACGACGTACACCGTGTTGCGGTTGATCACGCGGTTGCGCTCGCGCACGGTATGGCGCGCCGTCAGCGCCAGCAGCACCGCCGCGCTCGACAGTGGATTGGCGATCGGCAGCAGGCCGAGCAGGCCGAACGTAACGTAGCCGAATAAATCGCCCAGGCCGTAAGTCATCGCGTGCGCCGTGCATGGATACGGCGGCCATCGTAGCAGCCGCCTCCGGAACCGGCAGCACGCACGCAGCGAACCGCGTTGCAGCAGCCGCCGGCAATGTCCCATGCGCGGGACATTTCGTCCCTGGTATCCGCACTTTTGTCCATCGCTCCGGCGCCCATTTCATGTCTACAGCGATGGCTGCCCAGGCATTCCGCCAGGGCCCGTCGCACGGATGCATCGCGCTTCCTTCCCCACGTCGCGATGTCCGTAGCAGGAGTCAGATCAGTCATGCAGAAGAACAAGATGTTGTCCCGCGCCTTGCTGGTCATTGTCCTGGGCGCCGCCGTGTTCGGCGCGCAGGCGGCCGATGAACCCGGTTTCTATCTTGGTGCTGGCGTCGGCCAGTCCTTCGTCGACGAAGCCGCCTACGACGACGAGGACACCGCGTTCTCGGCGTTCGGCGGTTACCAGTTCAACCGCTACTTCGGTATCGAAGCCGGCTATGCCGATTTCGGCAAGCTGCAGGCCAGCGGCGCAGGCCGCGCACTCGAAGCCAATGCGGCGTACCTGACCGCGGTCGGCACCGTGCCTTTCACCGAGCAGTTCTCCGGTTACGCCAAGGCCGGCTTCCAGCGTTGGGACCTGGACAACGCGATCCCCAGCCTGACCCGCAGCAGCGACGACAGCGGCAGCGATCCCACCTATGGGCTGGGCCTGCAATACCGCTTCAACGACAAGGTCGCGCTGCGCGGCGAGTACAGCCGCTTCGAAGTCGAGGACATCGATCTGGACCTGGCGCAGTTGCAGGTGCGGTTCGATTTCTGAGCCGCGTTGATCCGCACTGGAGCACGAGAGCCGCCGCATTCCGGCGGCTTTCGTTCCATCAGCCAGGCCGCCACGTCATACCCAGCCGACAGCTTGCCATCCGCCATTGATCGGAACCGAGCTTCCTCGACGCAAAGGTCCTACGCGGACGTTTTCGTCGCGATCCAGCGGTCGATCTTCTGCTCCAGCACGTCCAGCGGCAGCGAGCCGTCCCTGAGTACCTCGGCATGGAATTCGCGGATGTCGAATTTCGGTCCCAGCGCCTGCTCGGCCTTGCCACGCAGCGCCTGGATTTTCAGTTCGCCGATCTTGTACGCCAGCGCCTGGCCCGGCCAGGCGATGTAACGCTCGGCCTCGGCGATCGCATCGGTCTCGGACGCGGCGGAGTTTTCGAGCATGTACTCGATCACCTGCTCGCGGCTCCAGCCCTTGCTGTGCAGGCCGGTGTCGACGACCAGGCGGATCGCGCGCCACAGTTCCGCCTGCAGGCGACCGAAGTACTGGTAGGGATCGGTGTAGACGCCCAGCGCCTTGCCCTGCGACTCGGCGTACAGGCCCCAGCCTTCGGCAAACGCACTCTCTCCGCCCCAGCGACGGAACGACGGCAGATCCTTGAGCTCGATCTGCAATGCGATCTGGAAGTGGTGGCCGGGAATCGCCTCGTGCAGGTACAGGCTTTCGGCAGCCCAGGTCTTGCGCGCCGGCAGGTCGTAGGTGTTGACGTAGAAGATGCCCGGGCGCGTGCCGTCATCACTCGGCGGGTAATACTGGCCGCCGGCGGCGGACTTGGCACGGAACGGCTCGACCGGGCGGATCTCGAACGGCGCCTTCGGGATCAGCGAATACTGCTCCGGGATCTTCTGGTTGATTTTCGCTTCGAGGGCGCGGTAATCCTTGAGCAACTCGTCCTCGCTCTTGAACACGAAGCGCGGATCGTTCTTCATGAACTTGAAGAAGTCCAGCATCGAGTCCTCGAAGCCTACCTGCGCCATCACCTGCCGGATTTCGCCGTGGATGCGCGCGACCTCGTCCAGGCCGATCTGGTGGATCTGCGCCGGCGTCATGTCGGTGGTCGTGCTCTGGCGCGCGTTGAACGCATACCAGGCGGCGCCGTTGGGCAACTGGTCGAGGCCGAAGGTGTCGCGGGTATGGGGCAGGTATTCGTCGGCGATGAAGTCGCGCAACTCCTGGTACGCCGGCATCAGCTGCTCGCCGATCAACTTGCGATAGGCCTCGGTCAGGCGCTGCCTGTCGGCGTCTGGGAATTCCTTCGGCATCTGCTTGATCGGGCCCCAGAACAGCGTGTCCTCGGGCTTGTCCTCGATCAGCGTGTCCAGTTGCGGGATCACCTTCTCCATCAGCACACGCGGCTGCACCACGCCGGCCTTGATGCCCTCGCGCATGTTGGCGATGTCGGTGTCGAACAGCACCGGCAGGCGGCCGGCGCGGGCCAGCCAGTCGTCGTAGTCCTTGACCGTCTTGAATGGCTGCGCGCCGGTACCCGAGCCGAGCTGCACGGCGAAGCTGGCGATGCTGTCCATCTGGTTGACCGGCAGCAGCCAGGTCGGGAACTGGTAGGAGTCCAGCGCTTCCCTGGCATCGGCGACGAAGATCTCGTAGCTGAGCAGGTCCTGGCCGCTGAGGCCTTCGGCACCGATCGCCTCGACCTTCTTCAGCCAGTCGCTGGTGAACTGCCTGGATTGCGCGCGGTACGCGGCCGAACCAAAATCCGGCAATTCGGCGTTGTAGCGTGGGTCGCCCTGGAACGTGGCGGTGAGCGGATTGAGTTTGAGGTATTCCTCCCAGTACTCCGCGTAGAGCTGCGTGAGCTGCGCGGCCTTGGCGGCGGCGTTCTGCGTTGCCGCAGGCGTGGCCGGCGTCGTGGCGTCGGTGGACGGCGTGCGCTCGCAGCCGGCGATGGCGAGGGTTACGGCAAGGGCAAGCAGGATCGGGCGAAGCTCCACGGTGGACTCCTGTCGTTGCAGCGGAAAATAGTGCGGAGCATACGCCCCAGATCATCGGACAATGTCGTCGGCAGCGACGTCCGTCCATAGGCCGATCGGCATGGTGGTGCTGTTGACCGCGACGACGTGAGAGTTGCGGCCTCACGTCGTCTTACGCCACGCTGGCTTATCTGCTGCACTCCTCACATGCCGCGGAGGCCACCATGTCCGACACCCGCCCAAAGGCCAGCGATTTCGATCCGGAGGTGATGCGCCTGTTCGACCAGTACGTGCATGGCCTGATCGACCGTCGCGGCTTCCTCGCCGGCGCGGCGCGTTTCGCGGTCGGCGCCGCCGGTGCGGCCGGATTGCTGGCCGCGCTGAGCCCTCAGTTCGCCGCCGCGCAGCAGGTCAAGCCGGACGACGCGCGGCTGTCGACGAAATATCTCGAGTTCGCCTCGCCGAAAGGCTACGGCAAGGCCCGCGGTTATCTGGCCAGGCCAGCCAAGGCCAGCGGCCCGCTACCGGTGGTGCTGGTGGCGCACGAGAACCGCGGCCTGAATCCGCATATCGAAGACGTCACCCGGCGGCTGGCGCTGGAGGGCTACATCGCCTTCGCGCCCGACGCGCTGTTCCCGCTGGGCGGTTATCCCGGCGACGAGGACACGGCGCGTGCGCAGTTCGCCAAGCTCGACCAGGACAAGACCCGCGCCGACTTCGTGGCCGCGGCGCAGATGCTGCGCGGCATCGATGGCGGCAACGGCAGGCTTGGCGTGGTCGGCTTCTGCTGGGGCGGTGGCATGGCGAACTATCTCGCCGCGCACGTGCCGACAATCGCGGCGGCCGTACCGTTCTATGGCAACGCAGCACCGCTGGAGGACGTGCCGGAGATCCAGGCCGAACTGCTGGTGGTGCTGGCCGCGAACGACGAGCGCATCAATGCCGGCTGGCCGGAGTACGAGAAGGCGCTGAAGGGCGCCGGCGTGAAATACGCGCTGTTCCAGCCGTCGGGCACGCAGCACGGCTTCAACAACGACACCACGCCGCGCTACGACGAGAAAGCGGCCGCGGAAGCCTGGCGACGCATGCTCGCGCTGTTCGAGCGGCGTCTGCGCGACACGCCGGCGTAGTTCGGCTTGCCTGTGCCGCGACCGGTCTGTCATTTCACGGCAATCTGCTGTTCGCGCAATTTGAAATACGGACGCGCAGCTTGCGGCCGGGTCAACCCGGCTCGTGTGGCGTCGTCGTCCCGAAGCATGGCGCCAGGCCAGCATGGCAAGCGGGAACAGCGTTGACGGAGTGCAATCGACAAACGCTGAAGGTCGTTCGTCGCCGTCGCTGCCACTTGCAGCGCCACCATGCGGTCCGCACTGCAAAGTGTCGGTGATGGTGCGCCCCCGGCACGGGTTGTCGGTGAGCAATCGCGCAGGCTAGGCTGCCCTACCCGTCTGGAGAAGCACGATGACCCGCGAGTTGCCGGCGGTCCACGCCGCCACGCTGGCCCACATTCTGTCCGTTCTCGGCGACGATGCACGCATCGATGCGGTGCTGGCGGGCGGTTCGATGCTGCATGGCGGCTTCGACGCGCAATCCGACCTCGACCTGGTGGTGGTCGTGCGCGCCGGCGATTACCCGCAGGTCATGGCGCAGCGTCCCGCCATCGCCGCACGCCTCGGTTCGTTGCTGGCGGCATTCAGCGGCGAACACGTCGGCGAGCCGCGCCTGCTGATCTGCCTGTTCGGTCCGCCGCTGATCCACGTCGACCTGAAGTTCGTGGTGGAAACGGACTTGCAGCACATGGTCGAACGTCCATGCCTGTTGTGGGCACGGCAACCGGAACGGATCGGCGCGGTCCTCGATGCCGCGTCCGTGCATTGGCCGGACCGGGAGGCGCAGTGGTTCGAGGACCGTGCCTGGATCTGGCTCCATTACGGGGCCGCCAAGCTGCTGCGCGGCGAACGCTACGAAGCCCTCGGCATGCTGGCCTACTTCCGCGACCAGGTGCTGGGGCCGCTGCTGCATCGCCGTTCCGGCAGACCGCAGCGCGGCGTGCGACGCATCGAATCCGATGCCGCTGCCGATGCCGCGCTGTCCCTCACCATGGCCACAGTAGAAACGGCTTCGATCGCGCAGGCACTGCTGCGCGCGATCGAGCTGTATCTCGAGCTTCGGCAGGACGATCCACCGGAGCGGCCGACACCGCACATGCCTGACGCGCTGCGTGCCTACCTTCAGCCAGGCGATTGATCGCCGACGTCAGATCGACCGTTCAAGCCGGCGGCGGATCGGGTGGCGTGGTGGGTTCCGGCGGCGGCGGTGCGGTCGGCTTGTCGCTTTCCGATGGCAGGTAGTACTTCACGCGTTCGAAGAAGCGCTTGTAGAAGTCGACGTTCTGCACGGTGTTGCTGGCCACCCGTACCAGGTTCGCGCCGCTGCTGCCGACCGGCAACGACACCGATCCCAGCATGCTGACGCCGACGCTGGCGGAATTGGACGTGGTCATCAGCGCGTAGCGATCCTGCACCGCGTTGGCGAACACGATCGCCTGGTCGCCGCCCTGCGGCACGCAGGTGATGCGTACGTTGAGCTGGGTATGCGTCTCCGCATCGGGCTGGAAGGTCTTGTTGGCCTCCACCACCTCGGCACCGGCCTTGCTGATCAGATAGCCCTGCCCCAGCAGCGCACGGCGTGCGGCTTCGCAGGCTTGCGCCTGGGAAATCGGATAGCTGCGCGAATAGGTGTCATCGGCACCGAAGGTTTCTCCGGACGGTGGCGCTTCCTTCTTGCCGCCGCGGGTGCAGGCAGCCAGCAGCGCGATGAGGACGATGACGAGGCAGCGGGCGGTGGAACGGTGGCGGAACATGGCGATGGGCTGGCGGCGGAGACGCGCGAAGTCTAGCGGCGCGGGCATTCAGAAGGGCTGAACGGCGCGCGTCGCGTACGGCAGTGGGGTGGCTCGCGATCACCGCGGTTCGGGCAGCGCGTCCAGGTCCACGCGCGGCTTGGCCTGCGCCGAACTGCGCGTGAAATGCGTGCCTGGCGCCGCGGCCTTGTCGAAGAAGCCGCCATTGCGCATGTAGAAGCTGTCAGCGGTGGCACCGGCGGTGACATCCAGGCGCTGGCGGTTGCGCGCGGTCGCATCGACCGAGAAGCGCGCCGACTTCAGTTCCGTCCACACGCCGTCCTTGCTGATGGCCCACTGGTTGCCGTAATGCGCCATGCGTTCGAGATGACCCAGTTCCGGGTAGAAGGATTCGATGAAGGAATGCGCCTTGGTCAAATAGCTGGAGACTCCTTCGTATCGCCAGGTGGCGAGGAACTTCCATTCGCAGTCGTCGGCACCGGGCAGGCAGGGCGCACCGAACCAGGCCGAGTACAAGGTGTTGCCGCGCCCATCCGGACGTGCGCGGGTGATGAAGCGGTAGCTGCTGCCGGGTTTCCAGTCGTAACGCAGGAAGCTCTGCCCGCCGGTGCCCTCGCCGCCGAAGTCCTGCGCGCTCACGCCGTCGCCTTTCTTCACCAGCGTGGTCTTGCCACCTGGTGAATCCCACACCGAGAACAGCACGCGCCGCTCGGTTTCGGAATTGACCTGGATGCCGAAGTAGCCGGTCGAGAAACCATTGGCCATGAAGTAGGAGCCGATCCGGTCGTGCCCTTTCGGCACGGTGATCTCGCTGTAGAAATATTCGGTGTGCTCCGGGACGGTGAAGTTGAGGTGTCCCGAGGGTCCGCGCCGCGACCAGTAGAAGTTGGCGGGATCGTCCGCGAAGGCGAGGCCGGCCGCGGCGGCGCTGCCGCCGACCTCCAGGCCGGAGACATCGCCGAAATAGCCACCGTCCGTGCTCACGCCTTGCAGATCCACCTTGACGTAGCCGGGCCGGGCGATGGTGAAGGTGCCGACCGGGATCGAGGACGCCGCGGTGCCGGCCAGTACCGCCTGCTTGCGTTGTCCATCGATGGATACCTCGACCGTGCTGCGGTTGGCGCCATGCAGCGCGCCCACCAGCGAAAGCTCAACCGTGCCCGCCTGCTTCGCGAAGAAATAGACGCTGACGATGGCTTCGTTCGAAGTCCAGTTGTGCAGGCCCGTATCGTCGATGAGTTCTTCATGCGCGGGAGCCGGCCGCGTGACGAAGGCGTTTCCTCCCAGCGGCACGATGGTTTTCGTCTGCGCAAGCACGGCGCCTGATGCAAGCAGCAGGGACAGCAGGCAGCAGACAAACAGGTTTCGCATGGTGGTTATGCTCGGGATGCGAGAAAAGCAATACGCAGCTGCGCCTGTCTGGAGACAGACGCAACGCTGATTGGGTCGACGCGCGACCGCGGTCAGTAACGGTCGTTGAATGCGAAGATCGGCTTGCGATCCTTCCACTTGCCTTCGGTGAAGTCGGGGAAATCCAGGGTCTGGAAACCGTTGGCGATCGACTGCTCCGACAGCGGCGTGATCGCACTCCAGGCGATCGCGTCGTAGATGTCGATCGGCATCGGCGCTTCGGCTTTCACGGCCTCGACGAAGGCGTGGATCACGAAGAAGTCCATGCCGCCGTGGCCGGCGCCTTCGGCCTGTGCGGCGTACTTCTTCCACAGCGGATGCTCGAACTGATCCTGGTACGCCTGGAAGGGTTCCCATTTGTGCGCCGGGCTGCGGCCTTCGATGTGGATCGATTTGTTGAGGTCCATCCACAGGCCTTGGGTGCCCTGCACGCGGAAGCCGAGCGAATACGGGCGCGGTAGCGAAGTGTCGTGCTGCAGGATGATGGTCTCGCCGTTCTCGCAGGCCAGGGTGGTGGTGACGACGTCGCCGAGCTTGAACTTCACCTTGGCGTTGGGGTGATCCGGGCCGCCCTGGGCGACCACGTACTCGTGCAACCCACGCGCCTTGCTGGCGAAGCTGTTGATCCGGGTGAAGCGGTTGCCGCGGTTGATGTTGGTGTACATCGCGCACGGGCCGATGCCGTGACTGGGATACAGCTCGCCATTGCGATCGACCGAATGCTGCGTACGCCAACGCGCTTCCGACCAGCCCTTCTCGCCGAACTCGGCGCCGCTGCCGTAGGGCTGCTCGGGATTGCCGGAATTGAACTTCACCGCGCGCAGGTCGTGCTGGTAGCCGCCCTGCAGGTGCACCAGTTCGCCGAACAGGCCGGCGCGCACCATCTGCAGTGCCGCCATCACGTCGCGGCGATAACAGACGTTCTCCAGCAGCATGTACGGCGTGCCGGTGCGGCGCTGGGTGTTGAGCACGTCCCAGTGGTCCTGCAGGGTGATGCCGGCGACCACTTCGCAGCCGACCGCGACCTTGGCCTGCATCGCGTCGATCGCCATCGGCGCATGCCATTCCCACGGCGTGGCGATGATGACGGCATCCAGGCCCGGCACTTCCAGCAGCTGGCGATAGGCGTGGCCGTCGCGGTTCTCGCCGAAGGTCTTCGGCTTCGGCTTGCCGGCCTTCTCGACCATGCGCAGCGCGCGCTCGAGCATGAGCGGCTCGATGTCGCACAGCGCGACCACTTCGACGTCGTCACGGCGCACCAGCTCCTTGAGCAGCACCTGACCGCGCATGCCGGTGCCGATCAGGCCGACGCGTATACGACGCTTGGCAGCCCATCCCGGCGTGCTCGGCAGCAGCGTGCTGGCGCCGATCGCGGCGCCGGTCAGGATGAAATCTCTACGGTTCATGGTGTGCTCCTTTGCATCCGCAGCCAGTTCCGTCGTCGACTGGCAAAGCGCGGTTCGAGTGAATGCGGATCGCCGGATCCGCGGGAAATGATCAGGGTGTCAGGCGCCAGCGCTGGTAACCGTTGGCAAGACAGGTGTGGGTCTGCAGCCAGGCGCCGCGAACGGCACCGCTCATCGGATCCAGGCACTTGCGTGCGCCGACGTTGTAGACCTCGCTGGAACCCGGTATCGGCATCCAGCGCTGGGGCGAGCCGTTGCCGCAGTCGGCCAGCCGCACCTTGCCGTCGGCATCGGCCTGCAGGCACTTGCTGGGCGATCGCATCAGCAGGCGGAAGCCGTCGTCGCGCGCGACCAGCTGGTTGGTGTTGGCCGCGCAATCCCACAGACCGGCCTGGAAACCACCCGACAAGGTATCCAGGCAGTAACCGCTGTGTTCGTTGAGCAGGTGCTGCGGGCTGTCGAGGGTGCCGTACACGTTGGCCGCGGCGATGCAGTCCTGTTCGGCGGTGCAACTGGCGCGGGCGATGGTGGCGCAGACGCCGTAGGTAGTGGCCGTGCTGGAGACAGAACCGACGCTGCCCTGCTCCGCCGTCGGCGCGTGCATCACCGCGCTGCTGGCCGGCACCGCGGCGCAGCTGGGACGCTGCTGGTTGCCTTGGGCATAGTCTTCCAGGAAGGTGTTGGTGCGGTTGGTCAGCCCGCCCCAGGTGGCCGGCACCTCGATGGTCGCCACTTTTTTCTGGCTGCCGCTGGCAGTGTCGATGATGTAGGCGGCCCAATGGCCGGACGCTTCGGCGACGATGCGGATGTCGTAGGTGACGCGCTGTTGCCAGCCGTAAGCGACCCAGCACTGCACGCCATTGCCTTCGTGGTCGAAGTAGGCGCATTGAGTACCGGGTTCGGCAGTCCAACCGGTCGCCTCCCAGATCGAGAAGTTCAGCGCCTTGTTGTTGCCGTCGCGCTGCTGCAGGCCGACATAACCGCCGTTGCCGCCCTTGAACCAGAACTGGTGCGCCCAGTAGGTGTAGCCGTCATTGCCGGGCTCGTCGGTGATCGTGGTCGGAAAGCTCAGGTCCAGATAGCCCAGCTCGGTGGCAGGCCATTGGCGGTCGATGGCGACCATTCCACCGGCCACCACGGCATGGGCGTTGGGCGCAAGCAGCAGGCACAGCAACAGCACGGCGGCGCGCATGTTGAGCATGTGGACTCTCCTGTGGGCGATAAGGCGCGGATGTTTCGACAGCGACAGTCACCAGGACTTGCAGGTGACCGTCGGTTGCAGATGCGGCCGAAGATGTCGTGGCGGTACCGGCGCGATTACGGGATCATTCGCCAGCGCTGCGATCGCTTGTCATTGCACGCCTGCAGCCGCACCGACGCATCTTTGATCGGCGCCAGGCACAGCCCGCTGCCGACGTGGTAGAGCGCGTTGGTGTCGGCGACCGGAATCCAGCGCTGCATCGACGATTCGACACAATCGCCGGACTGCACACTGCCGTCTTCGCCCACCTGCAGGCACTGGCTTTGTGCCTGCATGGACATGCGGAAGTCGTCGTCGCGCTCGAACAGCTGCGCGCTGCTGGCCGTGCAACCCTCGAGCCCGGCCACGCCGCCGGCGCGCGCTTCCAGGCATTGGCCGCTGGCCTCGTGCTGCAGGCTCTTCGGATCGCCGAGGTTGCCGTACACGTTGGCCGAGGCGATGCACTCCTGCTCCAGCGTGCACGACGCGCGTGCGATCGTGGCGCAGACGCCGTAGATCCGTGCATTGCTGCTCGTCGGCAGCACCGTGCCGTTCTCTGCCTGGGGCTGGTGGAAGACGGCGCTGGTCGCCGGCACTTCGGCGCAGCTGCCGCGTTCGTCGCCGCCCTGGGCGTAGTCCTCGAGGAAGCTGGAGGTGTCGTAGATGCCGCCCCAGGTCGACGGCACCTGGATGGTGGCGACCTTGCGGCGGCTGCCGTTGTCGGTATCGGTGATGTAGGCCGTCCAGTGCCCCGGTTCCTCGGCGACGACGTGGATCCGGTACTGCGTGCGCGCCTTCCAGTCATAGTCGATCCAGCATTGCACGCCACTGTTTTCATGATCGAAGAAGGCGCAGTTGGCGCCTTTCTGCGGGACCCAGCCGGTCGCCTTCCAGATCGAGAAGTTCAGCGCCTTGTTGCGACCATCGCGCTGCTGCAGGCCGATGTAGGCGCCGTCGCCGCCCTTGAACCAGAACTGGTCGGCCCAGAAGGTGAAGCCGTCACGTCCCGGTTCCTGGGCGATCGTGATGGCGAATTCCACGTCCAGGAAACCGACCTCGCTGCTCGGCCATTGGCGGTCGACCGCAACCATGCCGCCGGCCACCACGGCGTAGGCATTGGTCGTGAGCAGGCATAGCAACAGCACCGCGAAACGGATGATGCGCATGGAAACTCTCCTGTGGAATCAGAACTTGTAGTTCACCGTCAGACTGAAGATGCGTCCGAAATTATTCGTGTAGCCCGGGAAGGTCATCCAGTCGTTCGGGTCGTAGAACGGCAGGCGGTTAAACAGGTTCTTCACCGTGGCGCCCACGGTCAGGCCCGGCGTCGCCCGCCAGCTCACGCCGAGGTTGGCCGTCCACCACGACGGAGCGCCGTCGCACTGGTTCGGCGCCACGGCCACGTAGCTACCGGTGCAGGTCTGCGAATTGTTGTCGACCGCGTCGATCTGGTCCCAGGCCCACTTGGTCTTGCCGACGTAGTTGATGTAGAAGCTGGTGGTGACGTCCTTGTAGCTCCAGTCCGTATTGAAGGTCGCGCGCAGACGTGGGTTGTTGTAATACCCGACGAAGTTGCCGTAGTACCAGCCGCTGCCATCGTCGGAGTTGTACATGTTGCGGTTGGCGATGGTCGCGGCCACGCCGACATTCAGCGCGCCCCATTCGTCCAGGTCGAAACGGCCACGGGCATCGATATCGAAGCCGTCCACCATGGTGCGGCCGCGGTTCTTGTACTGGCCGATGACGCTGGAGACGTTGCCGATGGAATAGGTCGGCAGCGTGCCGGGGCAGGCCACGCCGCTGGCCGGGTCGGCGCACATCGCGGCCAGCGCAGCCTCGTTGGCACGGTCGGTCTCGGTGATCGGGAAGCGCGTCAACGCAAGGATGTCTTCCGGCCTGCTGTAGTCCGGCGCGACGATCTCGTTTTTGCGGTTGATGTACCAGTAGTCGACCGATACCGACGACCAGCTGGTCGGTTCGAACACCAGGCCGACCGTGGCGATATTGGCCTTCTCCGGCTCCAGGTCCGGGTTGGGCTGGGTCATGCGCGCCACGTTGCGGCTGCAATCGGAGTTCAGCAGCGTATTGCCCAGGTCCACGTCGCCGGGGCGGTTCGACTGCAGCAGCAGATCGGCGATCGCGTTGGTTTCACCACAGCGGGTCTCGTCGCGATAGCCGCCGATCTGTGCGAACACGCCGCCGCTGCCGGACTCGGCCAGGCTGGGAGCGCGGAAGCCTTCCGAATAGGTGCCGCGCAGCATCAGCTCCGGCAACGCCTGGTATTTGATGCCGATCTTCGGCGCGATGTTGGCGCTGAAGTTGGGGTACTTGTCCACGCGCAGCGCCGCTTCCAGTTCCAGCTTCTCGGTGAGCGGGGCGACGGCCTCGGCGAACAGCGCGTAGGTGTTGCGCGCGCCGTCGAACCACGAACCACCCTGCTGGGTGATCAGGCCGTTGGCCGCGTCCTCGTTGCCCGGGGTGTAGAAGGTCTCGCGGCTCGCGTTGAAGCCGAACGCCGCGCGCACTTCGCCGGCCGGTAAGGTGTAGATCGGCCCTTCGATCTTGCCGTCCAGGGTATGCAGCCGGGTCCACGACTGGATGTCGAAGGTCGGGTACGCCCCGCGCAGCAGCGCCGCATTCGATTCGTTGATCACGCCGAACTGGTAGGCCGGGTTGTCGGAGATGATCACGCGGCCGGTGGTCGGGTCGATGGTGTACGGGCCGAACGCGCGCTCGAAGCCTTCGAGGTTGATGTTGCCGGTCTGGAAGGTGGTCGAATGCGAGCCGGCGGTGGCGAACGCGGTTTCCCAGTTCCAGTCGCCGAGATTGCCGCGCAGTCCGGCCAGCGCGCGGTAGCTCTTGTCGGTATTGCGCTGCCCGTAATAGTTGTCGCCCACATCCTGCATCAGGTATTGCACGCCGACCACGCCGCCCATCAATGCCTTCAGTTCGGGGCTGGCATGGTTGTAGACGTTGTTCGGACCCATGAACGGGGTCAGGAACTGGTTGACGGTGGTGCCGGTGTTGCGCGCGAACCAGGTCTGCGGGTTGCCGGTGGTCGTGCTGAAGGCACGCGGCGTGCCGCCGTTGGCGCGCAGGTCGATGTCGGTATAGGTCGCCTCGGCGAAGGCTTCGGTGCTCTCGCCGATCAGGAAATGCGCACTGACGTAAGCGGTCGCGCGCTCCGTCTCGGCGCCACCGTCGATCTCGTTGTTCAGCCAGGTCTGCCAGATGCAACGCGTCCCTGAGGCTTCGGTGATCACGTTGTTGCAACCCGGTGCTGCTTCCTGCACGCGCGCGCCGGTGGCCGGATCGAACGCGAAATAGCTGCCGGGGTTGAACACGCCCGGTGCGCTGCCGGTACCGATGCGCAGGTTGTTGATGTAGTTCGGGTTGTTGACGTAGTGCTGCTTCGGCTTCTTGTCGTACCACTCGCCCAGCGGGATCGCGTCGCGCCGGTACAGGTTGACCGAAGCGTAGACGTTGTAGCGGTCTTCCTCGAGGTCGCCGAAGCCGCCGGTGATGCTGGCCTGGTGCTCGCCGTAGCTGTCGAAGCGCGACGACATGTCGGTGGTGCCGCTGACCTCGAGGCCCTGGAATTCGCTCTTGGTGATCACGTTGATCACGCCGGCCACCGCGTCGGTGCCGTACACGGCCGAGGCACCGTCGGTGAGCACTTCCATGCGTTCGATCGCCGCGGCGGGAATCGAATCGATGTTGACGAACTGGGTCTGGAAGCCCGCCGGCGCGCCGTAGTACGACAGGCGACGGCCATTCAACAGGACCAGCGTGCCCTGCGCGCCGATGCCGCGCAGGTTGGCCTGCGAGGCGCCGTCGGAGCCGCTGAACAACGACTTGGAATCCACCTGCGCCGGTCGGTTCGCGGGCAGGTTGTCGAGCACCTGGAGTAGGGTCCGGGCGCCCATGTTCTCGATGTCCTGCTTGCTGATGATCTGCAGCGGCGACGCGGTTTCGCCATCGATGCGGCTGATGCTCGAACCGGTGACCGTGACGCGATTGAGGTCGGTGACCTGGGCATCGGCTGCCTTTTCGTCATCGACGGGCTTGTTGGGAACGTCCTGCGCCTGCGCAGTCGTGGTCGCGGTGGACTGTGCCCAGGCCGTGGAGGCCAGGCCGGCGCTCATCAGCGTCAGGCCCAAGGCCACGGCACGGCTCATGGCATGCACCCGGGGTGAAAAACTGCGGTTCCGCATCGTCATTCCTCGAAAGGGTTGAAGTTGGTCTGGCTCTGGCTTGCGATCTGGCTTGCTTGATGGATCAACAGGCGGAAGTCCCTCCCCCGCCAACACACACCCACATGCGTGGAATGCGTCCCGCGAAACTGGTCTTACGAAAACGTGGCGTTCGAAAGCACACCCGGCCCGCGGCGACGGCGCGCGGATCGCGGACAATGAGCGGCCGGTGGTCTTGCAGGACGAGCCCGGTCGTCCGGGCGTGGGTCGCAGGCATGCCCACCGCACCCGCCGGCAACGCGGGCAATGCGTGCAGGGATGACGTCTGGTTTGCGCGAATCTGTCGTACTCATCACTGTCGACCGGCCCCTGCCTGCGAATACTGGCGTTTTCGAAATCTGCCAATCGACTCTAGGGCAGCGATTCGAAATAAGTCAACAATATTGAAAGATATTTGACTAAAAAAATGCCAAAAATCGTCAAAATCACCTTGACTATCTTTCTTTATTGCCCAATTTTAGTCGACAAACTTTCATTTCATCGCAGACTATCGCGCCATACTTGCCTGTATTGACGCGGCGCAGCACGATTTTCTTCATGAACCTCATGGCGAACCAACATCAGAAAGCTTGAATTCTTTCGAATTTTCTTTTTTACTTTCTTTTCGTGCCATGATTGAAAGCCAATGGACCTGCCTTTGAACACCCGGCCAAACGAACGCATGAACGATCTCCTCCAGCGCACTCCCGACGACTGGCGCCGGCTTGGCGGCCTCGACACGGCAGAAGAGATCCAGCACCAGCCGGCGATCTGGCGCGCCCTGGCCGACGAACTGGGCGCGCAGCGGGCGCGGATCGAAAGTTTCCTCGGCGACTGGCTCGCCGATCCCGGCCGTCGCGTGATCCTTACCGGCGCCGGCAGTTCGTCCTATATCGGCGAGATCGCGGCCGACGAGCTGGACAGCGCCTGGCCCGCGCAGGTGCGCGCCATCGCCAGCACCAGCCTGCTGACACATCCGGCGCTGTACCTCGATGCCGAGCGGCCGACGCTGCTGGTGTCGTTCGCGCGCAGCGGCAACAGCCCGGAAAGCCTGGCGGCGGTGGAACTGGTACGACGCAACGTTGGCGACACGCGCTTCCTCAACATCACCTGCAATGCCGACGGCGATCTCGCGCGGCAGGGCGAAGACCGCGACGACACCCTCAACCTGCTGATGCCCGACGGCAGCTGCGACCGCGGCTTCGCGATGACCAGCAGCTTCAGCGCGATGTTGCTGGCAGTGCTGGCGGTGCTGGGACGCGACGCCTGGGACACACGCGTGCAGCAGATCGCGCAGCTGGCGCAGCACGCTGAAATCGCCTTGCAGGACTGGGCGCCGGCGGTCGCGGCACTGGCGCGCCAGCCGTTCGAACGCATCGTCTATCTGGGCAGCGGCCCGCTGGAAGCGCTGGCCAAGGAAGCGGCGCTGAAGGTGCTGGAACTGACCAGCGGACGCGTGCTGGCGCTGGCCAATACCTGCCTGGGTTTTCGCCACGGCCCCAAGTCGGTGCTCGACCGGCAGTCGCTGGTGGTGGTGTTCCGCAGCGGTGCCACGATCGCGCAGCCCTACGACCAGGACCTGCTCGACGAACTGCGCCGCGACCAGGTCGCCGCGTCCGTGCTGGCGGTCGGTGCCGACCACGGCGACCAGGCCAGGCCCGATTTCGCCGCGCCACCCTTGCCGTTTTCCGATGCGTGGCTGGCGCCGCTGTGGCTGCTGATGGCGCAGCAGTTCGCACTGCACAAGTCGGCCGCGCTGGGCCTGACGCCCGACAATCCTTTCCCCGACGGCACCGTCAACCGTGTCGTGCAGGGCGTCACCATCCATTCCTGAGGACCGGCCCATGACCCGCGCACAGGTCTGGTACGGCCTGGACATCGGCGGCACCAAGATCGAACTGGTCGCCTGCGACGAGGCGCTGGAGGTCTGCCATCGGCGCCGCGTCGACACGCCGGGGCAGGACTACGAAGCGTTCCTGCAGGCGATCACGCAGCTGGTCGAGGATGCCGACCACGCACTGGGCGTGCGCGCCGCGGTGGGCCTGGGCCTGCCCGGCGTGACCGATCCGGTCAGCGGCTGCCAGCTCAGTTCCAACGTGCCCGCGCTCAACGGCCAGCAGGTCGTACCGGCGCTGCAGGCGCGACTGGATCGGCCCCTGTATCGCGGCAACGACCTGCAGTGCTTCGCCTTGTCGGAAGCCAACGGCGGCGCCGCGCAGGGACACGCCAGCATGCTCGGCGTCATCCTCGGCACCGGTGCCGGCGGCGGCTTCTGCGTCGAGGGCCGGCTGGTCGCCGGCTACAACGGCATGGCCGGCGAATGGGGGCACTGGACACTGCCGGCCACGCTACTGGAACGGCACGCGCTGCCGATGCTGGGCTGTCCCTGCGGACTGCGCGGTTGCCTCGAGCGCTATGTCTCCGGCCGCGGCCTGTCGATGCTGCATCGCCATCTCGGCGGCGACGATGCCGACGCCAGCGTGCTGGTGCATCGCGCCCACGCCGGCGATGCGCTGGCGCAGCGCGCGCTCGACATCCACCTCGACCTGCTCGGCCACAGCCTGGCGCAGCTGGTATTGATCCTGGATCCGCACGCGATCGTGCTCGGCGGCGGCCTGTCAAAGCTGGAATCGCTGTACGACACGCTGCCGGCGGCGATGGCCCCGTACCTGTTCAAGGGCGTGCGCGTGCCGCCGATCCTGCCGCCGGTGTTCGGCGATGCCGGCGGCGCACGCGGCGCCGCCCTGCTCGCCCGCCAGCGCAGCCTGGGTGGCCACCAGGCCTCCGGATAGCGCGTCGCCGTCCTTGATCCGAAACCCGTCGATTGCCGCGCCCGGCGCGCACGCCCCTGCCATGGAAACCACATACATGTCGCCCGTCCAGACCATCATCGCCGCCCACCGCCAGGGCCAGTCCGTCGGCCTGTACAGCGTCTGCTGCAGCAACGAGCAGGTGCTGCGCGCGGCGATGCAGGTGGCGCTGCAATACGACACGCCGCTATTGATCGAGGCCACCTCCAACCAGGTCGACCAGTTCGGCGGCTATACCGGCATGACGCCGCCGCAATATCGCGAGTACGTCGAGCAGCTGGCGCGGCAGCAGGAGTTCCCGATCGAACGCCTGATCCTCGGCGGCGACCATCTCGGCCCCAATGCCTGGCAGCACCTGCCCGCCGAAGAAGCAATGGCGAACGCGCGCGATCTGATCGCCGCGTACGTGTCCGCCGGCTTCCACAAGATCCACCTGGACTGCAGCATGAGCTGCGCCGACGATCCGGCGCGCCTGCCCGACGAGACCGTCGCCACGCGCTCGGCCGAACTGGCGCGCATCGCCGAACGTACCGCGACCGCCGCGGGCCTGCCGCCGCCGGTGTATGTCATCGGCACCGAGGTGCCGATTCCCGGTGGCGAGGCCTCACTCGACCCCGGACTGGAAGTGACGAGTCCGAAAGCCGTCGCGCAGACGCTCGACGTGCATCGCCGCGCCTTCGCCGCGCCGGATCTGGCGGCCGCATGGCGACGCGTGATCGCGATGGTGGTGCAGCCGGGCGTCGACTTCGACCACAGCACGATCCACCACTACGATCCGCAGGCCGCCGCCGCGTTGTCGACGTGGATCGAGACGCAGCCGGGGCTGGTGTTCGAGGCGCATTCCACCGACTACCAGACCGAGGCTTCGCTGCACCGGCTGGTGCACGACCACTTCGCCATCCTCAAGGTCGGTCCCGCGGCGACGTATGCGTTCCGCGAGGCACTGTTCGCGCTGGCCGCGATCGAGAGCGAACTGTTGCCGATCGAACAATGCTCGGACCTGGTCTACGTGCTCGAGCGGGTCATGCTCGAGCAGCCGCGCCACTGGCAGAAGCACTATCCCGGCACGCCGACCGAACAACGCGTGCTGCGCCGCTACGCACTCAGCGACCGCTGCCGCTACTACTGGGGCGAGCCGCCGGTCGCGCAGGCGGTGACGCGGCTGATCGACAACCTGACCCGCCATGCGCCGCCGCTGATCCTGCTCAGCCAGTACCTGCCCGAACAGCACCAGCAGGTGCTGCTGGGCCGGCTGGCGCCGCACCCGGAGGCGCTGATCCAGCACAAGGTCGCCGGCCTGCTGGCCCAGTACGCCCGCGCCTGCGCGCGCAACGGCGCCGAAGTCCCGGCCTGAAACCGAAAGAAAGGCCGCGACGCGGCTTTCGAACCATTAAGCTTCCGCTTTCACCCTGAAAAGAAAGGTCAGGCGCGCATGCGCAACACCCGCCAACGTCGCGAGCAGATCCTGCAGCTGCTGATCAGGCAGGGCAGCGTGCAGGTCTCGGACCTGTCCGAACAGTTCGGCGTATCCTCGGTGACGATCCGCGCCGACCTGTCGCACATCGAATCGCAGGGCCTGGCCACGCGCAACCACGGCGGCGCCAACCTGGTGCGCACGCCGCCGCAGGAACAGGACATCCACGAGAAGGACAGCCTCAACAGCGCGCTGAAGGAGTCGATCGGCACGCGCGCCGCGCAACTGGTGCAACCCGGCGACAACATCATCATCGACTCCGGCACCACCACCGTCACCCTGGCCCGCCACCTGCGCGACCTCGACGGCGTCACGGTGATGACCAACGGCCTCAACATCGGCTGGGAACTGGCCAACGCGCCCGGCGTCGAGCTGATGCTGACGGGCGGTTCGCTGCACAAGCCGTCGCTGTCGTTCCAGGGCGCACAGGCCGAGGCCTGCCTCAACACCTACAGCTTCGACACGCTGTTCCTCGGCGTCGACGGCCTCGACCTGCAGTTCGGCCTCACCACCCACCACGAGGCCGAGGCCCGCCTCAACCACCGCATGGTCGAGCGCGCGCGCAAGGTCATCGTGCTGACCGACGCCTCCAAGTTCGGCCGGGTCAGCCTGCACCGCATCGCGCTGCTCGAGCGCGTGCATGCCGTGATCACCGACGCCGGCATCAGCACCGAATATCGCGACGGCCTGCAGCGGCTGGGCATCGAGCTGATCGTCGCCGACTGAGCGGTTTCGCGCTGTCGTGGATTCGTGTCGTGCTGCGGCGATCCAGGCAATGGCCCTTCGATAACGTCTGGAATGGCTCTTGCGCCGGTGACGCGACCCTCCCGATGATGGGCTGGGAACAATCACGGGAACACCGATGCATGCCTACCGATCCGTCCTCGCCTGCGTTGCGCTGTCCTTCGCATTCCTGGCCTGGCAGCCACCGGCCAATGCGCAATCGGACCACGGCGCATCGCCAGCCGCCGCCGTGACCGACGGGCGACACGATTTCGACTGGGAAATCGGGCACTGGAAAACACGGGTGTCGCGACTGCAGCGTCCCATGACCGGTTCCGACAGCTGGGTCGAGTACGAGGGCACCAGCGTCGTCCGCAAGATCGGCAACGGTCCTGCCAATCTGGTCGAACTCGATGTGGCGGGCCCGGCCGGACGCATCCAGGGCGTGTCGCTGCGCCTGTACAACCCCGAATCCCGCCAGTGGAGCCTGAACTATTCCAGTCATGCCAGCGGCACGCTGAGCCCGCCGCAGACCGGAAGCTTCATCAACGGACGCGGCGAATTTCATGGACTGGAAACGATTGATGGCCGCGTCGTGCTGGTGCGCTTCGTGATCTCGGAGGTCACGCCGGATTCCGCGCGCTTCGAGCAGGCCTTCTCCGATGATGGTGGCAGGAGCTGGGAGGTGAACTGGATCGCGACCGACACGCGCATCCGCGACAAAACACCGTAGCCCGGGTAAGTCCCGATATGCTCGTGCAAACCCGATGAAATGAAGCCCATGCGCGAGCTGTATCCGGAAATCGAGCCGTATCGCACGCATCGTCTCGCCGTCGACGCGCTGCACGAACTGCACGTGGAGGAATGCGGACATCCGGACGGCGTGCCCGTAGTGTTCCTGCATGGCGGCCCCGGCGCGGGCCTGTCGCCCTACCATCGGCGCTTCTTCGATCCGACGCGCTACCGCGTCGTGCTGTTCGACCAGCGCGGCGCCGGCAGATCCACGCCGCACGCCGAACTGCGCGACAACACCACCTGGCACCTGGTCGCCGACATCGAGGCGATCCGCCAATACCTGCGTATCGAACGCTGGGCGGTGTTCGGTGGTTCCTGGGGTTCGACGCTCGCGCTGGCCTACGCGCAACGCCATCCCGCGCGCGTGTTCGGCCTGGTGCTGCGCGGCATCTTCCTTGCCCGGCCGGGCGAGCTGCGCTGGTTCAACGAACTCGACGGCGGCGCGTCGTGGATCTTTCCGGAACGCTGGGCGCGCTACCTGGCGCATATCCCGGCAGAGGAACGCGGCAACATGATCGAGGCCTACTGGCGTCGCTTCGACAGCGACGATCCGGCAACGCGGCTGTCCGCAGCGCTGGCCTGGGGCCACTGGGAAGGCGGCAGCACCACGCTGCTGCACGATCCGGACGAGCCGGGCACGTTCGAGGATCCGCACGTGGCGATCAGCGTCGCGCGCGCCGAGGCGCACTATTTCCGCCACGCGATGTTCCTCGAGCCCGACCAGCTGCTGCGCGACATCGACCGCATCCGCCACATTCCGTCGACCATCGTGCACGGCCGCTACGACATCATCTGTCCGGTCAGAAGCGCGCGTGATCTTGCCGACGCCTGGCCGGAAGCGGCATTGCGCATCGTGCTGGCCGGCCACAGCGCCGCCGATCCAGCCATCGTCGACGCGCTGGTCGCTGCGACGGATGCACTCGTCGAGCGCCATTCTTCAAGCTGACCCTGCATCGCGGGCCACGCGCGCGATCGCCGCGACAGCGGATCGACGCGCTCGCACTTCGTTGACGCACCGGCCATTAGCATCATCGGTTCTCTTCGATGGAAGCAGCGATGCCGCTCCACGACAGGAAGCTGCAGGACAAGGTGGCGCTGGTCACCGGCGCCGGACAGGGCATCGGCCGCGGCATCGCGCAGCGGCTGGCACAGGAAGGCGCCCGGATCGCGATCGCCGACCTGCACGACGATGCCGATTCGCAACGTACGCTGGCGCTGGTGCGAGAGGCCGGCAGCGAAGGATGCGTACTGGCTGCCGACATCGGCAGCGTCGATGCGGTGCGCGGACTCGTCGCCGCCACCGTCGCGCGGATGGGCCGGATCGACCTGCTGGTCAACAATGCCGGCGTCGAACATCGCGCACCGCTGTGCGATGTCACCGAAGCCGATTACGACCGCGTGCTGGACATCAATCTCAAGGGCGCGTTCTTTGCCGCGCAGGCCTTCGTCCGCCACCTGCGCGAGCATGGCCGTGGCGGCCGCATCATCAACATCAGTTCGGTGCACGAGCAGCTGCCGTTCCCCGATTTCGCCAGCTACAGCGCCAGCAAGGGCGGCATGAAGATGCTGATGCGCAGCCTGGCGGTGGAACTGGCGCCGCTGGGCATCACCGTCAACAACGTCGCTCCCGGCGCGATCCGTACGCCGATCAACGCGCGCGTGCTCGACGACCCGGCGTTGCTGGAACCGCTGCTTGAGAACATCCCGCTGAAGCGGCTCGGCACGCCGCACGACGTCGCCGGCGTGGTCGCGTTCCTGGCATCGGCCGACGCCGACTACATCACCGGCAGCACCGTCTATGTCGACGGCGGCCTGCTGTGGGACTACACCGAGAAGCATGTCCGCGACGATGAGCGCAGCCGCCGTTGAGCTGGGCGATGCCGGGCGCAACGCGGCCCGGATCGCGGAAGTCGCGCCGGCCGACACCCTGAGCCCGGCCGATCGCTACCAGGAACTGTTCGTCGCCGTGCAGGCCGGGCGCGTGTTCTCCGACAGCAAGACCTTCGTCGACTGCGCGCCGTTGCACGATCCGGAAGACATCCTCGATGCCTACCGCGCACGCAGATCACTACCGGATTTCGATCTTGCCGCGTTCGTGCATGACAACTTCCGACCCGAGCACGCGCGCGAGAGCCGCTACGTCGCCGATCCGCAGCGCACGCTGGTGGAGCACATCGATTACCTGTGGGACGTGCTGACGCGGCAGCCGCGGCAGCATCCGGTGCGCTCGTCGCTGCTGCCGCTGCCCAATCCCTACGTCGTCCCGGGCGGGCGCTTCGGCGAGATGTACTACTGGGATTCGTACTTCAGCATGTTAGGCCTGGCCGGCAGCGGGCGACTCGACCTGATGCGCTCGATGGCCGACAACTTCGCCTACCTGATCGACACGTTCGGCCACATTCCCAACGGCAACCGCAGCTATTACCTGAGTCGCTCGCAGCCGCCGGTATTCGCGCTGATGACCGAACTGTTCGAGGCACACGGACTATGCCGCGCCCTGCGCTACCTGCCGCGGCTGCGCAAGGAACACGCCTTCTGGATGGATGGCGGCGAGCAATTGCGTCACAACGAGGTGCACCGGCATTGCGTACGCATGGACGACGGCGCCCTGCTCAACCGTTACTGGGACGACCGCGACACGCCGCGCGAGGAGTCCTACCTGGAAGACGTGACCACTGCCGCGCAGGGCCGGCGACCCGTGCACGAGGTCTACCGCGAACTGCGCGCCGGCGCCGAGTCCGGCTGGGACTTCAGTTCGCGCTGGTGCGGCGGCGATGGCGCACTGGCCAGCATCCGCACCACCTCGATCCTGCCGGTCGACCTCAACAGTTTCCTGCACAAGCTGGAAACCCAGATCGCGCAGCTTTCCGGCGCCTGCGGTGACCAGGCGTCGGCGCAGGAATTCAGCCGTTGCGCCGAGGCCAGGAAGAAAGCGATCGACCGCTGGCTGTGGAGCGATGCGGCCGGCGCCTATCTGGATTACGACTGGCAGCGCGACCATCGACGCGATCATCTGTGCGCGGCCACCGCGACGCCGCTGTTCGTCGGCGTGGCGAGTCCGATGCAGGCACGGCGCGTCGCCGAGACGATCCGCACGCGACTGCTGAAGGACGGCGGCATCGCCACCAGCGAATGTTTCAGCGGCGAGCAGTGGGACCGTCCCAATGGCTGGGCACCGCTGCAATGGATGGCGATCAGCGGCCTGTCCGATTACGGCGAGACGGTGCTGTCGCAGGAGATCGGCCGGCGCTGGCTGTCCACGGTCGCGAGCCTTTACCGGCGCGAACACAAACTGGTCGAAAAGTACGTACTGCAACTGCCACCGGAAGGCGCACACGGCGGCAGCGGCGGCGAGTACCCGCTGCAGGACGGATTCGGCTGGACCAATGGCGTGGTGCGCCGGCTGCTGCAGGACATGGCAGCGGGTGCTGGAGAGGGCGGGTAAACGTGCGCTCTAAACCGCGTTCATGCGCGCGTTCCTGACCATCACCCCGCCGATTTCCTTCAGCAGCTTCGCGGCTACGGTGGCGGTCAGGCCGGAGATGTCGCGGTGCGGGTTGTACTCGACGATGTCGGCGCCAACGATCGGCTGTCCGACGGCATGGATCAGGTCGATCACCTGGCGCGGCGACAGTCCGCCGGGCTCCCGATGCGACACCCCGGGTGCGAAGGCAGGATCCAGCGCGTCCAGATCCATCGAGATGTAGACCGGCGTGGCGATGTCCAGCCGAATGCCTGCGCCCATCTGCCCGGCCTCGATGACCTCGACCCCGAAGCGCCTGAACTGCTCGCGATGATGGTCGTTGACGGTACGCAGCCCGACCTGGATCAGGCGATCGGCCAGGCTCTCTTCCATGATCCTGGCGAATGGCGAGGTGTGGGAGCGCGGATTGCCCTGGTAGGCGTGGTAGATGTCCGGATGCGCATCGATGTGCAGGATGGTCAACCGCGGATGACGGCGACGCACCGCACGCATGATCGGATGCGTGATGGCGTGGTCGCCGCCGAGACTGATCAGCGGATCGCCGGAGGCCAATGCCTGCCCGACATGGCGCTCGATCAGCTCCCACGGATCGCAGTCGCCATCGAAACCGATGTCGCCGTGATCCACGAGCCGGCCTTCTGCCCCCAGGTCGACGCCGGTTTCGCTCCAGATGCTGTAGGCATCCGAATGCAGTTCCTGGCGGATCAAAGCGGGCGCGTCCGCGGCGCCTTTCAGGTAGGAGGAATTGTCGTCGTTGGGAATTCCGAGAATCGAAATCCTGGTCATCCATTCTTCCATGCAGATCAGGGCGAGGACTTTTTCTACTCTTTTAAAGCGCCGTGTCAACGCAGCGTTTCGCCGCTCGGGTGCTGCACTTGTCGCGCCTGCATCCAGCGATCCGCTATGTCGATGACTCAAGCGCGCACGGCTCGTCGCATGGGAATGCGCGCCTGGCTCGCGAGCCTACGCCGGCTGCGACGCGGGCTCGAAGCGATCGTCATCCTTCCGCCGCCGCACCGACGGGAAGAACATCGCGATCGCCGCTGCAGCCAGACCGACCGCCATCGAGCCGATGTACAGCCACGTGTAGCTGCCGTAGCGGTCGAACAGCCAGCCGCCCAGCAGCGGGCCCAGTGCCATGCCCATGCCGGACAGCAGCGTCGCCGCGCCCAGTACGGTGCCTAGGATGCGCGGCGAAAACGCTTCGCGCGCGAGCGAGGCGTACAGCGGCATGGTGCCGCCGTAAGCCATGCCGAACACGATCGCTACGACATAGAAGCCGTCGAGTTCGCTCACGCGCAGATAGGCCGCCGCCGCGAACGCCTGGATCAGCAGCCCGGCCACCAGCACGCGCTTGGCACCCAGCTTGTCGGCCATCACGCCGAACAGCAGACGCCCACCAAGACCGGCGGCACCTTCCATGCTGTAGATGGTGACCGCCGCGGTGACCGACAGGCCGCAACCGACGGCATAGCTGACGGTGTGGAAGATCGGCCCCGAATGCGCGGCGCAGCAGGCGAAATACGCCAGCGCCAGCACGATGAAGGGCCGCGATCGCAACGCCTGCGCGGCGCTCATGCCCTGGGTGCCGGTAAGCCCGGTCTGTTCTTCGGCGACGACGCCCGGCATGGCGCGCACGAACCACACCGCCGGCAGCGTCAGCACCCAGGCCAGTATTCCGACGATCAGCAACGTGGTGCGCCAGTCGTACTGGGTGATCAGCCACGCGACCAGTGGCGAGAGCGTCATCGGCGCGACGCCGACGCCGGCCGACACCAGCGCGATCGCCAGGTTGCGGCGACGTTCGAACGACGCGGCGGTCGCCGCGATCACCGGCGCGAAGAAGCTGGCGGTCGCCACGCCCAGCAGTACGCCGTAGGCGAGCTGGAACTGCAGCAGGCTGTTGGCGCGGCTCGCCAGCACGCAGGCCAGGCCCAGCAGCAGCGAGCCGGCCAGCACGACGATCCGCGGGCCGTAGCGGTCGCTGAGCATGCCCCATCCGAACCCGGCAAAACCCATGCTGATGAAAGCCAGCGTCATCGCGCTGGAGAGTCCGGCGCGCGACCAGCCGGTGGCGGTACTCATCGGCGTCAGCAGCACGGCCAGCGCGAACACCGTACCGACGGCGACGCAACCCATCAGCGCGCCGGCGGCGACCAGCGACCAGTTGCGATCCAGTGCGGGTGAAGAAGCGGTCGTGCTCATGGAGGCGTTTCCCAGGGACTGTATCCATTCGTCGAACGGGGCACCGCGACATCGACAAGTCGCTCAGCCATCCGCGCCCGCCGCGATCACGTCGGCATGCCGTCGAATTCCGGCAACGTCGGATCGATCCGGTCCCAGGCATGGCCGCGCACGCGGTACGTGGTCATCTGCGGCCGGTAGCGGTCCGGTTCGTCGAGGCTGGCGGCGTGCACGGTGAACATGTCCGGCATCGCCGCGAACGTCAGGTAGACCGGCGATCCGCAGGTCGGACAGAAGCCACGCGTTTTCATGTTGCCGCTGTCACTGGCGATGTCCCGATGCGTGGCGACGCCATCCAGCTTCACGCGTGGCCGGCCCGGAAAGGTGAGATAGGAGCCATGGCCGGTGCCGCTGATGCGTTGGCAATCGCGGCACTGGCAGTCGTTCATCACCACCGGTTCGGCAGGAATCTCGTAGCGGATCGCGCCGCAGGCGCAGCCGCCGGTATAGGCCTTGCTCATCTCGCTTTTCCTTCAGAAGGCGTCGTCGCATCCGGGATCGCGCCGGCATCCATCACGCCGGAATGCGCTGTTCGTATTCGCCGCGCAGCCGCTGCCATCCGTCCCAGAACGCCTCCGGCGTTTCGCCTTTCGCCCGTGCGGCCAAAACGTTGAGGTGCATGTGCCAGCCGGCGCCGATCATCAGCAGGTTGTTGCGATCGGAAATGCCGCGGTGGACCAGGGTCAGCAATACCTCACGCCCCTTGGACTCCAGTTCGAAAGACACGCTGCCGTCGCCCCAGGTGAAGGCAAGCCTGCGCGGCGGATCCAGTTCGGTGATCCGGCTCTGCATGCGATGCTCCTCGCCGAAACCGGGCGGGCGCTGGCCGGGTGGATCGGTGAGCTCGTCGTTGCGCCACATCAGTTCGAACGGCGAGTCGACCTGCATCTGCATGTCGCCGGCGGCCAGCCATTGCCGGCGCAACTCGCCATCGGTGAGGTAGGCCCAGATGCGTTCGATCGGGCCGGGCAGCAAACGTTCGATGCGCACGGTATCGGGGGCGGTCAGTACTGCGTAATCGTCGAGTTGCGTTGCGATGTTCATGGCTTTCTCCGTGGGGTGCGGGGTTTGCGTGCGGGCTTCGCCGCGGGTCGGGCGGCGTCCTCGGCCTTGAGCAGGGCTTCGAGGGCGTCGAGTTTCCGGTTCCAGAAGCGTTCGTAATGCCGGATCCATTCCGCGCCGGCATGCAGCGGACGCGCGTCGATCCGGCACAGGTGCACGCGGCCCTGCACCTCGCGCTGGATCAGGCCGGCGCGCTCGAGCACCTGTATGTGTTTGGACGCGCCGGCCAGCGAGATATCGAACGGCGCGGCCAGTTCGCCGACGGTGCGCGGCTGCTGGCCGAGGTCGTGCAGCATCGCGCGCCGGGTCGGATCGGCCAGGGCGTGGAAGACGGCGTCGAGGCGGGAGGATTTATCAACCATGTGGTTGAATATACGCCGCTCCGGCCGATTGTCAACCGATCGGTGAAATATTTTCGATCAGCCCGACAAGTGGCTTTCCGCGCGCCAAGGCGATGGCCAACTCCAATCCCGTTTCAGCCGTTGTCGATTCCGCCCGGCATCGTTCGTCGCATCGATGAAGGGGCGGCAAGCAACGCGGCCCCACATCCACCAGCCAACGGAGAACCCGCATGTACAAGATGGTCTTCATCAACCTGCCAGTGAAGGACCTCGCTGCGTCGACACGCTTCTACGAAGCGATCGGTTGCACCAGGAACGAACAGTTCAGCGACCAGAACGCATCGTCGATGGTGTGGTCGGACACGCTCAGCTTCCAGCTGCTCACGCGCGACTACTACGCCACTTTCACCCGGAAACCGATCGCCGACGCGCATGCCACCAGCGGCATGCTGATCGCGCTGCCGCGCGACAGCCGCGAGGACGTCGATGCCATCGTCGCGGCCGCGGCCGCGGCGGGCGGCAAGGCCGACATCCGCGAACCCCAGGACATGGGCTTCATGTACCTTCGCACCTTCGAGGATCCGGACGGCCACACTTTCGAACCGGCCTGGTTGAATCCGGAAGCGGCGATGGCCAGCCTGTAAGCACGTGAGCGCAGCGAGGACGACACGCCGATCGACTGCATGGTCGATCAGCGTTCCCGTTCGAGTGGCGATCGCCATCGTCATGAAATCCACACAGCCCGCCACCTGAACTTCGCATTCGGTCGGAATGAATTCCATGCGTCATTAAACCCTGACGCAGGTCCTCGCATCCAAGGGCGTGCGGCGGTTCACCGTCGCGCGTCGTCTGGATATGTCGACGGAATCCATTTTCGACCGGGAGCACCCAATGAATGCACGATGGGTAAAGCGGCTCGCCTGCATGGGCCTGATGCTGCCGGCGCTGGCGCATGCGCAGATCGATCTGACCACGTTTGACCACGACATGGCCGGTCCGCGCACGCAGGTACTGGTGCTCGGCACGGTACACCTCAGCGAACTGCCGAAGGACTTCGATCCGAAGGCGCTAGATCCGCTGCTCGACCGGTTGGCCGGGTTCAAGCCGGAAATCATCACCATCGAGGCGATCGGCGGCGAGCAATGCGATCTCGCCGCGCGCCACCCGACGGTGTACGGCGCCGATTACTGTGCCGGCACTGATGCAGCCAGAGCCGCGACCGGGCTGGAGGTCCCCGCCGCGATCGCGGCGATCGACAAGACGCTCGGCGATTGGCCCACTCAACCCACGCCCGCGCAACGACGGCATCTGGCCGCGCTGTTCCTGGCCGCCAACGAGCGCGCATCGGCCTATGTGCAATGGCTGCAACTGCCGCATGTCGAGCGCCGTGCCGGCGATGGCCTGGACGACGCGCTGGTAGCGATACTCAAGCAGATCGAAACGCGCAACAACGAGAACTATCAGATCGCCGCACGCCTGGCCGCACGGCTTGGGCTGCAACGCGTCCACGCCATCGACGACCATACCGGCGACAACACCCGGATCTCCGACGCGGAGGTGAAAGCCTTCGGCCAATCGGTCCAGCAGGCGTGGAACGCGGGCCGAAGCGAAAAACTCGATGCGATGGAGCAGCAGGAGAAAAGCCTGTCGCGCGCGCACGACCTGCTGCCGCTGTACGGCTTCATCAATCGTCCCGATCACCTGTGGCTGCGCGCCGACATCAACGCGGGCGCCGCGATGCGCGCGCAATCGCCGCAGCACTATCCGCAGATCTGGGCCGCCGGATGGGAGATCCGCAACCTGCGCATGGTCGCCAACATCCTGCAGACCTTCCGCGAACGCCCCGGCGCACGCGTGCTGTCCATCGTCGGCGTATCGCACAAGCCCTGGTTCGACAGCTGGCTGGGACAGATGCAGGGCGTGGCCATCGTCGATGCGGAGCAGATATTGAAATGACCAACGCTCGGTCTTAACCCGCCTTTCGCGCGTCGGCTGATAGGTTGCCGTTCGAGTAACACTGCGATCGGCCAGACGACCGCATGGAGAGCCCGAACATGCACCCGACTCGGCAGCGACTCCGCCTATCAGGCGGCACGGAGCTGTCCTTCATCACGGCGGGCGATGCGGCCAAGCCTGCCGTGCTGCTTCTGCACGGATCTCCGAGCTCGGCGCGAATGTTTCGGGACGTCATCCCCGGACTGTCGCAGGCTGCCTACGTGATCGCGCCCGACCTGCCGGGCTTCGGCGAGTCAGACGTGCTGCCCTCGCCTTCGTTTCCCACTATCGCCGAAGCCATCACAGAGCTGCTGGACCGGGTCGCGATCGGGCCGCGATATATTTATCTGCACGATTACGGCGCGCCAGTGGGTTTGCACATTGCCATGCAGGCGCCGGAAAAAGTTCTCGGCGTCATCGTCCAGAACGGCAACGCGCATCGCAGCGGGCTCGGCCCACAATGGGCGCAGACGCTGGCCTATTCGTCGCATCCCAACCCGGAAAACGAGGCGGCCGCGACCGCACACCTCACCTTCGAAGGTACGCGCGGTACTTACACGACCGGCGCTCCGCCGGACGTGGTCGCGCGCATGTCGCCCGAGATCTGGAAGGACGACTGGCGGGTGATGAATCTGCCGGGCCGGATGGACACGCAGCGCGCGCTGATCCGGGACTACGGAAAATACGTCGAACGATTCGACGCCATCGCCGAGTATCTTGCGCGTCGACAGCCGCCTGCGCTGATGGTATGGGGAAGGCACGATCCGTTCTTCGAGCTCGACGAGGTACTGTCGTGGATGCATGCCCTGCCGAGGATGGAGGCGCACGTCCTCGACGCCGGCCACAAGCTGCTCGAGACGCATGCAGCAGCCGCGGTGTCGCTCATGCTCGACTTCATCGAACGCACACAGTCTGAAATCGAAAGGCCGGGAGCGTGAGCGACGCGCCAGTCAGCTAACGCGACCCGGTCATGCAGCGTGCGCGGAATTTCCGCAGCGTGGCCACCGATCCAAGGCAGGAAAGCGCCTCGCATGGCGATTTTCTCGCCACCGGCGACGCTCTCGAGGCTGCGCCGGCACGAAATGCGCCGAGCCTGACGCTGTTCCGTCCAGCCCTTGGCAACTTTCCGACGCGCGCGCCACAAGAAGTGTCGGGCGTGGGCCTGCCAGCGGCAGCCGAGGCACTTTGCGGCCTTCCCTTGGCACTTCGTTGGCTGCAGCCGTCCCAACCGGCCGTGCGCGGCGCTTTCAGCGAGGCTATTGGCCCGTTATTCGCGGCTGCTTGAACCTGTCGAGCCGCTAGTGACGTAAAGCAGGCTGAAGGTCGGGTATTGCGGCACGCGGTCGTTGATATAAGCGACGGCGAAGGCGTCCCGCCGCATGACATTGCCCGCGTTGTATGTGGTTCGGCTTGCAAGTTCCGTCCGGCGAGTTCTAGCCGCCCTTCTTCGCCAAGGCTTCGGACAGCAGTACCTCGTAGAGTTGGACGCGCAGCCGCATATGCGCACCTACCCATGCGATGAGGTACGTAATCGCTAGAAACAATGCCACCAGAATCTGCCAGTACGGCACGGCGCCAGGATCGAAATAGGTTTTCAGCTGGATAGCCAGGACAAGCAGGATGGGAATAGCGCCCAGCTTGTCGATGCTGCCCGCCAGCAAACCCAGTTTCGATGTCAGACGATTCTGCACGTTCCGTGCGAAGCGCTGATGCTCTTCAAGCAGATCTCTCGGAAATTCGACGAGCCATCGAATGAGACCACGGAATTGGACAAGGTCGTGATCCAGTTGTTTGACCTGGTCGCTCTTCCAGCGCAGAAAGCCGAGAGCCACTACCGCAATGCCGCGAAAGAATTCCGGTGCAAAGCCCAGGACGGCAATCCACAGCCCGGCCTTGCTCACATACACCATCCACATCTGAGGTTCCAAGAACTCGATCAGCAGGGACGGCAGAAGTCCTGCTATGACACCAATGACGCCGGCGACAGTGAACGGAATGAGCCAGCGCGGCATATCGAGAATAGCGGCCGGGCCGTCCGGCATCGCACGAATGCGCTTTTCCAGTTCCGCGAACGACAATCCTTCATCCGTCATGGCCAACCGATCGCGCTCCCCTTGCGTGTACAAAGTGTACGGCGAGAGCTCTCACTGCACCCAACTTGTCGCGGGAGTTCGATGACGCACTCTGGATCAGGCCCAACGTAACCCCGAGCAAGCGAAGCGCACCCGGGGCGAGCACCTCAAATTCCTCGAGGCGCCCACCGATGCGCGAACGCTACCTTCACAAAGCTTTACCGATGCTGTCCCTCGCCGGCCGCACTCCCGCGGCCAGTTCCACCCGAGGAGGCAACCATGCACCTGCCCCACCTGTCGTCCGCGCTCGTCGTCGCGCTCGCGCTATCGCTGTCCGCCTGCAGCAGCACCCCCAGCGAGGCGGAGCCCGCAGCCACGCCCTACACCATCAGCTCCGAGCAGCTGACGCTGGAGGGCACCATTACCCGCATCGACAAGGCCGATCGCGTGGTGGTCATCCGCGGCAGCGAGGGCAACGAGATCGAGTTCCAGGCCGATGCGGACATGCGCAACTTCGACCAGCTCGAGGTCGGCGACAAGGTTTCGCTGGATTACACTAGCGCCGTTGCGGTCGACATCCAGCCGGCCGGCAGCGCCGAGGTGGGCACCACGATCCAGGAAGGCGCGAGCATGGCGGCGGCGGGAGCCAGGCCCGGAGCCTCCACCAATCAGACGGTGACGATCGTCGCCGAGGTCATGGGCGTGGATACCGCCGCCAACACGGTCACCGTGAAGGGACCGCGCGGCAACGTGGTGACACTGGACGTGGCCCGCGACGACCTGCGCCAGCGCCTGACCACGCTGAAAGTCGGCGACAAGTTGCGCGCCACCTTCACCGAGGCGATCGCGGTGAATGTCCGGCCCAGTCCGTAATGAACTGACCGATGACGCACGCCGCCGCAAGGCGGCGTGTTTTTGTGGCAGCCCGCGAACGTAGCCGGGTTGGCTCTACCAACCCAGCACCGCGGTGGGTCGATGCGCATGACGCTGGATTGATGAACCCAACCCAGCCTGTGATCTGCACGAACGGAAGTTCAATCCGCTACGCGTATCCGTTTGCCACGCTCGAGGCGATACGGCACGTCCGCGTCTTCTTTGATCGGCCAGCTCTGGGCCATCCGGGTTTTGACCTGGGCGTACAGCGCACCCATGTGCTTGTCGCAGGTATTCGAGCTGCCAGGATCGCTTTCGGCGAACAGGTAAACCCGCATGTCGGATGCGGGATCCCCGCCTTTCGGATAGTCGCTGTGCCCGCCGAGCACGATCCTCGTGCGACCGCCGGAGTAAAGCTCGATCTCCGCATGCGTGTACGACCAGGGCGCCAGCTCCGCGCCGGTGGAAGTAATGCTGGTGTCCGAGAAATTCCTGCGGATCAGGATGGACGCGTCGAAGAAATCCTTCCGCGCCTGGATGATCTCCGCCCGGTTGGCTACCCGGAACGAGAACGTTGCGCATACGAGCGTGTGAGGCTTGGGCGGGTCCTTCGCGCACGATGCGAGCATCGCCACCAGTAACGCCGATATGACTCTGCTTCGCATGGATCCCCTTTGCCGACAGGTTACAAGCAACGTAGGCTGGGTTGGCTCCACCAACCCAGCACCGCGACGGAACGAAGTCGAAAGCGCTGGGTTGATGGAGCTAACCCAGCCGACGGTCCTGGCTTACCGATACGGCCCAGGGCCGCGCCAGACCAGTTTTCCCATCCGGTAGACCCGTTGCATGTTGATGACCTGGCGTGCGTCGCCGATGGCCTCCAGTGCCGGATCATCCGCTTCGAGCAGTCGACATGGGCCGGACTCGCGCCTCAGCGCGGTTTCCAGCGGGCAGACCATGTACTGGCGTATGCCCGGCAAGGGAAGGAAGAGTTCCGTCACTCCCTGGTCGCGCCAGGCGCGTAGCCGGATTTCGCTGCGCAGGTCGTAGGAGACCTGGTAGCCGTTTACTTCCAGACTGGGTTCGCCGGCGCCAAACGCGTGGCCGCGGCCGCGCGCGATGGCAGGGCTTCTGGCCAGGCCCGCATTTTCGGGGGCGACATCTTCCCGCATCATGCCCGGCGGCTGTCCCCAGATGTGCGCGCGAGGCTGCGGCGGTGCAGGCGGTGCAGGCGGTGTGGGCGCTGCGGGCGGAGTTTCCGCACGCGCTTCGGCGTGATTCTGCGCGGCGGCGTCAATGACGACAGGCGGCACTGGATCGTCGGCACGCGTGACCCGCGTGGCTTGGACACGAGAGGACCTGGGCTTCGCTTTGGGTTTGCTCGCGGGCGTCGCCTTGACGGGAGGTGGCGTCCTGCCGATGAAGCTCACGGCCACCCGGCTGCCGGCATCGGCGCCTTGCGACGTGGTTACGGTGACCTGGGAAGACAACATCACGAGGAGTAGCAACAGCAGGTGCAGCAGCGCGCACACGAGCACGGCGGTCCAGTGCTGCAGACGTTCGATCCGGGTTTCGGCGCTGACATCCCCTGGGGTCGACGCCTTGATCATGTCGCCGGAGGTGCATCGGGGATGGAGGACTTCATGCGGCATTTACAGCGTGCGAACCAAGGGCTAAAGGGGAAGGAATTAAGTCAAAGGGCTAAAGGGGACAGAGGGAATTAAGTCGTCTTAATTGCCTCCGTCCCCTTTTTCCGGGTTACGCTGGCTATTACCTGCCAACTAATAAACGACTGCGTCTGCGATCTTTTGCAACTCAATGAGCTCAGCATCCGCCAAGATGTCAATGCGCCCGAGCGTAGCCTCCCTGATTCCTTTTCGTGCCCGCGCCAGACGAGCAACCATTGGCGGAATGATGGAATTTGAGAAAGCCGAAAATTCGCGGAGATCTTCGGAGGAAGATGGTATTCGGTAGCCTTTCGCGCAACTTGAGATGATGACGTCCGCATCTCGTAACTTAGCCACAATGACTGAACGAAATCGGTGGTCGCTTACGGGTTCTCCCAAGTGGGACGAAATTTCACGTTTTAAAGTTCGCGTAGAAAGGAACGAGCCGGGCTCACCAAGCGTGTGATGGGCGAGCAATGCATCCAGAAAAATCACTCTAGACATCTCGTCCCGATCACTATCTTTCTGCCCATACGCTTCCAGGTAACTTTGTGCGCGCTTGACGCAGTATCGGCGAATCACTTCGTCGTCTTCCCTAGCATGCTCACCGATCGGAAGAGATGTCACTTCCTTTCCGCTCGGCCAAAGCGTGACAGAAACGGAATTTCCGAGCGCCGCCCTCAGTTCGCCATTGTCTTGGACAGATTTTATCGGGTCGTAAATTCGAGCCAAGCTTCCCGCAAAGAGATCCGCGGCTTGGATCAACACATTTTCTTCGCTTTTCTTCGAAATAAATTTCGTTGATGAGAAGAGATCACGTGCGTACTTCCTCTCAAGATATGCTTTGAGCTCCTCTTGAAATTGCTCGCTACCATGCTCGTCGTGGACTATATGAATGTCGTCGCCGCAGCGTGTCACGCGCTCGTAAAGTGCGCTGGCAAAGAATTTGACGAAACTTTTCTTAAATGACAATCCAGAACAGCTATCTAATTCGGTCTTGCGGGCACAATACGCAATAATAAATACATCTAGCTTGGATAACGCACGCATCACGTGCAGCCGGCGCCCTTGCTTCGCCCCTATCGAGCTTGACTTCATTTCTCCCGATTGGAAAAATGTTTTACGGATTTCCTCAGCTTGAACCATGACGTGTTTAAGCGCGCGATCGCGAACACAAAGCGCTACTACGATGTAAGTCGACGAAACGCCCGGTTTGCTTACGTCGAGGTGCGAATCGCCATATTCATCTACGAACACGTGTAAGCGTTCCACCGCTAGATCTCCAGAAAGCAGAAGGGCCAAGCCGCTTTACTGCGACTTGACCCAAGCTTGGAGGCTGAACTCAAGATCTATGACCTTTAGCTCAGCCGCACTTCGAATACCCACAATTCAAACAAGTCGCACACCCATCCATGATCACCAGCGCTTTCGCGCTGCACTTGTGGCACAGCGTCGCCGACGGCGGGAACGAGGCGCCGTCGCCGGTCACGGAGATGTCTTCGTTGCTTTCGCGCTCGACCGGGTCGGCGAGCGCGCCGCCGACGCTGGGGCTTATGTCAGGCTTTTTTTTTGAGCGCTGTTCGTAGGCGGCGCGCTTCTCGGCGATCAGCGCGCGCTGGGCCGGGCTCATCTCGGGATCGTGGATCATGCCGATCGACTTGAGGTGGTCTTCGACGATGGCGCCAAGTTCGGCGACCAGCGACGGCATGTACACGCCGCCGGCCTTGAAGTAGCCGCCCTTGGGGTCGAATACGGCCTTCATTTCGTCGACCAGGAAGGTGACGTCGCCGCCCTTGCGGAATACCGCCGACATGATGCGGGTCAGCGCGACGATCCACTGGAAGTGTTCCATCGACTTGCTGTTGACGAAGATCTCGAACGGGCGGCGCAGTTCGTGCTCGGTGCCGGCGTTGAGCACGATGTCGTTGATGGTCACGTACATGGCGTGTTCCACCAGCGGCGACTTGATCTTGTAGGTGCTGCCGATCAGTACTTCCGGGCGCTCGATGCGCTCGTGCATCTGGATCACGTCGGCGCTGGGCAGTTCCGACTCGACGGTGCTACGCGCGACAGCGGCGACCGGCGCGTTTTCGCGAGCCTTGTCTTCCGGCGTGACGACGGCGTAACCCTTGATTTTCTTGTCGATCTTGACGGCCATTGCGGTGTTCCTGGTGTGCTGGTTTATGGTTTTTATATGGGGGCTGGGTGGGCGGAGATCAAAAGCGGCTCGGCATTTGCGTCGCGCTGCTCACCCGTCCTTGCGGGGCGCCCTCTCCCCGCATGCGGGGAGAGGGCTGGAGCGAGGCATTACTTCTTTTTGGCGACTTTCCTGGCGGCCTTCTTGGCCGGTGCCTTGCGGGCACTGGCCTTCTTGGCTACGGCTTTTTTTGCAGCCTTTTTCGGGGCGGCCTTCTTCGCCGTGCGCTTGGTGGATGCCTTCCTGGCCGGTGCCTTGCGGACGCTGGTCTTCTTGGCGGCCTTCCTGGTCGATTTCTTGGCGGCTTTCTTGGTCGACTTCTTCGCAGCCTTCTTGGCGGCGCTCTTCTTCTTGAGCGCGGTCGCTTCGGCCTTGGCACCGGCGCTGGCGGAAGCCAGCGACTTCTTGGCCTTGGTCACGCGCTTGCTCACCGCTTTCTTGGCGCTGCTGACGCGCTTGCTGACGGCCTTGCTGGCCTTCTTGGCGGTCTTCTGCGCGGTGGCGACGGCGCCGCGCGCGCGCTTGACGACCGCGCTGCCGACATCCTGGGCTTTCTCCGCGACCGCCTCGGCGGCGTTGGAAATCGTCGCCGTTACTCCATTACCGTTACTCATCGGGGTGTCCTCGTCTGTTCTTGTGACGGGCGATGTGCCCGTTTGCGGAATGTAGCGCGATCCATGGCGCGTGCAAGCGATTCCCGGTGTGCGGTTCCGGCCTTTTCTTCCGCTTGCGGGAGGAGGTCGGGCAATGGAGGTGCGGTGGCTGGAGGCGAGGCCGGAAAGATCGGGAGCCTGCCCCTCTCCCGCCGCATGGCGGGAGAGCGAGCTCAGCGCTAGAACTTGCCGTAATAGCCCTCTTTGAGCGCGTCGAACAGATTGGCGGCGGTGTGCATCTCGCCGTCGTACTCGATCTGTTCATTGCCCTTCACTTCCAGGGTGCTGCCGTCTTCCAGCTCGAAGCGGTACAGGGTGTTCTCCAGGTCCGTCTCCTTGACCAGCACGCCCTGGAAGGCGGCGGGGTTGAAGCGGAACGTGGTGCAGCCCTTCAGGCCCTGCTCGTGGGCGTAGCGGTAGATGTCCTTGAAGTCCTCGTACGGATAGTCGGTCGGGACGTTGGCGGTCTTGCTGATCGAGGAGTCGACCCACTTCTGCGCGGCGGCCTGCACGTCGACGTGTTCCTTCGGGGTGATGTCGTCGGCGGAGATGAAGTAGTCGGGCAGCTTGCTTTCGGCGTCGTCGGCGAACGGCATGGCCTTGGGATTGACCAGCTCGCGGTAGGCGAGCAGCTCGAACGACCAGACGTCGACCTTTTCCTTGGACTTCTTGCCTTCGCGGATCACGTTGCGGCTGTAGTGGTGGGCGAAGCTCGGCTCGATGCCGTTGCTGGCGTTGTTGGCCAGCGACAGGCTGATCGTGCCGGTCGGCGCGATCGAGCTGTGGTGGGTGAAGCGCGCGCCGCTTTCGGCGAGCTGTTCGACCAGTTCCGGCGCGACCGTGGCGACCTGCTGCATGTAGCGCGAATACTTGGCGTGCAGCACCTTGCCGGGAATCTCCTGGCCGACCTTCCAGCCGTCGGCGGCCATTTCCGGGCGCTGGCGCAGCATTGCGGCGGTGACGGTGAAGCGCTCTTCCATGATCGGCGCCGGGCCTTTCTCCTGCGCCAGCGCCAGGCCCATCTCCCAGCCGGCCACGGCCATCTCGCGGGCGATGCGCTCGGTGAATTCGCACGACGCCTTGGAGCCGTACTTCATCTGCAGCATGGTCACGGTGCTGCCCAGGCCGAGGAAACCCATGCCATGGCGGCGCTTGCGCAGGATCTCGTCGCGCTGCTGCTGCAGGGGCAACCCGTTGACCTCGACCACGTTGTCGAGCATGCGGGTGAACACGCGCACCACTTCCTTGTACTCGTCCCAGTCGAACGTGGCCTGGTCGGTGAAGGCGTTGCGCACGAACTTGGTCAGATTCACCGAGCCGAGCAGGCAGGCGCCGTACGGCGGCAGCGGCTGCTCGCCGCAGGGGTTGGTGGCGCGGATGTTCTCGCACCACCAATTGTTGTTCATCTCGTTGACGCGGTCGATCAGGATGAAGCCCGGCTCGGCGTAGTCGTACGTCGAGACCATGATCATGTCCCACAGGTGCCGCGCCTTGAGGTGGCCGTAGATGCGGCAGGCGACCAGGCCGTCGTCGCGGCTGACGTAGCTGCCCTTGGTCGGCCATTCGCGCCAGACCACCTGCGTGGCGTCGTCGATGTCGAGGTCGACGGCTTCCTTGTGGTTGATCGGGAACACCAGCGGCCAGTCGGCATCGTCCTTGACCGCCTGCATGAAGCCGTCGGTGATCAGCAGCGACAGGTTGAACTGGCGCAGGCGGCCGTCCTCGCGCTTGGCGCGGATGAAGTCGCGCACGTCCGGATGGCTGACGTCGAAGGTGCCCATCTGCGCGCCGCGGCGGCCGCCGGCCGAGGACACGGTGAAACACATCTTGTCGTAGATATCCATGAACGACATCGGCCCGGAGGTGTAGGCGCCGGCGCCGGACACGTAGGCGCCGCGCGGGCGCAGCGTCGAGAATTCGTAGCCGATGCCGCAGCCGGCCTTCAGCGTCAGGCCGGCCTCGTGGACCTTCTCCAGGATGCCGTCCATCGAATCCTCGATGGTGCCCGACACGGTGCAGTTGATGGTCGAGGTGGCCGGCTTGTGTTCCAGCGCGCCGGCGTTGCTGGTGATGCGGCCGGCGGGGATGGCCCCGCGGCGCAGCGCCCAGGCGAAGCGCTCGCCCCAGTACTTCTGCTTCTCGGCGGTCGGCTCGGCCTCGGCCAGGGCCTTGGCCACGCGCTGGTAGGTGCCGTCGATGTCGGCATCCACGGCCACGCCCTGCTTGGTCTTGAGCCGGTACTTCTTGTCCCAGATGTCCTGCGAGGCCGGCTGCATCGGGATCTCGCGCTCGTCGCTGCCGGTCTGGACTGTTTCCAGGCGTACGGTACTCATGCCGGTCCTATCTCCTTGTTCGTGGCCCGGATCGTGCCCGGCCTGTTGTTCTTGTTGGTTCCGCCGCGCGCCCGGGCCGGAACACCGACCGGAGCCCGCCGACGGCGACGCCGCCGCCCACGCCTTACGCGCCGCGGATGACCCGTTGATCTGCCGTGCCGGCGCTGCCTGTTTGCATCATTCACCTCCCCCGAGGCGATGACCCGACGGGCCAAGCCCGGTGATCATAAAATCACCACTGCTTGGGCCTGACCTGCCCCGCACACCCCAAGATGTTGTGGCGGCGAGGGAATCCAAGCTACCCCCGACCGGGCCTCAAGTCAACGCCTTTCATGATGAAGATCATGTTTTCATCGAATGCCGCGCGGCACCGGCGGGACCTCGCGGCGTCGGCCCCGGATGGCGAACTTCAGACCCGATTGCAGGGTCTTTGCGCAGACTGCAGACCGCTGCAGGCGGCGGCGCCGGCCTTGAATCGACCCCGCTACGCCGCGATTTCACGTACCTGCCACCCACCGAACCGGATAAAGAACGACCCATGCGTCCGCTGCCCACCCTGATCGCCCTGATCGCCGCCGCGGCCTTTGGCGGCTTTGCCGCGACTGCCCTGCGCGGCGGACTCGAGCAGCCGGCCCAGGCCGAACCCCTGCCCGTTCCGGCCCCCGCCGCCAGCACCGCCGCCACCGCCGTGCCCGGCATCGCCGCGCTGCCGACCGCGGTCGACGGCCAGATGCTGCCGTCGCTGGCGCCGATGCTGCAGAAGGTGACCCCGTCGGTGGTCAGCGTGCACAGCAAGCAGCACGTACGGGTCAGCCCGTTCGGCAACGACCCGATGTTCCGGCGCATGTTCCCCGAGCTGTCGCAGGACCGGGTCCGCGAGTCGCTGGGCTCGGGCGTGATCGTCGACGCCAGGCGCGGCTACGTGCTGACCAACCACCACGTGATCGAGGGCGCCGACGACGTCTCGGTGACCCTGGCCGACGGCCGCACGCTCAAGGCCGAGTTCGTCGGCTCCGACGCCGACACCGATGTGGCGCTGATGAGGATCCCGGCGCAGGACCTGACCGCGATCCCGCTGGCCGACAGCAACACGCTGCGGGTCGGCGACTTCGTGGTCGCGGTCGGCAATCCGTTCGGCGTCGGCCAGACCGTCACCTCCGGCATCGTCTCGGCGGTGGGCCGCAGCAACCTGCCGGGACTGGGCTTCCAGAACTTCATCCAGACCGATGCGTCGATCAATCCCGGCAATTCCGGCGGCGCGCTGGTCAACCTGCGCGGCGAGCTGGTCGGCATCAACACCGCCAGTTTCAATCCGCGCGGCAGCATGGCCGGCAACATCGGCCTGGGTTTCGCGATCCCGACCAACCTCGCCAGCAACGTGATGGGCCAGCTCGCCGCCAACGGCGAAGTGCGGCGCGGCACGATCGGCGTCGACACGCAGAACGTCGACGAGCGCCTTGCCAAGGGCCTGGGCCTGGACGAGCCGCGCGGCGCCGTGGTCACGCGCGTGTATCCCGGCTCGGCCGCCGCCGCAGCCGGGCTGCGCACCGGCGACGTGATCGTCGCGGCCAACGGCGAGCGCATCGACGACAGCGCCGACTGGCGCAATTTCCAGGGCCTGCAGTCGCTGGGCAGCCAGCTGGCGCTGGACGTGCGCCGCGAGGGCAAGCCGCTGAAGCTGACCACCGCGCTGCGCGAACAGCCGCGCGACGGCCTGAGCCTGGATCCGCGCCTGGCCGGCGCCAGCTTCGGCGACGTGCCCGAATCGCTGCGCCGCCAGGGCCTGCAGGGCGTGCTGGTCACCGACGTCGCCAAGGGCAGCCGCGCCGCGCGCAGCGGGCTGCGCAAGGACGACCTGATCCTGCAGGCCACCAGCGGCAAGTTCAGCGACCTGACCAGTTTCCGCGCCAGTTTCGCCGAGCAGCCGCCGCAGCTGGTGCTGCGCATCCTGCGCGGCAACCGCAATGGCAATCTGGTAATGCAGTAAGGTCGAGAATGCCGCAGGCGCACTGCGCGTGCCGGCCCTGATCCGCTTCCCCCGTCCGTTGCAAGGAGTACCAACGATGAACATGCCCCCGACCGCCACCGACGCCATCAAGGACAACCTCGGCGAGGCCGGCAGCCACCTCAAGCAGGCCGCTTCGGCCGCCGGCGAAGCGATCAAGGGCGCCGGCAGCGCCGCCGGCGACGAACTGCGCCTGGGCAAGGCCAACCTGAAGGCGGAACTGGCCGACAGCGCATTGGCCGGCATCGCCGCCGCCGAGAACATGGGCGACGCCGCGCGCGAGCAGATGGACGTGCTGATGGACAAGAGCCGCGACGTGCTCGACAGCGCTTCGGAACTGATCCGCGAGCGCCCGCTGACCGCGTTCGGCATCGCCTTCGCCGCCGGCTGGCTGATCGCCAAGGTGGCCCGTTCCAGCAACAAGTAAACCCGGCGCGTGAGCGAAGACCCCCGTCCCGTGCCACCGCCGCGGGAACCCGACCCGCCGGCGGACGACGCGCGCGAGCCGCCGCCGCACCTGGACGAAAGCGTGCGCCGGATCGGCGCCGCCGGCCGCGCCAGCCTGGATTCGGCGCTGGAAACCGGGCGTGCCCTGCGCAAGCTGGTGGTGGCCGACCTGGCGCTGGCGCGCAGCGCGCTGGGCCGCGCGCTGGCGTGGACCGGGGTGGCGATCGTGTTCGGCGCCTCGTCCTGGCTGCTGCTGATGGCCGCCGCCATCGCATTGCTGCAGGCCTGGGGCTGGTCATGGCTGGCCGCCAGCGCGATCTGCGCCGGCCTGAGCCTGGCGGTGACGGTGCTGGCCGCATGGCGGGTCAGTTGCTTCTTCGATCACGCCGGCATGCATGCCACCCGCCGCCAGTTGCGTCGGCTCGGCATCGGCGACGATGACGAAGAAGAGCAGGAGGCCGCGACCGCGCCGAAACCGGAGCCGCCGGCCGCATGAACTTCGAGGCCCTCAAGCGTCGCGTCGAACGCAGCGAACACGTGGTCGAAGGCCGCGCGCAGCAGACGCAGACGCATTGGCACGACTTCACCACCACCTGGCGCGACAGCTGGACGCCGACGCGGATCGTGATCGCCGGCCTGATCAGCGGCTTCGTGGTCGGACGCAGCGACCCGGCGCAGACATTGGGCAAGCTCGGCGCGCTCGGCGGCAGCGGCACGCGCGTGCTGCAGCTGATCGGCACGCTGTCCGGCCTGTTCGCCTCCGTGCAGGCCAGTACTGCGGCCGGCCAGGCCGAGCACGCGGCGGACAAGGCCGAGGCCGTCGCCGACGAAGCGCAGCCGACCGCCGCGCCGCGAGCGCCATCGCCGCCGCGTCCGGCACCCGACCCGGTCGCACCGCGCCCGGCGGAAGCGGCCACGGAAATGTCCGAACACTGAGACGTCGCGTAGCGTGCGCTGCGCGCACGAAAGGATGCCGGTCGTGCGCACAGCGCACGCTACGGATCGCGCTTGAGGGACGGGCTATGGCCTGCATCGGAAAGAAAAGACATATCTTGCGCATCCCCGCCGAGCCTCGACGATGACACTGCCGCCCGACGCACCCGACACCCCGGAACCGGAACCGCCCGCACCATCGCCACGCCCACGCGGATCGACGGCGCTGGTGGTGCTGGCCGTGCTGGCGGTCGGCTACACGCTGTGGGCCGCGCAGGACCTGATCCTGCCGATCCTGCTGGCGATGTTCTTTGCCCTGGTCGGCAACCCGATCCTGCGCGGACTGCGCCGGATCTACATCCCGCGATTCCTCGGCGCCGCGCTGCTGCTGGTGCTGGGCCTGGCCGGCGCGGTGATGCTCGGTCGCCAGCTGATCGGTCCGGCCGGCGAATGGATGCAGCAGATGCCGCGCGAATTGCGCGTGCTGGCGCCGAAGCTGCGCGAGATGACCCAGCCGATGCAGCAGGCCAACAAGGCCGCCGAGTCGTTCGCGCGCGCCGCCGGCGACAGCCAGAACCGCAAGGTGCAGGTGGTCGCGATCCAGGATCCGGATCCGTGGAAATCGCTCACCGCCACGCCCAAGCTGCTGGCCTCGGTCCTGGCGGTGGTGCTGCTGACGTTCTTCTTCATGACCTATGGCGAGAACCTGCAGCGCAACGCGATCGCGCTGCTGCCGGGCCGGCAGCAGAAGAAGCTCACCGTCGACATCCTGCAATCGATCGAGCGCGAGATCTCGCGCTACGTACTGACCATCAGCATCATCAATACCCTGCTCGGCCTGGCCGTGGCCGGCGCGCTGCACGCAATGGGCCTGGAACTGCCGGAAGCGCTGCTGTGGGGCACGGTGGCGGCGCTGCTCAACTTCGCGCCTTATGTCGGCCCGCTGATCGGCGTGATCCTGATGCTGCTGATGGGTTTCGTCAGTTTCGAAGGGCTGTGGCCCAACCACACTTGGTCGCCGCTGATGCCGGCCACCGTGTACCTGACGCTGCACGTGCTGGAAGGCCAGCTGATCACCCCGATCGTGCTTGGCCGGCGCATGGCGCTGTCGCCGCTGCTGCTGATCCTGGCGCTGCTGCTGTTCGGCTGGTTGTGGGGGATCATCGGGCTGCTGCTGGCGGTGCCCTTGCTGGTGTGCATGAAGATCGTGCTGGCGAGGATCGAGGGATTGGAAGGATGGGCGCGGCTGCTGGAGTGATGGTCTTGTCGTCTTCCCACCGTCATCCCAGCGCAAGCTGGGATCCATCTTGATCTTGCCGTTGAAGCCGTCATTCCCGCGTCCTTCGACAGACTCAGGATGAGTGAGGCGGGGTTTTCAACAGCCGCGTGGCTGGTCATCCAGTTATTTTGCATTGGCTTTGTAGAGCGAAGGTTGCTTCGCCGCCTTTCATGGCGTTCTAGGCGACTTGCCCTCACTTCGTTCGGGGTTTTCGTCCGCTGTCGCGGCCGAGTCACTTTCTTTGCTGGCCCAAAGAAAGTAACCCAAGAAAGGGCCTGAAGCCGTTGGTGCGGATGTTGCACTCGTTGAATCCGGCGCTGATTTCTTGCTACGCGACCAAGGTTCTTGTTCTCGATCCGGATTTGAGCAAGGACGATTGCAGCAACATCGCTTCGTTGATCCGGTTGCTCTCGGACATGCTCGCCGAATCGAATTTTGCAGCAACCGCCACATTCAAATTTCGGGCCGTACCTGTTCAACGTGCTTGGGCAGTCACCGTTGTCCCGCACAACACCAAATACGACACCGCAAACGGGCTTCTGGCCCTTTCTTTGGTTACTTTCTTTGGGCCAGCAAAGAAAGTGACCCGTGTGCTTCAGCGCACGGAAGCCCTTGATCATTGCCCTTACTCCCCGCCCACACCACCTGCGACAACGCACCCCATCAAAACCTGGATCCCGGCCTTCGCCGGGATGACAGCTTGAAGGCTTCAAGCAAGGCAGGAGCTCCGCTCCACGAAGCCGGCCGGACACGGGCCGCCGGCTGCGCATGAAGAAGCCCCCACCCCCATTCCCGTAAAATACCCACGTGAGCTTCCCCATCCGCGCCATCACCCTCGACCTCGACGACACCCTGTGGCCGTTCGCCCCGATCGGCGAACGCATCGAACGCGTGCTCGACGAATGGATGCGCGAACACAGTCCGCAGACCGCGGCGCGTTTCCCGGTCGCCGAGATGCGCGCCCTGCGCGACCGCGTGTTCGCCGAGAACAGGCACCTGATCCACGACCTCGGCGCGCTGCGGCGGCTGTCGCTGCAGCGCGCGCTGCTCGAAAGCGGTGGCGATCCGGCCCTGGCCGATGCGGCGTATGCCGCGTTCTACGCCGCGCGCAACCAGGTCGACTGCTATCCGGACAGCATCGATGCGCTGGCGCGCATCGCCGCGCACCTGCCGGTGGCGGCGCTGACCAACGGCAATGCCGACCTGGAAGTGATCGGCCTGTCCGGCCATTTCCGCTTCCAGCTCGGCGCGCGCGAACACGGGGCCGCCAAGCCGCAGGCGAGCATCTTCCACGCCGCGTGCGAACGCCTCGGCGTCGCGCCGGCGGAAGTGCTGCACGTCGGCGACGATGTCGAGATGGACGTGGTCGGCGCCGCGCGCGCCGGCCTGCGCACCTGCTGGATCAATCGCGATGGCCGCCACTGGCCGCACGACGATCCGCAACCCGACCTGCACTTCGACAACCTCGCCGCGCTCGCCGATTGGCTGGACGCGCACGCCCACCATCACCCGAGCATCGCCGCCGCATGAACCTGCCCACTGGTTTCGTTTCCGATTCCGACAACGCACTGCCGCTGTACTGCGTGCAACGCACCGGTTTCGACGACTGGCGCAAGGCGCAGACGCCGGCGATCGGCCAGTGGATCGACGCGCAGACCTTCGATGCCGCTTCCGGCAGCCTGCTGCTGTTGCCCGGCGACCATGGCATCGCTGGCGCGGTACTGGGCATCGGCGATCCGCTCGATCCCTTCGCCTATGCGCATGCGCCGCATGCGTTGCCGCCCGGCGACTGGGTGCTGGCCAACGACCTGGCCGACGACGCGCGCAACGCGCTGCAACTGGGCTGGGGCCTGGGCAGCTATCGCTACACGCGCTACAAACAGCCGCTGCGCGCGCCGGCGCGGCTGGTGCTGGCCGCCACCGCAGCCGACGCGGAAACCTTCGCGCTGCTGGACGCGTGCCTGCGCGTGCGCGACCTGGTCAACACGCCGACCCAGGACATGGGGCCGCAGCAATTGGAAGACATCGCGCGCGAGATCGCCCAGGCGCACGGCGCCCGCATCGAAGTGATCGCCGGCGACGAGTTGCTGGCGCAGAACTTCCCGGCCATCCATGCGGTCGGTCGCGCCTCGCATCGCGCGCCACGGCTGATCGCATTGCGCTGGGGCGACGACACGCATCCGCACGTGGCGCTGGTCGGCAAGGGCGTGTGCTTCGACACCGGCGGCCTCGACATCAAGCCGGCCGACGGCATGCGCAACATGAAGAAGGATATGGGCGGCGCCGCGCATGCGCTGGCGCTGGCCGAACTGATCATGGCGCGCGCCCTGCCGGTGCGGCTGACGCTGCTGGTCCCCGCGGTGGAAAACGCGATCGGCCCGGATGCGTTCCGTCCCGGCGAAGTGATCACCACGCGCTCGGGCATCAGCGTGGAGATCGACAACACCGATGCCGAGGGCCGGGTGATCCTCGGCGATGCGCTGGTGTATGCCGGCGAGCAGGCGCCGGAACTGCTGATCGACTTCGCGACGCTGACCGGCGCGGCGCGGATCGCGCTGGGCCCCGACCTGCCGGCGCTGTACAGCAACGACGACACGCTCGCCAACGACTGGCTGACCGCCGGCGCGCAGGCGCGCGATCCGCTGTGGCGCATGCCGCTGTGGCGTCCGTACTGGCGCTACCTGACCAGCAACGTCGCCGACCTGGCCAATTCCGGGCCCAGCCGCATGGCCGGCAGCGTCACCGCCGCGCTGTACCTGGAGCGCTTCGTGCCCGCGCAGCAGAAGTGGGCACATCTGGATGTGTACGCCTGGAACGATAGCGAGCGCCCCGGCCGCCCCACCGGCGGCGAGGCGCAGGCCCTGCGCGCGGTCTACGCGATGCTCAAGGCAAGGTTTTCGTAATTTACGTAGGGCGCATTAGCCGCAGGCGTAATGCGCCGCATGCCATGGCTCCGGACACCATGTTGCGGCGCAATGCGCTTCGCTTATTGCGCTCTACGGGAGTGGTTTTATCCGCTTCGATCGGATCCGATCCGTGTCAAAAGGACGCCCACCTCACAGCCAGCCTTTCTGCCGTGCCATGCGATAGGCCTCGATGCGGTTGCCGACGCCGAGCTTGCCGATCGCTTCGGACAGGTAATTGCGCACGGTGCCGTGGGAGAGGTGCAGCTGCGTAGCGATCTCGCTGGCCGACCGGCCTTCGCCGGCCAGGCGCAGGATCTGGCGTTCGCGATCGTTGAGCGGATCGGCCTCGCCCCAGGCATCCAGCGCCAGTAGCGGATCGATCGCGCGACCACCGCGATGCACCTTGCGCAGCGCTTCGGCCAGGTCCTCGGCCGGCGCATCCTTCAACAGGTAGCCGGACACGCCCGCGTCGAGCGCGCGGCGCAGGAAACCGGCGCGGGCGAAGGTGGTGACGATGACGACGCGCACCGGCAGCCCATGGCGCTGGATGCGCTGCGCCAGTTCGAGGCCGCTGAGCCCCGGCATCTCGATGTCGGTGATCAGCACGTCGGGCTTGAGGCGCTGCAGTTCGCGCCAGGCGCTTTCGCCATCGGCGGCCGCGCCGAGCACCTCGATGTCCGGCTCCAGGCCCAGCAGCGCCGACAACGCGCCGCGCACCATCGCCTGGTCTTCCGCCAGCAGGATGCGGATCATGCCGCGCTCCTGCGGATCGTCGCGATCGACCGGGAATGCAGGCTCATACGGCGCGCCACTGCGCTGCGCCGGAAGGAACGGCGGGCCCGTCCTGCACTGGCTCGGTTCCGATGCGCCCTCTCGCCGGTTTCGCCGGCACGCTGGCCAGCAGGCGCGTGCCCTGGCCTTTCGGCGACTCGATGGCGAGCGTTCCGCCCAGTGCCGACATGCGTTCGCGCATGCCGCTGAGGCCATTGCCGTCGCCGGCGATGCCGCCGCTGCCGTTGTCGACGATGCGCAACTGCACCGCGTCTCCGGCACGCGCGAAGGCGACCTGCACGCGGCTGGCGCGTGCATGGCGGGCGACGTTGGTGACCGCTTCGCGCAACACCAGCGACAACCCGCGCTCGACTTCCAGCGACAGATCCGTTGGCGGCAGATCGTAATCCAGGCGCACCTGCGACGATTCCAGCAGCAGGCGCGCCGCCGCCAGTTCGGCCGCCAGGTCGGTGGCACGGATGCCGGTCACCGCGCTGCGCACTTCCGCCAGCGCATGGCGGGCGACGCGTTCGGCTTCCTCCAGTTCGCGCCGTGCCGCCGCGCCATCGCGATCGAACAGCTTGCGTGACAGTTCCAGCTTCAGCGTGATCAGCGACAGCGTATGGCCGAGCAGATCGTGCAGGTCGCGGCCGATGCGTTCACGCTCGGCGGTGGCCGCGAGGCGGCGCACTTCGTCGTGCGACAACTTCAGCGCGGCGTCCTTCTGCTGGTTGACCCGCTCGACGCTGACGATGATGCCGACGATGAAGGTCATCGCCGGGATCCACACCAGCATCTGCCATGGATAGCCGATCCACCAGGCCAGCGCGCCATAGGCGATGTTGAGCAGCAGCAGGTGCCACAGGTAGCTCAGCGAAAAATGCGACCGGCATGCGCTCAGCATGATGCAACCGAACATGAAGTAGGTGATCCCTGCCGGATACACCGGCAGCAGCAGCATGCTCAGCGCGACCATGCCCAGCGCATAACGCCAGGCGATCCGCCGCGGCGCCAGCAGCGTCATCGCGTACAGCAGCACGAACAGCGGATACGACAGCAGGGTGAGGCCCAGCCACTTCCAGCTGTATCCGCCGCCGAAGATCGGAGTGATGAATACCCAGAACGACCACAGCAGGTGCACGCTGTCGGTCCACGGCGATTTGCCCTGCTGCAACGCGTGCGCGGCGGCCGAATCCGGGGCGACCGCCAGCCATGTGGGAACTAACCTGGATTTCATCGACCTTTCCAGTGGCGGACCAGTACGCCGATCATGCCATCGCCGGCGCGGCGAGCCCGTTGCACGCGTGAGGCGCAGGTGCGGTTGCGCCATTGCCGTCTCCGATCGCATCGCATCGGAGTGCGGCCACGATAAGCGCCGCAGCGGCGCACATGCAGTCGCGCCGGTCAGGCGATCCGCATGACAGCCGTCAGATGACCGCGCCGCGGCCAGGGCGTAGGCTGTCGTCCCGTCGCGTCGTGGCAGTCCGGAACTGCCCGCCGCCGGTCTATCGGTCGCCACCGGGGAAGGTTGGCGACCGCCGCCTCTGCGGTCACACTTCGCCCCCTTCCACTCGACACGGGTAACGATGAACGCTTCTGCCGACCTGTTGAAGGAACTGCGCATCGATCGCAAGGGTGCGCCGCCGCCGCGCAACCTGCGCGGCCTGTGGATCGCGCTTGCCGTGATCGTCGTGCTGCTGCTGGTCGCCGGCGCAGCCTGGGCGTTCTTCACCCGCGACAAGGGCGTGGAGGTGCGCACCGCGCCGGTGCTGGCGATCGGCGGCAGCGGCAGTGCGTCGGCCTCGGTGCTGGATGCCAGCGGTTATGTCGTCGCGCGGCGCATCGCCACGGTGTCGTCGAAAATCACCGGCCGCGTGCGCGAGGTGCTGATCGAGGAAGGCCAGGCAGTGAAGGAAGGCCAGGTGATGGCGACGCTGGATCCGATCGATGCCGATGCCGAACGCAGCCTCGCCAATGCCCAGCTCGGTGCGGCGCGCAGCCAGGCCGACAGCGTACAGGCGCAGCTGCGCGAGGCCGAAGCCAATGCGACGCGACTGTCCACGCTGGTGCGCCAGCAGCTGGTGTCGAAGTCGCAGTACGATCAGGCCGTGTCGCAACGCGATTCGCTGCGCGCGCAGCTGGTCACCGCGCAGCGCAACGCCAGGGTCGCATCGGAACGTTTGCGCATCAGCGACATCGGCGTCGACAACACCATCGTGCGTGCGCCATTCGCCGGCGTGGTCACGGCCAAGGCCGCGCAGCCGGGCGAAATCGTGTCGCCGCTGTCGGCCGGCGGCGGCTTCACCCGCACCGGCATCGGCACCATCGTCGACATGGATTCGCTGGAGATCGAGGTCGACGTCGGCGAGGCCTACATCGGCCGCGTGCAGCCGAAGATGCCGGTCGAGGCCACGCTCAACGCCTACCCGGACTGGAAGATCCCCGCCGAGGTAATCACCATCATCCCCACCGCCGACCGCGGCAAGGCCACGGTCAAGGTGCGCATCGCCATCAAGCAGAAGGATCCGCGCATCGTCCCGGACATGGGCGTCAACGTCAGCTTCCTGGAAGCGGACAAGCCGGCCACGGCGCAGGCGCCGCCGCGCGGCGTGCGCGTACCGGCGGCGGCGATCGTCAAGCGCGATGGCGGCGATGTGGCCTTCGTGGTCGCCGGCGACGACCAGGACAGCGCCGAGCAGCGCGGCGTCAAGCTGGGCCGCACGCTGGGCAACGACCGCGAGGTATCGTCGGGACTGTCCGCCGGCGAAACCGTGGTGCTGGACCCGCCGGCGGAACTGCAGGACAGCGGCAGGATTCGGATTGCAGGCGACGGGGTGTCGAAAAACTGATTCCCCGTTCGTCGCAGTCAGGATGGGGCCGATGCCCCGGCGGAAAGACGGGTTCCCCCGCAGTCGGGAACCGGCTCACACCTTTCATCAAGAGGAACACGCGATGGCATCCCTGGTTTCCACCCGCAACCTCACCAAGACCTACCAGCGCGGCCCGGAAAAGATCGAAGTGCTGCACGGTATCGACCTGGAGATCGCCAAGGGCGACTTCATCGCGCTGATGGGCCCGTCCGGTTCCGGCAAGAGCACCCTGCTCAACCTGATCGGCGGCCTCGACAATCCGAGTTCCGGCGAGATCGAAGTCGGCGGCGAGCGCATCGACCGGATGAGCGCGGGCCAGCTTTCGCAGTGGCGTAGCGACCACGTCGGCTTCGTGTTCCAGTTCTACAACCTGATGCCGATGCTGAGCGCACAGCGCAACGTCGAGCTGCCGCTGCTGCTGACCCACCTGGGTGCGGCGCAGCGCAAGCGCAACGCCGAGATCGCGCTGACCCTGGTCGGCCTGGCCGATCGCCGCTCGCACAAGCCCAACGAACTGTCCGGTGGCCAGCAGCAGCGCGTGGCGATCGCGCGCGCGATCGTGTCCGATCCGACCCTGCTGATCTGCGACGAACCGACCGGCGACCTCGACCGCCAGTCGGCCGAGGAGATCCTGGGCCTGCTGCAGACGCTCAACCGCGAGCACGACAAGACCATCGTCATGGTGACCCACGATCCGAAGGCGGCCGAGTACGCGTCGCACACGCTGCATCTGGACAAGGGCACGCTGGTCGAACAGGTGCAGCACGCCGCGTAATCCCATTACCGTCATCCCGAGCGCAGCGAGGGACCTGTTTTTTCCGGCATCCGGGGAAAGCAGAAGCAGGTCCCTCGCTGCGCTCGGGATGACAGAGGTAGAAGGAATCGAACGATGAAATACCTCCATCTGATCTGGGCCGAGCTGTTCCGGCGCAAGACGCGCACGATCCTGACATTGCTGTCGATCCTCGCCGCGTTCCTGCTGTTTGGCCTGCTCAACGGCGTGCGCGAGAGCTTCGCCGAAGCCGGCAGGAGCGCGGCCGGTGCGTCGCGCCTGCAGACCGGCTCCAAGCTGTCCTTCATCCAGACCCTGCCGCTGTCGCTGCACGAGCGCATCAAGCAGGTCGATGGCGTGCAGGCGGCGACCTACGCCAATTGGTTCGGCGGCGCCTACCAGGATCCGCGCAACCAGATCTTCAGCTTCGCGGTCGCGCCGAACTACCTGGACCTGTATCCGGAGATCGAAGTCGATCCGAAACAGCGCGAGGCCTTCGACAACACCCGCACCGGCATCCTGGTCGGCGAACTGCTGATGAAGCGCTTCGGCTGGAAGGTCGGACAGAAGATCCCGCTGCAGTCGACCATCTTCCCCAACCGCGACGGCAGCAAGAACTGGAGTTTCGACATCGTCGGCACGATGCGCTCCAAGGACAAGAAGAGCGGCGGCTGGTACGACAACCTGATCCTGATGCAGTGGAAGTACTTCGACGAGTCCACCTCGTACAACCGCGGCGAGACCGGCTGGTACGTGGTGCGCGTGGCCGATCCCGCGCAGGCCGACCGCGTCGCCAAGGCAATCGATGCGCTGTCGGCCAACTCGGCGTACGAGACCAAGACCATGACCGAGCAGGCCGCGTTCGCCAACTGGATGAAGCAGACCGCCAACATCGGCCTGATCGTCGGCTCCATCATGGGCGCGGTGTTCTTCACCCTGCTGCTGCTGACCGGCAACACCATGGCGCAGGCGGTGCGCGAACGCATCCCGGAACTGGCGGTGCTCAAGACCATCGGCTTCAAGGACGGCAGCGTGCTCGGCCTGGTGCTGGCCGAATCGGTACTGCTGGTGCTGATCGGCGGCGTGCTCGGCCTCGGCCTGGCCGCGGTGCTGGGGCCGCTCATCAACGTCGGCAGCGGCGGCATGATCAACATGCCGCCGGTCGGGCTGAGCAGCTGGCTGCTGGGCCTGGGCCTGATGATCGCGATCGGCCTGCTGGTCGGCGCATTGCCGGCGATGCGGGCGATGCGGCTGAACATCGTCGATGCGCTGGCGGGACGATGAGAGCCGGGAATAGGAAGTCGGGAATCGAGAATCGGGAACGCGCAGCGGACCCGATGCTCCGACACGTCGCTGCAAGCCTGATGAGGATCCACCGTCATGGGTAAGTTGAAATCCTTCCTGCGCGGCCTCGGCCTGTTTTTGCTGGTCGTGGCCGGCATCGCCGCCTGGCTGGCGTTGCCGTGGCCGTTCCTGCTTGGCCTGGCCGTCCTGTTCGCGTTGTGGATGCTGTTCACGCGGCGTGGCCGCCAGGCCGCGTCGGTGACGCGCGTCGGCGTCAGCACGCTGATGCAGCGGCTCGGTTCCTCGTCGGTGATCGTGGTCGGCATCGCCGGCGTGGTCGCGGTGCTGGTGGCGATGCTGGCGATGGCCGAGGGCTATCGCGAGACGCTGCGCAAGAGCGGCAGCGAGGACACCGCAATCGTGCTGCGCGGCGCATCCGCGTCCGAGGTGATGTCGACGCTGGACCGCGCCTCGACGACCGTGATCGAACAGGTCCCGGGCATCGCCCGCGGCGCCGACGGTCGACCGCTGGCGTCGGCGGAACTGGTGGTCGCCGCCAACCTGCCATTGAAGGGCGGCGCTCCCGACGAGGACGGCAGCGTGCAGCTGCGCGGCGTCGGTGCGCAGGCGTGGGCGGTGCGGCCGAACGTGAAGATCATCGAGGGTCGCAGGTTCGAGACCGGCCGGCGCGAAGTCGTGGTCGGCCAGGGCGCGCAGCGCCAGTTCGCAGGTCTCGAAGTCGGCAAGCCGATCCGGCTCGGCAGCGAGACCTGGACCGTGGCCGGCGTGTTCCAGTCCGGCGATGCCATGGATTCGGAGATCTGGGGCGATGCCGAAGTGGTCGCCACCACCTACCGCCGCGGCAGCAGCCGTACCTCGGTGACCGCGCGCCTGACCGACGCCAACGCGTTCAAGGGCTTCAAGGCGGCGATGGCCTCCGATCCGCGGCTGGATGTCGATGCCAGCACCACCCTCGACTACTTCAGCAAGCAGTCCGAGCAGATGACCAAGATCATCCGCATCATCGGTATCGTGGTCGGCGCGATCATGGCGATCGGCGCGGTGTTCGGCGCGCTCAACACCATGTTCGCCACGGTCGCCACGCGTGCGCGCGAGATCGCCACGCTACGCGCGATCGGCTTCCGCAGCGTGCCGGTGGTAGTCGCGGTGATGCTGGAAACGATGCTGCTGGCGCTGCTCGGCGGCGTGCTCGGCGGCGTGCTGGCCTGGCTGATCTTCAACGGCTACACCGCCTCCACCATCGCCGGCGGCGTCGGCCAGCTGACGTTCGAGTTCAACGTCTCGCCGGCCGTGCTGTGGACCGGGATCAAGTGGGCGCTGGCGATCGGCTTCGTCGGCGGCCTGTTCCCGGCGCTGCGCGCGGCCAGCCTGCCGGTGACCACGGCGTTGCGGGCGGCCTGATGCCGCCTGCGACCATGGCGCCGGATCTGCGGCGCCTGTCCAAGCGCGAGCTGTACGCGCGTTATGCGGACCTGCAGCAGCGCGCGCATGCCTGTTATGAGGAAGGCATTGCCTTTGATCAGGCCAGCGCGAAGGCCGCACCGCTGATCACGCAGGCCGATGCGGTCGCCACCGAGATCGTACGGCGTGCGCGTCGCACGGCACGCTGGTCCCGTGCACTGGCCTACGCGGCCGCGGCGATCGCGGTCGCGTTGATCGTGTGGCGCGCGGTCGCGCAATCCTGACGCCGCGCGAAGCTTGCCGCGTCGCTCACCACTCCCTAGCTTTGTAGAGCGGAGCTTGCTCCGCTGCTTTTGCTTGTCTCCTTCTCCTTCAAGGGGAAGGCCGGGATGGGGATGGGTTGATGTTGCAGTGAACCTCAAGGTCAAACCCATCCCCACCCAACCCTCCCCTTGAAGGGGAGGGCTCAGAGCAGCGGAGCAAGCTCCGCACTACAAGGCAGAGGGCGGAATGCGTCAGGCGGCTACAGGCACGACGCGCCGGCGTGAGCGCCAGACCCCATCGACGGCAAACACCGCCAGGCCAATCCAGATGAACACGAAGCCGATCGCACGATCGCGGTCGAAGGTTTCCTGGAAGACCAGCACGCCGATCAGCAGCTGCAGGGTCGGCGCGATGTACTGCATCAGGCCGACCACCGACAGCGGCACGCGTCGCACCGCATAGGCGAAGCCGATCAGCGGCAATGCGGTCAGCACGCCGCCGAACACCAGCAATGCATCCAGCGCCAGGCCCCAGTCGGCGACGAAGCCACCACGGCCGTGCGTCTCGCTCCACAGCAGCAGCGCCAGCGCGGGCAGAAACAGGTAGGCGCTCTCGATGCCCAACCCCGGCACCGAATCCACCGCAGTGACCTTGCGGATCAATCCGTACAGTCCGAACGACGCCGCCAGCGCCAATGCGATCCACGGAAAACTGCCGTAGTTGAAGGTGAGCCACAGCACACCGGCCGCTGCGATCGCCACTGCGATCCATTGCGCGGCATTCAAGCGCTCGCGCAGCAGCAGCACGCCAAGCACGACGTTGAGCAGTGGATTGATGAAGTAGCCCAGGCTAGTCTCGACCACGTGGCCGGCATTGACCGCCCAGATGTACAGGCCCCAGTTGAAGGCGATCAGGGTGCCGCTGAGCGCGAGCATCCACGCCACGCGCGGCCGCGCCACGGCCGCCTTCCACCATTGCGCGCCCTGCTTCCAGCACAGCCAGCCGACCACCAGCAGCGTGCTCCACACGATGCGGTGCAGCACGATCTGCAGCGACGGCACCGCCTTGAGCAGGTGCCAGTACAGCGGCATCAGGCCCCACAGCACGAACGACGCGGCGGCGACCCACAAGCCGCGGCGATCCAGCATCGGCATCGGGCTCATGCGCTCTCGTCCGCGGTCGGCGCTGGTGATGCGGCGGTCTTCGGCGCACGTGCTTTCGCCAGCGTGATCGCGACCACGCCGAGCAGGATCACGCCCATCGCGCCGAGGTCGTGGCTGGTGAACCGTTCCGCGGCGAGCCAGGCGCCGAGCATCACCGCGATCACCGGATTGACGTAGGCGTAGCTGCCGGCCAGCGTCGGCCGCACGTGGTCGAGCAGCCAGATATAGGCGGTGAAGCCGATGATCGAGCCAAAGGTCATCAGGTAGGCGACCGCGAGCATGCCTTTCAGTGTCGGCACGCCGTCGAAACTTTCGCCGGTGGCGAAGCCCGCCGCCAGCATCATTGCGCCACCGCAGAGCATCTGCCCGCTCGCGCTCATGAACGGCGACGGCATGTCGCGACCGCGGCTCCAGATCGAACCGAACGCCCAGGCCAGCGGCGCGATCAGCAATGCGACCAGGCCTTTTGGCGATCCGACCAGCGAACTGCCAGCATTGAGCCAGACCACGCCGATGAAACCGATGCCAAGGCCGATCCATTCCAGCCGCCGCGGATGCTGCCCGCGCAGCGAGGCGAACAGGCCGATCCACAGCGGCGCCGACGCGACGGCGACCGCGGCCAGTCCCGACGACACCCACTGCTCGGCGAGGGTGACCATGCCGTTGCCCAGGCCCATCATCAGGAAGCCCATCACCGCGAGATTCTTCCACTGCGCGCGCGTCGGCGTGGGCACGCCGCGCCAGCGCAGCACGACGTACATCATCGCGCCGGCGACCAGGAAGCGACCGCCGGCCATCAGCAGCGGCGGGAACCCGCCTTCGAGGGCGAGACGGATGCCGAGGTAGGTCGAACCCCAGATCACGTACACGGCCGCGAGCGCGAGGCCGATCGCCAGGCCGCGCGGCATGGCGGGGGACGAGGAAGTGTGCGGGCTGATCATGTTCGGAGGTTTCCGGGGAATCGCCGGCAAGAGGCGCGGCTCAATTCCAGTTCAAGAGACTATCCCCACGGGCTCGCGCGTGGGTTGAATATTTGTGCGCCCAGACGCAAAATTTTTGCATGACCGCCGCGCCGCTACCGCTCGACGATTTCGACCATCGCCTGCTCGAACTGCTGCAGCACGACGCCGCGGCGACGCTCACCGCGCTGGGCGACGAGGTCGGCCTGTCGCCCAGCGCCGTGCAGCGGCGGCTGACGCGCTATCGCAAGAACGGCCTGCTGCGACAGGTGGCGGTGCTGGATCCGGCGCAGCTGGGCAACGTCACCCTGGTCGCGGTGATGGTGACCATGGAGCGGGAGTCGGCCAAACAGCACGCAGCGTTCTGCACACGCATGCGTGCCGCGCCGGAGGTGCAGCAGTGCTACGTGCTGGCCGGCGACTGGGATTATCTGGTGATCCTGGCGACCACCAGCGTCGCGCATTACCGCGAGGTCGCCGAGCGGCTGTTCCTGGAAGAAGGCAACATCAAGCGCTACGACACGCGGCTGGTGTTCAAGCCGGTCAAGCTCGGCCTCAACCTGCCGACGCGGATGCCGGTCCCGCGGCCGGCGCGGCGCCGCAAGTAACGGATTCCCTGTCATCCCGAGCAGAGCTCGGGATGACGACAAACACTTTCACGCCGCGCGCTCGCGCTCCAGCAGGCGCTCCTTCAGCGGCAGGCCCCAGCGGTAGCCGCCCAGCGAGCCGTCGCCGCGCACGACGCGATGACACGGCACCACGATCGCCATGCGGTTGTGCGAGCAGGCGCTGGCGACTGCGCGGGTCGCGCGCGGCGCGCCGAGCGACGCGGCCACTTCGGCATAGCTGCGCGTCTCGCCCTTGGGAATCCTCATCAACGCATCCCACACGCGTTTCTGGAACGCGGTGCCGAGCAGGTCGACCGGCACCTCCGCGCGCCTGCCGGCCAACGCATCGGCGACCGCGCGCACGCGCGGGCCGAGGAATTCATCGCGGCCGGCGTCGACGCGCTGCAACTGCGCCTTGGGGAATTCGGTGTGCAGCCGCGCTTCCAGTTCGCCGTCGTCGTCGCCCAGTTCGATCATGCAGATGCCGCGCTGCGTGGTGGCGATCAGCACGCGACCCAGCGCGGTGTCGATCAGGCTCCAGCGGATCGCCTCGCCGGCACCGCCGGCACGATAACGCGCCGGCGTCATGCCAAGCCGGGCCGCGCCCGCCTCGTACACCCGCGACGGCGAACCGTAACCGGCGTCGTACAGCGCCGCGCTGACGTCATTGCCTTCGCGCAGTGCGGATTTCAGCGTGCCGAGCTTGCGCTGCGCCAGGTACTCGGCGGGGCTGAGGCCATAGCGCGCGGTGAAACGGCGCTGCAGGTAGGACGCACTGATGCCGACCGCGGCGGCCAGCTCGGCCAGCGACGGTTCGCCACCATCGAGCAGTTCACGTGCGCGTTCGAGTTTTCTTTCGGATCTGTCCATGCCGAAAAGAGTAACGGGCGCCCTGGGCGCCCGCTATCCGGATCTTGCTGCGCCTTGATTTCCGGCAAAAACTACTCGGCCCAGTGCCCCGCCGTCTTCGCCACCGGCAGCACCTGGCTGGCGAGCGCGCGATCGCCGTTGAGCAGGCGGATCGCATCGGCCAGGATCGCGGCGGATTCGCGCAGCAGCGGATCCGGACGGTCTTCGGCGGCCTTCTCGCGTGCGGCTTCCTTGGCGATGTCGCGTTCGTTGGCCTGCAGGCCATCGTCGCCGCTGTCGACGAGCAACGGATCGAGCGCGATGTTCAGGCGCTTGCGTTCCTCCTGCCGGTCCTTGCGGATCGCGTCGAGCTTTTCCTTTTCGGCACGGCGTTCGGCCTCGTTGAGCGACAGGTATTTCTTGTCGCGCTCGGCCTTGAACCGCGCCACGTCCTCGGCCTGCCACTGGAATTCCTTGTCGGTGGCGATGCGCGCGGCATGCAGCGACTCAAGTTTTGGCAGCAGCGGCGCGAAGTTGCCGTACTGGGTATGCGGCACCGCGGCGATGCGCGTCCACGGCAGCGCGTTGTCGTAGGTGCTCTCGCCGTAGTCGCTGGCGTCGACCGTCACCGGGAACGCGATGTCCGGCACCACGCCCTTGTTCTGGGTGGAACCGCCGGCGACGCGGAAGAACTGCGCGATGGTCAGCTTGACCTGGCCGTAGCGCGCCTTCTCGTTGGCCGGCCAGCGGTCGAGGTCGACCAGGTTCTGCACCGTGCCCTTGCCGAAGGTGGTCTCGCCGATCACCAGGCCGCGACCGTAATCCTGGATGGCACCGGCAAAGATTTCCGATGCCGACGCCGAGCCGCGGTTGACCAGCACCGCCAGCGGGCCATCCCAGGCCACGCCCGGCGCGCGGTCGTTCTCGACGCTGACGCGGCCACCGGACTCGCGCACCTGCACCACCGGGCCCTGGTCGATGAACAGGCCGGTCAGTTCGATCGCCTCGGTCAACGAACCACCGCCGTTGCCACGCAGGTCCAGCACCACGCCGTCGACCTTGTCGGCGCGGAACTGCTTGAGCAGCTTGGCGACGTCGCGCGTCGCGGAAGCGTAGTCGCCGTTGTTCTTGCGGCGGCCTTCGAAGTCCTGGTAGAAGCCCTTGAGCTTGATCACGCCGATGCGCTTGGCCGGCGCATCGCCGTGGGCCGGGATCGTCAGCGTCTCGGCCTTGGCGGCTTCCTCGGCGAGGCGCACCTTGTCACGGGTCAGCACGATCCGGTTCGGCTTGCTGTCCAAGCCGGCTTCCGGCGGCACCAGGTCGAGCCGGACCTGCGTGCCTTTCGGGCCCTTGATCTTCTCGACCACGTCGTCGATGCGCCAGCCGACCACGTCCTCGATCAGGCCATTGGTGCCCTGGCCGACGCCGACGATGCGGTCGCCCGGCTTGAGTTTGTCGCTGAGGTCGGCCGGGCCGCCCGGCACGATCTCGCGGATCACCACCACGTCGTCCTGCTTCTGCAGCACCGCGCCGATGCCTTCCAGCGACAGCGACATGCTCTGGTTGAAGCGCTCGGCGCCGCGCGGATCGAAGTAGTTGGTGTGCGGATCGATCGAACTGGTATACGCGTTGAGGAAGGTCTGGAACGCATCGTCGCTGTTGAAGTCGGCATAGGTCTTGCCGAGATTGGCGTAACGCTTGTCCAGTGTCTTGCGGATTTCGTCGGGCTTCTTGCCGGCCAGCTTCAGCCGCAGCCAGTCGTTGCGCACCGACTTCTTCCAGACCGCGTCGAGCGCGGCGCTGTCGGCGGCCCACGGCACGTCCTCGCGGTCGTATTCCCAGCGCTCGTTGCCGCTGAAGTCGAAGATGTCCTGCTTGAGCAGGCCGCGCGCGAAGTCGACGCGTTCCTGCACGCGCTGCTTGTACAGGGTGAAGATCGCGTACGCCGGCTCCAGCTGGCCGCTCTTGATCGCGTCGTCCAGCTTGTCCTTCTGCGATGCGAACCGGGCCACGTCCGGCGCGGTGAGGAACATCTTGCCCGGATCGATCGACTCCAGATAGCGCTTGAACACGTCCTGCGACATCGCATCGTCGAGCGGACGCGGACGATAGGCGTAGCGGCTGTCCGACAGCAGGCCGTAGACCAGCTTGGATGTGGTCGCCTGGTCGGCCGAAGGGCCGGTCGGCAGGCCATCGCCATCGGCGCGGGCCAGCAACGCCAGCGGCGCGGTCAGGACAAGGGCTAACAGCAGGGGACTCAATTTCATCGATGCACTCGGGCCGTGGAGCGGCCTGTTCCGGGGACGGGATCGGGACGGATTCAGGTTGCGGGCGGTTTGGACAACACGACAGTGCCGGAAGTTGCCACACAAACGCGCGAACTCACTTTAACCGCCCGCAATCGCGCCGGTGTGAATGGTTTGTCAGCAGGTACGCCGTCGAACGGACGTCCGCGGCGTTTGTATTCCGGGCCGGTTCAGGCCGCGACGCCGGCCTCCGCGGCCTGGCGATCGGCGTGGTACGAGGAACGCACCAGTGGGCCGGAAGCGACGTGGCTGAAACCCAGCGACATGCCATATACCTCGAGCGCCTTGAACTCGTCCGGCGTCCAGTAGCGCAGCACCGGATGGTGGTGCGCGCTCGGTTGCAGGTACTGGCCGATGGTGATCATGTCGACATCGTGCGCGCGCAGGTCGCGCAGCGAGGCCTGCACCTGCTCCATGGTCTCGCCGAGGCCGAGCATGATCCCCGACTTGGTCGGGATCTGCGGATGCTGCTGCTTGAACTTCTGCAGCAGCGTCAACGACCACTGGTAGTCGGCGCCCGGGCGCACGTTCGCGTACAGGTCCGGCACGGTTTCGACATTGTGGTTGAACACGTCCGGCGGATTGGTCGCCAGGATTTCCAGCGCGCGTTCCATGCGGCCCTTGCCGCGGAAATCGGGCGTGAGGATCTCGATCCGGGTGTTCGGCGACTGCACGCGTATCGCGGCGATGCAGTCGACGAAATGCTGGGCACCGCCGTCGCGCAGGTCGTCGCGGTCGACGCTGGTCACCACCACGTACTTCAGGCCCATGTCGGCGATGGTGTTGGCCAGGTTCCGTGGCTCGCTGGCATCCGGCGGCTTGGGCCGGCCATGGGCGACGTCGCAGAAGCTGCAGCGGCGCGTGCAGACCTCGCCGAGGATCATGAAGGTGGCGGTGCCGTGGCCGAAGCATTCGTGGATGTTCGGGCAGCTGGCTTCCTCGCACACCGTGACCAGGCGGTTCTCGCGCAGCTTGGCCTTCAACGCGGCGACCGCGCCATTGCTGGGAATGCGCACGCGGATCCACGACGGCTTGCGCAGCACCGGTGCGTCGTCGAACTTGACCGGGCTGCGCGCGATCTTGTCGCCCGCGACCTGCTTGGCGCCCGGTTCCAGCGACGACGCCGGCGTGGCGACGACCTGCAGCGGAATGGATTTGGCGATGGCGTCGGTCATGGCATCAGGCTTCTTGCTGCTTGCCCACTCTCTCGCGCTGGCGGAGATCGGGATAAGGGTGCGGTTTTGCAGTCGCGCGGGCGGTTTGCGTCGTTTCCTGTTCGATCACGCTGCCAACGACAGGTCCGGCAATGTCGCGCGCCGTTCCAGCGTCAGGCCGAACTGATCGGCAAGATGCTCCAGCAACACCGGCTTGACCGCGTCCATGCTGGAAGGACCGCCCAATTCTAGCATCGCCGTCACCTGCAGGCCTTCGTAGCCGCAGGGATTGATGCGCCGGAACGGCTCCAGATCCATCGCCACGTTGAACGCCAGTCCATGGAACGTGCAGCCGCGACGCACGCGGATGCCCAGTGCGGCGACCTTGGCGCCGGCGACGTATACGCCCGGCGCGCCGGCGCGACGCACGGCCTCGATGTTCCATTCGGCCATCGTGTCGATCAGCGCCTGCTCGATGCGATGCACGTAGTCGCGCACGCCGATCTTCAATCGCCTCAGGTCAATCAGCGGGTAGATGACGATCTGGCCGGGACCGTGATAGGTCACCTGTCCGCCGCGATCGACATGCAGTACCGGGATCGCGCCGGGCATCAGCACGTGTTCGGGTTTGCCGGCCTGGCCGAGGGTGAAAACCGGGTCGTGCTCGACCAGCCATAGTTCGTCCGGCGTGCTGCCGTCGCGGGCGTCTGTGAAACGCTGCATCGCGCGCCAGACCGGTTCGTAAGGCTGGCGACCGAGGTCGCGGATCAGCGCGGGGCCGAGGTCACCGGCGCCGGCTTTCACAACGTCCACTTCACTTCCGGATGCGAACGCAGCGCCTCGTGCGCCGCGTCGTACTGCTCGCGCGATTCGGCGCGGAAGCTCAGCTTCACCGAGACGAACTTGCCACCACTGGATTCGCGGCTGGCCACCGTTTCGTGCAGCACGACGATGCCGGCAGCCGTCAGCAGACGCGGGATTTCGCTCTCCAGGCCGGCCGAAGCCGGCCCGAGTGCCGTGATCTCGAAATCGCCCGGGAACTGGAAGCCGTGCTCGGGATTGTCGGACTTGATTTCCATCCGTGGATTATGGGTCCGCGATCCGCCGAACCCAAGCTGCCGCCAGGCCTGCCTGGAGCAGCCGGCGGCTGCCCCGGCGCCGTTCGGCACCGGGGCGAGCCTGCTATCGGACCGCGATCAGAACTTGATGCTCCAGCTGTTGATGTAGCCGCTGTCGAACCAGCCGTAATCGACCACCCGCAGCTTCCAGGTGCCGTTCTTCACCTCGGGCAGGGTGCCGACGTATTTGCCCTGCACGTTGTCGGTACCGCCGCCGGTACGGTTGACGAGGTTGTAGGTGGTGCCGTCCGGCGCGACCACGTCCACCTTGAGGTCGCCACGGGCGGTGTGGCGGATGTCCACCGTCACCTCGGTGTAACCGGCGTTGCCCTGGCGGCCGGTGATCGTGATCGGGCTTTCGACGATGCTGAAGTCGCGGATCGGGTAGTCGGCGGTGTTGCTGTAGGTCTGCGGCTCGTCGCCGCCGCCGCCGCCATCGCTGACCGTCACCGTCTTGCTCTCGGTGTCGGTGACGCCCTCGTTGTCGGTCACCGTCAGGGTCACGGCGTACTGGCCAGCGGCCGCGTAGGTGTGGCTGGGGCTGGTCTCGGTCGAGGAACTGCCGTCGCCGAAGTTCCAGCTACGCGAGGCGATGGAACCGTCGCTGTCGCTGGACGCGTCGGTGAAGGCCACGGTCAGCCCGTTCACGCTGGTGCTGAAGCCTGCGGTCGGTGCCTGGTTGTCGTCGCCACCGCCGCCGTCGAACGCGCAGCCCGCGGTCGATACGCCGACCACGTCGAATGCGGCGATCACGTCGTCGACATTCTTGCCCATGTCGATCGCGGCCTGGCCCACGCCGCACGAACCCTGGTCGAAGTTGGTGCTGGGTGTCCAGTAGTCGCGGTTGGCGCGGGCGAAGGCCAGGAAGGCGTCCCTGGTGCTCCAGCCACCGCTGTGGACCAGGGTGTAGAACGCCTTGTTGTACACGCCCGAGGAGAAGTGCACGTCCATGCCGTTGTAGTAGTTGTCGGCGTGTCCGATCGATCGGCCGTCGCGGGTCGGGTCGTCCATGTAACGCATGGCGCCATTGCCCTTGAAGATGTCCGCGCCGATCATGAAATCCGCCGCGCCGCGCGAGAAGTCCTCGGCCGCCTCGGCGGAGATGTCGGAGTAGGCCTCGTTGATGCCGCCCGACTGGCCCGAATAGACCAGGTCGGAATTCTGGTTCGTGTAACCGTGCGAAACCTCGTGTGAGAGCACGTCGAGGCTGACCAGCGGGTGGTAGCGGCTTGCGCCGTCGCCGAACGACATGGTCTGGGTGTTCGGATCCCAGAAGGCGTTCTCGTAGTTGCTGCTGTAGTGCGCTTTCAGCGTGACCTTGTTGGTCAGCGGCGCGGCGCCCAGGTAGTCGTTGTACATGTCGAACACGACATGGCCGAAGTAATGCGCATCGTTCATTGGCGAATAGGCGCCGTTGATCGACTTGACGGTGTTGCGCGGGCAGGCGTAGCTGTACGCGGTGTTGCTGCTGGTGCCGTGGTTGAGGTTGACCGTCTTGACCTTGTCGCTCTCCATCGTGCAGGTGCTGCCGCTCTGGGCGACATCGAGGTAACCGTAATCGTTGCCGTACTCGTACTGGCCGATCTTTTCGTTGCCGCCGGGACCGGTGCCGATCTCGGCATTGGCCAGCGCGTCCCACTGCTTGAGGATCGCGCCGGTCTGCGCGTCGACGATCACCACAGGACTCGTGGGCGCACCGCCCTTGCGCGCATCGGCGAAGAACGACACCACGTGGCTCAGGCGGGCACGGCCGTTGTCGTCGACGTAGATCATCTGCTGCGAGCGTTCGCCCTGCACGACCTTGGTGGCCAGGCCCGCGCCCAGGCGGGCGCGCTTGGCGATCGCGATAGCTTGTGATGACGGAATTCCGGGCGCGACCGTCGCCGGCACTTCGCGCTCCAGATCGGTGACCATGCGGCCGAACAGCGTGCGCACATTGCCGTTGGCGTCCTCACCGACGACGATGCTTTCGCCGAAGATCGGGATGCCGCGAAACTGCTGCACGTAGCGACGGTTGGTCACGCCCTTCACCGGCTCGGTGGCCTTGACCAGGCTCAGCGTCGACTCCGTGCCCAGGCCCAGCAGTTCGGCGTGGCGTTCGCCGACCGCGGCCGGACGCCCGACCGCCGCGCTGACTGCCGTGTACTGGCGGTTGAGTTGCGCCACATCCTTGCGCTGCAGGTCGACGCGGTTGGCGGCCTGGGCGGACGCGGCCACCAGGGCCAGCGCCAACGGCGATACCGCGAGCAGATAACGCGAACCTTGTTTGAACTTGCTCATGATTTTTTCTCCTGGAAAGATCTTCAAAACGAAATGCGCCTGCGCGCGGCCTGGTCGTTCCGGCAAATGCGATTCCCATCCGCGCCGTTGCCACAGCAACGACGACGTCAATCGGTTCAACTCCCCTGCGGATCGCCGGCCGGTGGCGATCCAAACGTCACAGTTCCGGTCATCGCCGGTTGTTCCTGTCTCCGCTGCGCTGTCCGATGCATGGCACGGCAGCGATCGCGGGACGTCTGCGCGGCGTTGCCGCGGCGACCGCTATCCGGGTCCATCCCTGGTCCCGGGGCGGCATGGAAGGCAGCAGTCGATCCGACGCGCCGATGCCGACGTGGCGGTCACGTCGGCGATCGGCATCGGCACTTGCGAAGCGCGTCCGAACGCAAGATCCATCACTGCCTCCCCATACTCTTCGAATCGGTTTGGAGGTCGGGGCGATGCGTTCAGTGATCGACCGGAGCTTCCCCGACATCGCGCCGGAAGCCCGGAGCGACAGGAACGATTTAGGTGATGGAAGCGGGAAGACGCTTCTTCCGAGAGATCAATTTCCTCTCTCGTGGCAGGAAATGTGATTTAGTTGCCCGTGCTGCGAGGGATGGATTGACAAGTGAAAGCATTGCGATCACGAGCTTTCTTTTCCGCAGCCAAGCGATCCGACCGGCAGCGCACGTGATGGTGCGCTGCATCACCCCCCGCCGCGGATTGAGGTTCCCCCGTTGACCGCGACATCGAGCGCTCCATGGCCTGCCGACGCGCGATATCTGCAGATCGATGATCTGCTGGTCGACCTGTGCTACCGGCGGATCCTGCATTCGTCAGAAGCGGAGCTGCCGCAGCGCATCTTCGACCTGCTGTTGCTGCTGATGGCCGAGCCGCACCGGCTGCATACCCGCGCCGAACTGTTCGAACGCCTGTGGCCCGGCCTGATCGTCGAGGACGCCAATCTTTCGCAGAGCATGTGGCTGCTGCGCAAGGCGCTGGGGCCGGAACGCAAGCATTGGATCCGCACCGTCGCCAAGGGCGGCTATGTGTTCGAGCCGCCGGGACCGGTGGCGTGGTCCAGCGAACTTCCGGCCAGCGTAATTGCGGCCGATGCAGGTGCCGACAGCGTTGCCGAAGTTCAAATTGCTGCAGGCGCAGCAACAGCTTCTGCCAACACCGATGACGCGGCGAACGAATTGATCGATGCCGCAGCCGGGACGCAGACAGCGGCAATGTTGCCGACCGCGCCGTCCATATCGCAACCGCCTGGTCGCTTCGGGCTGCGACGCCACTGGAAACGCTGGGCCATGTTCGCCACCGCGGCCATGGTCATCGCCGCGGTGGGCATAGGCGCCTACCGCCAGGCACGGCAACGCGCGACGTTGCCGCCGGCGTTGACCGTGGCACTGGTCACGGTCGAGGATCCAGGCAACGCCGCGCGCTGGCCGGCGCAACTGCTGTACCAGTGGCTGTACTGGAAACTCAACAGTCTTCCGGAAGTGACCGTGCTGACCGAAGCCGAGCTTGCCGCCGGCGCGGGATCGACTTCGCCACAAAGCGTGTTCCTTGCGTCCGGCGAAGCCGCTGATGGCTCTGGAAAACTGTTCGTGCGCGCACGCTTCCAGCACGCCGGGCGCGAACAGCACATCGAGCTCGAAGGCAAGGAAGCGCAGATGCCGGCGCTGGTCGACGCGTTGTCGCAGCAGGTCCTGCAACGCCTGATCCCCGCGCGCAGCGAACCCTGGCCGGCGTTGAAGCTGGACGCCGCCGCCGCGCGCCGTTACGTCGACGCAACCGAAGCCATGCGGCGGCGCGACTGGATGAAGGCCGCCGCCATCGGCGAGGAAGTGGTCCGGCTGGCGCCGCGTTTCGGCCTGGCGCGGATACAGCTGGCCGATGCGCAATCGCATCTGGCACAGGCCGCCTCGGCGGTGGAGCAGATGGACGTCGCGCTCGACCTGCTGCGCCCAACGCCGCCGGAAACCACGCAACTGATGCAGGCGCAACGCCTGTCGGTGGATCCGCGGCGCCAGCAGGAGGCCGTGCAGGCCCACGCCACGCTGGCTGCGCGCTATCCGCACAAGGCGTCCTACGCCATCGCCTACGCCAACCTGCTGACCAGCACCGGCAGCCCACTGCAGGCGCTGGACGTGTTGACCGCGCGCGGTGACCAGCAGGCGCCGATCGGCGTGCGCATCGCGCGGCGGCTCGCCCTGGCCGAAACCTATGGCGCGCTCGGCGATCCCGGGCGCAAGCGCGAGAACGCCAAGGCCGCCGCACGCCTGGCCGACGGCGCCGGTGCGGGCTGGGAACTCGAGAAAGGCGCGGCGCTGTTCCTGGTGGCAACCGCCGACAGCGCGCAGCGCGGTGCCGAAGCAGGCCATGCATCGTTCGAGGAAGCGGCCAGGCTGTTCGACCAGGTTGGCAACTCGACCGGAGCGCTGTACGCACGCTTCCTCGCGGAAGTGCATCGTCCCTCCGTCAGCGGCGACAGTGCACGACTGGATACCCTGCTGGCGCAGGCCAACGCCGGCGGTTATCGCCGGCTCGAAATCAGCATCCTGTTGCAGCAGGCCGCCCAGCGTCACGGTGTCGGCGATCTTGCCGGCTATCGCCACGGCCTGGAGCAGGCCGCGGGCGTGGCCCAGGCCGCCGGCGATGTCATGGCCCGCAACAGCATCGACATCCTGCTGTTGAACGAGGACTTCCTGGGCGCGCGACTGGGCCATGTCGATGCACGCCTCCAGCGTTTGCGCCAGGCCGGTCTGCAAGGCCAGTTGGCAGTCACCGTCGAGCAACTGGAAGCGGCACTGAGCGGCGTCAGGGGCAACAACAAACACGCTCTCGTCGCGCTGGACCGCGCCGCGCACAACCTGCCGCGGGTGCTGCCTGGCGAGGCGCACTCCGCAGCGCAGGCGCGCCTGGCCTGCGTGCGCGCGGAACACCGCCTGCCTCTGGGCGAGCTTGCCGGCGCGCGTTCGGATCTTGGCCGCTGCGCCACCGCAAGCGAACCTTCGACGCAGGTACTGGTGGCCTTGACGCGCGCCCACGCCGAGCAGCTGGCGGGCGACCGCGCGGCGGCCGGCAGCCAGCTCCGCCGCGCACAGGCCATGCTCCCTGGCATCGGGAAGAGGCCCGACCACTGGCTGCTCACGTTGGAAGTCGCCAGGCTGCTGACCCGGCTCGGCGACAGCGCCGGTTCCGACCAGCTGCTGGATGCCTTGCTGCCGACGCTGGGTCCAACCGGCTATGCACTGCTCATCGCCATGGCCGAAACAAGCCTGGCCGAAAACGCCGCGGTCCGCGGAGACTGGGACGCGATGCAGCGTCATGCGGATGCCGCGCGCCAAGGCCTGCCGGCCGATGCCTGGTTCCTCGGCAGTCGTCTGGACCTGCTCGACGCCGCCGCAGCGCGCGCCGCCGGAAACCGGCCGCGCGCGATCGCGATCGCAGCCGGGCTCCACGAACAGGCCCATCGCCTGGGCGACGCCGTCGTGCAGATGCAGGTGCACAGCCTGTTGTCCGCCGGCACGCTGCCGGAAGATTGCAGCGCCACCACCCGCGAAACGCTGATCGCGCGCACCGGCATGCGCGGGGCCACACTGGACTGGCTCGAGCAGGAGATGCACTGAACCGGCATCGGGCACGAATCACGGCGCGTTCTTTGCCCATTCTGCTGCGCCGTGTCTTGAGCAGCGATGGAAGCTGTTGCGACGACCGTCGGTCCAACGACCTGATCGTTGCCGCAAACGAAAAAGACCGGCTTTCGCCGGTCTTTTTTCTGATACGCGATTGGTGTGCCGGATCATTCCGCGGCCCGATCGCGTGGCGATCGGACGTTTGCTAGCGCGCAAGCCAGCGGCTTGCAAACGCGCTTACTCACCCCACCACATCCAGAACTCGTCCCACAGGCGCTTGAAGAAACCGCCTTCCTCGACCGCGTTGATCGCCACCAGCGGTGCCTGCGCGATCACCTTGCCATCCAGCGAAACCTTGGCGGTGCCGATCTTCTGCCCCTTCCTGATCGGCGCGACCAGGGTCTTCGGCACGTCCATGGAGGGCTTGAGCTGCTCGTAGCGGCCGCGCGGCACGCTGACGAGCAACGGTTCGGCGACGCCCAGCTGCACTTCGTCGGCTTGGCCCTTCCACACTTTCTGCTTGGCGACCGCCTTGCCGGCCTCGTACAGCTTGTGCGTTTCGAAGAAGCGGAAGCCCCAGTTGAGCAGCGCCTGGCTGTCGACGGCGCGCTGGTTTTCGCTGGTGTTGCCCATCACCACGCTGATCAAACGCTGGTCGCCGCGCTTGGCCGAGGCCATCAGGCAATAGCCGGCACCGGAATGGTGGCCGGTCTTGATGCCGTCGACGCTGGGATCGCGCCACAGCAGAAGATTGCGGTTGGGCTGGGTGATCGGGCCGACCGTGAATTCCTTGATCTTGTTGTGCGAGTACGCGACCGGATAGTCATGGACCAGCGCGCGTCCCAGCAGCGCCAGGTCGCGTGCGGTCGAGTAGTGCTCCGGCGCCGACAACCCGTGCGGATTGACGAAGTGCGAATTCTTCATGCCGATGCGCTGCGCGTACTGGTTCATCAGCGATGCGAACGCTTCCTCGCTGCCGGCGACGTGTTCGGCCAACGCGATCGCCGCGTCGTTGCCGGACTGCACCACCATGCCCTTTTCCATCTGTTCCAGCGGTGCGGTCTTGTTGACCTCGAAGCCGCTGTAGCTGCCGTCGGTGCCGGCGCCGCCGCTGCGCCAGGCGTTCTCACTCATCATCACCGGGTCTTCGGGCTTGATCTTGCCGTTCTTCATCTCAGCGGCGATCACGTAGGACGTCATCACCTTGGTGATGCTGGCCGGCTCCACGCGCGCGTCGACGTTCTCGCCCGCCAGCACCTGGCCGGTGGCGTAATCCATCAGCAGCCAGGCCGATGCGACCTTGGGCGCCGGCGCCGGCGGCACCGGCAATTCGCCGGAAGCGACCGCCGCGGGTGGCGCCAGCTGCGGCTTGGGCTGGGGCTTGGACTGCGCGAATACGAGGCCGACGGCGGCCGTGGCCAGCGTCGCGACGGCGATGCGGCCGAGGGTGGAACGAAACTTCATCAATCAACTACTCCTGGAAGCAGGCGCGCAAGCATGCGGCCCGGTGAATCCTCGAATTTTAAGGCAGCAGTGCCGCCCACCCCGGTGCCGTCCTGCCAACAGGCAGGAAACAGGCGCTAATCCCTGACCACGCGCGGCTGGCCGAATCCCAGACCGGCGATGCGCCCGGCAAGTTCCGTGGCCGTGCCGCCGGGCGAGGGCCCGACCCGCAGCCGCCACAGCTTCTGTCCGTTGACCTCGGCGCCCTGCAGACGCGCATCCTCGATGCCGGCGTCCCTGAGCACGGCCAGCGCGCGGCTGGCGTTCTGCTCGCTGGCGAAGCTGGCGACCTGCAAGGTGATGTCGTCGGCATTGCCGGACGACTGTTCCTGCGCGGCGACCTTGCGCGCCACGTTGGCCTCCGCGACCTTGGGCGCGACCGGCGGTGGCGCGGCCGGCTGCAGCCGCGCATCGATCCGGTCGAGCGGCCGCACCTTGCCGTTGACGAGGCTGAGCCGGCGCGCCTTCAGCCAGGCATCGAAATCATCCGCCGTCATCACCTTGCCGTTCTGGGTCATGTCGAAACGGTTTTCGGTGTTGACCAGCGGTGAAACGCCGACCGGGCGCTCGGGTGCGGTCGCGGGCGGCTTGCGCTCGGCTGCCGCGGCGCTGCCGATCGGCAAGGCCGCGACCAGCTTGTCGATCGCGGTGTCGGCCACCGGTGCGGTCGGTGCCGCCAGCGCGGCCATCGGCAATGCCGAGGCGCTGGCCACGCGCGTGTCCGCGTCGACGTGTTTCGCGCTGAGGCCCTGGACGCGCACGTGACCGGTGCCCTTGCGGTCGATCCCCAGCTTGACCGCGGCGGCGTAGCTGAGATCGATGATGCGGCCGTCATGGAACGGGCCACGATCGTTGACCCGGACCGTCACCGACTTGCCATTGTCCAGGTTGGTGACGCGCGCATAGCTGGGCAGCGGCAGCGTCTTGTGCGCGGCGCTGAACGCATACATGTCGTACACCTCCAGCGACGAGGTGCGGCGACGGTGGAACTTGTTGCCGTAGTACGACGCGGTACCGCGCTCGTCGTAATCCTCGGCGCTGTCGAGCACGCGGTAGGACTTGCCGAGCACCTTGTACGGCGAGCGGTTGCCGTAACGCGAGCGCGGCTCGGCCTTGACCTCCGGTTCGGGAATCAGGTCGACATCGTCGATGCCGTCCGGCACGCTGTCGCGGATGTGCGGCGCGTACAGGCCGCCGGCGGTGTAGTCGCCACGCTTGCTCAGGTCTTCCTGCGCCGGTGCGTAGGGCGATTTCTTCGCGGCGCCTGCCTGGTGCGATCCGTTCTTGCTGGCGGTGGCAGGCGCCGCGTTTTTCTTCGGCGCGGTGGAACAGGCGCCGAGTGCGGCCACCAATGCGATGGCAGCGCCGTGCTTCATGACGGCATTCTTTGTGACGGCGTGCTTCATAACGCCTCCGCGGTCCCGCCATCCCGGATCGCCTGCGCCAGCTGGTGCACCGACAACGCGTACATGGGCGAACGGTTGTAGCGGGTGATGACGTAGAAATTGCGGTAACCGAGCCAGTATTCCTTGCCGGCATCGCCATCCAGCGACAGCAGCGTGGCGCCTTCGGCGGTGGGCTGCCCTGCCTGCGGGCGATAGCCGCGCGCGGCCAGCGCCGCCAGTGGATAGACCGGATCCAGCGACTCGGGCTTGAAGTCGGCGGCGCCGGCATCGCGGCTGGCGCGTGCGACCACCGGCGCATCGCGCTGCCAGCCGTGCACGACGAAGTAGTTCGCGATCGAGGCGAACACGTCGGGCAGGTGCGTGAGGAGGTCGCGCTGGCCATCGCCATCGCCGTCCTTGCCCCACAGGCGATAACTCGACGGCATGAACTGGCCCATGCCCATCGCCCCGGCGTAGCTGCCTTTCAGCGCGAGGATGTCGAGCTGCGGCTCCTGCTTGGCCAGCGCGAACAGCTGCGCCAGTTCTCCTGCGAAGAACGGTGCGCGCTTGGGATAGCCGAAGGCGAGTGTGTACAGCGCATCGAGCACGCGATAGTTGCCGCTGATCTTGCCGTAACTGGTTTCCACGCCAATGATCGCGACGATGTATTCGGCCGGCACGCCGGTCTGCGCGGCGACGCGATCCAGCGCCTCGCGGTTGGCGGCATAGAACGCGCGGCCGCCTTCGATGCGCGCGGGATTGAGGAAGATCGGCCGGTAATCGCGCCACGGCCTGACCGCTTCGGCCGGCCGCGACATCGCATCGACGATCTTCTGCTGATGCTGGGCCTGCGCCAGAGTCGCGCGAACGACGGCAGGATCGGCCTGGTAAGTGTTGACCGTGTAATCGACGAAGGCGTCGATGCGCTGTGCCAGCGGGATCGCAGGATCGGTTACCGAGGTTGGTGCCACCGGGCGTTCCGGTGGCTGCGGCACCTTCGGCAGCAATGCATCCGCGGCCGGTTTCGGCGTCGCGGGCGGTGTCATTGCGGGGGGCGGAGTCGGAGCCGCGGCGTTCGTTGCGCACGCAACGAGGGCGAATGGCAGCAGGCAGGCCAGGGCGCGTCGTGTCATCGCGGCGAGGGTAGCATGGTGATGCCGCGATTCGTGATTGGTGATTGGTGATTCGTTAAGGCGCGAAGCAGATCACGAGCGAGCGCAGCGAGCTTGAATGTATCGAATTGCAAGCAGGTCCCTCGCTACGCTCGGGATGACAGCTCTTGCGAATCACGAATCACCAATCACGGCTCTCACCGCACATGCATCGGCTTGTGCGCGCGCACCGCCATCACCACGCCCATGCCGGCCAGCAGCGATACCGCGGAGGTGCCGCCATAGCTGAGCAGTGGCATCGGCACGCCGACCACCGGCAGCAGGCCCGAGATCATGCCGCCGTTGACGATCACGTAGACGAACAGCGCCAGACCCAGCGCGCCGGCGAGCACGCGCGAGTAGGTATCGCGTGCTTCCGCGGCAATCCACAGGCAGCGGCCGATCACGAACAGGTACAGCGACAGCACCACCGCCACGCCGGCCCAGCCGAATTCCTCGCTGAGTACCGCGAAGATGAAATCGGTGGTGTGTTCGGGAAGATAATCCAGCCGCGACTGCGAGCCCTGACCCCAGCCCTTGCCGACCAGGCCGCCGGAACCGACCGCGATCTTGGACTGGATGATGTTCCAGCCGGTGCCCAGCGGATCGGTTTCCGGGTCGAGGAAGGTCAGGATTCGGTCCTTCTGGTAGGGCTTGAGCCACCAGAACCAGGCCAGCGGCGCCGCCGCCGCGATCCCCGCCAGCGCGGCGCCGAACCACCACCAGGACAGTCCAGCCAGGAACAGCACGAACACGCCGCTGGCCGCGACCAGCATCGCGGTGCCGAAGTCCGGCTGCAGCAGGATCAGGCCGGTCGGTACCGCGATCAACACCCCGCAGATCAGCACCACCGACAGCCGCGGCGGCAGGGGCTCGCGATGCAGGTACCAGGCCAGCATCATCGGCAGGCTCAGCTTGAGCAGTTCCGACGGCTGGAAATAGAACACGCCCAGGTCCAGCCAATGCTTGCCGTGCTTGCCGGTGCCGATCAGCAGCACCGCCAGCAGCGGCAGCAGCGACAGTGCGTAGATCGCCGGCGTCCAGGTGCGCAGCCGCATCGGTGGCAGCCGCGACAACGCCCACATCGCGACGATGCCGACGGCGAAGCGCGCGCCCTGCGCATAGACCGGGCGCAGGCTGCTGTTGCCGGCGCTGTACTGGACCACCAGGCTGACGCCCATCAGCGCCAGCAGCGCCAGGCACAGCGGCCAGTCCAGCGTGCGCACGATGCGCGCGACCACGTCGCTGAGCCAGCGCAGGATGGGGTTCATGGGGCCGGGGACTGGGAGCTGGGGGCTGGGGGCTGCGGCGCGGCAACGGTGGTGGCGACGGTCGTAGCAGCGGCCGGCAACGGTTCGATCGGAATCGCGTCCGGATCCGGTTCCGGCATCTTGCCCAGCAGCCAGGCGTCGAAGATCTTGCGCGCGATCGGTCCGGCGGTCGTGCCGCCATAGCCGCCGTGCTCGACCGAGACCGCGACCGCGATGGTGGGATTCTCCGCCGGCGCATAGCCGACGAACAGCGCCTGGTGGCGCAGGTGATACGGCAGCAGATGCGGATTGAAACTCGCTCCGCCCTTGCGGCTGATCTTCTGCGCGGTGCCGGTCTTGCCGGCCATCGTGTACGGCGCGCCGACCGCCATCGCGCGGCCGGTGCCGCCGGCCATCATCGTGCCGATCATGCCTTCCTGCACCGCGCGCAGGTGGTCCGGCCGTTCGGTGATCAACACCGGCCCGGGCTGCTCGAGCGGCGTCCACGGCAACCGGTAGCCGTCGCGGCGCGCGGCGACCAGATGCGGCCGGCGCAGTTGGCCGCCGTCGGCGATCGCGGCAATGCCGCGCACCAGCTGCAGCGTGGTGGCGATCCACGAGCCCTGCCCTATGCCGGCGTTCACCGTCTCGCCCGGGTACCACGGTTCGCGGCTGCGCCTGGCCTTTTCCTGCGGCGAAGGCACCGCGCCGTCGCGTTCGCCGACCAGGTCGATGCCGGTCGGCGCGCCGAAACCATACTTCTGCATGTAGCGGTCGAAGCGCTCGATGCCCATCTCGTAGGCGAGCTTGTAGTAGTAGTAGTTCACCGACGCGGCGATCGACTTGCGCAGGTCGGTCCAGCCGGCGCCGCCATGCGCATCGCGCCAGCCGCGGCCGCGCTGGCCGGGAATGTGGAACTCGCCGGTCGAGAACACCTTGTCCTCGGGCCGGCGTAGTCCGCTGTCGAGACCGGCCAATGCGATCAGCGGCTTCACCGTCGAGCCGGGCGGGCCGCCGCCGAGCACGTTGCGGTTGAACAGCGGGCGCGACGGATTCTCGATCAGCGACTTGTAGTCGGCGTGCGAGATGCCGTTGACGAACAGGTTGGGGTCGTAGGCCGGCAGGCTGACCATCGCCAGGATCTCGCCGCTGTGCGGATCGATCGCGATCGCCGAGCCGTCGTGATCGCCGAACGCCGCCACCATCGCCCGCTGCAGGTCCAGGTCGATGCTCAGCCGCAGGTCGGCGCCGGGCGTGGCCGGCTGCACGCCGAGCTGGCGCATCGCGCGGCCTTCGACGTTGGTCTCGACCCGCTCGAAGCCGATCCTGCCGCGCAGCGTCTCTTCGTAGTAACGCTCGACGCCGGTCTTGCCGATGTGGGTGAACGCGGCGTTGGTCTCGCCCATCGTCTCGAGATCCTTCTCGTCGATGCGCGACACGTAGCCGATCACATGCGCCAGCAGGTCACCGTGCGGATAGCGACGATTGAGGTAAGGCACCAGCTCCACGCCGGGAAAGCGCCAGCGGTCCACTGCGAAACGCGCGGCTTCCTCGTCGCTGATCCGCAGCTTCAGCGTGACCGGCCGGAAACTGCGCGTGGCCTTGCGCGTCTCCTCGAAATTGGCGATGTCCTCCGGGCTCAGCGCGATGATCCGGCCCAGCTCGGCGACCAGCCGCTTCGGGTCGCCGGCCTTGTCCGGCACCACGTCCAGCCGGAACGCGGGCACGTTGTCGGCCAGGATGCGGCCCTTGCGGTCGTAGATCAGGCCGCGGCCGGGCACGATCGGCCGCGGCTTGATGCGGTTGGCCTCGGCACGGGCGGCATAGTCGTCGTGGTCGACCACCTGCAGCTTGAAGTACCAGCCGGCCAGTCCGCCCAGCGCCAGCAGCACCACGCCGAAGCCCAGCAACGCGCGGCGGCGGAACTGGTCGGCCTCGGCGACCAGGTTCTTCATCTGCCGCTTTTGCGGACGCCTTGCCATCAACGTGCGCGGCGACCGAGCCGGATCGCATCAAACAACAGGTACAGCGGCGCCCACAGCAGCGCGCCGAGTACTGGCGCCCACCAGAATTGCGCGGTCAGCTGCGGCTCGCCCAGCGCCAGGTGGATCGCCGCGCTGATCACGCGATCGTTGAGCAGCAGTACGCCGATCGCCAGCGACTGCTGCGACAGCGGAAAGAATCGCAGACGCGCGCGGAAGCGGTCGAGGATGAAGGCCATCACCGTCAGCCGCAGCGCCTGCTCGCCGAGCACGCCACCGATGGTCAGGTCGGCCAGCAGCCCGCAGATGAAGGCGAAGCCGAGCCCGGCGCTGTCGGGTTTCTCGATCACCCAGTACGCCACCACCAGCGCCAGCCAGTAGGGCCGGAACGGCGCCACCAAATCAGGCAGCGGCAGCAGGCCGAGCAGCAGGGCCACCACCACGCTGACCGGCATGATCCACTGATTGCGCCAGCGGCTCATCGCGTCGGGGCCTGGGGGCTGGGGGCTGGAGATTGGGAAGTGGAGGCCTGGCTTGCGGATTCGGTCGGCGTGGCTCCCTTCGAGCCCCCAGCCCCCGGCCCCAAGCCCCTGCTCTCGTTCACCCGCAGCAGCAGCACTTCGCGACCGCGGTCGAGCTGCGCGGCCGGTTCCAGGTCGCCGACCAGGAACGCGCGGCTGTCGTCGGGTCGCAGTGCGGCGATGGTGCCGACCGGAAAGCCGGCCGGAAAGCGCCCGCCCAGCCCCGAAGTGACCACGCTGTCGCCGACCTTGACGTCGCTCGACATCGGGATGTTGGCCAGCTCCAGCCGCCCGCCGCGACCATAGACCACCAGCCGCACGCCGTTGCGCGCGAGCGCCGCCGGGATCGCGTGGTCGGGATCGGTCAGCAGCAGCACGGTCGAGGTCAGCGGCTTGACGTCGATGATCTGGCCGAGCACGCCGCCGGCGTCGATCGCCACCTGGCCCAGGCGCACGCCGCTGCCGGAACCGGCGCCCAGCACCAGCCGCTGCCGGGTCGGATCCAGATCGATGTTGAGGATCGGCGCCAGCTGCACGTCCAGCTCGCCGCGTTCGGCGGCGCCGAGCATGCCGCGCAGGCGCGCGTTCTCGTTGGCCGCGCTCTGCAACCGCGCCAGCCGCGCGCCGCTGATCAGCAGCGCGTTGCGCAGCACGCGGTTGTCCTCGGCCAGGCGGGTACGCGTGGCGGCGTCGTCGTGCACGGTATTGCCGATGCGCCCGGGCAGCCCGGCCAGCCAGCGCAGTGGTTCGGTGACCCACTCGGCCTTGTCGCGGATCTGCACCAGCCAGCCGCCACGGTGGTCCAGCACGATCAGCGCGATGCCCAGGGCGAGATAAGCCAGCAGCCGCAGCGTGCCGGCGACGTCGGCGGGGCGGGCGGGAGCGGGACCGGCGTAGGAAGGCACGTCAGGAGCCGGGGTTCGGGATTCGGGATTCGGGAATCGGTGCGGAGCGCAGGAGAGTGCCAGTACGAAGGAAAGCGACACCGTCCGCGGTGCTGTCCTGCCTTATCGAATCCCGACTCCACATTCCCGAATCCCGGCTTTTTACGTCATTCCCCGGCGAAGAACTCGTTGCCGTGCATGTCCAGCAGTTCCAGCGCGCGACCGCCGCCGCGGGCGACGCAGGTCAGCGGATCGTCGGCAACCTGCACGTGCAGGCCGGTTTCCTCGCTGATCAGGCGGTCCAGGTCGCGCAGCAGCGCGCCGCCGCCGGTCAGCACGATGCCGCGCTCGGCGACGTCCGCGCACAGTTCCGGCGGGGTCTGCTCCAGCGCCTGCTTGATCGCCATGACGATGCCGGCCAGCGGCTCGCGCAGCGCCTCCAGCACCTCGTTGGAGTTGATCACGATCATCCGCGGCACGCCCTCGGCCAGGTTGCGGCCGGAGACTTCCATTTCGCGGACCTCGGTCGGCGGGTAGGCGCAGCCGATCTCCAGCTTGATCCGCTCGGCGGTGGTCTCGCCGATCAGGGTGCCGTGGTTGCGGCGCACGTAGTTGATGATCGATTCGTCGAAGCGGTCGCCGCCGATGCGGACCGACTGCGAGTAGACGATGCCGTTGAGCGCGATCACCGCCACTTCCGAGGTGCCGCCGCCGATGTCCACCACCATCGAGCCGCGCGCCTCGGTCACCGGCATGCCGGCGCCGATCGCCGCGGCCATCGGCTCCTCGATCAGCGACACGTCGCGGGCGCCGGCTTCCAGCGCCGATTCCTTGATCGCGCGCTGCTCGACCTGGGTCGAGCCGCAGGGCACGCAGATCAGCACCCGCGGGCTGGGCCGCAGGAAGCGCGACTTGTGCACCTTGCGGATGAAGTGCTTGAGCATTTCCTCGGTATAGGTGAAGTCGGCGATGACGCCGTCCTTCATCGGCCGGATCGTGGTGATGTGGCCCGGCGTGCGGCCCAGCATCTGCTTGGCCTCCATGCCGACCGCCGCGACCGTGCGGTTGCCGCCCACGGTGCGGTCCTGCCGCACCGCGACCACCGACGGCTCGTTCAGGACGATGCCCTGGCCGCGGACGAAGATCAGGGTATTGGCCGTGCCCAGGTCGATGGACAGGTCATTGGAAAACAAACCGCGGAACATCTTGAACATCGGGGGAAAAGATCCGTCGAGGAGGCGCAGGCAGGCCGGCTAGACTAACAAAAAAGCGCTTGCCGTTCGTGGTTCGCGTAGCGCCGGGGAAGCCTGAAAAAAAGCGGTCCCGGGCCTGGTCGGCGATCGGCCCGGGCGACGAGGTCGCCCTTGACCACGCCCGGCGCGAAACCCGTCGGATGCCACGCGACTGGCCTCCCCCTCCCCGGACCGTTACCCTAGCCGGCCTTTTCGACCCTCGAGCGAACACCGAATGTCTGCGCTGATCTGCGGTTCCCTGGCCTACGACACCATCATGGTGTTCCCCGACCAGTTCAAGAACCACATCCTGCCGGACAAGGTGCACATCCTGAACGTGTCGTTCCTGGTGCCGCGGATGCGCCGCGAATTCGGCGGCTGCGCCGGCAACATCGCCTACAACCTCAAGCTGCTCGGCGGCGAGCCGATCCCGATGGCCACCGTCGGCCAGGACTTCGGCCCGTACCGCGAATACTTCGCCGAACTGGACATCCGCCTCGACCAGGTCAAGGTGATCGACGAACTGTTCACCCCGCAGGCCTTCATCACCACCGACCTGGACAACAACCAGATCACCGCCTTCCATCCCGGCGCGATGATGCGTTCCTACGAGAACCACGTGCGCGACGTGACCGGCGTGACGTTTGGCATCGTCAGTCCCGACGGCCGCGAGGGCATGCTGCAGAACGCGCAGGAATTCGCCGAAGCCGGCATTCCCTTCATCTTCGATCCGGGCCAGGCGATGCCGCTGTTCAACGGCGAGGAACTGCGCCACTTCATCGACCAGGCCGACTACGTCACCGTCAACGACTACGAGTCCAACCTGCTGCAGGAACGCACCGGCTGGAGCGAGAAGGACATCGCCGGCAAGGTCAAGGCCTACATCGTCACGCGCGGGCCGCAGGGTTGCGAGATCCACGCCGAAGGCAAGAAGCACCACGTGCCGCCGGCGCACGAACGCCGCGTCACCGATCCCACCGGCTGCGGCGACGCGTTCCGCGCCGGACTGATCTTCGGCATCGAAAAAGGCTACGACTGGCTGACCATCGGCCGCATCGGCAACCTGATGGGTGCGCTGAAGGTCGAGCATCCCGGCACGCAGAACCAGCGCTTCGACTACGATGAATTCGCCGAGCAGTTCCGCCAGCAGTTCGGTTACGCGCTGTGAGGCCGTAATTCGTGATTCGTGATCCGATAAATTCGACGTAGGCGACTGCGCGCGGCTGTAGGCTGGGTTGGCTCCATCAACCCAGCAACCTCGGCAAGGGCAGACACGATGCCGATCGACAGCGCCGACCCAGCCTACTGCTCGCCTCTTCTACGAATCACGAATCACCAATCCCGAATCACCGCGTCACATCACATGCGCCATCCATAGCGTCTGTGGTTCGGCGAGCCGCTCGAACTCGGCATAGGGCATGCGCACCGCGTCGGTGTGCGAACCAGCGTTGAACACGATGTCGTCATGTCCGGACAGGCGCGCGTCGACGTACACCGGCATGCCGTAGAGATTGCCGAACGGCGGCATCGCGCCGAGTTCGCAGTCGGGGAACATGTCCCTGAATTCGCTTTCCTCCGCGAGTTCGACTTCGCAGCCGCCCAGCGCGCGCGACAGGCGCGTCAGGTCGACGCGATAGGCGGCCGGCATCACCATCATCGCCATCGCGCCGTCGATCTTCAGCATCACGGTCTTGGCGAAGTGCTGTTCGCCGACATGCGCGGCTGCGGCGGTCTCGTGTGCGGTGATGGTGCGGTCGTGCGTGAGCGTGGCGTAGGGCGCGCGGCGCTCGTCGAGGAAATGGTGCAGGCGTGGGGACAGCATGATCGCCTCCTGGATGGCGCCTGTGTCGCATTCCGCTGCGGCGGCGCCGCGGGTGTGCCTGGCGCGCGCATCCGGGCGTCGCGTCGCTGGCGTGCGCGTCTGCGCGGCACGCGGTCGCAGCTTACTCTTGGCGCGCTGGCGTGGCGTGAAGTCTTTTCGTTGTCGTTGTTGCTGTCGTTATCGCGGCCACAAATGTTCCTGTCGTCGCAGCGCAGTCGCCACTGCAATTACAACGCCGCCTGTTCAGTCCCAGCCCGGCAACGATGCGCCATCGAGTCCGCCGACCTCGAACGCCGCGCTGCGCGTGCCGCCGGCCTTGACCGGGAATTCGATCGAGATCGTCTTCGACTTGCGTGCCAGCCGCCACAACGCGCGCTCGTCCTCGATGAACATCGCGATCGCCTCGTCGGTGTTCGGGCGCGTGGCGGCCATCGCCTTCGCCGCGACACCGTCGGCCTTGACCTGTACCTTGCAGCCGCCCGGACAACGGAAATCGCCCGCCTCCAGCACCAGATAGGCGCTGCGGCCCCATTCGGGATGGTCGCGGAAGATCAGCCGCACCGGTTTGTCGCCGCTGCCGTCGACATCGACGCGATCCTTGGCGTAGATCGACGCCGTCTTCTGCGTGCCGGCATCCTTCACCACGACATCGTCGTAGCGCCACAAGCCGGCCAGGCGGCGCTCCTCGCGGGCGGCCTCAGCCTTGGCCCTGATCTCCTCGTAGTTCTCCATCGCCTTGGCCGCGGCCTGCGTGCCCTTGTGCTGCCACTGCAGGGCATCGGCGTGCGCGCGCGCCAGTTCCCACTGCTGGCCGGCGACCGCGGCTTCGTACTGCTGCAGCACCGGCGCGGCCGCCTGCTCCTTCGCCGCGGCCTGGGCAGCCGCGGCGGCCTGGGGGTCTTCGCCCTTGCAGGCACTGAGGACGAAAGCGGCGGACAACAGCAGGGCGAGCTTGTTCATCGTGGTGTGCCTTTTGCGATCAGTTCCGAAACCGCCTGCGCGACGGCGGCGGGTTGTTCCATCAGCGACATGTGGCCGCAGCCGTCGAGCAGCACCTGCCGTGCCTGCGGCATGCGTGCCGCGAAGATCGCCATCGCACTCGCGTCGATCACCTGGTCCTGCTGACACCATAACAACAGTACCGGTTGGTCGATGTCGGCGGCTAGGTCGTAAGGCAGGAAGCGCTCGTCGCCGCGACCGATGCGGTCGAGCACCGACTGTTCGAAATCGCCGTCGGCGCGACGCTGCGAGATGACCGCGTGCGACGCCGGCCACGGTATCGCGGGACGTGCATCGCGATCATGGAACAGGATATCGAGGTAGCGTTCGAGACCGGCGGCATCGGTGACCGCGAACGGATTCCTGCCGGCCAGCACGTCGAGGCCGAACTGGTTGTCCTTGAAGCGCACGCCGGAGGCGTCGAGCAGCGCGACCTGCGACACCCGTCGCGGATGACGCGCCGCGACCACCGCGACGATGCCACCGCCCATCGAATGCCCGACCAGCACCACCGGCTGCTCGCTGATGTGATCGATGAAGGCGGCAACGTTTTCGGCCTGCGCCGCGTAACCGTAATCGGCGCCAGGCCTGCGCTCGCTCTGGCCCCAGCCCGGCAGGTCCGGGATTACCAGTCGGTAGCGACGGTCGAACTGTTCGGCCAGCCGATACCAGTTCTCCTTGCTGCCGGTATAGCCGTGCAGCAGCACCAGCGTCGGTGCATCGGCGCGATCGGCCGCACGTTCGGCATAGATCCAGCGATGTCCCCCGGCGTCGACGCTGCGCTGCGTCAGGCCAGCTGCTATGCGCTGGCGCGCGTACTCGGCGCGCACGATCGCATAGGGGTCGCGCCAGACCAGGATCGCAAGCGCGGCGATCACGAGCACCGGTGCAGCGACGATCAGACGGCTCGGTCGCAATGTGAACCCGTCAACCTGGGAAGCAAACGGCATCATCGCATCGCGGGGAGACCTTCCGGATGAAAGCCCTCCGCGTTACGCGCCGATTCAGTTCGCCGGCGGCGCCTGCCCTGGCGCGGCCGCGGCCGGCTTGGCCCTGGCCAGCAGTGCCTCGACCGAACCGGTGGTGATCGGGTGGTAGCCCGGCCTGGCCCTGGCGAACACGTCCTGCGCGAACGCCAGCCCTTCGGGCGTGGCGGCCAGTGCTTCATAGGTCGGCATGATCAGCTTGCGGCGACCGATGCGCTGCAGGAAATCGGCCATCGCCGGACGCGCTTCGGCATAACCGCTGCGCACCGCCAGTGGATACCAGCGCTGCGCGATCTCGCCGTTCGGCGTGCCGGTGAAATGGAACGCTGAGTCGAGTTGCGCCAGCTGTTCCGGCTTCAGCGTCTCCGGCATCGCTTCCAGGAAACGCACCCACTCCTGCGTGCTCCAGGCGCCGGTGACGCTGGGCGACGGCAGCTCGCCGCTGCCCAGCCACGCCAGACGCGCCGAATCGACGATGCTGAAGCGCCGCGACTGCGCCTTCTCCGCGAACGTCGGGATGCCCGGCTGGTTGAGCCAGGCGTCGAGCTCGGCATCGGTGACGCGATTGGGCATCTTCGCGATCAGGTTCGCCTTCAGGTATTCGACGAACTGGTCGGTGGAAATGCTCTGGAACGCGAAGTGATCGAAATAGGATTTCAGGAACGCATCGAAGGTCTCGCGACCGAAACGCGATTCCAGCCACGACAGGAACCAGGCGCCCTTGATGTAGGCGACATCGGTCAACGCCTCGTCCGGATCCTTGTCGGTCAGCGGCGGCAACGCCAGCGCCTGCTGTTCCGGCGACAGGTCCTTGATCTCCTGCTGCAGGCCGAACTGGCTGATCGCGCGTTCCATCTCGGCGAATTCCTTGCCGTACACGGCTTCGACGATGCGGTTCTCGACGTAGCTGGTGAAACCCTCGTTGAGCCAGATGTCCTTCCAGCTGGCATTGGTCACCAGGTTGCCGGACCAGCTGTGCGCCAGTTCGTGCGCGACCAGCGACACCAGCGACTTGTCGCCGACGACCACGGTCGGCGTGGCGAAGGTCAGGCGCGGATTTTCCATGCCGCCGAACGGGAACGACGGCGGCAGCACCAGGATGTCGTAACGGCCCCAGCGGTACGGACCGTACAACTGCTCGGTGGTGGCGATCATCTTCTCGGTGTCGACGAATTCGGCCGCGGCCTTCTTCGCCATCGCCGGTTCCGCCCACACGCCGGAGCGTTCGGAGATCGGTTCGAACACCAGGTCGCCGGCGGCGATCGCCAGCAGGTAGGACGGGATCTTTTGCGGCATCTTGAAGGTGTAGTCGCCGTCGCGCGCGCCCTGCGGATCGTTATCGGCGCTCATCGCCACCATCACGTCGGGACGCGACCTGACGTGCGCGCTGTAGGTAAAGCGCACGCTCGGCGTGTCCTGCAGCGGCACCCAGCTGCGCGCATGGATCGCCTGCGACTGGCTGAACATGAAGGGCAACTGCTTGCCCTCGGTCATGCCCGGCTCCAGCCACTGCAGGCCCGACGCCTGCGGTGAAGTGCGGTACGTCACGCGCACGCGCGGGAACTGCTGCGGTGTCTCGATGGTGAGCTTGCTGCCGTACTTGTCGTCGCGCGGCGCCAGCGCGAACTTGAGCGGCTGCCATTGCGCGTCGGCGCCCTCGCCTTCGACCTTCTCGATGGTCAGGTCGCGCGTGTCCAGCACCAGTTGCCGCGCCGACTTGTCGAGCCAGTCGAGCGTATAGGTCGCCGTGCCGGCGATCTCCTTCTTGTCGAAGTCGAGGCCCAGGTCCAGCGCCAGGTCGGCGATCTTGACCTTGTCCGGCTGTGCGTATGAATTCTCGTCGTGGTTGCGCGCGGGGAGCACGGCGGCGTCCTGCTTGGCGGTGGAGGAAGGATCGGTCGCGGATTCACGCGCGCAACCGCCGGCCAGGACGATGGCAAGACAGGATACGAGGATGGGCAGACGCATGGCGGCTCTAAGGGGGAACGGGGACCGCGAGTTTACCGCCTCCGCCGCAGCACGACGCCGCATGCGTCACGTTTTCGGGCCTGGCATGCCTCGGCGAAGCGCAAGCTCCTGCAGCCTTTTTAAAAGAGCGCTTTCGCTTGCCTGGTCATGGGTTTCGGGCGCCGCGGACTTCACAGACCCGGAGGGCGGCGGCCATGGATGGCCGCCGTTTTCCGACCGAGCCAGGCATGGCGAGTCGGAAAATCGCGAGCCACTCCTCACTTGCCGGATTGATTTGTCGGGGAAGGGCCTTCTCTTTGGTTACTTTCTCTTGGCCCCTTCAAGAGAAGGTGACCCGCACGCGTAACGGGCGGAAGCTTTTTTGCAGCCGCAGCAAAAGCAGCCGAGCAACAAGCGCTCTACAAGCAAGCCAAAGTCAGGCCTTATACCCCGTATGGATCGCGACAATGCCACCGGAAAGATTCCGGTAGCCGGCACGCGCGAACCCCGCCGCTTCCATCATCGCCTTCAGTTCTTCCTGCGGCGGATGCCGCCGGATCGATTCGGCCAGGTACTGGTAGCTGTCCGCGTCCCGGGCGAACAGCTGTCCCAGCCGTGGCAGCACCTTGAACGAATGGAAATCGTAAAACGGCTTGAACCAGTCCGCCTTCACCGCCGAGAACTCCAGCACCCGCGCCTGTCCGCCGACCTTCAGCACGCGCAACATCTCGCGCAGCGCGGCGTCCTTGTCGGTGACGTTGCGCAGTCCGAACGCGATCGTAACCAGGTCGAAGCTGGCATCCGGGAACGGCAGCGTCTCCGCATTGCACTGCACGTACTCGAAGCCGCGCACGTTGCCGCGATCGGTCATGCGGTCACGACCCACGCGCAGCATCGCACCATTGATGTCGCCGAGCACGAGTTCACCGGTGTCGCCGACGCGATCCTTCAGCAGCGCGGCGATGTCGCCGGTGCCGCCGGCCAGATCGAGCACGCGATCGCCACGCTTCACCTGTGCGGTAGCAACGAAGTAGCGCTTCCAGACCCGATGGATGCCCAGGCTCATCAGGTCGTTCATCAGGTCGTAATTGCCGGCGACCGACGAAAACACCTCGCCGACCAGTTTCTGCTTGTCGCCGGTGGGGACCTCGCGATAGCCGAAGTGGGTGGTATCGGGTTTCTGTGCGGTCTCGGTCATGGCCCGATTATCGCATGGGCCTCTTCGACGGAGCTTCATCCTGGCACCATCCACCTTGCCATAGCCTGCGGGGAGATCGTCCGCAGTATCGCGAGGAGAACGCCATGGACCTGGAAACGATCCGCGCCGCATTCGGCTGGGCCGCCCTGATGAGCTATGCCCTGCTGCTCGTCTGGTTCTGCCTTTGGCTGTCGTGCCGGAACTGGATGCATCGCTGGCACAACCGCTGGTTCCGGCTGTCGGACGAACGCTTCGATCTGGTCCACTACGCCGCGATGGCGGGCCTGAAGCTGGCGATCTGGGTCTTCCTGCTGGCGCCATGGCTGGCGCTGCACCTGGTGCGTTGAATATCTGCACGGCTTAACAGCCGGTATATTTCAACGCATAGCGCCAGCGGAACCGCCATGCCTGCCTGGACCTGCCCCGACTGCGGACGAGTATTCAACCGCGCCAACACCCGGCACAGCTGCGGCACCGGCGACCGAACCGCGATGCTGGCAGGCAAGCCTGCTGCCTTGGTCGCCCTGTACGAAGAACTGGAGCGCATGGCCGGCAGCCAGGGCGAGATCGAAATCGTCGCCAAGGATCGCTACGCCCTGTTCCGCACCACCCGCATCTTCGCCGACGTGGTACTCATGAAGGATGCGCTGCGCCTGGCATTGCAGCTCGAACGCGTCATCGACGACCCGATGTTCTTCAAGACCGTGCAGGACGAACGCGGCCGCGTGCAGCAGGTCGTCAAGCTCCATAACGCCGCGGAACTGCGCGCGGTCGAACCCTATCTGCTGGAAGCCTGGCGCTGCGCCAGCAAGCGCGGCCCGACAATCGCGCTCTGATCGGCCCCGGATCCAAGACGCGTATCCGGGTATGCGCAGCGCACCCGGATGCCGCTCGCTGCAATGTTCCACGGCGTTGTTTCAAGCCGTCATCGCCCGCGAAGGCGGGGATCCAGCGACTTAGCTGCTGAGGGTGCGCGTTCGCGTTACTTGGTAGCCTCCACCAGCGCCGAGACGAGCTCCCCCACCAGTTCGCGCCGCTTCGGCGGCAGCGCCAGGAACGCGTCGATGATCTGACGTTCGCGGGCACCCACGCCAGTGGGCCATGCCGCCTGCGCCTCGGCGATGCGACCGCCCTTTCGCGCCTTGCCGAAGCGCAGCACCTGCGGTTCTACGCCGAACAGGTCGGCCAACACCTGCAGCTTGTCCTGCTCCGGGATCGCCTTGCCCTTCAGCCAGCGTGACGTGGTCATCTGCGTCACCGACACCCCGTTGTAGCGGCTGTTGAACACCTTGTGCAGCACGCCCGGACGCGGCTCGTAACCGGCCCTTTCCATGGCTTCGGCCAACCGCTGCGAAAACTCTTGGCGCTCGTCGTTCATGGCCCCGGAAATTACGGAGGCCGGCAGCACTGTATTAACGTTTCGTGTTTATTGTGATTAACTTATCAAGTTAGCAACGAACCCAATCCGTTAAATGCCCCTGTCCGCACCGGACGCACTGCCTCGCCCTGCTGCGGCCGATTGCCGGGCGACGGGGCGCGCCTTGCGTGGCGCCGGGAATTGGCATCTGGCGCGCGAGCAGGGGATCGTCTAGATGCCCCTGCTGTCCTGGTTCAACCGCGACGCGGACCTCACCCGCGCGGCGCGGACGCCGTATCGCCTGCTGGAGCCAGTCGCCAGCCTGTCCCATGGAGACCCCGATTCTCCGAATATGCTGATCGAGGGCGATAACCTCGATGCGCTCAAGGCCTTGCTGCCTTACTACGCGGGGCAGGTGAAATGCATCTTCATTGATCCGCCCTACAACACGCGCAGTGCGTTCGAGCATTACGACGACAACCTCGAGCACTCGCAGTGGTTGTCGATGATGTATCCGCGGCTGGAATTGCTACGCGAGCTGTTGTCGGAAGACGGTTCGATTTGGGTGACGCTGGACGACAACGAAGCGCACTACTTCAAGGTTATCTCTGACGAAATCTTCGGCCGCAAGAATCTGCTAGGCAACATAATTTGGCAGCACAGTGTTCAAGGTAAAAACGACGCCAAGAAGATTTCCCTTCATCACAATCACCTTTTTCTCTATCGGAAATCTGAAGCATTCGAGCTAAAAAAATTACCTCGGACAAATGATCACAACGTCAATTACCGCAACCAGGATAACGATCCGCGCGGCCCGTGGCGGCCTGGCGATGTACGCAGCCCAAATTTTCGTGAAAATCTTCGCTACAACATTGAGACTCCTTCTGGAAAAACCATTGAAGCACCGGCCAAAGGCTGGCGCTGGTCAAAAGAATTATTTCTGGAGAAAGTTGCGTCCAGAGAAATCGTATTTCTCGACGATGACACACGCGTCCTGAGAAAAATCTATCTGTCAGACCAAGAAGGACGCGTCGCGGAAAGCATCTGGTTCGGAAACGAAGTAGGAACCACACGCGAAGCAAGCGGTGAACTAGCTTCGGCTCTACCAGGCGTAGAAATCTTCGCCACACCAAAGCCCGAGCGATTGATCCAACGTGTCCTTGAAGCTGCCACGCAATTCGGCGATCTAGTCCTCGACAGCTTTCTAGGATCCGGCACTACCTCTGCCGTGGCCCACAAGATGGGACGCCGCTGGATCGGTATCGAGATGGGCGAACATGCCCGCACCCATTGCCAACCGCGCTTGGTGAAGGTTGTAGAGGGCGAACAGGGCGGGATTTCCGAAGCGGTCGGGTGGAACGGCGGCGGCGGCTTCCGCTTCTACAAGCTCGGCGTGCCCGTGTTCGACGAGAACGGCCACATCCGCGAGGGCATCCGCTTCGAACACTTGGCCGCCCACGTCTGGTTCGCCGAAACCGGCACGGCCCGCTCCACCCGTACCAAAAAGGAAGCCTTCCTCGGCGAGCACGGCGGCATCGGCTACTACCTGCTGTTCAACGGCATCCTCGGCGACGACAGTAAGTCGGGCGGCAATCTGCTTACCCGCCGCGTGCTGCGCTCGCTGCCGAAGTTCGACGGACCGAAGGTGATCTACGGCGAGGCCTGCACTCTGCCGGAAGAGCAGCTGCGCGAGCTCGACATCACCTTCCGGCAGACCCCTTACGACATCAAGGCGCGCTGACCATGGCACTCGCGCTCAAGCTCTATCAGCGTCGCGCGCTCGACAGCCTGGAGCGTTTCTTCGACGCGACGCGCCTGGCCGGTCCGGCCGATGCGTTTGCGGCTACCGTAGATAAAGGTCTGCTTGACCAATACAAGCCCATGCCCGGCCTGCCGGGCGTGCCTTACGTCTGCCTGCGCATCCCCACCGGCGGCGGCAAGACCGTGATGGGCGCTCACATCATCCAGGCGGCCGGTCGCGCCCTGCTCGATCGCGAGTTCCCTCTGGTGATGTGGATGGTGCCGACCACCCAGATCAAGACCCAGACACTGGAGGCTTTCCGCGATCCGCGACATCCCTACCGTCAGGAACTGGACGATGCGTTCGACGGACAGGTGGCCGTGTTCGACGTAGCCGACTTCGCCCAGATCCGGCCGGCCGATATCGGCACGAAGGTTTGCATCGTCATCGCCACCGTTGCCGCATTGCGCGTGGAGAACCAGGACGGTCGCAAGGTCTACGAGTACCACGAAGATTTGGAACCGCACTTCGCCGGCAGCACCAGGCAGTTGGACTACCTGGAGAAAGGCGCGGACGGCAAGGCGCTGGCCTCGTTCGCCAACCTGCTGAAGCTGCATGGTTCGCTGGTGATCATGGACGAGGCGCACAATGCGACCACACCGCTGTCCTACACGGTCTACGAGCGGCTGGGACCACGCGTGGTCGTGGAGCTCACCGCGACACCCGATGTCGCCAGTTCCAACGTGCTGGTCAGCGTGTCGGCCTTTGAGCTCAAGGCCGAGAACATGATCAAGTTCCCGGTGGTGCTGAAGGAACACAAAGACGATTGGCATTCTGCGGTGGGCAGTGCAGTGGCACGTCGCAAGTCGCTGGCGAAGATCGCCTTGGACGAGCCGGAATACATCCGGCCGATCCTCCTGATCCAGGCGGAAAGCTCGCGCGGCGTGGCCACCGTCGAAGAGGTCAAGCGTCATCTGATGGAAACCGATGGCGTCAAGGCCGAGGCCATCGCCATCGCCACCGGAGACCAACGCGAGATCGACGGCGTGGACTTGTTCGCCAAGGACTGTCCCATCGAAGTGATCATCACCAAGCAGGCGCTCAAGGAAGGCTGGGACTGTTCCTTCGCCTACGTGTTCTGCTCGGTGGCCCAGGTCAAGAGCGACAAGGACATCCAGCAATTGCTCGGCCGCGTGCTGCGCATGCCTTACGCCGTCCGCCGTCGGCAGGAGGCGATGAACAAGGCGTACGCCCATGTCGTTACCGACGATTTCGGCAAGGCCGCGGGCGAACTGACCCAATCGCTGATCAACATCGGTTTCAACCCGATGGAAGCTGCGGCGGCCATCCGCAAGGACATGCCGGACGCGCCGGTGTTACCCCTCCAGGGCGGCGAACTGAAGCCAGTGGTGCTGCCGACCACGCGCATACCCGTGCACAAGGCACCGAAGCTGGACGACATACCCGAGCGGGACAAACAAAGGGTCGTCTTCACTGCGAACGCGGAGGGCAAGGGCGGCACCGTCGAAATTACCGATGACATCGATGCGTCCACCGTGGAAGCCATCGTGGCCGCCGTGCCAGCCAGGGAGCGCGACGAAGTCACGGCGCAGGTAGAGCGCCACCAGGTGCTCACCGCCGCCGCCAAGGCGCCCAGCGAACGCGGTGCCGTGCTCCGGGTGCCCCGGCTATGCATGATGGAGCAGGCGGAACTGGAACTCGTCGATCGCGGCGCAGTGTCGGCCAGCTTCTCCTGGGACCTGCTGGCCAGTCCGCCCAACTTGGCGAGCTTCCGCTTCAACGACGACAGCATGACCTTCGAGGTAGACCTCGATGGGCAAAAAATGGGTTACCACCAGGTCAAGGACGACGTCGCCACCTATTTGCCCGGGTTCGCCCAGGATCGCACCGAGGCGGACCTCATCGGCTGGCTCGATCACGAGGTCCACGAGCCTTCGGTCAAGCAGCCGGTGCTGCGCGAGTGGTTACGGCGTGCGGTGCGCAGCCTGCTTGATGATCGCGGCTTCTCGCTGGCCCAGTTGCTCAAGGGGCAGTTCATCCTGCGTCGCAAGCTGGCCGAGCAGTTGCAGCTCACCAAGGAGCAGGCTTACAGGGAAGGCTTCCAGCAAGCCCTGTTCCAGGACGGCCTGGAGCTCGTCACCAGCGACGGCTCCGACCACGCGTTCACGTATCCGGCCGACATGGCGCTATACCCGGCGCATTCCTATTTCCGCGCCGACACCATGCGCTTCCGCAAGCACTACTACCCGGTGCCTGGCGATCTGGCGTGGAAGACCCCGTCGGGGAAGCTCGCCGAGGAATTCCTGTGCGCGCAGGCCATCGACCTGCTGGATGAGGTCGACTTCTGGGTGCGTAACCTGGTCCATGCCTCACAGTTCTGGTTGCCCACATCCAGGCAGCGGACCTATCCTGACTTCGTGGTCCGATTGAAGGATGGTCGCTTGCTCGTGGTCGAATACAAGGGCGGGGACCGCTTCACGGCCGAGCAGGAACAAGAGAAGCGGATGGTCGGCGAGCTCTGGGCGAACCGCAGCAACGGCAAGGGGCTTTACCTCATGGCCCGCAAGGTCGACGACCAGGGACGCGGTGTGCGCGATCAGCTGCTGGCTGTCATTGCAGACGATTAGTCCAAACAATGAGTTTGCCTGTCATCCCGAGCGTAGCGAGGGATGACGGAGACAGAGCCCGTAGCCCGTGTAAGCGCAGCGCATCCGGGATGGCCCTATGGCAGAGGCTCGCCGGAGGGCCGGTTACGATCAGAGAATGTACCGACTCAGATCCGGATCCTGCACCAGCTCGCCCAGATGCGCATCGACATAGGCGCGGTCGATGGTGACTTGCGCGCCGTCACGGTCAGGTGCTTCGTAGCTGAGCGTATCGAGCAGGCGTTCCAGCACTGTGTGCAGACGGCGTGCGCCGATGTTCTCCTGGCGTTCGTTGACCTGCGCGGCGATCTCGGCGAGGCGCTCGATCGCGTCCGGCGCGAACGTCAGCGACACGCCTTCGGTCTTGAGCAGTTCCACGTACTGCCGCGTCAGCGCTGCCTTGGGTTCGGTGAGGATGCGCACGAATTCGTCCTTGCCGAGCGCACCCAGTTCGACGCGGATCGGGAAGCGGCCCTGCATTTCCGGGATCAGGTCCGACGGCTTCGCCAGGTGGAACGCGCCGCTGGCGATGAACAGGATGTGGTCGGTCTTGACCGCGCCGTACTTGGTGCTGACGGTGGAGCCTTCCACCAGCGGCAGCAGGTCGCGCTGCACGCCTTCGCGGCTGACATCGGCGCCGTAGCCTTCGCTGCGCTTGGCGACCTTGTCGATCTCGTCGATGAACACGATGCCATGTTGCTCGCAGGCCTCGATCGCGGCTTCGCGCACTTCGTCCTCGTTGACCAGCTTGCCGGCCTCTTCCTCGATCAGCAGCGGACGCGCGGCCTTGATGCTCAGCGTCTTCTTGTGGGTCTTGTTGCCGGCGACCTGCGAGAACATCTGCCGCAGCTGCTGGCCCATCTCCTCCATGCCCGGCGGTGCCATGATGTCGACGCCGACGTTGACCGCGGTCTCGATGTCGATCTCGCGGTCGTCGAGTTGGCCGGCGCGCAGCTGACGACGCAGCTTGAGGCGGGTATCGCTGTCGTTGCCCTGCGCGGACGGCTCGGCGCCGATGTCGACGGTGGAACTGGCGCCGAAGCCGAAACCGCTGGCCGGCACTTGCCGCCGCGGCAGCAGCGCGTCGAGGATGCGATCCTCGGCACGCTCCTCGGCCTGCGTGCGTACCCGCGCCTTGGCCTGCTCGCGATACAGCTTGACGGCTGTGTCGGCCAGGTCGCGGATGATCTGCTCGACATCCTTGCCGACGTAGCCGACCTCGGTGAAGCGCGTCGCCTCGACCTTGACGAACGGCGCGTTGGCCAGCGTCGCCAGGCGCCGCGCGATTTCGGTCTTGCCGACACCGGTCGGGCCGATCATCAGGATGTTTTTCGGCATCACCTCGTTGCGCAGCTCACCGTCGAGCTGCATGCGGCGCCAGCGGTTGCGCAATGCGATCGCGACCGCGCGCTTGGCGGCCTGCTGACCGACGATGTGGCGGTCGAGTTCCTGCACGATCTCGCGCGGGGTCATGGTCGAAGAAGATCCGTGATTGGTCATTTGTGATTCGTGATTCGTTGTTGGAGCGTAGGGAAGATCGAAGCTGACGCGTGGGTGGCCGGGATTTGCTGTGCGAATCACCAGTTACGAATCACCAATCACAGCTCTTCGACCACCACGTTGCGGTTGGTGTAGATGCAGATGTCGCCGGCGATGTTCAACGCCTCGACTGCGACCTGCCTGGCATCCAGTTCGGTGTGCGCCAGCAGCGCACGCGCCGCGGACAGGGCATAGGGGCCGCCGGAACCGATCGCGACCAGGCCATCCTCCGGCTCGATCACATCGCCGGTGCCGCTGACGATCAACGAGGTTTCCTTGTCGGCGACGGCCAGCAGGGCTTCGAGCTTGCCGAGGCGGCGCTCGGTGCGCCAATCCTTGGCCAGTTCGACCGCTGCACGCTGCAACTGGCCGTGCTTCTCCAGCTTAGATTCGAACAGCTCGAACAGCGTGAACGCATCGGCTGCGGCACCGGCGAAACCGGCCAACACCTGGCCGTCCTTACCGAGCCTGCGCACCTTGCGCGCATTGGCCTTCATCACCGTATGCCCGAGCGTGACCTGGCCATCACCGGCAACGGCAACCCGCCCATTGCGGCGCACCGAAACGATGGTGGTGGCGTGAAAGACGTTGGGATTCTGGCTGGGGTCCATGCGGGCCTCCGTGGGTCGAATTCCATGGATGGGGATGGATGCGCAGCGACGCAAGGGGATTCCGGCCGCAGTTTTGTAGCTGTTGGCTGTTGGCTGTTGGCACGAACTACCTGCAATCCGAGCCGCCCCATAGACCCGGAGGGCGGCGGCCATGGATGGCCGCCGTTTTCCGACCGAGCCAGGATGTCGAGTCGGAAAATCTGCGAGGACTATCCACCGCAACGTGAGCTCTGATCGGGGAAGACCCTTTTCTTTGGTTACTTTCTTTTGGGTCAGCAAAAGAAAGTGACCCGCACGCGTAGCGGCGGAAGCTTTGTTCTTGCGGAAAGGAACCACGAAGCAAGCCCCGCTCCCCGGGAGAGCAAAGTCACTGGATCCCCGCCTTCGCGGGGATGACGGCTTTAAAGCATGAAGCGGCGGAGTTGCTAGCGCTTGCGCCGCGCGCGCGGATGCGCCGCATCGTAGACCTTCGCCAGATGCTGGAAATCAAGGTGTGTGTAGATCTGCGTCGTGGCGATGTCGGCATGGCCGAGCAGTTCCTGCACGCCGCGCAGGTCGCCGGACGATTCCAGCACGTGGCTGGCGAAACTGTGGCGCAGCATGTGCGGATGCACGTGCTTGAACAGGCCTTGGCGTTGCGCCAGATGCTTGATGCGGATCTGCACCGCGCGTTGCGAAATCGGCGCACCGTGGCGTCCGGGGAAGACCGGCGCATCGCTGGCTGCACCGGTTTCATGGCGCCACGCCTCGAGCGCCGCGCGCGCATGCGAACCGACCGGCACGCTGCGCTGCTTGCTGCCCTTGCCGAGCACGGTGACCAAGCCGTCCTTGAGATCCAGATCTCGCCAGCGCAATCCGCACAGCTCGCTCAGGCGCAGTCCGGACGAATAAAACAGTTCCAGCAGTGCGCGGTCGCGCATACCGAGCGGCACGTCGGTAGGCACTTCGACCAGCACTTTGGCCTCGTCCGCATCGAGCACCTGCGGCAGCTTGCGCGACGCTTTCGGCGCGCGGATGCCGGCCGCCGGGCTGGCAGAAATGCGCCCATGCCTGAGCAGCCACTGGTAATAGCTGCGGCAGGCGGACAACCGGCGCTGCAGGCTTTTCGGCGACAGGCCACGGCGGTGCTCGGCGGCAATGAAGGCGCGCAGCTGGTCGGGCGACACCGCGGCCATGTCATCGATGCCTTGCGCCTGCGCCCAGCCCGACAGCGCCTGCAGGTCGCGGCGATAGGCATCGAGCGTATGCGCCGACATTCGGCGCTCGACTTGCAGGTGGGCGAGGAAATCTTCGACGGCAGCGACCTGCTTTTTTTCACCGTCATCCTGGCAAACGCCAGGATCCATCTTGACCTTGTACTTCATTGCAAGACACAACAGAAAAATGGGTCCCAGCTTTCGCTGGGAAGACGGGTTGGAAGCAGGCTGCGCCTAGCGCGCATACCTCGCCAGTCCGGTTGCCAGCGCCTCACCCATCATCCGCAGGAACAGCGTGCCCATGCCGGGATAGAAGCGATTCGGCTCATGGCTGCCTACAGCCAGCAGGCCGATGCCCGGCATCGGTATCAGCGCGGTGGACTGCACCTCCGGCGCGCGCACGCCGTACAGCACCGCGTGCTTTTCCGGTTGCAGGCGACCACACAGCGGTTCGCCGTCGTCCAGGCAGTCGCGGAACGATGCCAGTTGCGCGTCGTCGCGCGCGATCACCTGCAGCCAATCGACATCATCAACACCATCCACCGGCTCGAACAGCACGATCCGCACCAGGTCGCCGTTGAAATCCTCGGCCAGCGAAGCGGCCATTGCGCGCAGCGTGTCGGCAGCGTTGTCCTGGCGCATCATCGCCAGCGTCAGTTGCTGGGTGCGCACGGCCAGGCGCTCGTTGTCCTGCGCATTGCCGTACAGCTCATGCAGGCGACGGTTCAGTTCACGGTTCTTGTCGCGCAGCACGTCCAGCTGGTAGCTCGCCAGCGACGCAGCCGGGCCGTCCTCGCGCGGCACGACGAGGCTCAATGCCAGGTCCGGAAACTGCTGCAGGAAGGTGGGATGGCGACGCAGCCACACGGCAACCTCGTGCGCACCGAGTCGTTCGCTGTTTTCGGTCATGACTGCCACTCTCCCTCGTACACGAATGCGGCCGGGCCGGCCATGATGATCTGCGCCCTGTCGTCGGGCCAGGCGATCCGCAACTCGCCGCCGGGCAGCGCAACGACGACATCGCGATCGATGCGGCCACGCCGCATCAGCACCGCCGCCGCCGCGCAGGCGCCGCTGCCGCAGGCCTGCGTCTCGCCGACGCCGCGTTCGAACACGCGCAGACGGATGCGGTCGCGCGAAACGACCTCGGCGAAGCCGATGTTGCCCGACTGCGGCAGCACGCCGTCGCGCTGCAGGGCCGGGCCGAGCGTGGCCACCGCCGCGGTGGCGGCATCGGGCACTTCCAGCACGACGTGCGGATTGCCCATCGATACCGCGCCGAAACGTATCGGCAAGCCTCCGACATCGATCGCGTATTCATCCTGCGCGACGTCGAAGCCCGACAGGGGTACTGCCTGCGGCGCGAAATCCGGCACACCCATGGCGATGCGGAACCGGCCGCCGCCCAGCGCCTCGACCGCATGCGTGCCGGCCGGGCTGTCGAGATCGAAGCGGGTCGTGGCGGCGGCGCCGTCGCGCACCAGCCATGCTGCCACGCAACGCGCGCCGTTGCCGCACTGCTGCGAGGACGAGCCGTCGGAATTCCAGATGCGATAGCTGGCGACGGCCTGCGCGCTGCGCGGCCGTTCGATCGTCAGGATCTGGTCGCAACCGGCGCCAGCATGGCGGTCGGCGAGCGCGCGGCACAACTGCGCCGACGGCGGCGCGAGGCCGCCACGCAGGTCGAGCACGACGAAATCGTTGCCGGCGCCGTGCATCTTGGAGAAGCGCAGCCCGGCAGCCGGTGCACGCGCGACGTCGCTCATGCGCTCAACCGCCACCATCGCTGGCGGGCGGCACCTGCTCCGGTGCGGCCTCGACCGGCGCAGCCTCTGGCGGCGCGGTTTCGGCCGATTCCGGCGTCGCTGCCGGATCGACCAGGTCCTTGGATTCGGTCTGGTCTTCGGTCTGCGGCGCCTGTTCGATGGCCGGCGCTTCCTCTTCGACCGGCTCCGGCGGCGCCTGCACCAGTGGGCCCTTGTTGCCGCAGCCGGCCAGGGCCAGCGATGACAGCGCGATCGACACGGCGAGAAGTCGTAGGTTCATGGGCGCAGTGTAGCCGCCACGCGTGGGGGGTGGAATGCGCGCCTTCAACGTCGCGCGTCGGTCGGCGGCTCCGGTCGCAGCCACAGCCACGTCGCCACGACCGCCATGATCGCGGTGCCGGTCGCGGCCATCCAGACCCTCGGTGCGGTCAGGAACATGATCACCGCGCAGATCGCCATCATCGTCAGCGCCAGCGTCTTCGCCCGACGACTGACCGCGCCATGCGCCTGCCAGTCGCGGATCATCGGGCCGAACCGCGCGTGCGCCAGCAGCCGCGCATGCAGGCGTTGCGAACCGCGCGCCGCGGCGAACGCCGACAGCAGCACGAACGGCACGGTCGGCAGGCCTGGCACGAAGATGCCGATGAAACCTAGACCCAGGCTGACGTAAGCGAGCAGCCACCAGGCCCAGCGGAAGCGGACACGCGGGATCATGTCGCCATGATGCCATCGTCGGCGGTCGTCATCGTCGGTGCGTTACCCATAAGCACAGAGGGCCTGCTTCGTACGATCGTGTACGACAGCAGGTCTCTCGCTGCGCCCGGGATGACGAAGAAGTGTGTGTGGTGCGCGGCCGCGAACCTCAGTTCGCAGCTGTCGCCTTGCCTTCCACGCCAAGCTGGTCGAGCAGGAACGCGTACATCTCCGACAACTCACGGTATTTGCGGAAGCGTCCCGACTTGCCGCCATGGCCGGCATCCATGTTGGTGCGGAACAGCACCGGCTCCTTGCCAGTATCGAGGTCGCGCATCCGCGCCACGTATTTGGCCGGTTCCCAGTACTGCACCTGCGAATCCCACAGACCGGTGCCGACGAACATCGCCGGATAGGCCTGCGCCTTCAGGTTGTCGTAGGGCGAGTACGACAGCATGTAGTCGTAGTACTCCTTCTGTTCCGGATTGCCCCACTCGTCGTATTCGTTGGTGGTCAGCGGAATGGTCGGATCGAGCATGGTGGTGACCACGTCGACGAACGGTACCTGCGACAGGATCACGCGGTACCGGTCCGGCGCCATGTTGGAGATCGCACCCATCAGCAGGCCGCCGGCGCTGCCGCCATAGGCGGCGACGCGGTCCTTCGCCGCATAGCCCTCCTTGACCAGGAAATCGGTGACGTCGATGAAGTCGGTGAAGGTGTTCTTCTTGTTGAACAGCTTGCCGTCGTCGTACCACTTGCGGCCCATTTCCTGGCCGCCGCGGATGTGGGCCAGCGCATAGACCATGCCGCGGTCGAGCAGGCTGACATTGGTCAGGCTGAAGCCCGGGTCCATCGAATTGCCGTAGCTGCCGTAGGCGTACTGCAGCATCGCGGCCTGGCCGTTCTTCTCGAAGCCTTTCTTGTAGACCAGCGACACCGGGATTTTCGTGCCGTCACGCGCGGTTGCCCAGACGCGCTCGGTCGCGTACTTCGACGGGTCGTAGCCGAGCACCGGCTGCTGCTTGAGCTGGCGGCGCTCGCCGGTTTTGGTGTTGAGCTCGTAGGTGGTCGGCGGCGTGGTCATCGAGGTGTAGCTGTAGCGCAGCCAGTCGGTGTCCGGCTCGGCATTGACGTCCAGACCCATCGAATACGCGGGCTCGTCCGCCTTGACGTATTCCTCGCTGCCGTCGTCCTTGAGGACGCGCACGCGCTCCAGGCCCTGCGAACGCTCGCCGATGGCGGTGTAGCCGTCGAACAGTTCGAAACCCTCGATGAACACGTCATCGCGGTGTGCAACCCAGTCCTTCCAGTCCCCGCGCGAGGTCGAGCCGCTGGGCGCCGTGACGATGCGGAAGTTGGTGGCGCCGCCGGAGTTGGTGCGGATCACCCAGCGCCCATCGTGATGGTCGGCGTCGTACTCATCGTCGCGTTCGCGCGGCGCCAGCACCTTGAAGTCGACCGGATCGGCCGCTGGCGCGTAGCGCACTTCGGCCGAAACCGTACTGCCGGAGTGGATCATGATGTATTTGTCGTCGCGGCTGCGTGCGATGCCGACGTAGTAGCTGTCGTCCGGTTCCTCGTACAGCAGCCTGTCCGACGCCACCGGGGTGCCGAGCACGTGCGCCTTGACCCGCTTGCCGAGCAGGGTTTCCGGGTCGTTCTCCAGGTACAGCAGGGTCTTGTTGTCATCGGCCCAGACCAGATCGCCGGAGACGCCCTTGATCTGTTCCGGGTACGTCTCGCCGGTGGCGAGGTTCCTGAAATGGATCGTGTACTGGCGGCGGCCATTGGTGTCGTTGGCATAGGCCAGCACGCCATTGTCCTGGGTCACCTCGTAATTGGCGACGCTGTAGTAGTCATGACCCTTGGCCAGCGCGTTGACGTCGAGCAGGACCTCCTCGCCGGCGAAGTCACCGGCCTCGTTAGCCTTCAGGATCGATGCCACGTCTACGCCCGACCCGTCCTTGCGCCGCGCATGCACCGGATAGTCCTGTCCGGTCTCGAAGCGGCTGTAGTACCAGTAGCCGCGTTCACGGTATGGCACCGAGGCATCGTCCTGCTTGATGCGCGCCACGATCTCCTCGTACAGCTTGTCCTGCAGCGGCTTGAGCGGCGCCATGTAGGCGTCGACGTAGGCGTTCTCGGCGTTGAGATAGGCGAGCATCTCCGGGTTCTTGCGCTTGTCGTCGCGCAGCCAGTAGTACTCGTCGCTGCGGGTCGCGCCGAACGGCGCCTTGACCTCGTAAGGCTTCTTCGCCGCGTCGGGCGGTGCGGGAAGATCGGCGGCGTTGGTGTTGAGGGTCATCAGCGTCAGGCTTGCGAAGAGGAGAAGGGTCGGCTTCATGGATGGGGTCCTGGTGGACGGAATGCAACGCTGCTTTTTCGTCGCCACCCCGGCGCAAGCCGGGATCCGGTGCCATGCACGATCGACGACATCAAGCCTGGATCCCGGCTTGCGCCGGGATGACGGTGGAAGATCCTATTTGCTCAACTCGTTCCACAGGAAGGTATAGGCCAACGCGTCCATGTGCGCCTTCTGTGCGTTGTTGGCCGCACCGCCGTGGCCGCCTTCGATGTTCTCGTAATAGCGCACGTCCTTTCCGGCCGCCTGCATCTTGGCCATCATCTTGCGGGCATGGCCCGGATGGACGCGGTCGTCGCGGGTGGAGGTCATGAAGATCGTCGGCGGATAGTCCTTGCCGGCATCGAACAGGTGGTACGGCGAGAAGGTCTTGATGAAGGCCCATTCCTCGGGCTTGTCCGGGTCGCCGTACTCGGCCATCCACGACGCGCCGGCCAGCAGGTGGCTGTAACGCTTCATGTCCAGCAGAGGCACCTGCACCACGATCGCGCCGAACAACTCCGGATACTGGGTGAGCATGTTGCCCACCAGCAGCCCGCCGTTGCTACCGCCCTGGATGCCGAGGCGCTTGACCGAGGTGATGCCACGCGCGACCAGGTCCTGCGCGACCGCGGCGAAGTCCTCGTAGGCCCTGTGGCGATTGGCCTTGAGCGCGGCCTGATGCCAGCGCGGGCCGTACTCGCCGCCGCCGCGGATGTTGGCGACGACGTACACGCCGCCTTTCTCCAGCCAGCCCTTGCCGATGCCACCGGAATAACCGGGCGTCAGCGAGATCTCGAAGCCGCCGTAGCCGTACAGCAGCGTGGGATTGCTGCCGTCGAGCTTCATGTCCTTGCGGTGGACGATGAAGTACGGCACCCGCGTGCCGTCGTTGCTGGTGGCGAAATGCTGCTCGATCACGTGCTTCGAACTGTCGAAGAACGTCGGCATCGTCTTCAGCGTCTCCGGCACCTGCCCGACTTCGACCAGCGACAGCGTGGTCGGGGTCAGGTAGTCGGTCGCAGTCAGCCAGACGGCGTCGCTTTCATCGGCATCGACCGCGGCCACCGCCAGCGTGCCGAACGACGGCGCGCCGGTGAACTCGCTTTTCTTCCAGCCTTCCGCACCGGGGGTCAGCACGCTGAGCCGGTTCTTGACGTCGTCCAGCACGTTCAGCACCACATGCGACCTGGTCCAGGTGTAGCTCTGCAGCGAGGTCTTGTCGGTCGGCTCGAACAGCACGTCGAATTCGCGCTTGCCGGCCATGAAGTCGTCGAACTTTGCTGCCAGCAGCGAGCCGGCGGCATAGGTCCTGCCGCCGACCGTCCACGGCTCGCGCAGTTCCAGCGTCAGCCATTCGCGGTGCACCGACTTGTTGGCCGAATTCGGCGCGTCGATCTTGTCCAGCCCGCCGCCATCGCCGCGCAGGTACAGTTCGTCGTTGTAGAACGCCAGCGTGCGGCTGACGAAATCGCGCTCGAAGCCCGGCGTGTGGTCGCGCATCGCGGCGATGTACATGTCGTCCGGCTTGCCTTCATAGACCAGCGTCGCCGATTCCAGCGGCGTGCCGCGCTTCCATTCCTTGACCACGCGCGGGTAGCCGGAACTGGTCATCGTGCCGGGACCGAAATCGGTGAACACGTAGACGGTGTCCTGATCGATCCAGCCCAGCGCGCCCTTGGCCTCCTTGCGGAAGAAGCCGTCCTTGACCCACTGCTTGCTCGCGAGGTCGAACTCGCGGGTCACGTCGGCGTCGGCACCTCCACGCGACAGCGCCACAAGGCAGCGTTCATAGGCCGGCTTCAGGCAGTCGGCGCCGTGCCAGACCCAGTTCTCGCCTTCGGCCTCGTTCAGCGCGTCGACGTCGATCACCGTTTCCCAGCGCGGTTGCGGCTTGCGGTATTCCTCCAGCGTGGTGCGGCGCCACAGGCCGCGCTCGTGCTGCGCGTCCTTCCAGAAGTTGTAGTAGTAGTCGCCGATCTTTTCCACGCCCGGGATCTTGGCGTCGGAGTCGAGGATGGCGCGGATCTCGCCTTCGAGCTTCCTGAACTCCGGCGTGGCCGCCAGCTCGGCCTCGGTCTTGGCGTTCTCGGCCTTGACCCAGTCCAGCGCCCTGGTGTCGGTGACGCCTTCCAGCCAGGCGTAGGGGTCATCGGACGTGGGCGTGTCGGCGGCAACGGCGCCACCGGCGGCGGCGAGCCCGGCCACCAGGCAGGCGTGGGTGAACAACGACATCGGCTACTCCGGAACGGTCACGTTGGCCGGCAACGCTAGCACAGCCTCGCGGCGCGCCTGCCGTGCCGGAAGTGACGCCGTCATGCCGGGATGCGCGGGCTCAGGCGGCCTGCGGCAACCGCCCTGGACGGCCCGGCAGCGTCCTGCGCCTGGCTTGCACGCGGGGGCGACGGCGGCGCGCACGGATCGCCGGCGGCAGCGTCCGACGCGGCAGACGGAACCGGTGCAAGGCCCACCAGGCGGTCAGTGGCATGCCTAGCAGCCACAGGGGCATCCAGCCCAACCAGGCATTGTGGCCGCGCGCGGCCGGCAGCAGCAGCACCGCGACGACCCCGATCAGCACGGTCTGCCGCAGCGCCTGCTCCAGGCGCGGATCGACGGCATGCGACGGGCGTTGTGCGGAAGTGGCGGTGAAGGCGGGCATCGGTGCGCTCCATCAGGTCGGGAGCGCACCGTGCCGCGTGCTCATCTCAAAGGCTGCGACCGCTGCGTCGCGTCCGTACGTGGCTGCCAGCAATGCTCAGTCCGGACGACCGATGTTGTACTCGGCCGCCGCCGCGTTGCTGATCAGCCCGGACAGCGGCAACAGCTGCGACAGGAAGCGGTTCCAGCGCGTGACGCCGGCCGGCCCGACCCAAACCACGTCGCCGGGCTGCAGCGAGAAACGATCCGCCAGCGTGAACGCAACCGGCGACTTCGCATCGAGGTGGTACACCGTCGCCGGCGTGCGCTTCATCTCGTCGATGCCGCGGATCACGTAGACCGCGCTGCCTTTTGACGTGACCGGATTCAGGCCGCCGGTGCGACCGAGCGCCTGCGTCAGCGACATGTCGGTGGTCTTGAAATTGATCGCCTGCGGGCGCAGCACCTCGCCGATCACATAGACCTCCTTGCGATCGTTGAACGGCAGGAAGATATGGTCGCCAGGCTTCAGGTAGATGTCCGGTGCGACGTCGCCATTGCGATTCAAGGCATCCAGGTCAAGCTTGTAGTTGCGGTTGTCGCGGGTGAGCACCAGTCCGGACAGGTCCGCCTGCTCGGCATCGATGCGCGCCTTGCCGATCGCCTGCGCCAGCGTCAGCGGCACGGTGGTGACTTCCTGCGGCGTCGTGTCCTCGAACGCACCCTGCAGCGCCACGCGGCTGCCGTAGCCGACCACGTTGACGTCGACCTTGGGTTCGCGCAGGTACTGCGCGAGCTTGCTCGACAGCGTGCTGCGCAGTTCCTCGATGGTCATGCCGGCGGCCTTGAACTTGCCGGCATACGGATAGAAGAAACTGCCGTCCGGCTGCACCATGCGACCGTTGGTCACGGCCTGCTGCTGATTGCCGGCAGGCGTGGTCAGTTCCGGGTGATCCCACACCGTGACCAGGATCGTGTCGCCCGGGTGGATGCGATAGACCTGGGGCTGATAGCTGGCCAATTCCGGCGGCAGGCTCTGCAGGGGACGTTCCCCGGCGACCAGTTGCGCCGTGATCGGCACCATCGCGACGCCGCCCTCCTGCACCTGCTCGCTGCTCGCGGCCGAGCGCATGTTCATCTGCTGGCCCGCGCACCCGCTGATGATGATCACAATGGCTACCGCGCAAATCCGGATCAATGTGTTCAATGTGGCCGTCCTCATGCTCGCGGACCGCATCCGCTGTTTCGGCGTCGACTCCCGCACCTCCTTGCGGTGATTTGCGCCGTATCGGTGCGCTTCGCAGACAACTGCGTTGCAAGCGCGACTGCGCGTCACTGCCTTTGTTCCGCGTACGCAGACTAGTGCGCCGACTGCATCAACAACGTGAGGAATGCGCGCATCGGTCTGCGAACGTTCATCGAAATCAACAGTGCTTCGCGTGTTCATTTCCGTAAATGCGCCGCCAGCAGTCCTGCGTATTCCTTCCAGGCGCGACCGCTGCGCCATAGCGCGCCGAACGATGGCAGCCAGCGATCGTGCCATTCAGCGCGCGTAGCGCGTTCGGGCACCGGCACCGGCACGATGTCGACGCCGGCCTGACGAAACAACAGGCTTGCGCGCGGCATGTGCAGCGACGAAGTGACCAGCAGCACGCGGCGCATGCCGCGACGTTCGGCAAGCGCGGCGGTGAACAAAGCGTTGTCGCGCGTATCGCGGCTGCGTTCTTCCAGGATCAGCGCCGATCGCGGCACACCCAGTCTGGCGATCGCAGTGGCCATCGTGCTCGCTTCGCTGTCGCCGGGTGCGCCGCCGCCGGAAAGAATGACGATCGGCGCGCGTCCGCTCAGCCAGGCGCGCGCGCCCGCCGCGATCCGGCTGTTTTCAAGTTGCTCGATGCGGATGCCCGGACGCTCGACCCAGCCATAGTGCCCGCCGCCGAGGACGACGATCGCATCGGTCTGCGGCAGCGTCGCCTCGGCCACGACCGGATAACGCGATTCCAGGCGGCCGCGCAACCAGTCCGAAGCCTGCGGAATCGACCAGGTCAGCGACCACGCCAGCGCGACGGCCGCGATCGTGGCCGCAGCCGCGCGCAGGCGCAGCAGCAGGCATGCGCCCGCGCAGGCCAGCAGCCAGGCCGACAGGGTTGGCGGATAGGTCAGCGAGACGACGAGGTCCTGGATCGACGGCAGCATCGGCGTGTGCTTCGGCTATCGACGCGCCAGGCGTGCGCGGGAGCGATGGTGGCGTGCGTTCCTCATCGGGACGCTCCGACGAGTTCGCCATTGTGCAGCGGCATGCGCAGCAGTTCGTTGTAGACGTCGATCGTTTCCCGGATGACATTGCGATGATCGAAGTGCTGCAATGCGCGATCGCGCGCACGGCTCGCCAGCCGCTGCAGCAACGGACGATCGTCGTCCAGGCGCGCCAGCGCGGCGGCCAAAGATTCCGCACTGCGCGGCGCGACATGCAGGCCGTCGACGCCATCTTCGCTCACCACTTCGCGACAGCCCGGCAGATCGGTGGTGACCAGCGCCAATCCGCTGGCCGCACCTTCGATCAGGCTTTTCGGCACGCCTTCGCGGTAGTAGCTGGGCAGCGCCATCACATCGACCTGGCGCATCAGCGTGGACATGTCCTCGACATGGCCCAGCCAGGTCAGCATGCCCTGCTGCTGCCAGCGCTCGACATCGGCGCGCGGCACTGAACGCGGGTTGCCGGGATCAGGCATGCCCGCGAGCAGGAATTCAATGTCACGGCCTTGCTGGCGCATCAGCGAGGCCGCCTCGGCGAACTCGCCTATCCCCTTTTCCCACAGCAGTCGTGCCGCGAGCAGCACCCGCAACGGGCGTCGCGCCTGCGCATCGCGCGGCGCCGGAGAAAAACGTTCGGTATCGACGCCTGAACTGCGGATCAGCCGGATCTTGTCCGGTGGCGACAGGCGCAGCGCGGTGAACGTGCCGACATCGTCCGGGTTCTGCAGGATGACGCGCGAATTGCCGTGCCCAAGCGTGCGCCGCATCAGGTCGCTGACCACCGGCCGCAGCGCGCGCGCTTTCATGCGCTGGCTGGTGAACACGTAACCCATGCCGGCCACGGCGTTGACCACCGCCGGCACCTTGGCCATGCGCGCGGCCAGTGCACCGTACACCGCGCATTTCACCGTGAAGTTGTGCAGCAGGTCGGGGCGCTCGGTGGTCAGCAATCGCACCAGGGCGCGCAGAAGCAGCGTCTCGCGCAGCGGATCCAGGCTGCTGCGGTCCATGGGCAACGTCCGCCAGGCGATGCCATGATCGGCGAAGCGCGCACCGAAATCCCCGGGCGGAGACAGCATCATGACCTCGGCGCCGAGCGCTCGCAGCCGCAATGCGGTCGACAGCCTGAAGTTGTACAGATACCAATCGGTATTTGCGAAGAAGGCGATCTTCATTCCCGAGCCGACTATGGAAACAACTCGATTCTAGCGGCCACAGTCGGCAGGAAAGTCGTGGATGCGCTTGGCGTCGCAGTCATGTTGTGCGCGGTTCAACAAGATAAAGCCGGCATCATGATGCGCGCATCGTTGTCCGCGAAATGGAACCGTCGCCGGTATCCCGCGTAGTTGTTCCGGCGTGCGCGGCAGCGCGCACCAGCAGCGCGGGAAAAATCACGAACAGCAGGAAACACGATGCATAGCGTATGCCGCTGCCCGGGTTGTAGATGCCGAACGGCGCGTACGACACCAGGATCACCAGCATTGCCGGCAGCCATCCCAGCAGCAGGATTCCTCGGGTGGGGCCACGCGGCGCCTTGAACATGGCCACGTATATCGAATGCAGCAACAGGCCGAACACCACCAGCCCCGCCAGCAGGAATGGCAGCATCACCGGCCGCGCGAGCACTTCCGCAGGCGTCGGGCCGATCAGCGACAACGGCAATATCCACCACAGGCCGGCCAGCAGGTCGCCAGCCGTGTGCAGGTCGACCCAGGTGCGGGTGGTGGTCGAGGCGACGGTGAAATAGCTCTGCGCAAGCGGCAGGATCTCGTTGCTGATGTAGCCGTCGATGTACGGCCAGGCGAACGCCAGTGCCAACGTCGCCAGCGCCAGGAAGAATACCGCCTGCACACCGATGCTCAACCGCAGCCGTGGCCCCCACGCATACAGCAGGTACACCAGGTAGAACAGCGCGATGCCGATGCCGAACGGCGCGCGGATGTAGATCATGCCGGCCACGCACAACGGCGCGATCAGCACGTGCGCAATGCGATGCCGGCGATGATGGCCCAGCACCGCACCCATGAAATAGGCGAGCAGGCCCACGAAAATGGACTCGCGTCCGGTCACCGACGCCCATACGCCGAAATTGGGATTGAGCAGGATCGCCAGCAGCGGCCAACGGTAGCGGCCGCGGATGTCGCCCTGTGCGATCAGGTAGCAGACGCCGCTGGCGGCGAACATCGAGAAGGCCAGGTGCACCAGCAGGTCGGCACCGAGCATTGCCCGCAGGCCACTGGCGACGCGGGTGATCAGCAAGGTCCGGCCCTGCGCATATTCGCCGTACTCGCCGGTGAGGTAGGCCTGGGCATCGCCAAGCTGGCTGTAGCGGCTGTAGACGTACACGGAAAACAGCGTCCACGCGGCGAATATCGCCAGCACCACCGTGCGCCTGAGCGGGGCGCCCGCGGATGCGGAGGTGGAGGGATAGGCCGTGGTGCGGTGGTCGAGGACTGCGATCATGGGCTGGATCTTCTTGCCGGGCGCCGTTCACCGTGGAGACGGGTTTCGCCGAATGCGGCGGCGCATGCGTTTCGTTCATCACGTCGTCGCACGGCAAATGCAGTGGACCACGCGCTTTCAATGACGGTCACTATCGGCATTTGCACGTTGAATCCTGGTGAAACGGCGCACGCCGAAGTAGGTACCCAGCAGCAATACCGTTTCCGCGATCACGGTGGCCCAGGCCGCGCCCAGTTCATGGTGCGCTGGAATCAGCAGCACGTTGCCAGCAATCGCCGCCAGCGTGGCCAGCGCCATCGCGTAGACGCGAAAGCGCATATGGTCCTCGGTCAGCAGCGCCGAGCCCATCGCCGTGGACAGGAAACGGATCGGAGGACAAAGTGCCAGCACCATCAGGATCGGTACCACGCCACGGAACTGTTCGCCGAATATCAGCGGCACCAGCCATGGACCCAGCAGCACCAGCGCCATGCTGATCGGCAGGCCCAGCAGGAACATGGCGATGTTGCCCCTGCGATAGACCATCCAGAACTTCGGCTTGTCGTGCGCGGCCCATCGATGCAGTTTTCCGAGCAGGAATTTCTGGTAGATCGTGGCGGGGATGAGATAGATCGCCGTCATCACCGCCAGCGCGACCGCATACATGCCGGCCTGGCTGTCGCCCTGGAGGTACTTGAGCAGGATCGTGCTGATCTGGAAGAAGACCGGGTACAGCGCCGCGTATACGCCATACGCCCACGCCTGCGACCAGACCGCGGCCATGCCGGGAATTTCCGCTGCGACCAGATCGGTCGATCCGGTTCGCGGTCCATGGCCTTTCAGCGCTATATCGCCGCTGAACATCGCCCCTACCTGCGGTATCGCCGCCAACGCCAGCAGCAACGCGATGGCGCCATAACTGAGCGCGACGAATTCGTCGGTGAGGCGCGGCACCATCAGCAGGGCGATCGCCACCAGCAGGCGGCTGCCGGGCATCAGCATCTGGGTCAGTGCCATGCGTCCATAGCGGTCTTCCAGGCGCAGTTTGTTGCTGACCAGGTTCACCGCCAGGATGCCGAGGATCACTGGCGTGAGCGCCAGCAGGCTGAAGCGCGTGCCGTCCTGTGGTGCCCCGATCAGCGCCCATGCGACAACGATCGCCAGCGCCAGCAGCGTGGTGACCAGGGTGAACTTCATTGACGGTTTCAGCCAGCGGTGCGCCTGCCATCCCTCGACGCCATAGACCTTCAGCCGGAACTGGGTCAGCCCGAAGCCGGCCAACGGCGCGATCATCGTGACCGTGGCCAGCGACGATGCGAACAGGCCATAAGCGGCAGGCCCCATCTGCCGCGCGAGCAGTGCCTGGGTCAGGAATACCATCACCGCGCCGGCGGCGGTGGCTGCGCCCAGCATCGAAACGGTCATCGCTGCGCGACGCCACCCCGGCATGCTCATGACCGCATCACGCGGGACCGCATCCGGGCACGACGCAACGCAAGCACCTGTCGCCGTGCACCATTACCGCGGTTCGCCGCGGAACATACGCGTCGGCACGGGAATGTCGCCTACACGCGGCGAACGGCAGCAGCCCGGAGAGTCGAAACAGCACGCGTCACGCGCCCTCATCGGAACGGGAACGGGCGACGATAATCGCCGCTTGCTGATTCCAACGTGACGGACGCAGGCAAGCCTTGCCAACAAAAAAGCCGCCCCGGCGGGGCGGCTTCAGCAGGGATCAACGGTAGTAGTTGGTCGTGATCCTGATGTCGGAAACATCGCCCTGGATCAGGATGTCCCGTTCGATGCGCTTGCTCCAGCCCGTCTGTTCGAAAGGCGTCCGCGACACGGGACCCAGGCGGCTGTAGTTGCCGTAGGAGGTGTTCTGGCTGACCTGGCAGTTGCGGGTTCCATCCTGGATGAAGATGCCTGTCGCCGAGTTGTTGCGCACCGTGCTCTGGACGATGTAGGTCGCCACGGCATTGACGGTGACGATGCCGCAACTGCCGTTGTCCTCGACGATGCACTTGCGCACGGTCACGCCCTGGGAGCCTTTGTAAAGCAGCATGCCGTACCGCGCGTTGCCGCGCACCAGGCAGTTCTCGAACAGCACCTTGTAGGCGGTGTTGCCGTTTTCCGGCTCGATGTCGATGCCGCATTGGGGCGTGGCACCGGAACTGTTGCTGAACTCGGAGTCGTAGACCTTCACATCGCGCACGTAACCGATCGACAGGCCCTGGCGGCGACTGCCGGTGCTGACGATGTTGGCGACGAACACATTGGACGAGGGAATCGCAGGCGCCTGCCAGACGGATGCACCGGCGATGACCAGGCCATCTCCCCAGCACTTGGAGACATGGATGTCGCGCACCGTGACGTTGCTCGATCCACGAACGTAGATGCCGTGGCCCCACTCGCCAGTGCTGCCGTTGTGCCCGTCGCGTTCGCCGACGATCTGGCCGCCGGAAATCTCGACCTCGCGCACCTTGTTCACGTACAGCACGTTGTACCGCTCTGCGCTGTTGGGCTTGGCCACCAGCTTGGCGCTCTGCGACAGCTTCAGGTGCATGTTGCTGCGCAGGCGCACGCTGACGACCGCATCGATCTTGTAGGTACCAGCCGGAACCTCGACCGTTCCGCCCGCCGACGGCAGCGCGTTGATGGCTGCCTGGAAGGCAGCCGTATCGTCGTTGACGCCGTCGCCGGCGGCACCGTAGTCGCGCACGTTCAGTACCGTGCTGCCGCGCTTGCGGGACGGAAGCGTATAGCTGGAAGTGGTTGCGTTGGTTGCCGCCGCGGTGGACATGACCGGCCAGGCGGCGCCAGCCAGTGCCACCGGCAACGCCATCGCGAACGACTGGCGCAGGAAATCTCGCCGCGCGATACCTGTTTCGCACATCGCAGGTGCGCGTTCATCTTTTTTCATGAGGTTCTTCTGATCCGGAAAATTCAAGTAGTTTTTCAATGCAGTTCTTCATGCGCTCATCACGTTCCAAAACCCTAGCGCATTCGTTTTCCGGAACACCGACACGAAGTCTGTATCTGTGACGTTTTTCCGGGTTTCCGGATTAACGATTCATGCTCCGATCCCGTTCAAGTTCATGACTGCGAAGCATTGTTCCTCCGAAGGAATGCGGACGTGATGATGCTTCATGACGATCTCTCGCCCTTTGCCGCTTTAGAAGTGAGAAAAGCCGGAGAGCCGGAGAGAACGTCACGCCGGATGCACCACCGCCTTGATGCTCCGGTGTAGATTTCAGCGTCGGCCATCTGGCCCGGGCGCCCGCGAACATCGCGGAGACGAACTCCAGACATATCCACGACGAGGTTCATCGCAATGCTTTCGATCGCGCATGGAATCCGGGCATGAGCGCGGACTCAAACGGCAGCATGTCCGACACCGGCGTTCCGATGCGCCAGGCAGCCGTGCCCGCGGTCAACCTGCTCTGGACCGGCGGCTGGGATTCGAGTTTCCAGTTACTGCAGCTGCTGCTGCTTCATGGCCGCGAGGTCGTCCCCCACTACCTGCTGGATCCGACGCGATCCTCCACGCGCGCCGAGCTCGCGGCGATGGAACGCATCCGCCATCGCCTGTTCGAGCAGTACCCGCAAACACGTACGTCACTCAAGCCGCTGCAATGCTTCGACATGGCCGACCTTGCTCCCGATGCCAGGATCGCCGATGCCTACGACCGAATCCGCGCGCAGACCTTCCTCGGCAATCAGTACGAGTGGCTCGCCCGGTTTCGCGATCAGCGGGGCATCGCGCAGCTTGAACTGGCCGCCGGCTATCGCGATGGCAGGATCCACCACATCATCGAACCGTTCGTGCTCCGCAGCGACGCGGGCGGCTATGGCACCTGGCGTCTCGGCGAGGAGCATCGCAACACGAACGAGTTCACGGTGTTCGGCGGATTTTCCTTCCCGTTGTTCGAATTGAAGAAAGCGGAAACCGCCGAGATCGCCGGCGCGCAGGGCTGGCTGGAGATCTTGAAGCTAACCTGCTTCTGCCACCGGTCACCCGATGGCAAAGCGCCCTGTGGCTACTGCAATCCCTGCCTGTACGCGGTCGACGAGGGATTCGGATGGCGCATTCCACGACGCAACCGGGTCAAGGGCACTTTCTACCGCGCCCTGGTGCGACCGATGAAGGCGCCGGTCAAGGCAGCGCTGCGCCATCTGGGAATGCGGGCGCGCTGAGCTTGCGGAGCGGCGTGGACACGGCGCAGCGCATGCGCACCTTCGGCTATTCGAACTGATTGTTCTCGTCGATGCGGATCGCAACGCTGTCGTCGGCCATGCGCAGCTGCCGTCTGCCGCCATCGAGGTTGCCGACGAACCGGTTGTCGCTGATGCGTACATCGCGCGAGCCGGCGCGCAGAGAAACGCCTCTCGCGCCATTGTTGCGGATCACGTTGCCGGAAAACACGCAGTCGATCGCGGTCACCGCGAGGATGCCGTCGCCACGGTTGCGCTCGATCGTGCATTTCCTGATCGTGACCGCCGCCGCGCGCTTGTAGAGCTGGATGCCGGGACCGCGATTGCCACGTACCAGGCAACCCTCGATCAGGACATCGCGCGCGACATCGGTGTCCGGTTCGATGTCGATGCCCGCGGCGGGCGCGGTGCCGCCGGTGTCGCTGAACTCGCCGCCGCGCACATGGGCCCCACGATAGCTGCCGATGGTCAAGCCCTGGCGCCGGTTGCCGGTGCAGGTCGCGTTGTCGATCAGCAGGTCGCGTCCCGGCCGCGACGGCCGTCCCTTGAGCATGATGCCGCCCGCGGAAATTCCATCGCCCCAGCAGTCGGAAATGCGGATGTTGCGGATGGTGACGCGGGTGCAGCCACGCACCCTGATGCCGTGTCCCCACTCGCCATCCTTGCCCAGGTGCGAATGGCGGTCGCCGACGATGCGCCCACCGGAGATTTCCACGTCCTCGAGTTGCTGCGCCAGCAACACGTAGGCGCGTGGCGCAGCATTGGCCTTGGCCTGCAGCGTGGCATCGCCGGCCATCTCCAGGTGCACCCGGCTGCGCAGCTTCACGCTGCGCGTCGGATCGATGAGATAGGTGCCGGCCGGAACGTGCACGGTGCCGCCGTCGGCCGGCAATGCATCGATCGCCGCCTGGAAGGAAGTGGTGTCGTCGCGGATGCCATCGCCGCGGGCGCCGTGCTCGCGCACGCTGGTTCTTGCGTTGCCGCGCGTCCTGCCCGCGGCGGCCGGCCGCACGCCGAACGGCAGTGCACCGACGGCCAGAACCATTGCGGCCAGCTCCAACATTCCACCGATGAAGTTCCTGCGCGAAGCCACACCGGCATCCGCGGCGGCGGCGCGCCTCATGATGCCGACGATTCGCTGCCGCGATCGTGCCGGACCAGCCACGGCAGCACCACCGCCAGCAGATAGAACTTCGACGCGTGGTACTTGTTGTCCAGGCGCCGGCGATTCCTGTCCAGCCAGCGCGTGGCGCCCGGCAGCAGGTAGCTGGCCTGCTGCGCATGGTCGCGTACCAGATCGAAGCGTGCCGCGGCCAGGCCGCACAGGTCGAAACGGAAGCTGCCCTTGCGACGCACATACGGCAACTCGCCGAAGCGGGTGGCGATGTGCCTGCGGATCAGCATCTTGTTGACGCCGGTGTCCGGATCGACCTTCTGGTAGCCGGGCACTTCGTAATGCACCCACTCGCGCAGAGCGCGGTCGCAGAACGGGTACGCGGCATGCAGCGACAGCGCGTCGGCCGCATACAGGCCCTTGGCGAAGGCGCCCGCGGAGCCGGCGATCGACATCGACATGTCGCGCCATTCCCAGGTGCTGGTCGCCGATGCGATTTCTTCCCGGAACAGCGCCAGCCGCGCCCGCGAGCGGCTGGCCATGTCGCAGCCGAACAGGCCGTCGACTTCGCTGTCGGTGAAACGAGAGCCGGGGAACACGCGCTCGATCGGATGCATCTGCAGGGTGCCCAGCATGAAGCACAGCTCGAAGCTGCGATCGATCAACGGCAGTTCGGAGGCCCGGCCCGGCAGGCGCAGCTGCTGCGCCAGCCGCGCCAGCAGCCGCTGCTGCCGGCTCACCGGCGTGCCGAAGTAGCTGTCCGCGCCAAGGCCATCGATGATGCCGTCGCCGCCGTGCGTGGCGATCTCGGTCGCCAGGTCCATGTACGACAGCAGGGCGAAGTCGGCGGTCAGCAGCGGCATGCGATCCACGACGGCCAGGTACCGGTCGTAGGCACGCCCGGGATCGCATACCAGTACTTCGTGGCGCAACCCGAGCCTGCGCGCGACGAATGCCGCCGATTCCACCTCGTTCTCCTCGCGGCCACCCAGGTAGGTGATGCAGGTGGTGTCGGGCCGGGCCTGCGCGATGGCGATCGCCAACGTGGTCGAATCCTTGCCGCCGCTCTGCAGAAGCCAAGGCGCGCGCGCCTGCGCGCAGGAACTGGTCACCGCATCGCACAGCAGGCGGTGGTAGACGCCGACCCAGTCCTGATCCTCGCGCGCGACCTCGGGCACCTCGCCCGCGTTGCGGAACTTGAAGTGGAACTGCGGCGCGGTATGCATGTCGTGCTGCGGGCAGAAGCCGAACGTCACCAGCTTGACGCCCTGCAGCGTCGAATGCGGCGGATAGACGAACGCGTTGCGCAGCAGGTCGGCGACCGAGACCGGATCGACCTCGCCGTATGCGCCGCGCTTGCGCACGAGCCCGGAAAAGTCGGGCTTGCCGTAATACGGCGACATGGTGATCTGCATGGCCACGTCCTAACGGGCCGGCGATGGACCGCGCGCCGGCAGGTACTCGTAGTAGCTGTAGGCGTACTGGCCCGCGCCGCGCTTCTGCACGCCGTTGAAGATCGCGCCGCGGACCTCGACGCCGTTCTGCTCCAGCCTCTGCTTGGCCAGCGCGATCTCGCGCTGCTGGTTCAGGCCCCAGCGCACCACCATCAGGCAGGTGCCGACCTGATGGCCGATCACCGCCGCGTCGGTGACCGCCAGCACCGGCGGCGTATCGATCACGACGATGTCGTAGCACGGCGCCAGCTTGTGCAGCAGCGTGGCGAAGTTGGCGTTCATCAGCAGCTCGGACGGATTGGGCGGCACCGCGCCGCGCGAGATGAAGGCCATGTTGTCGGCACCGGGCACGCGCCGCAGCGCGTCCTCCAGCCCGATGCGCCCGGAAATCAGCTCCGACAATCCGCCTTCCGAGCGCACTCCGATCGCGTCGTGCAAAGTGCCGCGGCGCATGTCCGCATCGATCAACAGCACGCGCTGGCCAGCCTGGGCGATCGTCACCGCCAGGTTGGCGCAGACGAAGGTCTTGCCGACCCCGGGGCTGGGCGCGGCGATCATCAGCAGGTTGTTGCGCGTTTCCAGCCGCGCGAAATGCAGGCTGGTGCGCAGCGTGCGCAGCGCTTCCATCGCCAGGTCGGTCGGCGCGCTCAACGCGAGCAGGCGTTGCCGGCCCTCGCGACGGAAGCGGCGCGGATGCACCGCCAGTTCGTGGCCCTTCTCGCTGAACGGAATCGACGCGTACACCGGCAGCCCGAGCAGTTCGATGTCGACCGGGTCCTCGACACCGCGCTTGAACATCTGCCGCAGCAGCACGAAGGCCACCATCAGCAGCGCGCCCAGTGCGGTGCCGCCGGCGATGACCGGCACCGGCTTCGGCCAGGCCGGGCTGGCGAGGTTGACCGCGGCAGGATCGATCACGCGCGCATTGCCGACCGCGCTGGCGCGCGCGATGTCCAGCTGCTGCGCCTGGTCGAGCAGGTTCGCGTAGGTCTGATTGGTGACCTCGACATCGCGGTTGAGCCGGAACAGACCCTGCTGCGTGTCCGGCAACTGCCGCAGCCGGCTCAGCAGCGCGCCCTTGTCGCTCTGGAACTGGCCGATCTGCTGCTGCAGCACCTGGTACGCCGGATGCTGCGGCGTGTAACGGCTGGCGACATCGGTCATCTGCACGCGCAGCTGCTGGATGTTGGCATCCAGCGCGACGATCTGGTCGAGCAGCGCCTTGTTCTGCACGGTCACGTCCATCGTCTGCGAGCGCGCCTGGAAGTCGCGCAGCGCATCCTGCGCCTTGGCCAGCTCGCGCCGCACGTTCGGCAACTGCTCGCTGACGAAGGCCAGCCGCTTGGCCGCTTCGGCCGAATTGCGTGCCACGTTCTGGCGCACGTAGGTCTGGGTGATCTGATCCAGCACCCGGCTGGCCCGCACCGGATCAGTGTGGGCGTAAGTCAGTGCGATGACGCCGGAGCTGCGGCCCTGTTCGGTCGCGCTGATCTCGCGCTTCAGCGCATCCATGATCGCCATGGTATTCAGGCGCGTGACCTCGAAACGCATGCCCGGACGCGCCTCCAGCGCTTCCACTTCCATGGTGATGCCGCTGGCGGCGACGGTCTCACCAACCCGTCCACGCAACAGCAGGTTGCCGTCGCCGTCGGCCAGGGTGTAGTGGCCCGGCTCGCGCGCGATTAGTTGCAGCGGAATGCCGGTCAGTTCGGAAGGCACTTCAAGCTTGGCGATTTCGAGGCGCTCGCCGCCCCAGCCATGACGCGACAGGCCAAGCCACGGTTCGGCCAGTTCACCAGGGTGCCGTTGCTGGAACCGGCGCGCCATGAAATCGCCGATCAACGGAAACCGCGACGGCTTGACCTCGACGTCCAGCCCCAGGTTCTGCAGCGCTTCGCCGAGCACGCGGCGCGACGTCAGCAACTGGATCTCGGTTGCCGCAGGCGCTTCCTCGGCCATCGGCGCCTGCGTGCCGGCGCGCTCGTTCAGGCCGGGGAAATTCGGCAGCCGGCTTTCGACCTGCACCACCGCATTGGCCTCGTACTTCGGTGTCGCCAGCATCACGTAGGCGACGCTGGCCAGCAGGAACAGCGCGGTACCGAACAGGATCAAACGCCGGTTCTCGTTGAGCGTGGTCAACAGCGACGGCAGATCGATCTCGTCTTCGCGCGCCGGCGGCGGCACCTGGATCTGCGGATCGGTTCGGGTGATCAGATGGGTGGTCATGTTCTTTCACCGGTCGTGGATGAGAGGCCGCCGCGCGTTCGCGGGCGATGCACGGAGGCGGATGTCATGGCGCCTGCGCACCCTGCAGCGCCGCTGCCGGCGATGGGCCCGGATACGGTGCCGGCACGGGATTCCGGTCGTGCGCGGCGCGCAGGCCCGTCAGCGCTTCCAGGATGCGTCCGCAGGCATCGCTCTGGCCGCTGTCCGCCACCAGCACGCGCTCGATCGGCACGCCCTCCTCGACCAGGTGCTGGCCGAAGGATTCACTCTGCGCCACGTGCAACGACGCCAGCGTGCGCATGACCTTGCGGTTGGCCTCGTCGGGCAGGTCCGAAGCCGTCGCGGTGGACGGCTTCGTTTCGGTGTCGACGGATACCACCGGGATCTGGTGGTAGTAGGCGACCAGGGTGGTGGCGAACGATGCGGCGGTATCGGCCGGCACCAGCACCACGTCCGGCTGCACTTCGCGCAACACGCGCTCCATCCCGCCGAATGCTGCGGCGCCGGCTTCGCTGGACGTGTCGTCGGCGTGCGTGACGCAGGGCATGTGCCCCGGCGTGATCTCGCACTGGTGCAGCACCTCGCCTGGGTCCTGCCCGGGTCCCGCATTGACACACACGGTCGCATCGAAGCGACCGTCCTGAGACAGCCGTTTCGCGATCGGCGCGATCTTGTCGGCATCGGAAGGCGCGGCGAGCACGCACAGGGCCTTCAGTGGCAGCTGCGAGGGTTGCGCATGCATCGCGATCGGTTCGCCGGCAACGCCATGCTGATCCGGCATGAGTGGCTCAGACGGTTGCCATGCCTGCTGCGCAGCCAGCGCGCGATCGCCGTCGCCGGCAATGGCTAGCGAAGCGCCTCCATCCACGCGCCGCGACGAGCCCGCGCCCGCCGGCAGCAGCAGCTGCGGCAGCCACAGCACGTAGGCCAGCAGCACTGCTGCGAACACCAGCGCGCTGGCCAGGCTTGGAATATCGCGCAGCAGGTAGCCCAGCATCGCCAGCAGGCCGCCGGCAAGCACGATCGCCGCCAGTACGATGCGCGGCGGATGGCCGGCATCCAGCAGCAGGTGATGCAGGTGCTGCCGATCCGGCTTGAACGGCGAGGTACCGTTGCGCACACGCCGGTACATGACCGCCAGCGTGTCCATGATCGGAAGCGCCACGCACCACAGTACGTCGACCGGCGCCAGCCGCGCGACGCTGCGGTGGCTCAGGAACACCAGGCTCCAGGCCAGCAGGAAGCCGATCAGCATGCTGCCGGCGTCGCCCATGAAGATCTTGCGTCCGTCCGGCCAGCCCAGGTTGACGAACAGGTAGGGAATCAGCGCGGCGAACAGTACCTGCAGCAGCAACAGCGCGCTGGGCACCGACCAGTGTGCATTGTCGAAGAACAGGATCGCGGCGATGCTGACCATCGCGATCGATGCGGCAAGCCCGTCGATCCCGTCGAGCATGTTGAAGGCGTTGATCAGCCCGATCACGGCGAAGATCGTCAGCGGAATGCCGAAAATGCCCAGGCGCAGTTGCTGCCCGCCGAGCTGCAGACCGAGATCGTCGACGTAATAACCGGTTGCCGCGATCACCAGCGCCACGACGCCGGCTTCCGCCAGCAGGCGCGAACCGGCGCTCAGGTCGTTGAGATCGTCGACCACGCCGATCAGCATGACCAACATGCCGCCGGCGACCAGGCTCATGGCGAAACGGTCCAGGTAACCCAGGTAGCCCAGGCCCACCAGCAGGCCGAGAAAGACGCACAGGCCGCCGATCAGCGGGATGCGGCCACGATGGCGCTTGCGCTCGTCCGGCCTGTCCACCAGGCCGAAGCGACGCGCGACGGGGCGTATCGAAAATATGGCGAACAAGGTGACTGCCAATGCAATGGCGCTGGCGGCTACCAGTTTTGGATCTTCCATGCGCTGCCTCGGAGATTCTTGTTAGTTGTTGGAATCCGTGTGCATCCGCACGTGCAACAACCGCACCCCCAAGGCGGCGACCTTCCTTACGCGGAATGCACGATCACTCGTTGCGAAACCGCTTTCCATTTCAGTCAACACGAATCTAGTAAGCACAACCTGATAGGAACATGAAGCGATCTGCTTCATCGTCATGAACAGGTGCATGAAGCGATCGCGCATCGATTTCGCGCAAGCACGATGGCGTCGACACCATTAAGCGATGTCACGCGTGTGTGTAAATGCGCGGAAGCCAAGCCTCGACGGCAGCATCGATCATTGGATAGACTTTTTTGAATGCAGCGGCTCCGCGACCGTATGGATCGGGAATATCGATGTTGCGCTGCCACTTCCCCAGCATGAAAATTTTTCCCACTGCCTTCGGCGCGAGCACACGCAAGGCTTCCAGGTGTCGTCGCTCCATCGCAAGGACGAGATCGGCGCCTTCGATCAGCGCGGGACTGATCTGCCGGGCGACATGGGTTCCGGCAGAAAGCCCGTGCGCGGCCAGCACCTGCTCGGCCTGCGGGTCGATCGGCATGCCGCGCAGCGCCGCCAGTCCCGCCGATTCGACAACGTTGTCCGGTTGCTCGCGCAACCGATGGCGCAGGATCGCCTCGGCGGTGGGACTGCGGCAGATATTGCCGACACAGACGATCAGCACGCGTTTCGGCATGGCCCGATCCTAGTCGTTCGCGTATTCCCGCAATGTCTACAGCGGGCCGGCAAGCCCATGACCGGTCATTGGCGATGTCCGTCGCATACGGGCCAGCCCGGATCGGCGGGCGCGATCAGTCGCGGTCGTATTGGCTCAATGCCAGCGACAAGAGCGAACGGGCCTGCTCGCGCAAGGATTTCGGCTCGATGATCTCGGCGTCGCTGCCATAGTGCAGCACGTCCATCAGCAGTTCACGCGACGTGCCGTACGGCACCTTCAGTTCGTAGCGGCCGTCAGGCAGCCAGCGCCCCTGCTGCATCGAATGCCAGTGCTCGTCGGCGACCCAGCGCGACGCCTTGGGGCTGAACACGATCGTGGCCCAGCCCTTCGGCTCGCCGGAGAAGATGCCGTAACTGGACGACAGGTGCTGGTCGAGCTGGTCGTCGCCGATGTCCAGCGCCTCTTCTTCCAGCACCCGCGCATTGCCGATGCGGTCGACCGAAAAGCTGCGCAGTGCCTCGCGCTCGTGGTCCCAGGCATCAAGGTACCAGTTGTCGCGGTAATGGGTGATGCGCTGCGGCGAGACGATGCGGCGGGTCTTCTCGTCGGTGGAACGTGCGCGGTATTCGAACGCCAGGCGCTTGCGTTCCAGCACCGCCGAGGCGGCCGTGCGGAACGCGTGTTCATCGGTGCGGCGGGTGCGGTGCGGAATGACGCGCACGCGCTCGACCGGCCAGCGCTTGCCGCCGGCATGCTCGGCCAGCAGGCCTTCGATGCGCTGGTGCAGCGGCGCCAGTGCGCTCGACAGCACGCCGCCGCCGGTGCGTGCCAGCAGTTGTTGCGCGGCCAGCAGTGCGTGCAGTTCCTCGGAATTGAGCCACAGGCCCGGCAGTTCGAAACGGCCGGCGTCGCCGGACTCGTAGCGGAAACCCGCCTCGCCGTCGCCGACCACCGGTGCCATCAGCGCATCGCGCAGGAAGGCGAGGTCGCGGTAGACGGTGGCGCGCGAGCAGCCGAGTTCCTCCTGCAGGCGCGGCACCGTCACCGGATAGCGCGCGGACTTGAGGATGCGGTGCAGGGCGTTGATGCGCTCGTAGCGGTCCATGGACGGATTATGGCGGCTTTACCATCTCGATGGCGGGATGTCCGTCGACGCGGCTGGCACTTCCCGCCACCGGATTGCGGATGCAGAAGCCAAGGACAGTGCGGCACCGATGACCGCCGCCAACGCGCCTGCCCGTTAGTTCCTTGCCGCCACCGCCATCCCAGGTGACCCATGACCCGCCGCCCGACCCACCTTTGCCTGAGCCTGTTCTGCCTCGCCCTGCTGGCCGCGTGCAAGCCGCAGGCGTCCGCCGATGCCGCGGCCGCCGTGGATCCCGATACTTCCGCCACGCGAACCGCCTCGCCGGCGGCGAGCATCGCGGCGGTGGCCGATCAGCTCAATCCGTTGCCCAGCCCGCGCGACGAGATCAAGGCGGCGATGGACGCCTTCCTCGCCGTGCGCAGTTTCCACGCCACCATGGAGATGGCCGGCAGCGCGATGCCCGACGGCATGACTACGGAAATGGATTTCGTCGCGCCCGACCGCTACCGCATACGGATGCCGATGGGCACGCAGGTCATCATCGGCGACACCATGCACATGAACGTGCAGGGACGCACGATGAAGATGCCGATGCCCAAGGGCACCCTGGGCCAATGGCGGGATCCGGGCAAGCTGGCCGAGAACCAGGCGACCATGACCGTCGATGCGCAGGGCCGCGAAACGATCGACGGCGTCAGCGCGCGCAAGTATCTGGTGCACAACACCCGGCCGCAACCGACCGACGTGACGATGTGGATCGGCGACGACGACCTGCCGCTGCAGATCCGGCACAGCAGCCACGTGCAGGGCAAGACCGTCGATGCCACGATCCGCTATTCGCGCTACGACGATCCGGCGATCACGATCGACCCCCCGTAGGGCGGACCCAGGCCGCCGTCGCAAACCGGCCATCATCGCGGACGTTTTGACATCGCAATGGCGGACCCGGGCCCGCCTACACTTTCCCGCGCGCCGCGCAGGCACAATACGCGGCATGCGCGCGCCCGCTCCGAAAGAGCCAGCCATCAATACGTCGCCCTCGCCCGGCGACGACGTCCGGACGACCACGTGCTACATGTGCGCGTGCCGCTGCGGCATCAAGGTATGGCTGGCCGACGGCAAGATCCGTTATCTGCAAGGCAATCCCGCGCACCCGGTCAACCAGGGCGTGATCTGCGCCAAGGGCGCGGCGGGAATCATGCAGCACTACTCGCCGGCGCGGCTGGACAAGCCACTGCTGCGCGTCGGCGAGCGTGGCAGCGGCGAGTTCCGCGAGATCGAATGGGACGAGGCGCTGCAGATCGCCACCGGCTGGCTGGCGCCGATCCGCGAACGCAATCCCGATGAACTGGCGTTCTTCACCGGCCGCGACCAGTCGCAGGCGCTGACCGGCTGGTGGGCGCAACAGTTCGGCACGATCAACTACGCCGCGCACGGCGGCTTCTGCTCGGTCAACATGGCTGCCGGCGGGTTGTACACGCTGGGCGGCAGCTTCTGGGAATTCGGCGAACCGGACTGGGAGCACGCGCGTTATTTCATGCTGTGGGGCGTGGCCGAGGACCACGATTCCAATCCGATCAAGCTCGGCCTCGGCAGGCTGAAGGCGCGCGGCGCCAAGATCGTCGCGGTCAATCCGGTACGTACCGGCTATGGCGCGATCGCCGACGAATGGATCGGCATCCGCCCCGGCACCGATGGCCTGTTCGCGTTCGCGCTGATCCACGAACTGCTGCGCATGGACAGGATCGACCTGGACTACCTGGTGCGCTACGCGAATGCGCACTGGCTGGTGATCCGCAATCCCGGCGGCGCCGACGATGGCCTGTTCGCACGCGATGCCGAAGGCAATACGCTGTGCTGGGAGCAGGGCGGCGGGCCGGCACGCGCGGACGCGATCGGCATCGCGCCGGCCGTCGTCGGTGAATTCACGCTAGCCGACGGCAGGACCGCCGTGCCCGTGTTCCAGCTGATCGCCGAACGTTACCTCGATCCGCAATACGCACCCGACGCGGTCAGCGAACGTTGCGGGATTCCTGCCGATACCATCCGCCGCATCGCGCGCGAACTGGCGCAGGCCGCATTCGAAAGCAACCTGACACTCCCGATCGCCTGGACCGATGCCTGGGGTCGCGAGCACGCGGAAATGATCGGCCGCCCGGTGGCGATGCACGCGATGCGCGGCATCAGCGCGCACAGTAATGGTTTCCATACCTGCCGCGCCCTGCACCTGCTGCAGATGCTGCTTGGCGCGGTCGACGCGCCGGGTTCGTTCCGCTACCAGCCGCCGTTCCCGAAATCCGTTGCGCCGCCGAACCGGCCCGGCAAGACGCGCAAGGACAACGGCGCGCTGGATGCGCCGCCACTGGGCTTCGTGCACTCGCCCGACGACCTGCTGGTGGACGCGGCCGGCCGGCCGCGCCGAATCGATCACGCCTATTCGTGGGCTTATCCGCTCTCGGCGCACGGCATGATGCACACCGTGATCCGAAACGCCCACGCCGGCGATCCGTATCCGATCGACACGCTGCTGATGTTCATGGCCAACATGAGCTGGAACTCGGCGATGAATACGCGCGAGACGATGCACTGGCTCACCGACCGCCGCGAGGACGGCGAATACCGCATCCCGCACATCATCTATTCCGATGCCTACGCGTCGGAGATGGTCGCCTACGCCGATCTGGTGCTGCCGGATACGACCTATCTCGAACGCCACGACTGCATCAGCCTGCTCGACCGTCCGATCTCCGACGCCGACGGCGCGGCCGACGCGATCCGCCATCCGGTCTTCGATCCGGCGACGCAACGCGCGGGACGCGACGTGCGCGGCTTCCAGTCGGTACTGCTCGACCTCGGCGCGCGGCTGGGCCTGCCGGGCATGGTGCATGCCGACGGTTCGCCGTTGTACCGCGACTATGCCGACTACATCGTCCGACACGAGCGCGCACCGGGCGTGGGCCTGCTCGCCGGCTGGCGCGGTGAGGACGGCGCGCAGCATGGCAAGGGCGCGCCCAATCCCGAACAGATGCAGCGCTACATCGACAACGGCGGCTTCTGGCGCGAGGAAATCCCGGCGCATGCACGCTATTTCAAGATGGCCAACCGTGGTTACCTGGAATGGGCGCAGCGCTTCGGTTTCGTCGGCTCGACCGAGCCGATCGTGCTGCAGCTGTACTCGGAGACGCTGCAGAAGTTCCGCCTGGCCGCGCAGGGCCATGGCGCGCAGCAGCCGCCGCCCGAACATCGCAAACGCGTGGCGACCTATTTCGATCCGCTGCCGATCTGGTACGAGCCGTTCGAATCGGCGGAGCTCGAAGCCTCCCATTCTCCCCTAGCGGGAGATGGGGCGAGCACAGCGAGTGCTTTTCCCCTGTCCGCCATCACCCAGCGGCCGATGTTCATGTACCACGCCTGGGGCTCGCAGAATGCGTGGCTGCGGCAGATCGCGGCGCGCAATTATCTTTACCTGCATCCTGACACGGGTGCCCGGTACGGCATCGCCGACCTGGATTGGGTGGCGGTCGATTCGCACCACGGATCGATCACCGTGCAGGCGAAGTTCGCCCGCAACATGCAGCCGGACACGGTGTGGAGCTGGAATGCGATCGGCAAGCGCAAGGGCGCGTGGCGCCTGGCCAGGAATGCGCCGGAAAGCTCGCAGGGTTTCCTGCTGAACCATCTGATCTCCGACAAGCTGCCGAAAAGCGACTACGCCAACGCCGATCCGGTCACCGGGCAGGCGGCATGGTTCGATCTGCGCGTGGCGATCCGCAAGGCGGATGGCATCGCTCGGTCGCAACCGCAGTTCGCCGCGCTCGCTTTCGATGAAGCCGACGAAACGCCGCTGCGCTATGGGGCGAGCATGCGCGCCAGGGCGCACGGCCGATGAGGACGCTCAACGCCATCGTGCGTTGGGCCTGCCTGGTCGCCGGCCTCTGCGGCGTGGTCATCAGCGCCTGGGCGTTCATCGACCCGGGCGCCTTTCCTCAGATGCAATCGAGCGCCGCATTTGCGCCACCGTCGTCGCGCTGGCGCGCGGCGTTCGGGTTCCTGTTCTCGCTGCTGCTGGTCGGTTACGGCACCGGACGCCTGCGCCACCGGGAGTTGCCATGACCGCGCTGCCGCCGCCTTCGAAGAAGAAGCTCGGCCTGGTGATCGACCTCGACACCTGCGTCGGCTGCCACGCCTGCGCCACCAGCTGCAAGGAATGGAACGCCGGTGGCATCGCCGGTCCCTTGCTCGACGAACAGCCCTACGGCAAGGATCCGGTCGGCGTCTGGTTCAACCGCGTGCACAGTTACGAAGTCGCGCCGACCTCGGCCTGTGCATCCGGCAACAGCGTCGCGACTGAAGCGACGCAGCCGGCGATGACGCTGCACTTCCCGCGTTCCTGCCTGCACTGCGAGACGCCGGCCTGCGTCACCGTCTGTCCGACCGGCGCCAGCTACAAGCGCGCCGAGGACGGCATCGTGCTGGTCGACGAGGACAAGTGCATCGGCTGCAAGCTGTGCAGCTGGGCCTGCCCCTACGGCGCGCGCGAATACTCGGAAACGCAGGGCGTGATGAAGAAATGCACGCTGTGCGTGGACCGCATCTACAACGAGCACCTGGAAGAAAGCGAACGCCAGCCGGCCTGCGTGCAGGCCTGCCCGACCCGCGCGCGCCACTTCGGCGACCTCGGCGACCCGGAATCGAAAGTGTCCAGACTGGTCGCCGAGCGCGGTGGCGTGGCCCTGATGCCGGAGCTGGGTTACCAGCCGGTCAACCGCTACCTGCCGCCGCGTCCACGCCGCGACGGTGGCGAAACTGTGGCCGCCGACACTGCCACGAAAGCGGCTTCGCCGTTACATTGGCTGGATCGGATATTGAAGCGCTAGGGGAACAAGATCATGAAGATCCTCTTGCTGCTGGTCGCTCCATTTATTACGGCCTATCTGATGAGTTTGTGGCCAAAGTACGCAAAGCCAAAGAGCCGCAATGGCCTATTGATCGGCAGTGCAGTTGTTTTCCTCATGGCATGTGCTCCTGCAGGTGTTCTAATTGCTTCGCTCGGAGACGGCCAGATACTTTGCATGGGGCGTCGCTGTGATCCGGTCTCACTATCAAGTAGTCCATTTACTTACTGGCTTACTTTCGTGCTGTGGTATTTGGTTTGCCTCTTCTTCCTGTCTATTGCGCTCTATGGCTTTAAAACGGCAATCGCTTGGCAACAAAAATCGCACTAACACTTCATTCACGCCCGCTACTTCACGGCCGGAATATTTAGGCGTTAGGACCCATGGCCCTGCTCTTCTTTTTAAAGATGTGAAACGAACGCAGTAACCACCAACCCGTAGCCCGGCCGCGCCAGCCCAGCCCCCAGCCCCCAGCCCCCAGCCCCCAAGAACAGCATGCACCCCGCCCTCTCCGTCATCTTCTTCACCACCCTGTCCGGCGCCGGCTATGGCCTGCTGGTCTGGCTGGGCGTGTCGGTGATGATGCTGCAGTCGCGCGGCGGCATGGCGTCGCCGCTGGTTTCGCTGCAATTGATCGCCACCGGGCTCGCGCTGGTGCTGGTGACGATCGGACTGCTGTGCTCGCTCGGCCATCTGGGCAAGCCGCAGCGCGCGTGGCGGGCGATGTCGCAATGGCGCACCTCGTGGCTGTCACGCGAGGGCGTGCTGTCGCTGCTCACCTATCTGCCCGCGCTGGCGATGTTGTGGTTGCTGTGGCGCGGCGTACGGACGCCGGATGCGGCGGCCCTGCTGGTGGTGGTGGCGATCCTGACCACGTTGCTGGCACTGGCGACGATCAGCTGCACGGCGATGATCTACGCCTCGCTCAAGCCGATTCCTGCCTGGACCCACCCGCTGGTGCTGCCGGGCTACCTGCTGTTTGCTCTGCACGGCGGCGCGGCGCTGCTGTTCCTGCTGATGCTGTGGAAGCTGCCCGGCGACATCGCCGCGGCCGGCCTGTCGAAGATCCTGGCGGTGCTGGGTGTGCTGGCGGGCCTGCTGAAACTGCTGTACTGGCGCGAGACCGACCGCGGCACGCTGCCGACCCGCGGCGCGGCGGTCGGCCTGCCCGGACGCGAAGTCGAAGTGTTCGAACGCCCGCATACCCAAGCCAACTACCTCACCCGCGAGATGGTCTTCGTGGTCGCACGCGAGCATGCGCAGGCGCTGCGCTGGCTGGCACTGGCCCTGTTCGCGGGGGTGCCGCTGCTGGCCGCGCTGGTCCTGTCGCTGTGGCCCAAGGTCGGCGGGCTGCTGTTCCCGCTGACCGTAGTGGCGATACTGGCCGGCACGTTCGTAGAGCGCTGGCTGTTTTTCGCCCAGGCTAGACACATGGTGAGCCAGTACTACTGATTTGCCCATGGCCTTGGGCCCAGCCATGGTTGGCGTGCATAATGTCCATGTAATCGTTTACACGAGGGTTCGCCATGCTGGCCGCCTGGTGGTTCGCCGTGATCGGCCAGCCACTGTCGCCATTGCCGCTGCTCGAGATGCCGGACCAGCCGACGGCGGTCGCGGTCGAGGCCGCGCGCATGTCGGCGCTGCCGACGTGCCTGAGCCTGGTGTGCGGCGACGTCGAATGGAGCGATCGGCAATTCGAGCATTTCCGCACGGCCGACAAGCCGGCGCTGCGGCCGCTGCCCGGAAAGGCGGTGTATCGCACGCGTCTGAGCGCACCCTCCTCGGCGCGCGACTGGGTCGACAGCTATGCCCGTGACTGGCGCGTCGGCACGCGTTACGGAGTCGAAGCCGTGCGCCTGCCGAACACGCAGGTCAAGGTGGTGTTCGGTACCGGTTATCGGCTGCAGCCTTGGGTCGACGATGGCGTCGGCATCACCGGGCCGGTGGCACGCGCCAGCCTCGACCTGCGCCAGCGCCTTGGCGAGCACACGCGGCTGAGCCAGCAGACCTATCTGGAAACCGGGCGCAACAACAATACCTTCGTGCGCAATGCGATCTCCTTCGACGTGGAGATCCGGCCACAGGTAACGCTGCGCTCGGGCGTGGAAACACGCCACGTCGCCAGCGGTGGCGACGGCCGGACCGAGACCGAAGGCTCGGTGAAGCTGCAGTACGCGTTCTGATTCGGCTCACCCGCCGCGCATGCGCGCGTCGCACATCGCCAACAACAGGTCCCTCGCTGCGCTCGGGATGACAGGCAGAAGCACGACGCGACGACCCCGTCCGTTCTGTAACGACACAACAGCGATCAGGCGTGCGGCTGCAACCAGTCGGCGGCGCCCTGCTCCAGCAGCGCCTGCGCCACCTTGGCACCCAGTGCTTCACGCGCTTCCGCGTTGCCCTCGCCTTGGGCACGCAGCAGGCGGCCATCGGCGACCGAACCGACCAGGCCCTGTAACCGCAATTGTCCGCCGTCAAGGCGCGCATGGGCCGCGACCGGCACATGGCAGCTGCCATGCAGGGCTCGATTCATCGCGCGCTCGGCCTCGACGCAGAGGCGCGTGGGCGTGTGGTCCAGCGCAGCGCACAGCGACTGCGTGGCCACATCGTCGTCGCGGCATTCGATCGCGATCGCGCCCTGCGCCGGCGCCGGAATCCAGTCGGGCACCTCAAGCCGCGCCCGGATGCGCGCATCCAGCCCAAGGCGCTCCAGCCCGGCGCAAGCCAGCACGATGGCGTCGTAATCGCCGGCATCGAGCTTGGCCAGGCGCGTGTTGACGTTGCCGCGCAGATCGAGCAGCTGCAGGTCCGGACGGCGTGCGCGCAACTGCGCCTGGCGACGCAGCGACGAGGTGCCGACGCGTGCGCCGTGCGGCAATGCATCGATCGAAGCGAAAGCGTTGCTGATGAAAGCATCGGCGGAATCGGCGCGTTGCAGGATCGCCGGCAGCACGAAGCCCGGCTCGAGCTCCATCGGCACGTCCTTGAGCGAATGCACGGCGCAGTCGGCGTCGCCGCGCTGCATCGCCAGCTCCAGTTCCTTGAGGAACAAACCCTTGCCGCCGATCGCGGCCAGAGAACGGTCCAGCACCTCGTCGCCACGGGTGCTCATCGGCACCAGTTCGACGGCAAGATCCGGGTGCGCGATGCGCAGCTGCGTTGCGACGTGCTCGCTTTGCCAGAGCGCGAGCGGGCTTTTTCTGGTGGCGATGCGTAGGACGGCCATGGACGCATTATCGCCCGCTCTTCGAGCTTTGTAGAGCGGAGCTTGTTCCGTTGCCCTCAAGCCGTCATCCCGGCGAACGCCGGAATCCAGGGTTGGATAGGTTTGCGTTGTCGCGGGTGGCAAGGGCGGTGAGTAAGGGCAAAGATCAAGGGCTTCCGTGCGCTGAAGCGCCCGGGTCACTTTCTTTGCTGGCCCAAAGAAAGTAACCAAAGAAAGGGCCCGAAGCCCGTTTGCGGTGTCGTATTTGCGTTGTGCGGGACAACGGTGACTATCAAGCACGTTGAACAGGTACGGACCGAAATTTGAATGTGACGATGGCTGCAGCTTCGATCCGGCCAGCACCGTTGAAAAAAGCAATCTAGTCAGCGAAGCGAAGCTCCTACCGGCGCCGCGCACAAATTCGGATCGAGAATAAGAGCCATGGCCGCGTAGAGCGATATTCAGCGCTGGATTCAACGAGTGCAACATCCGCACCCACTGCTTCAGGCCCTTTCTTGGGTTACTTTCTTTGGGCCAGCAAAGAAAGTGACTCGGCCGCGACAGCGGACGAAAAACCGAACGAAGTGAGGCAAATCACCGGACCCACCAAGCAAAACCGCGAAGCCAGCTCCGCTACAAGGAAAAGCAGCAAAGCAAGCCCCGCTCTACAGGTGCTTGACTGTTTCCTTCAGCCCGGTGACACAGCGTCGGCTGACTTCCAGCGGCTGCTTGCCGTGGCGCAGGATCGCGTGCACGTGGCCATCCGGTGCACGCTTGAGTTCGATCAGTTCGTGCCGGGCGACCAGGCAGTTGCGATGGATGCGCACGAATCGCTCGCCGAATTCCTCCTCCAGCGACTTCAGCGATTCCTCCAGCAGGTCCTCGCCGCGCGCGTGGTGCACCACCACGTACTTCTCGTCAGCCTGCAGGTAATGCACGTCCTCGATCGGGATCAGCCGCAGGCTGCCGCGGATGCGCGCGCACAGGTGCGTGCGGCGACGGCCGGCCGGTTGCTCGCCGGCGTCGCGTCCGCGGCCGGCGGCATAGGTGCGCGCGCGTTCCAGCGCCGCGGCCAGGCGTTCCGGACGCACCGGCTTGAGCAGATAGTCGATCGCCGCGGCTTCGAATGCCGACAACGCATGCGCGTCGTAGGCAGTGCAGAACACCACGGCCGGTCGCGGATCGAACGCGGCCAGGTGTCGCGCCGCTTCCAGTCCGTCGATGCCGGGCATCGCGATGTCCAGCAGCACCAGGTCCGGATCGTGCTCGGCGCAGGCGTGCAGCGCCTCGCGACCATCGCCGGCCTCGGCGACCACCTGCACACCGGCCTGCTCGGCGAGCAGGTCGCGCAGGCGCTCGCGCGCCAGCGGTTCGTCGTCGGCGATGACAATCTTCAAGCGCGGGCCACCCTCATGGCCGTCTTGCGTATCCCAGCGGCAGGCTGAGTTCGCAGTCATAGTAGCCCTCCGCCCAGCCGGCGGTCATCCGTGCGCGCGGGCCGAAGGCATAGGCCAGGCGATGGCCGATGTTGCGCTGCGCATGGCCGGCACCGTTGCCGTTGTCCGCCGGTGCCTCTGGCGGCGGCGCGGGATTACGCACGCGGATCCGCAGCACGCCTTCGCCGGTTTCCAGTTCGATGTCGACCCTGCCGCCCTCGGACAGGCGCGAGATGCCGTGCAGCACCGCGTTCTCGACCAGCGGCTGCAGGGTCAGGCGCGGCATCGGCAGCGACCACGGCAACGGTTCCTGCTTGCGCCAGGCGATCGACAGCCGCTCGCCGAGGCGCAGCGATTCGATCGCCAGGTAACGCTCCGCCAGTTCCACTTCCTCGGCCAGGCTGGAGTTGCCTTCACCCGCATCGAGCGCAGCGCGAAACAGGTCGGACAGATCCAGCACCGCGCGTTCGGCGACCGCCGGCTGGCTGCGCAGCAGGCTGGCGATCAGGTTCATGCTGTTGAACAGGAAGTGCGGGCGGATCCGCGCCTGCAACGCATCGGCTTGCGCACGTGCGTTGGCGTTGACCTGGGCGCGCCAGCCATCGATCACGTAGAAGTAGCGCAGCGCCAGCGCGGTGATCAACGCGACGATCGCGGCGCTGCCGCCCACGAACGGCCAGAAGCCGGGCAATCCGCCTTCCGAATCGACGCTGGCGAACAGGGCATGCACGATGCCGGCGGCGACGATCGCCACCAGCGACGCCAGCGCCACCGCCAGCAACGACCCGCTGCGCGGCGGCCAGCGCGACAGGTTGCGTCGCATCCGGCACAGCAGCACCGATACGGTCAACGCCAGCCACAGCGCGAAACCACTCGCACGCATGAACGCGACGGCATCCCAGCCACGCGTTCCGTCCGGTGCCAGCATCACCACCACCACCGCCAGTTCGGCCAGACCCAGCAACGTGCCGACGCGGTGCAGCCGGCACAGATCCGGAAACCATGGCTCGCTGGTGCGCGGGTCCGACATGCTCAGGGCGTTGCGAAACGCCGCGACAGCCAATCGCCGAGATCGCGGATCTCTTCCGCACAGACCTGGTGCGCCATCGGGTATGCGTGCCAGTCGATCGCGAAACCCAACGACTCCAGCAAGGTCGCGCTCTGCTCGCCGGCCGCGTACGGCACCACCGGATCGTGCGTGCCATGCGCCATGAACAGCGGCTGCGCATTGGCACCTGCGGCAAGACTCGCAGCGGCCCTGCCTGGAGCAGGCAGGTAGGTCGACAGGCCGACCAGGCCGGCCAGCGGCTCGCGGCGGCGCAACCCGGCCGCCAACGCGATCGCCCCGCCCTGCGAAAAACCGGCCAGCACGATGCGCGAAGCCGGCACGCCGCGTTCGATCTCGCGCGCGATCAGCGCTTCGATCTGCGCGACGGATTCCAGCACGCCGGTTTCATCGGCACGATTGGCCAGGTCGACATCGCGGATGTCGTACCAGGCACGCATGCGCATGCCGCCATTGATGGTAACCGCGCGTTGCGGTGCGTGCGGGAACACGAAGCGCAGCGCGGGCCAGTCGCGCCGTACCAGTTCCGGCACGATCGGCGCGAAGTCGTGGCCGTCGGCGCCGAGGCCATGCAGCCACAGCACCGTCCATTGCGGCGACGGCGCGGTTTCGTGTTCGACGGTTTCCAGTAGCGTCATCGCATCCTCCCCAAGGATCGCGATTGTGCCCCAATTGCAGGGTCGCCCGTTTACTGGCCCGATGCCCTGCTGCGCAGTTCCGACGCGCGCGCCAGCACCGGCGGCGGCGCGGTTTCCTCGGGGATGCGGAAGATGCCGTGTCGACGCAGCCACTGTCCGGGCGCACGCGCCGAGGTCAGCGCGACGATCGGGATCGACAGCACCAGTCCGGCGATCACAGGCGACATCCATGCCAGCAGCGCTGGCGAGATCGCGTAGGCGATGCCGCCGACCAGCAGGCCGAACAGCGTCATGCCGCCGTAACTGCGCACCAGCCCGGACCAGGGCAAGGTGCCGTCGTCGCGGCGCTGGGTTTCCCAGCCCGAATCGCGGCCGGCCAGCACTTCGGCCACGCCGCGCGACTGCACGTACATGGTGATCGGTGCCATCAACGCCGCCAGCAGCGTCTCCAGCAGCAGGCTGAGGAAGGAACGAAGCGCACCGCCGCTGCCGCGGCGCAGGTCGCGATCGAACAGCATCGCGATGTAACCCAGCATTTTCGGCGCCAGCAGGATGGTCATGGTGAACACGAACACCCACAGGAAGCGTTGCGGATCGATCGCGCGCCAGTGCGCGACCGGCGAAAACCCGGGCAGGCCGAGGTTGTTCCAGGTCAATCCGGCCTGGTGCAGCGGGATCGCCAGGCCGATCAGCATCAGCATCGCCCACATCGGCGCGGTGAAGTACTGACCAATGCCGATCAACAGGTGCCAGCGGCTGACCCAGTGCAGGCCCTTGGCCGGCAGCACCGCGCCATGCTGCAGGTTGCCCTGGCACCAGCGCCGGTCGCGCACCAGCATGTCGGTCAGCGACGGCGGTCCTTCCTCGTAGCTGCCGGGCAGGCCCGGCACCATGTGCAGCGCCCAGCCGCCACGACGCAGCAACGCCGCCTCGACGAAATCATGGCTGAGCACGGTGCCGCCGAACGGCTTGTAGCCGCGCAGTTCCGGCAGGCCGGCGTGGGCGGCGAACGCATGCGTGCGGATGATCGCGTTGTGTCCCCAGTAGTTGCTTTCCGCTCCGTGCCACCAGGCGATGCCGTAGGCGACCACCGGCCCGTACACGCGTCCGGAAAACTGCTGCATGCGCGCGAACAGGGTGTTGCCGTTGACGACCACCGGAAAGGTCTGGATCAACGCGACATCGGCATGGCGTTCCATCGCGCCGGCCAGGCGCACGATGGTGTCGCCGGTCATCAGGCTGTCGGCGTCCAGGATCAGCATCTGCGGATAGGCTCCGCCGAAACGGCGCACCCATTCGGCGATGTTGCCGGCCTTGCGCTCGCTGTTGTCGCTGCGACGACGGTAGAACAGGTGTTGCGTGTCACCGAGCCGTGCCCGCAGTGCGTGGAAGGCCTGTTCTTCCGCGACCTGTATCGCCGGCCGAGTGCTGTCGCTGAGCACGAAGAAATCGAACTGCCGGCCCTGGCCGGTGGCCGCGATCGATTCATGGATCGCCTGCAATCCGGCCATCAGGCGTTCGGGATCCTCGTTGTAGGTCGGCATCAGCAGCGCGGTGCGCGTGGACAGCACCGGCAGCGGGCCGTGCGGCGACAGGCCCAGGCGCGCGCGGCGTCGCGACAGCAGCAGCACGAAGCCGGCGACCGCGCTGACGAAGGCCTGCGCGATCCAGGCGAACAGGGCGATGAACAGCAGCAGCAACAGGGTTTCCAGCACGTCGGTGCCGGCGCCGCGCAACACCCACCAGATCTGGTAGGCCGCGAACAGCGTCAGCACCGCGGCGCCGCCGATCACCGCGGTGCGCCGCAGGCGCATGCCATTCGGCGTCGACGGCAGCGTGGCGCGCGGCGATTCGCCCTCGCGCAGCGACTGGATCGGCATCGGCAACGGCGATTCGGCCGGCAGCAGCGGCGCACGTGCGGCATCCAGCGCCGGCGGCGCCGACGAAACGATCATCCGTTCCATCGATACAGCCAGGTTTCCGACAACGGGCCGGAAGCGTCGGTGAGGCGCGCGCGCAGTTCGATATCCGATTGCCCGCGCGGATCCAGTTCGAAGCTCATCCGCCAGTGGCCGTTTTCGGGATTGTGGTAGGCCACGGCATTGCGCAGTTCACCTTTCGAGGCCAGCGCATCGACCTGCGGCTTGGCATCGGCCGGCAGTTTTGCGAGTCGTCCGCCGGCCAGTTCGATCACCATCAGGCGCACGCCGGCCTTGGCGGCCTTGCCGATGCGGGTGCTGGCGACGACCGCCAGTTCCGGCTGCCAGGCATGGTCCCGGCCCCAGTGCAGGCGATAACGGAAACGATGTTCGCTGCCGGCGGCCAGCGCCTGCTGCGGCCGCCAGAACGCGACGATGTTGTCGTGGTATTCGTCTGCGGTCGGGATCTCGACCAGGATCACCCCGCCCTTGCCCCAGTCGTCGCGCGGCTCCACCCACAAGCTCGGACGCTTCTGGTAGTCGGCTTCCAGGTCCAGGTAGTCGGTGAAGGCGCGCTTGCGCTGCATCAATCCGAAGCCGCGCGGGTTCTCGTCCTGGAACGCGCTCATCTGCACCGCACGCGGATTCTGCAGTGGCCGCCACACCTGCTCGCCGCGGCCGTTCAACATCGCCAGGCCATCGGAATCGTGCACGGCCGGGCGGTAGTCGTCGATGCCGAGGCGGTCGCTGGCGTCGAAGTCGAACATGCTGGTCAGCGGCGCGATGCCGGCATGCGCCAATTCGACGCGCGGATACAGATGCATGTCGACGTCGAAGATGGTGTCGACGCCGGGCCGGATCGAAAAGCGGAACGCCGCCGCCGCGCTGGGGCTGTCGAGCAGCGCGTGCACCACCACGGCATCGGCACCGGGTGCCGGACGCTCCAGCCAGAACGCCTTGAAGACCGGGAATTCCTCCGGCTGCGGGTCGCCGGTGTTCAGCGCCAGGCCACGCGCCGACAAGCCATAGGCCTGACCCTTGCCGACGGCGCGGAAATAACTGGCGCCTAGGAATACCGCGACCTCGTCGAAGTAATCCGGGCGGTTGATCGGCGCATGCAGGCGGAATCCGGCGAACCCCAGGTCCTGCGCCTGGGGCACCGGCGAGCGTCCGTAGGTGAACTGGTCCGTGGCATATGCGAACACGGCGGCCTTGCCGTCGCGCACGGTGTAGATGTCGACGCGGTCCTTGTGCAGGAAGCCGCGATGGAAGAACTGCGCCTGGAACGGCAGCCCGGCGTCGCGCCATAGCGCGCGATCCGCTTTGTAGCGATAGTCGCGGTACTGGTCGTAACCGATCCGGTCGAGTGCGGGCGGCAGCGCCCGGTCGGGCGGCTGGAAAGGTCGCGCGGCCAGTTCGCGCGCCAGCGTCGGCACGGTGCCGTCATCGAATGGTGTTGCAGCGTCGGCAGGCGCCGCAGCTGCGACACGCAACCAGCTGCCGCCGACCAGGCCCGCAAGTGGCAACGACATTCCCGCCAGGATGACTTCTCGACGTCGCACGAACACTCCTTGCGGCACTGCACCGCTGCGCATTCTAGGACTGTTTGCGATGACGGCGGCGCGCAGCATTCAGTTGCGGTGCGGATTGCGGGGCAGATGCCCACGAGCCGTGCCCGTGCCATGCAACTGGCGGCCGCCGGACGCAGCCGCGTGTAAACGCATTCACGCCATGGCGCGAGCATGGCGTTATCCTCATCGCAGCCGTCACCGAGTCTGTCGTACAGATAGGGGGACACGCCACTTGCACGCACCATCCGACGACGCCGGAAAACGCCGCGAGCGCAACCTTTTCCTGTTCCTGACGGTGGTGCTGTTTCCACTGCTGTCGATCGGAATCGTCGCCGCCTACGGTTTCGCGGTCTGGATCTGGCAGATCTTCAACGGGCCGCCAGGCAGCTGACCGGTGGCCGCTGTCGCCGATCCGCTGCCCCGCCTGAGTCGACGCGCCCTCCTGTGTGGCGAACTGCGTGCCCGGCCAGCACAGCCGCGTCCGCCCTGGGCCCTGGCGGAGGCCGATTTCCTGCGCGCATGCACCGCTTGCGGCGATTGCCTGTCGGCCTGTCCCGAACAGGTGCTTGTGCGCGATGCTGACGGTCGCGCCATCTTCGAGCCGCAACAAGGCGAATGCACCTTCTGCGGCGATTGCGCGACGGCCTGCGCCGCCGGCGCGATCGACCGCGCGCGCGTCGCATCACCATGGCACTGGACCGCCGAGGTCAGCGATGCCTGCCTGACGCGCAGCGGCGTGGTCTGTTCGAGCTGCCGCGATGCCTGCGGCGAGTCGGCGATCCGCTTCCATCCCGTGATCGGCGGCGTGTCGCAGCCGCAATTGGACAGCGCACGCTGCACCGGTTGCGGTGCCTGCATCAGGGCCTGCCCGGTGTCCGCCATCGCCCTCGTCCAGCCCGGGGCCGCGCCATGACCGACGACCTGCACATCGCCAGCCTGGTGGTGCAGCATCGGCCCACGGCATGCGCCGCGCTCGAAGCGATGGTGGCGTCGACGCCGGGACTGGAGATCGCGCTGCAGGGTGGGATCCAGAGCGTGCTGTTGCAGGAAAGCGCGGACACCGCCGGGCTGATGGCCAGCATCGACCGGCTGCGCGACCTGCCCGGCGTGCTCAACGTCAATCTGGTGTACCACCACGTCGAGCCGCGCGCGATGCTCGACCGCCCCATCGCATCCGCTTCGGTCCAGGGAGAACCGGCATGACCACGCGTCGCGAATTCATCCGCACCACTGCCATCGCCACGGCCGCCACCGCCGCCGGCCTGCCATTGCCGGCCAGCCTCGCCGAAGTCGCCGGTGCCGTCATCGAGGCCAATCCCAACGCGCTGAAGTGGAGCAAGGCACCATGCCGCTACTGCGGCACCGGCTGCGGCATCAACGTCGCGGTCAGCAACGGCCGCATCGTTGCCACGCATGGCGACGTGCACGCCGAGGTCAACCGCGGGCTGAACTGTGTCAAGGGCTATTTCCTGTCGAAGATCCTGTACGGCGGCGACCGCCTGACCACGCCGATGCTGCGCAAGAAGAACGGCCAGTACGCGAAGGATGGCGAGTTCACTCCGGTCGAATGGGACGAGGCCTTCGACGTGATGGCCGCGCAGTTCAAGCGCGTGCTCAAGGAGAAGGGACCGGCCGCGATCGGCATGTTCGGTTCCGGGCAATGGACCATCTGGGAAGGCTATGCCGCCAACAAGCTGATGAAGGCCGGCTTCCGCAGCAACAACATCGATCCCAACGCGCGCCATTGCATGGCGTCGGCGGCGAGCGGCTTCATGCGCACCTTCGGCATGGACGAGCCGATGGGCAGCTACGACGACATCGAGGCGGCCGACGCGTTCGTGCTGTGGGGCTGCAACATGGCCGAGATGCATCCGATCCTGTGGACGCGCGTCACCGATCGTCGTCTGTCGCATCCGCACGTGCGGGTCGCGGTGATGTCGACCTTCGAGCATCGCAGCTTCGAACTGGCCGACACCCCGATCATCTTCAAGCCGCAGACCGACCTGGTCATCCTCAACTACATCGCCAACCACATCATCCAGAGCGGGCGCGTCAACCGCGAATTCGTCGACAAGCACACCTCGTTCAAGCGCGGCAACGACGACATCGGCTACGGCCTGCGCCCGGACAATCCGCTGGAGGTCAAGGCCAAGCACGCCAAGGACCCCAATGGCGGCGAGGTGATCGACTTCGAGCAGTTCGCGGCCTTCGTCGCACCGTACACGCTGGAAAAAGCGGTGGAGGTGAGCGGCGTCGAGCGCGGCTGGCTGGAGCAGCTGGCCGAGATGTATGCCGACCCGAAGGTCAGGGTGATGTCGTTCTGGACGATGGGCTTCAACCAGCACACGCGCGGCGTGTGGGCCAACAACATGGTCTACAACATCCACCTGCTGACCGGGAAGATCTCCACGCCGGGCAACAGCCCGTTCTCGCTGACCGGGCAGCCTTCCGCGTGCGGCACCGCGCGCGAAGTCGGCACCTTCAGTCATCGCCTGCCCGCGGACATGGTGGTGGCCAATCCCGAGCACCGCAGACACGCGGAGGAAATCTGGAAGGTGCCGCCCGGCACCATCCAGGCCAAGGACGGTTACCACGCGGTGCAGCAGAACCGCATGCTCAAGGACGGCAAGCTCAACGCGTACTGGGTGCAGGTCAACAACAACATGCAGGCCGCGGCCAACCTGGAGCAGGAGACCTATCCGGGCTATCGCAACCCCGACAACTTCATCGTCGTTTCCGATGCCTATCCGACCGTGACCTGCCAGGCGGCCGACCTGATCCTGCCCGCCGCGATGTGGGTGGAAAAGGAAGGCGCCTACGGCAACGCCGAACGCCGTACCCAGTTCTGGCACCAGCTGGTCGATGCGCCGGGCTCGGCGCGTTCCGACCTGTGGCAGCTGATGGAATTCTCCAGGCGCTTCACCACCGACGAATGCTGGCCGGCCGAGACCCTGGCCGCGTATCCGCAGTTCAAGGGCAAGACCCTGTTCGAGGTGCTGTTCCGCAACGGCAAGGTCGACCGTTTCCCGACCAGCGACATCGAGGCCGGCTATGCCAACCACGAGTCGGAGGCCTTCGGTTTCTACGTGCAGAAAGGCCTGTTCGAGGAATACGCCGAGTTCGGTCGTGGCCATGGCCACGACCTGGCGCCATTCGACATGTACCACCAGGCGCGCGGCCTGCGCTGGCCGGTGGTCGATGGCAAGGAAACGCGACGGCGCTACATCGAGGGCGCCGATCCGTACGTCAAGTCCGGCGAAGGCCACAAGTTCTACGGCAATCCCGACAACCGCGCGGTGATCTGGGCCTTGCCCTACGAGCCGCCACCGGAAGTGCCCGACGACGAATACGACCTGTGGCTGGTCACCGGCCGCGTGCTGGAACACTGGCATTCCGGATCGATGACGATGCGCATACCGGAGCTCTACCGCTCGTTCCCGTCGGCGGTGGTGTTCATGCATCCGGACGACGCCCGGCAACGCGGCTTCAAGCGTGGCGAAGAGGTCAAGGTGGTATCGCGGCGCGGCGAGATGCGCAGCCGCATCGAGACGCGCGGGCGCAACCGCATGCCGCGCGGGCTGGTATTCGTGCCCTGGTTCGACGCCGCGCAGCTGATCAACAAGGTCACGCTGGACGCCACCGATCCGATCTCCAAGCAGACCGATTACAAGAAATGCGCCGTCAAAGTGGTGATTGCCTAGGAGCCCGTCATGCGTGCAGTCCGCTTTCTCCTGCTGACAGGCCTGGTCGCGACGTTGCCGTGGATCGGTGCGTGCGACCGCGGATCGGAACGGGCGCACCAGCCGCCGCCTTCGCAGCCGGTCAGCGCGCGCGGCAACCCGGCGCGTGACATCGATCCGCTCCGGCGCCATGTGCCGATCATGGAAGAAGTCTCGCCGTTGCCGATGGCGCGCGTCGAAAACTTCGATGTCCGCCGCGGCCGCGCGTACCCGATGCAGCCGCCGACCATTCCCCACACCACCGACGGCTACCAGGTCACGCTCCACACCAACCGCTGCATGCTGTGCCACGCGCGCGCCAACGCGCCGCAGTTCCAGGCGCCGGAGGTCAGCGTCACCCACTACATGGATCGCGACAACCAGTTCCTCGCCACGATTTCGACCCGCCGCTACTTCTGCCTGCAGTGCCACGTCACCCAGACCGATGCGCAGCCGCTGGTCGCCAACACCTTCAAGGACATCGACAGCGTGCTCGCCGAGCAGCGCGCACGACGCGAGCTGCCGCAATGAGCCTGGCGCAGCGCGCCAGGGACTGGCTGACGCCGTTCTGGCGGACGCTCCGCTCGCCCAGCGTCCACTACAGCCTGGGTTTCCTGACCCTCGGCGGCTTCATCGCCGGCATCCTGTTCTGGGGCGGCTTCAATACCGCGCTGGAAGCGACCAACACCGAGAAGTTCTGCACCAGTTGCCACGAGATGCGCGACAACGTTTTCGAGGAACTCAAGACCACGATCCACTACACCAACCGCTCGGGCGTGCGTGCGACCTGCCCGGACTGCCACGTCCCGCACGAATGGACCGACAAGATCGGTCGCAAGATGCAGGCCTCCAAGGAGGTCTGGGGCAAGATCTTCGGCACCATCAACACGCGGCAGAAGTTCCTCGAACATCGCCGCACGCTGGCCGAACACGAATGGGCGCGGCTGAAGGCCAACGACTCGCTGGAATGCCGCAACTGCCACGACTACGACTCGATGGACCTCACCCGCCAGGCCTCGCGCCCGGCGCGGATCCATCGCCAGTTCCTCGGCACCGGCCAGCGCACCTGCATCGACTGCCACAAGGGCATCGCGCACCAGTTGCCCGACATGACCGGCGTGCCGCAAGGCTAGAAACCGACGCGTTCCCTGCGGGCCATCGTCATCGGATGATGTCACCCGGACTATCCATGCCCGCGTCCGCGGTTCCGTGCGTCATCACGTTGCAGCGCGTCCCGTGGTCCCGGGCGCATCGGCAAGCAGCGAACCGATCGCCGCCAGAATGTCCTGCGGCGCGTACGGCTTGTGTACAGTCAGGTGACTGCGATAGGGCTGCGGGATATCGCACTCGCTGTAACCGGACGCGAATGCATAGGGCACGCCACGCCGTTCCAGCAGGTCCGCCAATGGATAGGCGGTAATGCCGTCGCCGAGATTGATGTCCAGGATCGCCGCATCGAGCGGCATGTCGCGTGCCAGCTTCATCGCCCGCTCCAGCTTGCCGGCGCTGATCACGTCGTAGCCGGCGTCCGCCATGATCTCCTCGAGCATCATGGCCAGGTGCATCTGGTCCTCGACCATCAGGATGCGGGCGGGCGTCATGGCCCAGGCTCCGGTAACGGGATATCCAGCGTGCAGACTACGCCGGCGACGTTGAAGTCCAGTGAAACCGTGCAGTCCAGTTCGTCGCGCAGGCCCTGGGTGATCAGGCGCGTGCCGAAGCCGCGGCGACGCGGCGGCGGCACCGGAGGACCATCGTGTTCGCTCCAGCGCAGATGCAACGTGGAATCCGCGCGCGGATCGATTGCCGCATCCCGGCGTGCAGTGAACTAATTTCACGGCCTGCATATGCTGCGCGACGCGGATATTCGCAGATACCCCGCCGGATTCGCCATCCTCATAACTCCAATCTCACTTGGCGGTTATGCGTTCCGGTGCATGTTCCATCTCGTCGGCCGCGGCCCGTCCGACCTGAAATCGCAGCGATGATCGGTGCGCGGCACTTCGATGCTGGAGACCGCGCCAACGAAAACAGGAGGATTTCATGAAATACATCTTGCCTCTCGGGCTGGCGCTGTCCTTCGTCATGGCCCTGCCCGCTTGCCGGCGTGGCGAAGACGCCGCGCCGTCGGTGACGCGCGGCCAGCCTGAATCACAGCCTTCAACGCAGTCTTCGACGCGACCGACGCCCCAACCCAACGCGCCGGACGGTACCGGTACGCAAGGCGTTCCGGACACCTCGGAGGTGAGCCTGAAAGCGACGGCCACTGCGGACGGATCTCCAGGTCATGTCACGGACCGCGCTGGCAGCGCCGTCTATTTCCTGCGCGGCAACGAAGACGGCACCAAATGCGATACCGCCTGCGAAGAGGCATGGCCGCCGGTGCTGGCAACGCAGGCGCGACCGGTCGCCGGCGAAGGCATCCAGGCCGAAAAGCTGGGCATGCTCGCCCGCACCAATGGCGCGTTGCACGTCACCTACGCCGGACATCCGGTGTACCGCTATGCCGCCGACCGCGGCGCGGGACGTACCGCAGGCCATGGCGTCGAGGATCAATGGGGCAGCTGGTCGTTGCTGCAGGCAGACGGAAAACCCGTGGCCGCCAGGCAGTAGACATCCGAGCCTTTCGTTTCACTGCAAGCGCTGCAATGGAGGAGATCGATGAACAACGTATTCAAGCTTGCCACCGCATTCACCCTGGGCGCGGTGGCGATGTATTACCTGGATCCCGCGGTCGGGCGCCGCCGCCGGGCCATGGTGCGCGACAAGGGGACCGCGGCCGTCCACGACATCGAGAGGTATGGTCGCGCCAAATCCAGGCGCGCGGCCGATCGCATGCAGGGAGCGGTCGCCAGGACGCGGGCGAAGTTGTCGCGCCGCGAAGTCGACGACAGCCGGCTTCACGACCGGATCCGTGCACGGCTCGGCCGCCTGATCGCGCACCCCGGCGCGGTGCAGGTCGACGTGCGCCACGGACATGTCGTGCTTCGCGGCAGCGTGCCGCAGGCGGACGCCGAATCACTGACCGAGGCGTTAGCGGCAATGCAGGGCGTGCGCGGCCTGGACAACGAGCTGTCGATCGCCGACGCCGTCGGGGATGTGCAGACTACGGCTTGAGCTCCGCCTCTGCGCCGTGCTGGGCGCGGTCCGCTGACTGCAGGACTTCGGCATCGCCATCGCTTTCCCCGGTGGACACCAGGACCTGGTCGTCGCTGCGCCGGAATATCAAGTCCAGCGTGCGCTCACCGACGCGCAAGCCACGGACCTTGATGTCGTCCACGCCGATCGGTAATTGCGGCTGCACCACCTGCAGCCGATCCGCGTGGCCATCGATGACGATGCCAAGACAGGCTTGTGCGAGCATGAAAGGCGAACCTGCGGCCCATGCCTGCGGCAGGCAGGCGACCGGATAGGCGACGGGATTGGCGTCCTGCGCGCGCGAGAACCCGCAGAACAGTTCCGGCACGCGGTAGTCGAAATGCACGGCAGCCTCGAAGGCTTCGCGCAACAGCACCACGGCCGCGTCGCGACGCCCGTAGCGGGCCATGCCCGCAGCACAGATCGCGCTGTCGTGCGGCCAGATCGAACCGTTGTGGTACGACATCGGATTGAACCGCGCCTCGCCCTGGGCCAACGTGCGCAGGCCCCAGCCAGTGCGGAACCGGGGGCTCATCAGCTGTTCGCAGACGCGTTCGGCACGCGACTCCTGCGGCAGCCCGACGTAGAGCAGGTGACCGGGGTTGCTGGCCAGCACATCGCACAGCACGCCGTTGCCATCCACGGCGATGCCGTAGTAGCCGCGTTCCTCGCTCCAGAAATGCCGCTCGACCGCTTCGCGCAATGCGCCTGCGCGCGCGTCCCAGTGCTCGCTGGCCGCAGCGTCGCCACGGCGGCGCGACAAGGCCGCGATGCCGCGCAGCGCGGCGAATGCATAACCCTGCACTTCGACCAGCGCGATCGGCCCGACCGGTGCGCGTCCGTCGCGATGGAACACCGAATCCTCGCTGTCCTTCCATCCCTGGTTGGCCAGGCCCGAGTGCTCGCCGCGCGCATAGTCGAGGAAACCGAGGCGATTGGCGTCGCGGACCTGCTCGATCCAGCCCACCGCCGCAACCAGCGCGGGCCATATGCGTTCGATGAAGTCCATGTCGCCGGTACGCGTGGCGTAGGCGTGCGCCAGCATCACGAACAGCGGCGTGGTGTCGACGCCGCCGTAGTACAGTCCGAACGGCAACTCGCGCAGCGCCGCCATTTCCCCCTTGCGCGTTTCGTGCATGATCTTGCCCGGCGCCGCGTCCTGGAACGTCGAGACTTCGCGGGCCTGGTGCTTGGCCAGGAAGGCGAGCACGCCGCGCGCGAGCGCTGCATCCAGCCACAGCGTCTGCAATGCGGTGATCACGGCATCGCGCCCGAACGGCGTCGAGAACCAGGGAATGCCGGCGTAGGGATAGGGACCGGTTTCGAGATCGCTGGTCAGCAATGCCAGATCCGCCTGCGAGCGCCGCATCCACGCGTTGAACAACGGACTGCTGCTGCGTAACCGGCTGCCGCGACGATTGCGTGCGCGGATGCGCAGGCGCGCGCGCGCCGCGGCGGAACGAAAGCGCTCGCGGCCGGCTTCCGCGATCGGCTCATCGCCGACCTCCACGTACAGTTCGTCGCGCGCGCCCGGCGGCAGGTAGAACGCGAACTGCAGGAATCCCGGCCCGGCCGCGGTCGGCGCGCGCGAGAATGTCACGCAGGAGGTGCGGGTGACGCCGTCCAGGCCGCGATAGCGCAACAAGAGCCCATTGCCGGCGGCCTCGGCCGGCAGCAGTTCGCCGCGCGCGGCGCGGATGCTGCCGCGAACCTCGAACATGTCGCGGAAGTCGGCCGCCAGTTCGAACCGTGCCGGCAGCACGATCGGCTGGTCGCCGAAATTGCTGCAGACGATGCGCTCGTGCAGGCGGCTGTCGGTGACGAACTGCGTGCGCGCGATGTATACCAGTCCCTGCGGCATCGACGGATAGCCAAGCGGGCTGAGCGGCCGGTTGGTCAGGTGGGCGCGGAAGAAGACGTTGTCGCGGCTGACCGACGAACTCAGCAGCAACGGCGTGCCGCCATCGATCTGCATCGCATAGCAGGAAAGCAGCCGCGTGTCGTGATGGAACAGGCCTTGGCTTTCGCCACTGATGTTGCCCTCGCGGTCGGCCACCACGAAGGTATCGCCATCCTTGAGTACGTGCGTGGTACCCAGGCCCTGTCGCGCTGACGATTCCACCGCCGCCGGCCGGATCAGCTGCGCTCGCGCGCCGTTTTCCTGGCCGCTGTCTTGCGTTTGGCCGCCTTCTTGCCGGCTTTCTTGGCGGCTTTCCTGGCGGTCTTCTTGGTGGCCTTCTTCGCCGTCTTGCGGGCAGCCTTCTTCGTGCTCTTCTTCGCCGTCTTGCGGGTAGTCTTCTTCGCCGCCTTCTTGGTGGCCTTCTTCGCAGTCTTCTTGGTGGCTTTCTTGGCCGCCTTCTTGGTGGTCTTGCTGGTGGACTTCCGGCCCGACTTCTTTGTGGCTTTCCTGGTCGCGCGCTTCTTCTTGCCGCCGCCATCCTGTTTGTTGACCGTGGCCCAGGCGATCCGCTCGGCGGCTTCATCGGAGCGGCCCTGCTCCTTTTCGCTCTCCTCGATCTTCTCCGCCTGGCGCTTCTGCTTGTCGGTGTAGCTGGATTTGTCGCCGCGTGGCATGACGTACTCCTGCCGGAATGACAGCATCGATATGCCGCAAACGGCGTTAACACAGTGGCAAGAATGCAACTGCGATCACGCCGAACGCCGGCGCGTCTCGTCCTGGCTGATCAGTTGCCAATACAGTTTGAGGTAGGTACGGGCCATGACCGCCGACGTGAAGCGGCGTTCGAACACGTCGCGGATCGCGCGGCGATCGTACGCGGACACATCGCCGATCGCGGCGACGCCTTCGTCGAGCGAGCGCACGATGCGACCGGTGATGCCGTCATCCACCACCTCGGGCACGGAACCGCATTCCCAGGCCACCACCGGCGTACCGCAGGCCATCGCCTCGATCATTACCAGGCCGAACGGTTCGGGCCAGTCGATCGGGAACAGCAGCGCGGTTGCGCGGCCGAGAAAATCGGCTTTCTCGCGGTCGTTGATCTCGCCGACGAACTCGATCGACGCATCGTCCAGCAAGGGCACGATCGATTCCTGGTAATAGGCCTGGTCGACGACATCGACCTTGGCGGCGATCTTCAACGGCAACCCGGCCCGCTTCGCCATGGCGATGGCGCGATCGACGCGCTTCTCCGGCGAGATGCGGCCGAGGAAGGCAAGATAGCCGCCCTCCGCGCGCGCGCTGAACGGGCACAGTTGGTCCGGCAAACCGTGATGGACCGTGCCGATCCAGCGTGCGTCCGGCAATGGACGGCGCTGATGATCGGAGATCGACGCCAGCGGGAACTGCGGCCAACGCGCATATGCGACCGGAAGGTCCTTAAGGTCAAGGCGGCCGTGCAGCGTCGTTATCGTGCGCTGCGGACAATGCGCGAAGAACGGGTAATGCAGCAGGTCGACGTGGAAATGCAGGATGTCGAACTGATCCGCGCGCCGCGAGACTTCGTGCAGCATCGCCAGGTGCACGGCCAAGTCCGACTTGAGCGGCGCCGGATCCAGCCGGATCGACTGGTCGCGACACGGCACCAGCGTGGCGCGGGTATCGGCATCGGCCGCGGCGAACAGGGTCACCTCATGCCCGGCATCGACCAGGGCATCGGTAAGGTGCGCCACCACACGCTCGGTGCCGCCGTAAAGACTCGGTGGAACCGCCTCGTATAGTGGCGCGATCTGGGCAATTCGCACGGTGGATCTCCTGCCTGTAGCGTTCGCTGCAACCTACGGCGGCGATCGTGCAAACCGCGTGCACTGCCAACCCTTCCGACGCGGGAAAAATCTGCAGTACGCGTTGCGCGAAAATGAATGCGGAATTCAATCGATTCCGGGCCAGGCCGTCGTCATCATTCCTGCATTCATCAGCGCGCGCGTGTCCTGGCGGCTGAACTGCACGACGACGGGCTGGTCGCTGCGCACGATCAGTCCATAGGCTTCGTCGAGCCGAATCGCCTCGGGAAAGATCAGGTCGTTCACCCTGACATGGCGCATCCGCCGTGGTGCCACGCTCAGCCGATACGGACCGACCTCGGCGCCGGCCGCGTACAGCACGCGTACCCGGACATTGGCCAGCACCGCACCGGCGTTCAACAGGCACAAACGATCGTGGCTCGTGAATGCCGGCTCCACGCCGCGCGATCGTGCCGGTGCATGGCCCGCCGCAATCGCCCAGCGTGCGCATCCGATGGCATCACTCATGCGCGTCTCCCAGGATCTGTCGCAGGTAGGGCGAGAGGAAGGTGCCGTCCGGATCGAACGCGCGGCGGATGCGCTGGAACGCATCCCAGGCCGGATATCGCGGCCTCAGGTCGGCGGCACGCATGCCGTGCTTCTTGCCCCAGTGCGGCCGTCCGCCGTGCGCGCGGAAGATCGGTTCCATGTCCGCGAAGAAATCCTGCCACGGCAAGGAATGGTTCTGGTGCAGCGAAATGGTGACCGTACGGCGCCCCTGTGCCGGACTGAGATGGCTGTCGTCGGCGGCCACCGTGCGGACCAGCACGCGCCAGCCGACCAGACGTCGCCAGTCGCGCTTGATTCGCTCGCGGATGCGCGCGAAGCAGGCCAGGCCATCCTCGTAGGGCACGGCGTATTCGCATTCCTCGAACCGGTACGGCAGGCCGCTGTGGGTCGGTATCACCTGGTGGCTGTAGCCACTGTGCTTTTCCAGCGCACGTGCGTACGGCAAGGCCACGGTGCCGCCGCCAAGCGGGTTGACCAGGCGCAACTTGACGTCATCGCGGCGCGGGTACCAGTAGAAATCGAAGCTGCGATTCTCGGCCACCAGGCGCGGCCAGTCCGCCAGCGCGTCGTCGGTGGCGGCGGCGTACTCGCGTCTTTCCACGTCGAAGGTCGGTACCAGTTGCAGCGTGATTTCGGTGAATACGCCCAGTGTGCCCAGCGCCACGCGCGCCGCGTGCAACGTTTCGATGTCGTCGGAAGTGATGACGCGCACGTCGCCGCGGCCATCGACCAGTTTTGCGCCGACCATCATCTCGGACAGGTTCGGCTGCTCCAGACCGGTGCCGTGGGTGCCGGTGCCGATCGCGCCGCCGATGGTCTGGGTGGCGACATCACCGTAGTTGGGTAGTGCCAGGTCGTGTTCGTAGAGCGACTTGCCCAGTTCCTGCAGGGTCGATCCCGCCGCCACGGTTGCCCGGCAGCGTGCCGGATCGACCGAGATCACGCCATGCAGGCGTGCCAGCGACAACAGCGTATCGGTCGTGCTAGCCAGATCGGTCGAGGAATGGCCGGCGCCGGCCACGCGCAATGTTCCTCCGCGCGCATGGACCGCGCGCACGATCGCCGCGAGTTTCGATGCCGAGGCCGGACATTCCAGTTGCCGTGGCCTGAAACTGATGCTGCCGGACCAGTTGCGCCACACGTGGCCCATGCGCGGTCAGTCGCAGGCATACGCCATCGTGGTCATCAACGCGTTCTCGGCCTGGCGCGAATCCAGCCGCGTATGCTGCACCACGATCGGGACGTCGGATTCGATCACGCTGGCGTATGGCGTTTCCCTGGGGATCGGTTCCGGATCTTCGAGTTCATTGAAACGCAGATGTCGCGTGCGCCGCGGCTGCACCGTCAGCCGATACGGGCCGGCAGGCTCGCGGTCCTCGAAATAGATGGTGATGCGCACGTTGGCGACCCGCTCTCCCGCATTCAGGATGCAACAGGTCTCGTGGCTTTCCAGTTCGGGCGCCGGCCCGTGGCTCCAGCCGGGGATATAGCCTTCGGCAATCGCCCAGCGCGTGCATCCGATCGTCATGTCCATGCGCACAGCATTTACCACGCCGCGTGCGTATGCCGCGTCACGATGCGCGAGGCTCGCATGGCGTTCACCGCCGCTTCGTATGCTCGATTCGATCGACAGGGAAATCCGCATGGCCTGCGTCGGTTATCACGCATCCCACGAGCAGTTCGCGCCAAGCCGACTGCTGGCACTGGTCCGGCAGGCGGAAACGGCGGGATTCGACACGGCGATGTGTTCGGACCACTTCCATCCCTGGAGCCGCGCGCAGGGCCATAGCGGCTATGCCTGGAGCTGGCTTGGCGCCGCCATGGCGGTGACCCGCCTTCCATTCGGCGTGGTGACCTCGCCGGTCGGCCGCTACCATCCTGCAGTGGTCGCGCAGAAAGCCGCCACGCTGGCGGAAATGCATCGCGGAAGATTCTGGATGGCGGTGGGCAGCGGCGAAGCGCTCAACGAGGCGATCACCGGCGAGCCGTGGCCAGGGAAGCCGCAACGCAACCAGCGACTGCTCGAGGCTGTCGAAGTGATGCGCGCATTGTGGGCGGGCGAGGAAGTCGACCACGACGGCAGCTTCGCGGTCCGCAATGCAAAGCTGTACACGCGTCCGTCCGAGCCACCGAGATTGCTGGTGGCCGCCTTGAGCGAGGACACGGCGCGCTGGGGTGCGGCGTGGGCCGACGGACTGATCACGGTCAACCAGCAGCCGGACCGGCTGCGCGCGCTGGTGTCGGCCTTCCGCGAGGGCGGTGGCGACGGCAAGCCGATGTACCTGCAGGTGAAGCTTTCCTACGCGGCGGACGACGCACAGGCATTGCGTGGTGCGTACGAACAATGGCGCACCAATGTGCTGGGCGCGGAGGCGTCGGAAGAGCTGCGCACCCCGCAACAGTTCGAAGCGGAAGCATTGCGGGTAAGTGCGGCACAGGTCGCCGACAGCGTGCGCGTATCCTGTGACCCGCAACGACACGTGGCGTGGCTGCAGCAGGACCTGGCGCTGGGCTTCGAGCAGCTTTACCTGCACAACGTCAATCAGGACCAGTCCCGGTTCATCGACGTTTTCGGCAGCGCCGTGCTGCCCGCGCTGCGCTGAGCGCGCATGCGCAGGCCTCGCGGTACAGCGTCAACTGGCGTTGCTGCGAAGTTCCTCTTCCGCCTGCTCGAACGCGCGTTGTACCAGCGGCCTAACGATCGCCCAGGAGGGTTCGTCGGATCGCCGCAGCATTTCCCAGTGCAGCGATACTCGCTGACATACCTCGTTCCAGCTGGCTTCGTTGAAGTACAGACGCGCTTCGCGCCCGAATACGTCGCAAAGTTGGGCGTCACGCTCGCTCAGCATTTTTTGTTGTGGTTTGAAATCGCTCATGGCCGGTCACGAATCAAAGCCATTGCGCGGAGGCGACCATGGCGGGCCGCCCTCCGAACGCGTCAGCGCTTGCTGGGCTTGGACTTGCTCTGGGTGGTACTGCCGCTGGAGCGCGATCCGGCAGACTTGGACGCGGCGCCGTTTCTGGACGGTGCGCTGGCGGATTTGGATGGGTCGCGCTTGGTGTGCTGGTTCTCACCACGGGGATTGTTGGTGGGCATTACCGTTCTCCTGACAGGTGCCTTCGAGAGGCATTTCGCGACGCAGACGCGCCGCAGGGAAGACCCGACTGTTCGTTACCAGGTCGAGCATGTCGGGCGAGAACGAAATGGGAATGACGACCGGCGGGCATTGCCGCCGGCGCTGTCGGCAATGAGTTGTGGGCCTTGCAGACCGACGTGGACGCGAATGCCAGCGCGGCGTCGTTGGCCGCGTCATTGCGACCAATCGAAAAGGCGGTGCTTTTCGATGCTGTCGGATGGTTCCTGTCCATGACCACACGCGGTTCGGGATGACCTGAAAGGCGCAAGATGCATGCCAGTGATCTTCGTGCTTTAAGGGCGCGCTTGCGCGGTCTCCATGGCCGTCATCCGGCACGCCAGGGCAAGCCCTGCAGCGCCGCTGCAGGATTTGCAGCGGTGGGATCGATCATCATCTCCGGTTACTCGCGTGGCGGATGGTTCATCAGTTCGCGGCAGCGTTCGCAGCTGAGCTCCATGTCCTTGGCCAGCTGCCGCGCGCGTTCGATCCGGCCTTCGGCCAGCACCCGGTTCATCACCGCCGTGGTCACGCACAGGGCATTGAAGGCGTTGCGCAAGTCATGGAACCATTGCCGCTCGCGATCGTCGCTCATGGATGCGCGCCGACGTCGCCGGCCGCACGCTCCTCCTGCCGCAGCCGAGAGAGATGGTTGTGGATCGTGCGCACGCTGACACCGAGCATCTTCGCCGCTGCGGTCTTGTCGCCGGCGCAGTACGCCAGCACCTTCAGCAGCGTGCGCCGTTCCAGTTCCGCCCAGGTCGTGCCGATCGGGAAAGTGATCGTGTCGTCGGTCTCGACTGGAACCGTGGCGCGACCGCGGCCGGGCGTCACCGAGATCTGGTCGCCGGATGTCAACAAATAGGCGCGCTGCACCGCGCTGCGCAGTTCGCGCACGTTGCCGGGCCAAGAGTAGGACTGCAGGCTGCGCACGCTGCGCGGGCACAGGTACTTGCGCAGCCCGTAGCGCGCGTTGAGCTGGCCGACGAAATGCCTGGCCAGCGCGACCACGTCGTTGTCGCGCTGGCGCAACGGCGGCAGGCTGATGGTGAAATCCGCCAGGCGGTAATACAGATCCTCGCGCAGCTGGCCTTTGGCAATGGCGTCCAACGGATCGCGATTGGTCGCCGCCAGTACGCGCACCGGCGTCGTCGTTTCGTCGTTGGCACCGACGCGGCGGACCGCGCCGGTCTCCAGAACGCGCAGCAGATAGACCTGCAGGTCCATCGGCATCTCGGTGATCTCGTCCAGCAGCAGGGTGCCGTGCTTGGCCTGTTCGAACACGCCGACATGGCGCTGCACGGCGCCGGTGAAACTGCCGCGTTCGTGGCCGAACAGCTGGCTGGCAAGCAGTTCCGCGGGCGTGGCGCCGCAGTTCATCGCCACGAAACGGCCAGTGCGGCCACTGAGTTCATGGATCGCCAGTGCGAAAACCTCCTTGCCGGTGCCCGTTTCTCCCTCAAGGAAGATCGAGGCTTCCGAAGGCGCCACGCGCTTCACCAGGTTGATCGGCGCGCGCATCGCATTGCTGCACGCGATCACACCGGGCAGTTCGTTGTCCTGCGCGGACCCGCTCGCCGACAATGCCGACGAATTGCGCAGCACCGAGATCAGCCGCTCCGGATCCAGCGGCTTGATCAGGTAATCGATGATCGGCGTCGATACCGCCAGCGCGGCGGTATCCAGTGAAGGATTTCCGGTGACGATCGCCATCTGTCCGTGCGCGGAAAAATCGAGGTCGTCGAGCAGGTCCAGTCCCGATCCGTCGGGAAGCTCCAGGTCCAGCAGCATCAGGTCCATCGCCTGGCGGCGCGTGATGCCGCGCGCCTCGTCCAGCGAATGTACGATGTGCGGTTGATAGCCTTCGGTGCGTGCGAGCTCTGCCGTGGAACGGGCGAAGCAGACATCGTCGTCGAGAATCATCACATGGGGCGCCATCGCATACTCCTGGTGGGTCTCATGCCGGAGTCAGATCATGTGTGCGACGCGGTTAACTGCGTGTTTAAAGTCGCGACGAAGAAGGTCCGGATGTGTTCATGTAAATACATTCGAATCCGGCGCAGCGGCGCGTAGCTGCGATCCGGATCGGCGAAAGTTCTCCTGCCGTGATCGTTTCGTAAAGAAAGAGCCGGTAGCGGACAAGCGCTACCGGCTGATCGGAGTGATGCACGGACCGCTCGAGCGGCCGGTCCGTGCCGTCGCTGCAACTCAGTGCGCCGAGGTGCCGGCGCGGTCGGGATCGGCATCGTTGCCGTCCTGTCCGGTGCCGGTGGCACTGCGCATCGATGCGCCGGTAGACGTCGTGCCGGTGCGACGCGAAGTGCTCGTGGTGCTGCTGCCGGCCATCGAACGATCCTGTCCGGCACCGGTGCGCTCGACGCGGATGCGATTTTCGACGTCCTTGACCCCGCTGCAGGATTCAGCGACGTCCTCGATGCGGTGCTTGGTCCAGCGGTGCTGCACCGTACCCTCCAGCGTGGCGACACCGTCCTTGACCCGCACGCTGACTTCGCTGGCGTCGATGTCGTCGGCGTCCATCAGACGTTCATTGAGGTCCTCGGTGATGCGATCGTCCGAGCGCGAATAGTTCTTCGGACCACGACCGCGGAAGCCGCCCACCATGCCGCTGTAGTGTTCGCCATGCTGCATCGAAGAGCCATAACCCGGCTGCGACATGCTCTGGTAACCACTGCCCTGCCGGCCGCCGGCATGAGATTCCTGCCAGCGATCTTCGCGCGAACGGTCTTCGCCATACTGACCGGCCTGATAGTTGCCCGGATACGCACCGCGGCCGCCACCGAGCGAGCCTTGCCGACCATAGGCCGACAGCTCTTCGTCGCGATTGCGCCCGCGGCCAGCACCGTAGTCCGCGCTCTGATATGCGCCACGCTCGCTCCCGTAGCCGCGATCCTGCCAGCCGCTGTCGCGTCCGCTCGCGCCATAGTCGCGCGACTGCGAACCGTAATCCTGGCCGTATCCCTGCCTGCCGTAGCCACGGCTGTTGCCGTATTCGTCATCGAGACTCTGACCATAACGCGGTGTCTGCTGGCCTTGTGGCTGCCATTGCGCGTTCTGGCCATGGCCGCCGCCCATCGAGCGTTCGCGACCGTAGCGTTGCTGGCCCTGTTGTTGGCCGTAAGACGACTGCGACGCCGTATATTGCGAATGTCCGTAGCCGCCATCCTCGTCGTCCCAGCGAGAGACCGCGCCTTGTGAGCGCTCGCCAGCGTAGTCGCGGCCGCCGGGATTGCGCTGCTCGTCCTGGTTGTAGCGTTGTGCCATGTCGTGTCTCCTCTCGTTGAACCATTCCTTGCCCGCCTGCAGGAAACGGGCGCCAAATTGCAGGATTTCCTGCCCCACCGCCTTCACTTCCGCGGTGCCGGTATTGCGATCTTCATGCACTGATATGTCCTCCTCCGTTGATGTGGATGGTCTGTCCGGTGATGTAGGACGCTTCCTGCGATGCGAGAAATACGTACGCCGGCGCGACTTCCGACGGCTGACCGGGACGCTTGAACAGCGTGCTGGCGCCGAACTCGGCGACTTCCTTCGCATCGAAGGTCGACGGGATCAGCGGTGTCCAGATCGGACCCGGCGCGACCGCGTTCACGCGGATGCCCCGCTCGGCCACCGCCTGCGCCAGTGACATCGTGAATGCGAGGATCGCGCCCTTGGTCGCCGAGTAATCCGGCAACTGCTTGTTGCCGCGCACCGCGGTCACCGAGCTGGTGTTGATGATGCTGCCGCCGTCGGGCAGGTGCGGCAACGCGGCGGTGGTCAGATATACGAATGCGAACACGTTGGTGCGGAAAGTGCGCTGCACATTGCCCGGATCGAGGTCCTCGGGTTTGTCGACCGGATGTTGCTCGGCGGCGTTGTTGACCAAGATGTCGAGCTTGCCGAAACGTTCCATCGTGGCGTCGACCAAGGCCTGGCAGCGCTGGGCGTCGCCGAGGTCGCCGGCGAACAGCAGGCAGTCCGCGTTCTCTGCGCGGACCAGCCGTTCGGTCTCGCGGGCGTCTTCCTTCTCCTCCAGGTAGGCCACCGCAACGGATGCGCCTTCGCGCGCGAAGTGCAGCGCCACGGCGCGGCCGATGCCGCTGTCGCCGCCGGTGACGATCGCCACCTTGCCATCCAGCCGTCCGCTGCCGCGGTACGTATCACGGATCGATTCCGGCTGCGGATGCATGGCACGCTGCTCGCCGGGTTGCTGCTCCTGGGTCTGCGCGGGTGGAGTGCCCGGCATGCGGGTGGGAGTTTCATTCATTTGGATTCCTTCCTGCCGACTGGATGACATGGCGCTGATGTCGCACTCGTCTCCAGAAAACAGCGCAAAAGCCATGCCAGAAGTTCGTGCACGGATCGCAGCGCGAACCAGCCCGCATCGCGCACGGGCTGCGCAACGGTGAACTTGTTTCCGCGCGATTACCGCAGCCGCGATCCGATCCGCGGCGATTGCCGCGGTATCCGTCGATGGCAGGGACGTTGCGGTTGTCCTGACCAACGGCTGCGGCATTTCATGAATGGTTTAGCTGAGAGACAACTGCCGCAAGGTGGCGTGCTGCAGACCTGAGTCGCGGCGAACGCCGCGACCCTCAGGTGCCGGTCTGCGAGTGCGGTGCTTCCACCGGCTTGGATTGCGGCGAATCCTTCTGCCGCAGCCAGATGCTCAGCAGCACCAGCGACACCACGGACAGGAATTCGCTCTGCCAGTTCTGGAACGACTCGAACCAGAACTGCGGCTCGACGGCGTAGACCGCAAGCGGTAGCGGATCCTCGCCCTGCAATGCGCGCATCGTGCTTTCCCGCCGCCAGCTGCCATCGAGATGCAGCGCGAACGACAACAGGAACAGGATGCCGAAAGCGATCGCCAGCGAGTGCCCGTACAGCGTCCGTGCTATGCCACCGACGCGCACCGGCCAGGGCTTGGGTCCCTGCTCGATGCGGTTCTTTTCCTGTGCGTGCGACATCGGCCGCGATTCCGCCGACCCTTTCTGGCGCAGCACCACGGTCAGCAGCACGTACATGCCCATCTGCAGGAACTCGCTTTCCCAGTTCTCGAACGTGGCCGAGACAAAGTGGCCGCTGACCAGGTATTGCGACAGCGTGATCGGCGTGCCGCCCTGCTCGATGCGCTCCTGGTTGTGAACTTCGTGACCGGTCAGCGCCTGGCCGACGAGCGAGGCCAGCATGAAGCCGATGAACGCCAGGCTGAGGCCGTTGCGGCGCCAGAACGTGTCGTTGCGACTTGCCATCAGTCACTCCTTCGCGCCGTCAATCCGGCGCTGGTCGGAAGATGTACGGCGGGCTGCAGGCGATCGCGAAAGAACCCTGCATTCGCGCTGGAAATAGCGCCGGACGGCGCAATGCGTTCAGGACAATCTAAGCAAGGCGACGCACGGTCACGTGAAGGGAAAAGCCTGCATTTTTGCGGCAACGCCAGCTTCGCGTGCCGTTTACATGCAGTGAGTATGGTCGGGATACCTCCGCTTCGGATTGCAGCGATGGCTACCGAGAGAACCGGAAAGACTTCCAGCAAGCGCGAGCTGATCTCGCCCAACGGCGACAAGCGCTACGTCCGCCGCGACGAACAGGGACGCTTCGACGAAGTCGACGATGTCGGCCGTTCCCTTTCGCAGGACGTACGCAAGTCGGCCAAGACGAAAACGACGTCCGGGCAGGGCGACCACGGCGACCGCAAACGCAGCTCCTGACGCACGATCCTGCACGTGGGCAGCAGCCAGCAGACGATCGACTGCGTCGTGATCGGTGCCGGTCCCAGCGGGCTGACCGCTGCAATGTACCTGCGCCGATTTCATCGCCACATCGCGGTGATCGACGATGGCCAGAGTCGTGCCCATCTGATCCCACGCAGCCACAACTGTCCGGGATTCCTCGGCGGCGTGCCGGGCACGGAATTCCTGCAACGCCTGAAGGCACAGGCCGGCGATTACGGCGTAACGATCCGCGCTGGCCGTGCGCATGCGTTGCATCGTCTCGATGACGGGACCTTCCAGATCGACGACGGTACCGCGCCTCTGCACGCGCCGTGCGTGATCCTGGCGACCGGAGTGCGCGACGTGCTTCCGTCGGTTCCGTGGGCAAAGCAGGCGATCGACATCGCCGCGATCCGCCTCTGCGCGGTCTGCGACGGTTACGAGGCCAGCGACGGACGGATTGCCTGTTACGGCCCGTTCGATGCGGCCCTGCGTCATGCACGGTTCCTGCGCACCTTTTCGCGGCAGGTGTACGTGGCACCGCTCGACGCGGATAGTGCCGGCAGCGCACGCCGCGCCGCGTCCTCGCAGGCGGACGTCACGCTGCTGGACGGGCCTTGTCGCCTGCAGTTCGATGGCCGCGATTGCATGGTTCTCGACGCGCGCGACCGCGAACACCGCTTCGACAGCCTGTATCCGGCACTGGGCAGCATCTCTCAATCGACGCTGGCGGCCGCCATCGGCGCGCGCCAGGACGAACAGGGCGACCTGGTGGTCGACGCGAACCAGATGACCTCGGTGGACGGCCTGTATGCGATCGGTGACGTGGTCAGCGCGCTCAACCAGATCTCGGTCGGACTCGGGCATGCCGCGATCGCGGCCACGGCCGTGCATAATTCGTTGCCGCGCAATCCGCGCTGATCGCACGGCGGTGATCCGCCTGCGGTCAGCGTTCCTAATCCGTCATGCCCTGCCCGGGTGGCCCGTCGTTTCCGCCATCCATCCAGAAGGCGCCTGGAGACGACGAAAGATTCGTCCACCCGCCGATGCCGTGCCTCACCGCGATGGTCTGCAGCAGTTCGGCGGCCCAGGCACGCGATCTGCGCCTGCGCGCCTGCCTGATCACGGCATCATGCGCATGCCATTCGTCGTAGATGTCGTGGATGCTCAAGGCCGTGCGTTGTTTGCGGGCCAGTGCCGCATCCAGATCGTAGAGTTGCTGCATCAACGACAGCGCCGGCGCCAGCGCCGCCGGCGACGCGGCCGGCGGCGCCCGCAGCAGGGTGCGGTTACGCGGCCTGGGCGGCTTCCTCATTGGCCCCACCCTGTTCGGCGAGCATCGACAACTTCCTGTCGGTCGCCTTCTCCTCATCCAGCGTCTGCGCCAGCAGCTGCACCGCATCGGTGTAGCCGAGCTGCTTGCCCAGTGCGCACAGCGTGCCGTAACAGGCGATCTCGTAGTGCTCGACCTTCTGCGCGCCGCCGATCAGCGCGGCATCGCGGACCGGACCCTTGTCGACTGCCTCGATGACCTCCTTGCCCTCGTCGACCAGTCCTTCCATCGCCACGCACTTCATGCGCTTGAGCTTGATGCCGAGGCTGTCGACCACCTCGTCGATGCGTTCGATCTGTCCCTGCGTCTCCTCCAGGTGCGTCTCGAACGCTGTCGCCAGATCGGGATTGGTGGAGGCGCGCGCCAGCCTCGGCAGCGCCTTAGTCAGCTGCTTCTCGGCGCTGTAGATGTCCGACAGGGAGTGCACGAACAGATCTTCAAGATTCTTGACCGCCATCGGATTCTCCGTGGGTGTGGTGGCTGGGGAACATCGATGCTAGGCAGCCTTTCGATACCGGCGCGTGAGCGGAAAGTGTTTCCGGGCGGGAAAACATTTCGCGGTCACGGTGTTCACGGCGTCGCGAACCGGCAAGGCCTAGATTCGACGCTCGCCAATCCGGGAGCAGATCATGACGCAGCCACGCAAGCGGCCCGATCCTGAGGAAAAACCGCAGGACGACGCGGCGATACTCGAGCGCCAGGGCAACCAGGTCGACGGTGTCGAACAGGTGCCGTCGGGTGTGCGCCCGGCACTGGAACGCGACGAAGACGATGACACCGCTGGCGGCGCCGGCAAGAGCCTGTAGCGAAAACGCACATGGATCGCCCAGGCCGTCGCGATGGATCATCACAGGAGGGCAACGCCCGGCCGTGAGCAGGCGCACGAAGACGCCGTGCCGTAGCGCTACGACGCCAAGGCCGCCACCAGCTGCGGAATGCGATACGGCTTGGGCAGGAACACCGCGCGTGGCGGCAGCGGCGGCAACTGCACCTTTGCATAACCGGAGGCGATGATGCATCGCGCCTGCGGCTGCAGCCGGTCGACATGTTCGAGCAGCTCGATGCCGGAGATGCCGTTGGGCATGCTGACGTCACTGAACACGACGTCGATCGCAGCGGTGCTGCGCAGGATGTCCAGCGCCGCGGGGCCATCGGGTACCAGTAGCACTTCATAGCCTTCCTCGACCAGCGCCCCGGCGACCAGCGGACCCAGCATCGCATCGTCTTCCACCATCAGTATCCGTAGCGCCATCATTCACTCTCCGGCGACTGGCAGGCAGATCGACACGCTGGTGCCGACGCCGGGACGGCTTTCCAGCTGCAGGAAGCCGCCGGACTGGGCTGCGAAGCCATGCACCTGGCTCAGACCCAGCCCACTGCCCTTGCCGACATCCTTGGTGGTGAAGAAGGGCTCGACCGCCCGCTGCAGCGCTTCCTCGCTCATGCCTGCGCCGGTATCGGCCACTTTCACGGTGACATGGTTGCGCAGCGGCGCGTCCGGCAGCGGGCCGGCCATCCGTCGCGCCTCGGTGACGATGACGATGCGGCCGCCCTGCGGCATGGCGTCCCGGCTGTTCACCAGCAGATTCAGTATCGCCGCTTCGAACTGGACCCCATCGATCAGCACCTCGGGCAACGCTTGCCCGAGTTCGTACTCGAAGCAGACCGTCGAACCGCAGGAACGCAGGAACAACTCGCGCGAGCGCAGCAGCAGCGCGTTGAGATCGTGCGCTTCGGGCGCCAGCTCCTGTCCGCGGGCGAACGCCAGCAACTGCCGTGTCAGCTGCGAGCCGCGTTCGGCCGCGCGCAACGCACCTTCCACCAGCGCGCTGGTGCGCGCGGCATCCTGCCGATGGACCACGATCAGGTCCAGGCTGTTGACGATTACCGACAGCAGGTTGTTGAAATCGTGCGACAGGCCCAGGGTCAGTTTTCCGACCGCCTCGATCTTCTGCGCCTGCGCCAGCGCGCGCCGGGCTTCCTCCAGCCGCAACTCCGCCTCGTGCTGCTCGGTCATGTCGCGGGTGATCTTGGCGAAGCCGATCAGGCGGTCGTGCTGCCAGATCGGGTCGATCACCTCGCAGGCCCAGAAATGCGACCCGTCCTTGCGCAGGCGCCAGCCTTCCTTTTCATAGCGGCCGTGCAGTCGTGCCACCTCCAGGGCATGCGCGGGCAGGCCCGCGATGCGGTCGGCCTCGGTGTAAAAGCGCGAGAAATGCTGGCCGATGACCTCGCTTTCCTCATAGCCCTTGATGCGGCGGCCGCCGGCATTCCAGTTGCAGATGATGCCGTCCGGATCGAGCATGTAGATCGCGTAGTCGGTGACGCCCTGCACCAGCAGGCGGAACAGTTGGCCGTCGTCGGACAACGGCGCCGTAGGCCGCGTATTCGATACCGCTGGCGGTGTGCTGTCTAGCGTGGTCATGAAAGCCGAAGGGCGACGCGTGCCATCACCGGCAAAACGGGTTTACCGCAGGCATGCTGCGCTTGCAAGTGCGTCATATGCTCGCGACCGCACGGCGCTCGTGACAGAAGATGAACTGCTGCCATGGCAGCAGCTTTAGACGGCGATCGCGCTGCAGGCACGGCGCATCAGTCCGGCGCCTTGGCCGGCACGAACGGCGATACCGGGTCGCTGGCCGGGAACGTTTCCTCGAGCGCCTCGTCCTGGTTCTCGCTTTCGCGCTGCTTGCGTAGCCGACGTTCCTGTTCCGTTTCCGGCGGGCACGGCTTGTCTTTTTCGATCGGAGGGTCTTTGCGATCCTGCTGTGTCATTTCGGCTACCTCGACGCGTTGCCGACCGCAGCATGCGGCGGCGTGGAATAAACCTGCGTGAAGGCCAAGCGCGTATCGCGGCCTGTTCATCAACCCACTTCGCGGGACTCGCCATTGCCGGGCTTTTCCGTGCTGATGCGCAACTCGCCGCGCAGGTCGAGCACCTCGTACGAAGTATGTCCGTCGTCGCCGCGATGGAAGCGCAGGCTGGCGACCGCGTTGCCGACGCGCAATCCGCCCAAGGTGATGTCCGGCAGCCAGGCAGGCAGGTTCGGATCGATCCGCAACAACGCTTCCGGCGCCGATGGACGCAGACCGAGCATGGCCTGCACCAGCGCCGGTACCGTGCTGGCGGACCAGGCCTGCGGCGCGTTGGCGGCAGGATAGATGGCGGGGAACGGGTGTTCGGCATCGCGCGGATGGCCGCTGAAGCATTCAGGAAGACGCCGGAAATCGAACAGCGACGCCGCTTCGAACTGGCTCCTGCAGATCCGCTCCAGGCAGTCGTGCAGGCCATGTCGGCACGCCGCGAACGCGAACGGCCCGTGCTCCGCGGGCCAGACTGTGCCGCGGTGATAGGCATACGGGTTATAGGACGGATGCTGCGAGGACAACGTACGGATACCCCAGCCGCTGAACATGTCCGGCGCCAGCAGGCGTTCAAAGATGCGCGGCACGAACGCGTCGTCGGCGATTCCGCTGTACACGCAGTGCAGTGCGTTGGACGCGATACTGCGCACCTGCCGCCCCTGCGGGTCCAGCGCAAGCGCGAACACGCCTTCGTCCTCCATCCAGTAGGCGTCGTTGAAACGACGCTTGAAGGCCTGCGCCTCGCGGCGCAGCCGGCGCGCTTCATCGCGGCGATCGAACGCCGACAGCACCTCGGCCATCGCCATCCTCGCCGCATAGGCGATGCCCTGTTCCTCGCAGGTGGCGACCGGCTGCGCGACCTCAGTGCCATCCTCGTAGCGGATCGAATCGTCTGAATCCTTCCAGGTCTGGTTCTTGACGCCTTTGCGCGAACGCGTCGTGCAGGCGTGGAATCCGCGCGGATCGGTGCAGCTGTCGAGCCAGCGCAGGGCGCGCAGCGCCGGTTCGATCAGCGGCGCCACCGCGTCGCGATCGCCGGTCCACTGCCACAGTTGCGCCAACGCGGCGGGAAACAGGCCGGAACTGCTGATCGAGCCGTAGTAGCGTGCCTGCGGCTTGTAGTTGAGCAATGCCAACGGCCCGCTGTGCGCTTCGTGCAGGATGCGTCCGGGCTGCTCATCGCGCCAGTCGTTACGCTCGCTGCCCTGCCAGCTCACCATCTCGATCAGGGTGCCGCGCAACATCTCCGGTCCCAGCATGGCGGCCTGGCCGGCGGTGACGATCGTGTCGCGCCCGAACAGCGCCACGTAGGCCGGGGCGCCTGCGGCGATGGTCCAGGCACGTGCACCATGATCGAAGCGCGGCAGGCGCAACGCGGCCAGGTCGAACTTGGCACGCGCCAGCGCCTCGGTGACTACGCCGGCCAGCGTCGTGCTCTCGGCGGTGGTGAACACCGTGGCCTCGCGCAGGAACAACGCGCCGTCCTGGTCGGCAGCTTCGACATCGGCGAAGGCATCGCAGGCCGGCGTCGGCAGCGGCTCGCCGTCGACGCCCGCGATCCAGTCCAGGCAGGCATGCCAGCGGCCCTGTGGCGGCAGCTCGATGGTGAAGGTGATGCGCCGGCCGCGGCGCGTCGGCGATTCGCCATCATTGCGGATACGCAGCGTCAGCGAACGGCGCACGTGCGCGGTGCCGCGTTCGCCCTGATGACTGAAACGATGCTGGGCGTGGTAATCGAACATCAGCTCGTGCGCATCGCCGGCGCGGCGCCAACGCCGATCGAGCGTGCCGCGCTGCTGGCGTTCGCCGCGCGTTTCTTCCAGGTCGGCGAAGTCGGCATCCACTTCCAGTGCCAGCCGGAACCGCACCGGCTCCGGGGTGTAGTTGGTGATGTCGTAATGCTCGTGCATGCCTTCCCCGACCACACGCGAAATGCGCAGCTCCAGCGCGTTCTGGGCGACGTGGTCGGGCGAATCGGCATCGCCATCCTGGCTTGGTGCCGCGGCGATGTAGTAGCCCAGCCAGCTGTCCTGTCGCACCTGCGACAGCGTCACCGGTATCGGCCGGCGGCCGGAGACGAAGCAGCGATACAGGCTGAGCAGACGGGTGCGGTGCACAAATAGTCCCTGCTCGCGCTCACCTTCCACGAAACCTTCGTTGCGCGTCGAGAAAACAGTATCGCCGCGACCGATGTGCGTGGCCTCGTCGCGGGTGCGCAGCCGCACCAGGCGACGCACGCCGGCATCCGCGGAGCCCTGGTGTGCACTCACGTCGTCACGCTGCAGCCGCACGCTGTACGGCATCGGTCCGATAACGCAAGTTTTGCAGAATCCGGAAATGATTTGCCACGATCGATGGCCTTCGCGTTCTTCGCCTGCATGGTGAGCGGCGACTATAGGCAGCGCTGGGTGAGCGGTATGACAAGGGGTTCACGCGGCTTGCGCCAGTTTGTCGACTGAACTTCGTTGCGAGGCATGGCCATGCAGGCCCCATCGGACGACCCGGACAGTGGCGGCACGCACATCGTGCTGTATCGCGGCGATGGCACCAACGAAACGCTGTCGATGGAACAGCTCGATGTCGTCCGTGATGACGACAAGGACCTGCTGTGGATCGATATCGCCTGCGATGCGCCGGAACGATTGGATGCGGTCGGGCGGGCGCTCGATCTTCCCGACACGCTGGTAGAGCGCCTGCAGAATCCCGGGGCGTCGCCGCAGGTGTCGAGCTACGGTGCGTGCTTCTTCGTGCAGGTGGTGGCGGTGGAGCATTGTGGCGAGCTGCGCTTCGATGGCGCCGTGCTGGCGATCGCCGCCGGCACCGGGTTCCTGGTCAGCGTGCACCACCGCCCGATCCCCTTCATCGCCGAGATCCGCAAGCGCGAAGACGGCGAAAGCCACCTGGGCGTGCTGACCGCGGACAGTTTCGTGGCTTCGCTGCTGGACTGGCAGCTGGGAACCTATTTCGAGGCGGCCTCGGACTTCGAGCGCACGGTGGAGAAGTTCGAGGAATCGATCCTCAAGGAACACAACGAGAACGCGATAGGTGAGCTGCGCAAGCTGCGCAAGGGTGCCTCGCGGATGCGACGCATGCTGGCGCCCCACCGCAAGGTGTTTTCCAGTCTGGCGCGACCCGACTTCCGCCCCGAAGAGGACAGGGTGACCACCCGCCATTTCGAGAAGGTCGACGATCATTTCGAGCGGGCGATGGACATCGTCGAGAACGCACGCGACCTGATGATCGGCAGCTTCGAACTGTTCAGCAACCAGATCGCGCTGCGCACCAACAAGACGATGCGCATGCTGACGTTCGCCACCGTGGTGATCGGCTGCCAGACGGTGATCGCCGGCGTGCTGGGCATGAATTTCAACGCGCCGTTCTTCAAGACCGGCGCGCCGGGATTCTGGGTTGCGGTCGGCGCGATGCTGGTGGTCGCGCTGGCCTCGTTTTATCTGGGCAGGCGCAGCCGCTGGTTCTGACGGCTTCGTGTGGCCGGCTTCGCGTAGGATTTACACGCGAAGCGTATCTTCGGACGCAGGCACGAAGAAGCATCGTATCCCACAAGAATCGACGCCATGAGTACCGCCAGGACATTGCCGGTCTGGAAATTGCCGACCGGGTTCACGCGCACGAAGTTCTCCGCATCGATGTCGTCCGATGACGGCAGCACGCGTGATTCCAACGAGCGGGACTCCAATAAGCATGACGTTGTGGTGGTTGGCGCCGGCGTCGCCGGCCTGGTGACTGCGTTGTGTCTGGCACGGGAAGGACGACAGGTACTGGTCGTCGATCGGCAAGGACTGGGCGAAGGCGAGTCGCTGCGTACGACCGCGCATCTGGCGTCCGCACTGGACGATCGCTTCTACAACCTGGCGCGCTGGCATGGCAAGGACGGCGCGCGCCTGGCAGCCGCCAGCCACGCCGCGGCGATCGACTGGATCGAGGATTTCGTCGCCTCCGAACGCGACCGATGCGGCTTCCGACGCGTACCCGGTTATCTGTTCTCGCACGACGGCAACACCGACCGCCTGCGCAAGGAATGCGAAGCGGCCGCCGAAGCCGGGCTGGCAGTCGTTTACCTCGAACAGGGCATTCCCGAACTCCCCGCGCTCGGACCCGCGCTTCGTTTCGACGCGCAGGCACGGGTCGACATGGACCGCTATCTGCTCGCGCTGGCCGTCGCTTGCGACGCGCTGGGCGTGCGCTTCCGCCAGGGCGACGTGGTGCAGGTGCAGGGCGGTGACACACCGGCGCTAGAGGCAGATGACGGCACGACGCTGCGCGCCGCCGCGATCGTGATCGCAACCAACGTTCCGTTCCACGAGCGCGTGCCGATCCACACCAAGCAGGCGCCGTATCGCAGCTACGTGGTGGCTGGCCCGGTCACGGACGGTGCACTGCCGGATGCACTACTGTGGGACGACGGCGACCCTTACCACTACGTGCGCCTGTTCGACGCGCCCGACGGCAGCGGTGCGCTGGCGATCATCGGTGGCGAAGATCACAAGACCGGACAGGACGACGATCCGACCGCCTTCGTGCGCCTGCAGGAATGGACGCGCGCGCACCTGCCCGGCATCCAGTCCTTCAGCCATGGCTGGTCCGGGCAGATCATCGAGCCGGTCGACGGTCTGGCCTTCATCGGCGCCGATCCGGGCGGCGAAGAGAATGTCTACATCGTCACCGGCGATTCCGGCAACGGCGTCACCCACGGCACGCTGGCGGGACTGCTGCTCACCGACCTGATCGTCGGTCGCGACAATCCGTGGCGTGAACTGTATGACCCGGCTCGCAAGCTGGTGCGCTCGCCCGCCGGCTGGTTGCGCGAGAACGCCAACGTCGCGCTGCAGTACCGCGACTGGCTCGGTGGCGGCGATGTCAAGGACGTGGATGCGCTGGCGCCGGGCGAAGGCGCCGTGCTGCGCCATGGTATTCACCGTATCGCGGCCTATCGCAACGGCAACGGCGAAGTGATGACGTTCTCGGCGCGCTGCCCGCACCTGGGCTGCGCCGTGCGCTGGAGCCCGCAGGAAAAATCCTGGGACTGCCCCTGCCACGGCTCGCGCTTCGAAGCGCAGACCGGTGCCGTGCTCAACGGACCAGCGAAAGATCCTCTGACGCCGTTTGCCGGGCCTGCACTCATGCCGGACCATGAAGACTGAGTTCGACCGGTGGCTGCTGGCCTATCTGGGGTATCTGGTGTGGCTGTGCGCCGGCCTGTTCGATTTTCTCTGCCACCGGCGCAGCGATCTGCCGCACACGTCGGGCTTGGCCGAATCCAGGCTGCATGTCGTGCAGCTTGGCGTGATCGGCACCGCGCTGCTGCTGGCCATGGTGTTTGAAGTCGGCAAGACGCTCGTGCTGCTGACGCTGGCGCTGGTCGTGGTCCATGCCGTGGTCGGATATCTGGACACGCGCCGCGCATTCGGACGCCGCACCCTGCTGCCGGTGGAACAGCACCTGCACAGCGTGCTGGACATGGCGCCGATCATTGCCTGGGCCGGCCTCGCCGCGGTGGCGTGGCCGGCGCTGGCCGGTTCCGGCTGGGTGCTGGCGTTGCGCCGTCCGGCGCTGGAATTGCAGCTGTGGATTGCGATGCTGCTGCCGGCACTGCTGCTGTGCGTGGTACCGGCCGCACTTGAATTCCGCGCCGCGTGGGTGGCACGCGCGGCGACGCCGCATCGTGGCGATTGACATGCCGGTACGCCCACGCCGCGGCGCCGAGACCCAACGCGAAGGCCGCGTACGTCGCGGTCATCGCGCCGGGCGACAGGCGGCTTTCGAAGCCGGGCGTCAAACGCCGTGGCACCACGTGATAATCCACTACGTACGCGACTACCGCGGTGGCGCCGGCAGTCGCGGCGATATGCGAAGGGCGCCGCATGCGTCGCGTCGCGTACTCGAAGAAGCCGGCCCAGAACAGCGAACTGGCGTGATGGATGCCGTAGCCCACGGCGGTGTGCCGCAGCGACGGCTGCGGGCGATGTTTGGCGCGATCGCCCCACAGCCAGTGGCTGGTCGCATTGGTGGCGCCGCTGGCCGAACCGGATTGCCGGCGTCCGAGCCAGGACACCGCCAGCGTGGACGCTAGGCTGGCCACGGTTCCGGACACGAGCGCGCGTCGGGCCAGCGTGCGCCAGCCTGGCGAAGGGATGGGCTCATGCGCGTCCTGGTGATCGGCGCCACCGGTCTGATCGGCGAAGCGCTGGTCGGGAGGCTGGCGAAGCGGGGTCATGATGTCGTCCTCGGCGTCAGGAACATCGGGGCTGCGAAGAAACGCTGGCCGGCCGCGGAATTCGTCCATGTCGATTACGCGGAGCTCGCCGCGACTGGACAAAGCGCCGTTGGACTGCACGGCATCGATGCGGTCGTCAACGCGGTCGGCATCTTCCGCGAACAGGGTAGCCAGACCTTCGATGCGTTGCATGTGAAAGGGCCGCTGGCGCTGTTCGAAGCGGCGGCGCAGGCCGGCGTGCGCCGTATCGTGCAGATCTCCGCGCTGGGCGCCCATCCGTACACCGACACCGGCTATCTGGCGTCCAAAGGTCGCGCCGACGCCGCGCTGTGCAAGTCGCGCGTGCCGCATACGATCGTGCAGCCGTCGCTGGTGTTCGCGCCGCAGGGACGCAGCACGCGCTGGTTCGCGTTGCTGGCCGCGCTGCCGCTGACGCCGCTGCCCGGCGGCGGCAGGCAACGTATCCAGCCCGTGCACCTGGACGACCTGTGCGAGGCGATCGTGCGCCTGCTGGACATGCCGGATGCGCCACTGCGACTGGAAGCGGTGGGGGGCGAGCCGGTGACGCTGCGCGGCTATCTCGGGTACTTCAAGCAGGCGTTGCGGCTGCCGGGTGGTTTCGTCTCCGTGCCGATGGCATGGGTGCGGATGATGTCGCGGCTGCTCGCGTTCATGCCCGGCAGCCTGGCGACGCCGGAATCGCTGCGCATGCTCGAAGCCGGCAGCATCGGCCAGTGCCGCGCGTTCGCGACGGTGCTCGGGCGCGCACCGACGCCGCTTGAAGGCTTCATCGGCGAACACGAACGCACGTCGATGCGGCGTCGCGCGCAGCTGGACTGGTTGCTGCCGCTACTGCGGTATGCGATGGCACTGATGTGGGTCGCGACCGGACTCGTATCGTTGTTCGCGTTTCCGGTCCAGTCCAGCCTGGAACTGCTGGCGCGCACCGGCCTGCATGGCGCGCTCGCGATGACGGTGCTGCAGGGTGCCGCCCTGCTCGACATCGTGCTGGGCGCGGCCCTGTTCTGGCGTCCGCTGCGACGCTGGGCGTATCGCGCGCAATTCATCCTGATCGCGTTCTACACCGCGGTGATCACCGTATTCCTGCCCGAATACTGGCGGCATCCCTACGGCCCGGTGCTGAAGAACCTGCCGTTGCTGGCGGCCATCGCCCTACTGCACGAACTGGACGACGACAATGGACCTGCTGATCGTTAAGTACCTGCATGTGGTGTCGTCGACGCTGCTGTTCGGCACCGGCATCGGCACCGCGTTCTATCTGCTGGTCACCAGCTGGACGCGCGATGCGCATACCGTGGCCGTGGTCGCACGCTACGTGGTGATCGCCGACTGGCTGTTCACCGCGACCACGATCGTGTTCCAGCCGGTCAGCGGCCTGTGGCTCGCCCATCGCATGGGCGTACCGCTGACCGCACCGTGGCTGTACTGGTCGATCGTGCTCTACATCATCGCCGCGCTGTGCTGGCTGCCGGTGGTCTGGCTGCAGATGAAACTGCGCGACATCGCGATCGACGCCGCCGCCAAGGGAGAACCGTTGCCAACGCGCTATGGCGGATTCCTCGGTGCCTGGGTCGCACTGGGCATACCGGCACTGCTGTCGTTCCTGGCGATCTTCTATCTGATGGTGGCCAAGCCACCGTTGCAGTTCCTCCAGGCTGCAATGCCTGCGATGGCCACCGGCGTTCCCTGCTGAAACCTCTCACGAATCGTTCGTTCCGGATGCATGTACTCACCGATGCGGCCGCACGCGGAATACCGCGCTGATCCGCGGCCCCTGCGGTTTCTTCGTTTTGGGAATGCCATGCTCGTGGGTCTTCTGCGAAACATGGCTCATGCACAGCAGGCTGCCCGGCTCCAGGTCCACCGCCAGCGTCTGGCGATCACCGGCCTTGGCGCGGATCAGCATGCGCCGCGGATCGCCGAGCGATACCAGCGCGATCGGATGCGGGGCGACCAGGATGTGCAGCTTGTCGTTGTGCATGGCGACGCTGTCGTTGCCGTCGCGATAGAGGTTCATGCCGACGCCGCTGTAGGGCGCGGGAACCTGCGCCTGCACGCGTGCCAGCATGTCCGCCAGCGGCAACTCGTCCGGCAGCGCGTCGGTGCGATAGGACGCAAGCAGACGTGGCACGTCGACGACGCGGTCGTACATCGGGCGTTGCATGTGCGTCCACGCCGCCTTGGCCACGAGCGTTTCGAACCAGTCGCGTGCGAGCACGGCATCGACGAATCCCGGCCAGTAGTGGATGCCGCCCTGCGCATCGTCCACCAGCTGCACCATCGCACCGGCGAACAGGTCGAACGAGGCGGTCGGTGCCGCGCGCATCAGTGGAAATCCCGCGAATCGACGGGCAGATTGCCGAGCAGGCCGCTGAGGTCCTGCATGTCCTGCGCGATCAGATGGGCGACGCCGTCGACCTGTTCCCAGCGTCCGCGCACCGCCAGCAGGCGCGCACCCAGCAGCGCCTTGCGCCGACGCTGGGCGACGCGTTCCCACACCACCACGTTGACCATGCCGTGCTCGTCTTCCAGGGTCATGAAGATGGTGCCGCTGGCGGTCTGCGGACGTTGGCGGTTGGTGACCAGGCCGACCGCATGCACGTGGCTGCCATGGCGCTTGTCGGCCAGGTCGCGAGAACCCAGCAGGCGGCGCGCACGCAACGTGTCGCGCAGCAATGAAAGCGGATGCGCCTGCAGCGTCAGGCCGAGTGCGCGGTAGTCGGAGAGCACTTCCTCGCCGATTCCCGGAGCGGGCAAGGCGATCGATCGCTCCTGCGGACTGCCCGGCAGCAACGGGCGCTGCTGTTCGATCCCGGCGACGATCCAGCGCGCCTGGTTGCGATTACCCGCCAGGGTCTGCAACGCGCCGGCTTCGGCGAGGGCGCGACGCGCCTTGTCGTCCAGGTTCGCGCGCAGGCACAGATCGGCGATATCAAGGAAAGGCTGCTGCCGACGCGCGGCCACGATCGCCTCGGCCGCCTGCGCGGAAAGCCCGCCGACCTGGCGCAGCCCCAGGCGTATCGCCGGCTGCTTACCCACGTCCGCCTTGATGCGCAGCGAGCCGCCTACGAGAGTGTTGTCGCAGTCGCTGCAGGTCACGTCCACCGGCAGGAATTCGACGCCCTTCCGGTCGCCACGTCCGCGTCGTGCATCCTGCACGATCTGGCTGGCGCCGTAGAAACCCATCGGTTGCGAATTAAGAAGCGCGCAGGCGAAGGCTGCGGGTTCATGGCGCTTCAGCCAGCAGCTGGCGTAGACCAGTTTGGCGAACGAGGCGGCGTGGCTCTGCGGGAATCCGTAGGAACCGAAACCCTTGATCTGTTCGAAGATCTGGTCGATGAACGCCGATGTGTAGCCCTTGCCTTCCATCAGTTCGCGGATGCGGGCACGGTGCGGCTCCATGTTGCCGCCCTGGCCCCACGCGGCCATCGAACGACGCAGGTTGTCGGCCTCGCTGGCGCTGTAGCCGGCGTGCATCACCAGCTCCATCACCTGTTCCTGGAACAGTGGGACGCCCAAGGTGGGTTCGAGGATTTCCCTGACGCCCTCCGAGGGATAACTTGGCTTTTCCTTTCCCATGCGCCTGCGCAGATAGGGATGCACCATGCCGCCCTGGATCGGACCGGGCCGCACGATCGCCACTTCCACCACCAGGTCGTAGAAACAGTTGGGCTTGAGCCGCGGCAGCATGCTCATCTGTGCGCGCGACTCGATCTGGAACACGCCGATCGTATCGGCGAGCTGGATCATGTCGTAGGTGGGCTGGTCGCCTTGCGGCACGCTGGCCAGCGTCAGCGTGTAGCCGCGGTGCGCCTGCACGAGATCGAATGCCTTGCGCAGGCAGGTCAGCATGCCCAGCGCCAGGCAGTCGACCTTGAGCAGCTTCATTTCCTCCAGGTCGTCCTTGTCCCACTGGATGATGGTGCGCTCGGCCATCGCGGCGTTCTCCACCGGCACCAGGTTCCACAACGGCGTGTCGGAGATGACGAAACCGCCGACATGCTGCGACAGGTGGCGCGGATGTCCGCGCAGGGCTTCGGTCAGTGCCAGCACGCGCAGGATCAGCGGATTGTCCGGATCGAATCCCGCCTCGCGCAGGCGCTGCTGCATCGGCGTTTCGCCATTGCCCCAGCCATAGCAGCCGGACAGCAGCGCGACCTGGTCCGGCGGCAGGCCGAAGGCCTTGGCCACGTCGCGCAGCGCGCTGCGGCCGCGATAGCGGATCACGGTGGCGGCCAGCGCGGTGCGGTCGCGACCGTACTTGTTGTAGACGTACTGCAGCACTTCCTCGCGACGCTCATGTTCGAAATCCACGTCGATATCCGGCGGTTCGTTGCGTTCCTCCGACAGGAAGCGCGCCATCAGCAGCCGGCTTTCCTCCGGATTGACCGAAGTGATGCCCAGCGCGTAACAGACCGCGGAGTTGGCGGACGAACCCCGACCCTGGCAGAGGATGCCCAGGCTGCGTGCATGGCGGACGATGTCCTCGACGGTGAGGAAGAAGGCTTCATACTTGAGCTTGGCGATCAGCGCCAGTTCGTCTTCGATGGTGGCCATCACCTGCGCCGGCACGCCTTGCGGCCAGCGATCGCGCACGCCGGCCATCGTCAACGCACGCAGATGGCTGGCCGGCGTTTCGCCCGCCGGCACCAGTTCGGCGGGATAGACGTACTCCAGCCTGCGCAGGTCGAAAGTGCATTGCCGTGCGATGTCCACGGCATTGGCCAGCAGCACGTGCGGATGGATGTTGCCCAGCGCGCGGCGCGTGCGCAGGTGGCGCTCGCCATTGCGGAACAGATGCGCGCCGGCTTCGGCCAGGGTCAGGCCATGGCGGATCGCAGTCATCGTGTCCTGCAGGGCGCGCATGCGCCGCGTGTCCATGTGCACGTCACCGGCCGCCACCGCCGGCAACGACAGTTGCGTGGACAGTGCGAGCAGTTCGTCCAGTCGCTGCGCATCGTCGCGGTCGCGATGCAGTTCCACCGCCAGTCGCGCACGCGCGCCGAAAGTGTCGCGCACCCAGGCGCCCTGCTCCATTTGCGGGCTGCGGCCGGGCAGCCACAACGCGAACAGGCCGGGCACGCCATGCGCGCCGGCATGGGTCTCGAAATCCTGGCGCGTGATCCGGTACTCGCCCTTCGCGGCGGCGCGGCGCGCCTGCGTGATCAGCTGGCACAGATGCGTGTAGCCGACCTGCGTCTGCACCAGCAACACCAGCCGCAGGCCGTCTTCCAGTTCGAACTCGCTGCCGACGATCAGCTTGACGCCGGTGGTTTCCGAAGCCACCAGTGCGCGCACGATGCCGGCCAGCGAGCATTCATCGGTGATCGCCAGCGCCTCGTAGCCGCACTGCGCGGCACGGGTGAACAGTGCTTCAGCGCTGGCGGCGCCGCGCAGGAACGAGAAATCCGACAGGCAATGCAGCTCCGCGTAGGCCGGCAATGCTTCGCCCGGATCATTGGCCGCTTCCAGTGGCACATTGATGAACCTCATGCGAACCATCCGTGCAGCATCCAGCCGTCGCGTTCGCCGACCGGCGCGAATGCCCAGCCGCGCTGGCCCTGCGCGGTTTCCAGCACGTAGTAATCGCGGCGCGCGTCCTCGCCATCCCACCAGCCGCTTTCCAGGCGCTCGGGACCGGACACGATGCGCAGGCCGTGCCCGCGCAAAGGCAGCGGTTTCGGCAACAGCCAGCCCGGACGCGGCGGCAAGGCCGGCGCGATCATCGGACGGCCGTCGTCACGACGCCAGGCGTGCTCCGGACGCGGATCGCCGGCCGTGGCGACGCCATACACCGCGTCATCGCCCAGCCGCGCGCGCAGGCGTTCGCGCAGTTGTGGCCACGGCAGCGCCTGCTGCGCGCGCGCATCGAACAGGTCGCGCGCCGCCGGCACGAACGCCGGCAGTTCGCGCGCCAGCAGGCGCATCGCCACCACCGGCTTGGGAATGGCCACGCGTTCGAGCCGGTTGCGGGTGAGTTCGAACAGCATCGCCGGTTCGCGCTCAGCGGCCAGCAGCCCGATTTCGACATCGGTATGCGCGCCCTCGTGTTCCAGTCGCAGCTGGAAACGCTGCACGCCATCGTCGCGGATCGACAGGTACATGCACAGGTCGCCGATCAGCCGGCGCAGTGGAAACAGCAGCGGCGGATACTGTTCGACCTCGTAACCCAGTTCGATGCGGCTGTCGAAGTGATCCGGCGGCGCGTAGTACGCCAGCGGATCGTCGGCTTCGCCGTACAGGCGGTCCACATGCGCCAGCAGTTCCACGCCGAAGCGCCGACGCAGGCTGTCGCGCGGCAGCGCACGCAATGCGCGCAGGTCGCGCACGCCCATCCGGTGCAGTCGCTCGCCGGCGTCATCGGGCAGGGCGGCGCGGCGTATCGGCACTTTCGCGAGCAGTTCCTGCATCGCGTCTGCGGACGTCACCGCCAGGCCGTCGCGCAATCCTGCCAGCACGCGTGCCGCGCGCGGCGTCGGCGCCAGCGCGATGCGATGGCTGAATCCCAGCGCGGTCAGTTCCTCGCGCAAGCGCGCTTCAAGCCGCGGCCACGGCCCCAGCAACCGGAAACTGGCGCGCACTTCCAGCACCACGCAGCCGGGCCACTGCGCGCTGACCAGCGAACTGTGGCGATAGGCCCACGCGGCGATGAAACGATGCCAGCGCGCTTCGGCCTGCGCGTCGTATTCCACCGTGGCCACGTCGGCCAGCAGCGCATGCGCGGCCGACAGGCGCATGCCCGGCGACAGGCCGGCCTGCGCGGCGGCTTCGTTGATCGCATGCAGGCTGCGCAGGTGTGCCGGTCCTGTGACCAGCGCCAGGGGCGGCGCCGGATCGGGCAAACGCCGCAGGACAGCGTCCAGCGCCAGCTGCGGCAGCAATATGCAGGCCCACAACATGTGTGCGGCTCAATGCGCGGCCAGCGCGAACGCCTGCGCAGGCACCTGCCCGCCGCGGCATTTGCGGACGTGCCAGGCGCCCCGGGCTCGCGCTTCGCCGACGTATTCCAGACGCAACGCGGCCGGCGATGGATTGGCGAGGTGCTTGCGATCGCGCAGGGCGAACCCCAGGCAGTCGCCGCTGTCGGCCGCCACCTGCAGGCGCCGCAGCGAGGACGCATCGGCGTTCTGCGGCCAGCCGAGTACGGCAGCGCAGGCGCCACTGCGCAGGCATTGTTCGAACGCCCACAGTGCGTCGCGCGGCGCGGCATCCACGATCTGAAGATGCGCCAGTTCCACGCCCGCCGTCTGCCAGGCCGGCGCGTAGGGGAGGTATGGCGGCGCCACCACCACCACGATGCCGCCGGCCTGGGTCAGGCGTGCCAGCGTCGGCCACAGCAAGGCCAGTTCGCCCACGCCATCGGCCGGCACCAGCAATTCGGTCAGCGCGCGACGCGGCCAGCCGCCCTGCGGCAACAACGCATCGAGCGCGGCATGCCCGCTGGGCTCGCCATCAGCGGCGCGCTGGGCGCTGCGTCCGGCGCGCCACAACGTCTGCGCGGTCAACAGCGTATCGAGGGCGACGACGGCGCCCATCAGCCCTGCCGTACCAGTCCGCAGTAGATGCCTTCGATGGCGAAGTCCTGGTGCGGTTCCACCACGATCGGCGCGTGCGCGCGATTGCGCGGCAGCAGGCGGATCTGCCTGCGCCCGCGTTCGAGACGCTTGATGGTGATTTCGCCATCCACGCGCGCCACCACGACCTGGCCGCTGCGCGCCTCGCTGCTGCGGTGCACGCCGACCAGGTCGCCATCGAGGATGCCATCGTCGACCATCGAGTCGCCCTGCACCTTCAACAGGTAGTCGGGGGTGAGCGAGAACAGGCTGCGGTCCAGCCACAGCTGCTGGTCCAGGCCGATGTCGGCGCCGATCGGCGAACCGGCGGCGACGCGTCCCAGTACCGGCAACGACACCAGCTGGCCCGGCCCGCGCCCGCCGACCATGCGGATGCCACGCTTCTGGCCCGGCGCCAGCTCGATCAGGCCATCGGCCACCAGCGCCTGCACGTGCTTCTGCGCGGCATTGCGCGAGGCGAAGCCGAATTCGGCGGCGATCTCCGCCAGGCTGGGCACGTGTCCATGACCTTCGATCCGGTCACGGAGGAAGGCCAGCACGGCGGCGCGTCTGGGAGGCAGGGTTTCCATGGTGTACATTTGTACACCTTCCGGTTGCATTTGACGAGACTGCCGGGCATTCGCGCCCGATGACGGCAATGCTCGACAAGCAGACGCCCGGCGTGATCTGGTTTCACATCGACCGACAATGCTTTGGCACAGCAGACGGCCGCGCCGGTTTTGGCGTTCTGCACCTTCGCATCGAAAGGCCACGAACTGTTCGCGACGATCAGTGGATCGCTGCACGCCCGGCTGGATTGCGAAGTAATCGATCGCCTCTGGAATTCCTTCATCGCCGTGGTACGAGATGGCAAAGACGATCCCAAGCTGGCGCTGCTCCGCTTCGTACCGGCCGAGGCCGAGATCTGGCTCAACGAACACAGTCTGGTCGCGGGCTTGAAGGTGCTGATGGGTCGCGATCCCAAGAAGGATACGAAGACAAGGTGGCGAAGGTCGATCTCTAATCGACATCCGTGTTCGCTAAGCAAACTTGGCCTGTGTTTGCACTGGCATGCGCACTTAACGGCGAGGTCTGCGAAGCATGGGCATGACGAGCGGTGCCGCACCAATTTGGAATTCGCCTATCACCTCGAAACCATGGCGCTGGTAAAATGGGACGTTCTGCGGTTTTGACGCCTCGAGGTACGCCAACGCTTGTTCCTGGTCGCAGCGGACGAGAGCATGGCGCATTAACGCCGCTCCGATGCCTTTGCCTCGCGCATTCGGGTCGACGCCAATTTGCGGCAAATACCAGTGAGCCTCCCGGGGATGCGATTGTTCCATCTTCTCGAACGTCGCAAGCAGGTCATCAAGGTGTTCGCGTTTTGCTGTGTCGCGGAGCATCTGTTCAAGAACCTCGCCGTTGGGCTCCACACCGGGAGGCAACCAGAGTGCGGCGCCGCAGATCTCGCCAACAGCGACACGTGGCGCGGGATGACGTATCCGGCGATCAGGCACAAGCCGCCGCAAGCCAGGGTCTGCACGGGATCGAGTGTCAGCACGCCGTTACTCCTTCAACGCAACGCGTTCTGGCGTACATCGCGGCGGTGCGGGCGTCGGCGTCGTGCGCATGGCGCGGGGATGCCGCGCCGTGACCGGTCGATCATGCTCCCCAGAATCCCGGCTGCGGCGGTACCAGCAGGCCGTGCCTGAGGTGAACGCCGTCGGCGTAATCGTCCTTGAGCCATAGCGGGCCGTCGAGATCGATGAATTCCGCCTCGCGCGCCACCTCCAGCGCCGGCGCAATGCCGACCGAGGAGCACACCATGCAGCCGACCATGATCCTGAAACCTTCGGCGCGTGCCGAGCGCAACAGGCGCCAGGCCTCCGTCAGTCCGCCGGTCTTGTCGAGCTTGATGTTGACCGCTTGGTAGCGCCCATGCAGGCGCGGCAGGTCGGCCGCCACGTGGCACGACTCGTCGGCGCATACCGGAACGCGCGGAACGAAATTCAGAAGCGCTTCGTCCGCGTCCGCGGGCAGCGGTTGTTCCACCAGCTCCACGCCCGCGCTCTCAAGTTCGGACTGCAGGTCACGCAGCAGATCGATGTTCCAGCTCTCGTTCGGATCCACGATCATGCGTGCGTTCGGCGCAGCGCGGCGCACCGCGCGGATCCGCGCCATGGGCTCGTGCGCGTCGAGTTTGATCTTGATCAGCACGTTGGCCGGTCCGGCGCCGGCCAGGCGCGCGGCCTCTTCGCCCATGCGCTGCGGCGTGTCGATGCCGATGGTGATCGCGCTGGTCAGCGGCAGCGGCGACGGCCGCGCCAACCCGGCCCACACCGGCACCGACGTCAATCGCGCCTCCAGGTCCCACAGCGCAGAGTCCAATGCATTGCGCGCGGCGCCTGCCGGCAACCGTGCCTGCAGTTCCTCTCGCCCCATGCCGCCGGCCACTTCGGCGCGCACGCTTTCCAGCTGCGCCATCACCGAATCCACCGATTCTCCGTAGCGCGCGTAAGGCACCGATTCGCCGCGTCCGGTCGCGCCGCCTTGCTCGAGTTCGACCAGCACCACCTCGGCGGCGTGCTTGACGCCGCGCGCGATGCGGAACGGTGCGACCAGCGGGAAGCTGCAGTGTTTGACGGTCAGTTCGCGAAGCATGAGAGCAGATGGTCCACGATGGCTTCGACACCCATGGTGACGGGATCCTGGCAGGGCAGGCCCAGAAGGTCTGCGACCTCGCGGCACGTCGCCTGCGCCTGGTCGGCCGGCAGGCCCGACGTGTTGAGCGCGACGCCGATCGCTTTCACGTCGGGATTGGTCAGGCGTGCGGCTTCCAGATTGGCTTCCAGGCAGCGCGCGAGTTCGGGCAATGCGTAGCCGGGCAGCCCGCGCATGTGCTGCCTGCCCGGTTCGTGGCACAGCACCAGCGCATCGGGCTGCGCACCATGCAGCAATCCCAGCGACACGCCGGCGTAGGACGGATGGAACAGCGAGCCCTGTCCCTCGATGAGATCCCAGCCGCCGTCCAGGCGCGCCGGCGAGATCGTTTCCGCCGCGCCGGAAATGAAATCGGCCACCACCGCGTCGACGGGAATGCCGGCGCCGGCGATGAAGATGCCGGTTTGCCCCGTCGCGCGAAAATCCGCCTTGCAGCCGCGCTCGCGCAGGCTGCGCTCTATCGCCAGCGTGGTGTACATCTTGCCGACCGAGCAATCCGTGCCAACGGTGAGCAGGCGCCGGCCCGACCGGCGTCGGCCGTTGCCGACCGCGATGCCGCCCATCGGCGTACGCGCGTCGAACAACGCGCGGCCGTTACGTTGCGCGGCCGCGACGATGCCCGGGTTGTCGTGCAGTTTCTGGTGCAGGCCGGCGACGACGTTGAGTCCGGCGTCGAGCGCCGCGATGGCATCGGCGACGATCTGCGGGCCCATCACGCCGCCGGCGTTGGCGGTGCCGATCACCATCGTGTCCGCGCCCTCGGCCTTGGCCTGGTTCCAGTCCATGTCGCGAAGGCCGAGCGTGGGCACGCAATCCGGTCCCCGGTATTGGCCGACGCACGATTCCGGGCGCCAGTGCGCCAGGCCGCGTGCCGTCTTGATCGCCAGATCGTCGATGGCGTTTCCCAGATACAGCAGGTAAGGCGGGTGCCAGTGCGTGGTCCGTGCCGCGTCGCCAGGGGTGAACATGGAATCGTTGCTCCAGACGGCAACCGTGCCGCCGACGAATTGGGAGGGAGAGAGCGCTCGCCGACGTCGTCGCTCCGCGCGACGGCAGCGAGCGGGTGGATCAATAATCGTAGGAAACGCTGAGGCGCACGTACCTCGGCTCCTGCGTCGACAGCGCCTGGCCGTAACGCGGATGGGGCACGTTCGGCGCGGACTCGCTGCGGACATAGATGTTGGTCTCGGCCTTCGCGTTGAACACGTTGAACACGTTCACGCTGAAAGCCAGCTTGCCTTCGGCGAACGAAGGCCGGTAGCTCGCACCGAGATCGAACTGCCGTATCCACGGCAGCCTGCCGTGGGATCCGGGCGGCGAAGGCTGTCCGTTGCAGTAATGGTAGATGCCGCCGTAGGCCGCCGGATCGGTGTGATCCGGACCGTAGTAGCTGAGGCAGACTTTCGGTGCGCCGGAAATCAGGCGCAGGTTGCCCGACACCGTCCACTCGGGCGCCAGCTGGTAATAGCCGAAGACCTTGAACTGGTGCTTGTGGTCGTTGTTCATCAGGCCGTTGGTGTGTTCCATGATCTCGGCGTAGTCCCAGTCCTGCGTGGTGGACGTGAACGTCTGGCCGATGTCCGAGCGCAACTGGCCCTCGGTGTTGCCGTAGTTCTTCGAGTACACGTACGACACCATGCCGTACCAATCGTCCTTGAACGGACGCTCGAGCATGAACTCCGCGCCGTAGTACTTGCGCTTGAGGCGTTCCCAGCCGAACTCCTCGTGCGTCAGCGGAACGTCGACGTAGTTGCCGCTGGTATCGCGCAGCACGAACACGTTGGTCTTGCCCGGGTTGATCAGGTAACAGCTGTTGGTGCTCTCGATGTCGTAGCCGAGGCTGGCCGCCTTGTCGGCGACCTGCTCGATATCGCAGAAATCGTCGATGGCGTTGCGCAGGATGCGGTTGGTGAGCTTGACCCCGTACACCCAGTCTTCCCGGAACTCGCGGGTAAAGCCCAGGATGAACTCGTCCTGGTATTCGGCCTTCAGGTCGCGTGCCGTCACCGTCTTGGGATCGGGCAACTGGCCGAAGTAGTTGTTCGGCGCGACCAAGCCGGAAATCGGCGTCAGTTCGGTCGGCACGCCGTTGGCGTCGATGCCGCCGTAGGTGAAGTATTCGCGCGTCTGGATCACCGCGCCGGCGGAGTTGATCGACGGATTCAGCGGCAAGCCGAGGTAGTAGCGGCCCATATTGCCGTAGACCTTGAAGGTCGAATCGCCGTTCACGTTCCAGCTGAAGCCCAGGCGCGGCGCCCATTGCGGCTTGGTCTGGCGGATGTAGGCGTCGCCGTCGCTGTTGTAGTTGGTGAACTGGTCGTTGCGCAGGCCCAGCGACAGCAACAGGTTGTCGGTGACCTGCCAGCGGTCCTCGATGTACTGCGCCCGCTGCGTGGAGCGGATGGTGGCCAGGCTGTTGTCGATCGCCTTGACCACGTAATAGCCGTCCTCGCCGTTGGGGAAGCCGCCGGTCGCCGGCACGCCGAGGCCGGTGGAGATCGGCACATTGGGATCGGATTCGCCGTAGCGCCAGATGTAGCCCGGGCCGGTGGGGATCGATCCCTGCGCGACGGCCTGGGCCCGCTGGTTGTCGATGCCGACCGAGATGGTGTGGTCGCCCAGCACGTAACTCAGGTCGACGCGGAAGTTGGACGTCTTGTTGCCGCGGCGCGGATCGGTAACCGAAGACACGATCTGCGCGTTGCCGATCGGCGTGCCGCCGTTGAGCGCGGGGTTCTGGTCGCTGATGCCGTCGATATAGACCAAGTCGGGATCGTAACCGGCCGGGCTGGCGTAGGCGCGTGTTTTCATCTCGCCGTACAGCGCACTCACGGTGAGGTTTTCGGTGAGGTAGCTGGTGTACTTGGCCACGTACAGATCGCCGCCGTCCTCGGTGGTATCGGCGCCGCTCACGAAGCCTTGCCTGGACAACGCGTTGAAGTCGTAGTCGTAAACGCTGCCCTGGGTCTTGACTTTGGATGAGGCTCCGGTGAGTTCGAAGAAGTTGTTGTCGTTGATGCTCCAGTCGAGCTTGGCGTACCAGCGCGGCTTCCTGTGCTGGTACTCGAGATAGGGATAGGCGGAGGTCACGTTGCCGACCGTGTCGCCTTCGGCGCGTTCGTATTCCACGCCCGCGAAGAAGAACAGCTTGTCCTTGAGGATCGGGCCGCTGGCGTAGACCGACGCGGTGCTGGACCAGCGCGTATCGCGGCTTTTGGGCCAGTACATGTCGTCCGCCACCGGTGATTGCGGCAACGCGTTCTCGTAGCGGACGTCGTCCCGGCTCTCGCGCAGCGACGACGGCTCCCAGATCAGGCTCCCGCCGAATTGCCACTCGTTGCTGCCGCGCCGGCCGATCGCATTGATCACGCCGCCGTCGGAACGGCCGTACTGCGCGCTGTAGCCACCGGTATAGGTTTCCTGCTGCTCGATGGCGCCATACGGCATGGTCAGGCCGCCCAGACCTTTCAGCGGATCGGTGGTGTTGAACCCGTTGATGTAATACGCGTTCTCGCTGGCCGACGAACCGCCGAAGCTGACCAGCGACTGGCCGGTCGCGCTGCGGAAGCCGCCGCTGTTGTCGACCACGCCCGGGGCGAGCAGCGCGATGGATTCCGAATCGCGGCCCAGCGGCAGCCTGGCCAGTTGCTCGCGGGTGATGACCGTGCGCGAGTCGACGCTGGACACGTCGATGGGCGGGACCGCTCCCGCCACGACCTGGACGCTGTCCAGGCTGGTGATCGCGCCGCTCGCGCCGGCGAACGACACCTCGATGTTCGAACCCACCAGGACGGTCACGGCGTTCCTCTGCTCCACCGTCTTGCCGTCGCTGATCAGCGTGACTTTGTATACGCCGACCGGCAGTTGCGGCGACTGATAGCGTCCGCCGGAAACGGGAAGCTCCCTGCGCAAGCCGCTCTGGCCTTCGATGACGACCGTTCCCTGATCGACTGCCGATGACCGGCCGAAGATGCTGCCTGTGGTGGACTGCGCCGACGCCGTCGACGCCATGCCTGCGATGATCGATGCTGCCAGCACAGCGGCCCTGATTGTTGCGGTTCTCATTAGCTTGCGCTCTCCCATCCAAAGCGGTTGGCACCCGGCCGTAGTGGCCGGCGTTCTTGCGATTGCCGGAATCCGCCGAATGCGGCGGTGTCGGACGATGCGGATCGGTCGTTGCTAATGCCGCCCCCGTGGAACGATCGGCAAGCCGATCGAGCTCGGTTGCGAAGGCGTATGCCAGATCTTTTGCGATGCCTGCCGGTAGTCCCCCGGCTTGGCGAAGAAAATGCTGTCGACGTAGGTTTGCGGGTTGCGGTCGTAAAGCGGGAACCAGCTGGACTGCACCTGCACCATGATCCGATGGCCCGGCCGGAACAGATGGTGGATGTTCGGCAGCGCGAACGCGTAGCGCTGCGGTTTGTCCGGTTCGATGCGCGCGGGCCGCGCGAAGTCGGTGCGGTAGCGGCCGCGGAAGATGTCCATCGACAGCGGGAACTGATAGCCGCCCATCGGCGGGTCGGACGGATACGTGTAGGGGTACACGTCGATGATCTTCACCACCCAATCACTGTCGCTGCCGCTGGTGGACGCGTACAGGTCGACGGTCGGCGCGCCGGACATCTGCACGGGTTCGGTCAGCGGTTCGGATACGAAGCTGAGCACGTCGGGCCGGCCGTCGACGAAACGCTGGTCGGCGACCGCCCACGCTATCCGGACATCGGCATCGGCGACGCCGTTCGGCCGCGGCAGGTTCGGCACCGGACGCAGCGGATCGGAGACGTAGCCGTCGGATTCGGCCTCGCCTATCGCCGGCGGTGCGAAATCCAAACGGCCGCAGGCGCGCAAATAGATCGGCGTGGATTTTGTCGCGCAACCCGCGGCGCAGGCCAACGGCCAACGTTGCGCCTGTTCCCAGCGGTTGCTGCCGGCGTTGTACACGTTCACCGGCGCCAGCGTCGCCTTCGGCGCGCCGTCGACCAGGTGGCTGTCGAAGAACGGCTTGAGCATCTCCTCGCGGAATTGCCGCGACGTGTCGCCGCTCCACTTGAACACGCCCAGCGTCGAACCGTTGAGACTCTGCTGGCCGTGGTACCACGGCCCCATCACCAGGTAGTTCATGTCGTTGCGGCGGTCCTTGGGTTCGACCGCCGCGTAGGCGTGCGGCGCACCCCACATGTCGACGTGATCCCATAGGCCGTGCACCCACATCGTCGGCACCTTCAACGGCCGCGAAGCGAGGATGCGATCGACCGCCTGCTCGCTCCAGAACGCGTCGTAAGCCGGATGCGCGATGATCTTCTGCCAGAACGGCAACTGCTCCAGGCCGGCGGCACGGGCGTAGTCGCCGGCCGATCCGGCCTGCAGATACGTGGTGTAGTCGTCGTAGGCCGGCTTGGGAATCGACGGGCCTTTGCCCTTGGTCGATGTCTGGCCGGTGAAGTATCCGAGGTTGACGTTGCGGAACGCACCGTGGTGAAACCAGTCGTCGCCCATCCAGCCGTCGATCTGCGGGTTCTCGGGCGCCGCCACTTTCAACGCCGGATGCGGATCGATCAACGCCATCGCGACGGTGAAGCCGTCGTACGAATGGCCGACCATGCCGACCCGGCCGTTCGACTCGGGCACGTGCTTCACCAGCCAGTCGATCGTGTCCCAGGCGTCGGTGGAATCGTCCACCTTGGCGTCGTTGATGGTGCCGCGCAGCGGCGGCGCCATGAAGTAGTCGCCCTCCGAGCCGTACTTGCCGCGTACGTCCTGGTAGATGCGGATGTAGCCGGACTCGACGAACACGTCGTCGCCGAGCGGCAGCGCGTCGCGCAGCAGGCGCGCGCGCTTGCCCAACGCCAACTGACGCGCGCTGTAGGGCGTGCGCGTGAGCACCATCGGCGCATCGCTGGCGCCGTTGGGAACGACGACGACGGTGTAGAGCCGCGCGCCGTCGCGCATCGGGATCATTTCCTCGCGCACGGTGTAGTCGAACATCGAGGCGGGAAAGGCGAAGTGCGCCGGTATGTCGGGCGTGTTCGGTGTGACCTGCGCGGCGCTGGACGCTGTCACGGCCAGCAGGCACCCCATCGCCGCGGCGATGCCGCGTCTCATGGCGTAGCTGCTCCGGCGTTCTTCGCCGTCATTTCACTGCTTCGACCTTGCCCATACCGGCGCTGCTGCGCGGGTCGCTGGCCGCCGACAGACGGTGGGCGACCTTGTCCCAGGTCACCACGTTCATGTTGCCCCACGGGCGCCGTTCGTTGAGCGTGTGGCCCATCGCACGCAGCTTGGCGATCGCCTCTTCGGACAGGCTGCCCGGTTCGTAGTCGACGCGGTCCGGCAGGTACTGATGGTGGATGCGTTTTTGCGCGGTGATCTCGCCGGCGCTCTTGCCCTCGATGAAAGCGAGAATGCCTACGAGCACCTGGGTGATGATGGTCGATCCGCCTGGCGAGCCGATGACCGCCAGCCGGTCCTTGCCGATGACGAAGCTCGGCGACATCGAGGACAGCATCCGCTTGCCGCCCACCGGCGCGTTGGCCGAGCCGCCGATCAGCCCGAATGCATTGGGCTGGCCCGACACCAGCGCGAAGTCGTCCATCTCGTTGTTGAGCAGGATGCCGGACGTGCCCGCCACGAAGCCCGAACCCAGGCTCGTGTTGACCGTGGCCGTCATCGACACCATGTTGCCGTCCTTGTCGATGATCGAGAAATGGGTGGTGTGCATGCCCGGCTCTGGCGCGTGGGCGGCCGGCAGCCATTCGGACTTGGTCGCGCGGTCGCGCAGGATGCTTTGCCGCAGCCCGTCGGCGTAGTGCCGCGACAGCAGCATGTCCAGCGGCATGTCGACGAAGTCCGGATCGCCGAGATATTGGTTGTGGTCGCGGAACGCGCGACGCATCGCCTCGATCAGGTAATGGGTGCGCTCGGTTTCGCAGAGTCGCTCGAGATCGATCGGCGCCAGGATGTTCAGCATCTCGGCGATCGCCACGCCGCCGGACGAAGGCGGCGGCGCGGTGATTACCGTGTGGCCGTCGAAAGCCAGTTCGATCGGCGCGCGTTCCTTGGCCTGGTACGCGGCCAGGTCCTCGAGCGTCCAGGTGCCTCCGGCGGCTTTCACCGCTCTCACCATTTCTTGAGCGACTTCGCCTTTGTAGAAACCATCCGCGCCGCGCTCGGCCATCGTCCGCAACGTGCGTGCCTGGTCGGGGTCGCGGAAGATGCCGTCGGTCTGCGGTGGTTTCCCACCCGGCATGAATTTGCGCACCGACGCGGGATAACGACGCAGCACCTCGGCCTTGCGCTCGATCGAACTGGCCAGCGCCGCGGTAGGACGGAATCCCTCCTCGCCCAGCTTGATCGCCGGGCGCAGCGATTCGGCCAAGGGCAACTTGCCGTACTTGCTTGAAATATGCGCCAGCCCCGCGGGAAAACCCGGAATGCCGGCCGCGAGCGGACCGTTGAGCGAAGTATCGCGATTAGGCGTGCCGTCCGCCTTCAGATAATCCGACTCGCGCACGGCCTTCGGCGCCCTTTCGCGCGCGTCCACGAAAATGTTCTTGCCGGTGGCGGCATCGTGGATCAGCGCCAGGAAGCCGCCGCCCATGCCGGACGCTTCCGGCTGCACTACCGACAGCGACGTCGCGACCGCGACTGCCGCATCGACGGCATTGCCACCTCGGGCCAGCGTCTCGAAGCCGGCTTCGGTGGCTAACGCGTTGGCGCTGGCGATACCGGCCGCTCCGGGCTTGGTAACATCGCGCGCCTGCGCCGACAGGCCGAGTGCGGCCAGTGCCAACGCCAGCATCGCGCGGCCGATAAGGGAATGCCTGCATGACGGCGAAGCGAGTTTTTGCGTTGCCATCGATCGTCGCGCGCTGCGGTCGAACATCACGCGTCCCCCGGACGTGTCTAGCCGCAGCATAGGCACGGGCGCTAGCGCGCCTCCAATGAAAAGAACCGGTGAATCCATAACCCTGGGTTATGGAAAATGCGCAGCGAGCGGCACACGGAACCGATCGCGATCGGAAGCTGCAATTTGCAGAAATCGTCGGTGCGAATTCATTCGCACGCTCTTGCCGCAAAGCGTGCGAATGAATTCGCACCTACAGAAGCAGCTTGAACTCTTGCCCGGAAGATCGATCGCCGATCAAACGTACGACAGCATCTTCTGCGCCAGCCGGCGCACATGGGCCAGAAACCGCTTCTGCACCGGATTCAACGGGCTGTCGAGGCGGTGGACGGCATATAGCGTCACGTCCAGTTCCAGTTTCAGCGGTCGCATCTGCACCTCGTCGCCGTCGGTGCGCCAGGCGGTGAACGGGTCTACCAGTGCAAGGCCATGGCCTTGCGCAACCAACGCACGCGCCAGCTGGTAGGTCTGCACCCAGACCGAAACGCATGGCGCAGGGTCCACCTGCTGCAGATGGCTTTGCAGCATGCGGCCTAACGCATCGTGCACGGTGATGCCGACCATCGGTTGTCCGGCCAACGCGGCGATCGGCACGGGGCGCGATAGTTCCTTTTCCGGCCACCACCCCGGCGGCGCGATGAGCATGATGCGGCCGTGGCACAACGCCTCTTGGCGCAGGCCCTGATGACCGGCGTCCTGCAGGGTGAGGCCGATGTCGGCCTCGTGCAGCATCAGCGACTCACGCATCTCCGCCGAGTGCTGGGTGAACAGCTCGGTCGTCGATCCAGGAAAATCCGTGCGCAGCAGCGTCGCCGCTTTCGGAACCAGCATGTGCGCCAGCGTTGGCGTGCAGGTGACGCGCAACGGCAGGCTCTCCGATCGTCCGATGTTCGCCGTCAGGCGCTGCAGGTCGTGCATTTCCTGGACGATCTTCTCGGCGCGATGGCGCAGCAACAGCGCTTCCTGGGTCGGCAGCAGGCGCCCGCGCACGCGGCTGAACAGCGCGAATCCGAGCTGCTGTTCGGCATGCTGCAGCACCTTGCTGGCGGCCGGTTGCGAGATGCTCAGCATCCGCGCCGCGCCGGTCAGGCTCCCGGTCGTCAGTACCGCATGGAAAAGTTCGATGTGGCGCAGGCGCATGCTATCGCTTCAACTCCCTGCTCCGGAGCGACGCAGTCCACCAGATCGGGCGCCGTCGGGCAAGAGACTGCGAAAGCGTTCCGGAGGTTTCGAAATGTCCAGTCTGGTAGGACGTCGCCAAACATCGACGAAAATGCATTCGCCAGCCGCGCTCGACTCACGATAGGCGTTTCGCTAAACGCGACACCGGTCAACCGATGACGCGATGGTGGGCCCACCAGGACTCGAACCTGGAACCAAAGGATTATGAGTCCTCTGCTCTAACCATTGAGCTATAGGCCCGAACTGCGCGCGTAGTTTAGAGGAGCGCGGGGCCCGCAGCCATGTTGCCAAGTGATGCGCGCTCAGCGCCGCGACAGCGAATACGGCTGCTGGGACGGATGCGTGCCCCACTCGCGGTTCGGTTCGGCCTGCATGGTGAAGCGCAGCTCGCCGCCGGCCATGATCTCCTCGTGGCGCAGGAAGGCGCGGTCGAGCGGCTTGCCGTCCAGTGTCGCGCTGCCGATGTAGGGATGCGCGTCGTCGAGTCCGTCGGCGACAATGGTGAAGCGCTTGCCATTGGGCAGGTTGAGGGTGGCGCGCGGCAGGAACGGGCGGCCGATGATGTATTCGTTGCTGCCCGGCGCGACCGGATAGAAGCCGAGCACGGTAAATACGTACCACGCCGACATCTGGCCGAGGTCGTCGTTGCCGGCCAGGCCGTCGGGCGTCGGCTTGTATTGCGTATCCACGATCTGCTTGACGCGCGCCTGCGTGCGCCACGGTTGTCCGGCATATGCGTACAGGTAGGCGACGTGGTGGCTGGGCTCGTTGCCGTGCGCATACCAGCCGATCAGGCCGGTGATGTCTTCCATGTGCTCGAACACCGACGGTTCGACCTTGGCGTCGAAAACCTCGTCGAGCCTGGCCAGCAAGCTGTCCGCGCCGCCGTGCGCCTGTGCGAGTCCGGCCACGTCCTGCGGCACGTACCACGAGTACTGCCAGGCGTTGCCTTCGGTATAGTCGGTGCCGTAGCCGCTGGCATCGGGATCGAAGGGTTCACGGAAACTGCCATCGCGCTTGCGCGCGCGCATGTAGCCGGTCTTGGGATCGAAGGCATGCTTCCAGTTCGCGGCGCGCTTTTCGAAGGTGGCGGCGATGTCCTTGCGCCCCATTTCGGCGGCCATGCGCGCGATCGTCCAGTCGTCGAACGCATATTCCAGCGTCTTCGACGCGGCCTCGCCTTCCTCGTCGATCGGCACGTAGCCGAGTTCCATGTACTGGCGGACGCCGTCGTAGGGACCGTAGCTGGCGCTCGCCACCATCGCCTCGAGCGCCTCGTCGGCGTCGTAGCCGCGGATGCCTTTCATGTAGGCGTCGGCGATCACCGGCACGGCGTGGTAGCCGATCATGCACCACGTCTCCAGGCCATGGAACGACCATACCGGCAGAACGCCGTACGGACTTTCGCGACGCGAGGCGAGCAGCGAGTTGACGATGTCGTTGTTGCGCTGCTCCGGTTGCACCAGGGTCAGCAGCGGGTGCAGCGCGCGATAGGTGTCCCACAACGAGAACGTCGAATAGTGGGTGTAGCCCTTGGCCTGGTGCACGGCATTGTCGGGACCGCGATAACGGCCGTCGCTGTCCATGAACAGGCTCGGCCCCATGAAGGCGTGATAGAGCGCTGTGTAGAAGCTCTTGCGCATCGGTTCCGGCGCATCGATGTCGATCGCACCCAATGCCTGCGCCCATTGCGCCTTCGCGGCGGTGCGCACGCCGTCGAAATCCCAGGCCGGCACTTCGGCATCAAGATTGGCGATCGCACCGGCCTCGCTGACCGGCGAGATCGACACCTTCACCAGCAGCGGCTCGCGCGATGCGTCGCCGAAGTCGAACGTGCCGACCAGCTGGCGGCCTTCGATCTGCGCGCGCTGCGCTGGATCCTTGTCGCCCGGCGGCGGGAAGCCCTTGTACGCGACGTCCTGCTCGGTGTCGTGGAAGGCATGGCCCTTGACCGGACGCGAGAAACGCATCGCGAAATAGAGCTGGCGGCCCGGCGCCCAGCCGCGGGTCTCGCGGAAGCCGGTCACGGTACCGTCCGGTTGCAGCCGCAGGCGCGACCACTGCACCTTGCCGGGGTAGTCGTACATGCTGGTGCGCAGGTCGACCAGCACGTGCGCCGGCTTGCCCTGCGGGAACGTGTAGCGATGCACGCCGACGCGCGCGGTTGCGGTCAGTTCGGCGCGCACGCCGTAATCGTCGAGAGTGACGGCGTAGTAGCCGGGCTCGGCGCGTTCGTCGTCGTGACGGAATCGCGAGGTGTAGCCGCTGCCGGGCTTGTCGGCGTCGCCGCGCTCCAGCCGCACGTCGCCCGCGATCGGCATCAGCAGTACGTCGCCGAGATCGGAATGACCGGTGCCGGAAAAATGCGTGTGCGAGAAGCCGACGATGCTGCGGTCGTCATGGCGGTAGCCGGCGGCCCAGTCGTAGGCGTCCTTGCGCGGCTGGATGCGCGTGTCCGGACTAAGCTGGACCATGCCGAACGGCACCACCGCGCCGGGGAAAGTGTGGCCCTCGCCTCCGGTGCCGATGAACGGGTCGACGGCGGCAACGGCGCGGATCCCGGCATCGCCCGCGGGCGCAGCCGCAGGCGCGGCAAGGGCGCCGACCAACAAGGAGATGCCCACTGCCATCACCGCACCTGCCCTGGCCTTCGTCATGCCTGTCCCCGCCTGTTTGGATCGGTCCAAAATACAACCCTAGCATCCGCCTGCGAGGTCGGCATGCTGCACCGCAAAATGCCATGTGGCGGGTTTGCCGGCAGGATGCAGTGCAATTGGACCGATCTAAATCATGTCGATGAACTCCGCCCAGGCCAAGCGCGTCACCGTGTCCGACATCGCCGCCGGATGCGGCGTGTCGCGTGCCACGGTCTCGCTGGTCCTGCGCGAAAGCCCGCTGGTGCACGCCGATACCCGCGCCCGGGTGCAGGCCGAAATCGTCCGCCAAGGCTACGTCTACCACCGCGGCGCGGCCAGCCTGCGCCGGGGCACTTCGAACGCGGTGGCGCTGGTGCTCAACGACCTGTCGAATCCGTTCTTCGCCGAGTTCGCAGGCGGCGTCGATGCGGTGCTGGCCGAGGCCGGCTACGTGATGCTGCTCGGCAGCACCGGCGAGTCGCCGCAGCGCCAGCAGGCGGTACTCGCTTCGCTGATCGAACACGATCCGGCCGCGTTGATCCTGTCGCCCGCCGAACACAGCGAGCCCGCGCGCCTGCAACGGCTGCTGGGCACGCGCATGCCGGTGCTGGTGTTCAACCGCGCGCTCGGCGATGACGAACCGGGCGATGGCTGGGACTTCCTGGCGCTGGACAACCGCAACGGCGCGCGCATGGCGACCGAACACCTGCTGGCGCAAGGACATCGCGCGATCGCGTTCTTCGGCGGCCATCGCGACTCCAGTTCCTGCAGCGAACGACGCGCCGGTTATCGCGATGCACTCGCCGCCGCCGGCATCGAGCCGGATCCGCAATGGCTGGTGGAATGTGCGCCGACCCGACTCGAAGCCACGCGTCAGACGGGCGCGCTGTTCGCGCGCGATCCTGCCCCGACCGCGGCGGTCTGCTACAACGACGCGGTCGCGCTCGGGCTGATCGGCGGCCTTGCCGCACGCGGACGCCAGGCCGGCCGTGATTTTGCGGTGGTCGGTTTCGACGACATCCCCGAGGCCGCGGTGTCAACGCCTCCGCTTTCCACCATCGCCGTCGCGCCGCGCGAACGCGGCATGCAGGCCGCGCGCCTGATACTGGCACGCTTGCGTGGCGACAGCGACCTGCCGCGCCGGATCGTCGCGCCAGTGCAGCTGCGTGTGCGCGCCAGCAGCGTGGTCGCACCGACACTGTCCAACGGAGCCTCTGCATGATCCATCGCCACTCGCCGCATCCCGCGATCGAACGATCGATCCGGCGCACGTGCTGATGGCCGCCGCGCGCACCACCATTGCCTGCTTCGGCGAGGCGCTGATCGACTTCCTCGCCAGCCCCACGACGACCGACGGCGCGCCGCGGCAGTTCACCGAACACGCCGGCGGCGCGCCGGCCAACGTCGCGGTCGGCGTGGCGAGACTCGGCGGCAACGCCGGTTTCATCGGCATGCTGAGCGAAGACATGTTCGGCGATTCCCTGCTGTCGCAGTTCCGCGCCCATGGCGTCGATGTCGCACAGGTCCGCCGTACCGATGCGGCGCGGACCGCGCTTGCATTCGTGTCGCTGGCCGCTGACGGCGAACGCAGTTTCAACTTCTATCGCCCGCCGGCAGCCGACCTGCTGTTCCGTCCGGAGGATTTCGATAGCGCCGCTTTCCGCGAACTGGCGATCTTCCACGCCTGCTCCAACAGTCTCACCGAGCCCGGCATCGCGGACAGCACCCTGCATGGCATGCAACTGGCGACTGATGCGGGCGCACTGGTCAGCTTCGATCTCAACCTGCGGGCGGCACTGTGGCCGCGCGACAGCGATCCGTTGCCAACGCTGTGGCGCGCACTGGAACGCGCGCACCTGGTGAAACTCAGCCGCGAGGAACTGGCTTTCCTCTCGCGCGGCACCCATGAGCACGATGTCAGAGAACGGCTGTTCGCGCATGCGGCGCAGGCCGTGGTGGTCACCGATGGTGCCGCACCGATCCGCTGGTGGACGCGTTCGGCACGCGGCACGGCGGCGACATTCGCTGTCGATCCGATCGACACCACTGCTGCCGGCGACGCCTTCGTCGCGGGACTGTTGAATCGTATCGTCGCGCATGGGCTGCGCGCCGACGACTTCGGCGGCGCATTCGCGGACGCCGCCGTGCGCGACGACCTGCTGCGCAATGCCGCCGCAAGCGGTGCACTGGCCACCACGCGTTTCGGCGCCTTTGCGGCAATGCCCGATCGCGCCGACGTGCAAGCCCTGCTGGAGAACGCCCCTTGAACCTGCCCGCCACGCCGACGCCCGACTTCGCGGATCCCGCGATGCTGCGTGCGCATATCGCCGACACGATGGCGTTCTACCATCCACGCGCGATCGATCCGGAAGGCGGCTTCTTCCACTACTTCCGCGACGACGGCAATGTCTACGATGCGTCGCATCGGCATCTCGTCAGCAGCACGCGTTTTGTCTTCAATTACGCGATGGCGGCGCGGGAATTCGCCGGCGAGCGTCTGGCACGCGAATACCTCGATGCCGCCGCGCATGGCCTGCGCTACCTGCGCGACGTGCATCGCGACGCGGCTGGCGGTGGCTATGCGTGGACCTTGCGCGATGGCCGGCCAGAGGACCGCACCCGACACGCCTATGGCATCGCCTTCGTGATGCTGGCCTATGCCAGCGCGCGCAAGGCCGGCATCGACACCGCTGCATGGATGGACGAAACCTGGGCGTTGCTGGAAACGCGGTTCTGGGATGCCGATGCCGGGCTTTACCGTGACGAGGCCGATGTCGACTGGCATTTCTCGGACTATCGCGGCCAGAACGCCAACATGCACCTGTGCGAGGCGTTGATCGCTGCGTTCGAAGCCAGTGGCGAAGCACGTTACCTGCAACGTGCGCTGCTGCTGGCCGACCACATGACCCGTCGCCAGGCCGCACGCGCCGGTGGACTGGTCTGGGAACATTACGATCGCGACTGGAACGTCGACTGGGACTACCACCGCGACGATCCGAAGCATCTGTTCCGCCCGTGGGGATTCCAGCCCGGCCACCAGGTCGAGTGGGCCAAGCTGCTGGTGCTGCTGCACGAACACCTCGGCGCGCGCGATGCGGCACCGCAGTGGTTGTTGCCGACCGCGTGCCACCTGTTCGACGCCGCGCTCGCGCACGGCTGGGACGGCGAATACGGCGGTATCGTCTATGGCTTCGCGCCTGAACCGCTTCGCCACGCATCACCGGCGCGCGGCACACCGCTGGCCGATGTCGCCACTGCCACGACGTGGTTCTGCGACGACGACAAGTATTTCTGGGTACAGGCCGAGGCGATCGCCGCCGCCGCGCGCCTGTTCGCCGCGACCGGCGACGCCCGTTACCGCGACTGGTACGAGCGCACATGGCGTTATGCCTGGCAGCACCTGGTCGACCACGGCCATGGCGCCTGGTATCGCATCCTCGACCGTCGCAATGCGAAGTACAACGACGAGAAGAGCCCTGCCGGCAAGACCGACTACCACACCATGGGCGCCTGCCACGACGTACTGGCAGTGATGCGCACCACCACTGCCTTCGGAGCACGCGCATGAGAACGATGCGGCATATCTTCTTCGCCGGACTGGCGTTGTCGTTGCTGGCCGCCTGCGCTTCGCAGCCGCCATCGACCGAGGCGCCGGCCGTACGCGATGCTGCCGTCGCCGCCGCACTCGCGCGGCAAGGCGCCGACGCGGCCATGGCAGCGCGGGTGAAGGCCGAGTTCCTGCATGCATGGAACGGCTACAAGCAGCATGCCTGGGGCCACGATGCGCTGCTGCCGCTCAGCAAGGGCGCGCGTGACTGGTACGGCGAATCGCTGTTGATGACACCAGTGGATGCACTGGACACGCTGCTGGTCATGGGCCTGGACAAGGAAGCCGACGAGGCGCGCGAACTGATCGCGACGCAGCTATCGTTCGACCGCGACCTCGACGTGAAGCATTTCGAGATCGTGATCCGCCTGCTCGGTGGCCTGCTGTCTTCCTACCAGATGACCGGCGACACGCGCTTGCTGGCGCTGGCCGACGACCTTGGCACGCGCCTGCTGCCAGCCTTCGATTCGCCGACCGGCCTGCCGTACGTCTACGTCAACCTGCGTACCGGCAATGCCCACGGCGCGGAAAGCAATCCGGCCGAAGCCGGCACGCTGCTGCTCGAATACGGCACGCTGGCGCGACTGACCGGCAAGCCGGTCTATTACGAGAAGGCCAAGCGTGCATTGGTCGAAACCTACCGGCGGCGTTCGCCGATCGGCCTGGTCGGCGAGCGCTTCGACGTGGAAACCGGAGACTGGACACGCACCAAAACCCACATCGGCGCGCGCATCGATTCCTACTACGAGTACCTGTGGAAGTGCTGGCGCCTGTTCGGCGATCGCGACTGCCTGGCGATGTGGAACGACAGCATCGCCGCGGCGAATCGCTACCTGCCCGAGGAAGTCGACGGCATGCTCTGGTACGGCCACGTCGACATGGCCACCGGCGGACGCGTGTCGAGCCAATACGGTGCGCTGGATGCGTTCATGCCCGGGCTGCTCGCGTACTCGGGCGATCTCGACCGCGCCAAACGGCTGCAGGCCTCGTCCTTCGCGATGTGGCAGGTGCACAGCATCGAACCGGAAGCCTATGACTATCGCAGGCGCGTGGTGACGCAGGCCGCGTATCCGCTGCGGCCGGAGATCGTCGAATCGGCCTGGTACCTGTACCGCCTGACCGCCGATCCGGCATACCGCGACATGGGCCGCGTGATGTTCGATGACTTCGTGAAGCACACCCGCACCGACGCCGGCTTCGCGGCGCTGAAGAGCGTGGTGACCAAGGAAAAGGCCGACGACATGGAGAGCTTCGTGCTGGCGGAAACTTTCAAGTACTTCTACCTGCTGTATGCCGCGCCGGAAACGCTCGATCCCGGCGTGGTGGTGCTCAACACCGAAGCGCATCCGCTGCGGCCGATCGTGCAGTAGCGGTCAGACCGACGCTTGCTTACGGGAGCGGCTGCGACTGCGATAGGAGGAAACGACGGCCATGCGAATCAAGGTCGCGACCAAGGCACTCCATGGCAGCGTCTTCCGCTTCGCGGAACGACTGCTGACAACAGGCTGTCAGCAGATCTGAACCAGACTGTCAGCTCCCAACACAGGAGCACGCCGATGAATACCCAGCAGGTGGCCGAGCGCCTCGCCGCGCTGTGCCGCGAAGGAAAGTACGAACAGGCCCAGAAAGAACTCTATGCCGATGACGCGGTCAGCATCGAGATGAACGACATGAAATCCGGGGCGCTGGGCAATGTCAGCGGGCTGGCTGCGATCCGCGAGAAAGGACGCACGTGGAAGGAGAACATCGTGGCCATCCATGGCGGCAGCGTCGGCGATCCGATCGTGGCCGGCGACTGGTTCAGCCTTGCGATGAGCATCGATGCGACCTACAAGGACATGGGCCGGGTCGACATGCAGGAAATCTGCGTCTACCGGGTACGCGACGGAAAGATCGTGCTCGAGCAGTTCTTCTACAACACCTAACGACAGCGGCCGCTGGCATCGCAGGTCACGGCCTGCGCGGCAGGCACGCAGCCGCATGCACTCCCGCGTGCTGCGCGTGCGGATTTCAGCGGCGCTGCATGACCGCCTGTCGTAATGGCGTCGGCGCCATCAATCTGGCGCCTTCGAAATACGACACCCGCAGCTGCAGGCCACGCGGCGAATAACCGATGAAGGTCGAGTCGGCTTCCGGCACGTAAGCCTGCTTGTAGTACGCACCCAGATAGCCGCTCTCCAGTTCCAGCAGCACGCCCAGGGATTCGGGCGCCGGCAGGCTCGCGTTGTAGGCCTGCAGCACTTCCCTGGCCCTGTTGTAGAACGGGATGACCTGGTCCTGTCCCCGTACCGCCGTGGAGAAGAACAGGCGGTAGTAGTACATCGGCTGACGCAGGCGTGGCAGCACGCGGATCACCGCGGTACTGACCGCGCACAACGCGCCGTCGCCACCGCGCGCGATGCATACCGCCTCGTTCGCGCGCGCCTCGGCACGGGTCGGGTCGCCGATGGCGTGGTTGTGCTTCCAGAATGCGAGCAGTTCGGTCTTCAGTTCCGCCGTCACCTGTTTCCAGACGGGGGTCACGTCGAAGGTGACGGGATCGCGCTTGCTCATCAGGCGATGTCTCGATTTACTTGGTTGGAGGGGCGCTACCGGTCTGCCTGGCGCTCAGGCGCTGCACGAGCGAAGCGTATTCGGCGAATTCGAGCTTCTGCGAACGGTCGCTGTCGAACTCGGCGAACGGCGGCGCCGAACCACCCGCACGCTTGACCAGCATCATGTTGGGGTACTCGTCGCGGTCGATGCCACCGTCCTTGTCGGTGTCGAGCTGCTTGAACTGTTGCTGCAGCCGCGCTTGTCCGGTCTGCGCGCCGCCGCGGCGCAAGGCTTGCCAGCCTGTACGGAACTCGGCCAGGCTGAGTGAGCCATTGTGGTCGGTATCGAATGCCTTGAATGCGGCGTCCACCTGCGCCGGCACCGGCTCGGCGCGCAGCGCGGACGCCGCCGGCTTCGCAGCGGTCGTCGGGCTTGCCGATCGCACGGCGGCCGCCGGCGCGGCCTGGGTCTGCGCAACCGTCGTGCCGGCGAAAGCCATCGTCGCTACGGCCAGGAGCGCCGCCGGGATCCATGGCGTGTGGTTCATGCGGGTTTTTCCTCCGTCGGGATCTCGGATTCGAACGTGATCAGGTCGCGGATCTCGCTGGTACGCAGGCCGATCATCATCGGGTTGCGCACGTTGGGCAGGAAGCTGATGTCGAATATCTCGGTGATGTCGCCTTCGAACCGGATCCAGTCGCACACATCGCCATTGGTCAACGACACGATCTGCACCCCACACCATGGATCCGAATCGCGCTTGCGCAGTTCCTCGTCCAGCGCCAGCCCCTCGAAGCGCTGGTTGCGCGGCTTGGACAGACCTACCGCCGCGACGTTGCCGATGATCGACAGCCCGCGCAGGAAGCCCGGGAAGAACGCCAGTGGAACGAACTTCTTGGTGGCGAAGTCGACCCAACCCAGATGGCCGGTGCCGGCATTGAGCACCCACAGCTTGCCGTTCGCCCAACGCGGCGAGTGGGGCATCGACAGGCCCTCGCACACCACCTCGTCAGTCTCGATGTCGATCACCACGCCGCCGTCGTGGCGGCGGTCGCGCCAGCCGTCGACCGTGTCGCTGCGGCACACCGCGGTGACGTACTTGGGCCGACCATCGACCATCGCCAGGCCGTTGAGATGGCAACGGTCCTCCGGCGCCAGCTTGCTGACGAACTTCGGCTTCCAGATCGCCTTGAAGCTGTGGGTCTGGCTCAGCTCGGCCAGGCAGGAATACTTGGTGTTGACGAACACGACCTTGCCGTTGCTGCGGATGCCCAGTTCGTGGATGTCGAGGTCGCCGATGGTCTGGGCGTTGCGCGGCACGTAGCACTTGTCGTACTGGCCGTGGATCACTTCGTTGGAACGCAGCACGTTCTCGAAGCGCCACAGCTGGTACAGGCTGCCGAGATAGATGCGCTGGGCATTGCCGACCACGCCCATCGCACGTTCGAAGATGCGTTCGAAGAACGACACCCGGCCCTGCTTGTCGCTGCCGACCAGGTAGATGCGTCCGCTCTGGTAGGAGGTGATCGCCAGCGATATGCGGTTGGCGGCGAGCCAGCCGGCGAGGCTGCGCGAGCAGGTCTTCTCGACCTTGAGGCCGGCCTGTTTCACCGGCGGCTTGGCCACCTTCGCGCCGGGCGCGGCCTTCGCGGCCGGCGGTTCGGGCGTCTGCAGCCCGGTTTCGAGTTCCTTCGGCTCGCTGCCCGCGGCGGCGGAGGCATCTGCAGCGGCCACGACGGTGGCGTCGTCGTCACGCTCGTTGGTCTTGGCGGTCAAGCCGATCTCCCTAAGCTGTGTCGCGTGTCCGAATGCTCGCACATTCGCTTCCGATGCGCGCGTCATGTGGACGACGATGCTCCGGAGCGAACGCGGCCCGGTGGCAACGCCACCGGGCCGCCATCTGGTTGCGACTTACCAGGCGTACTGCAGCGATACCTGGCCGCCTACGGCGTCGTCGAAGCCCGCGCCGTCCATCCAGTTGAGGCCGCCGTTCCACGACAGACGACCCTTCTGCGCACCGAGTCCGAACTTCACCAGCGCACTGGTGCCCTCGGTCATCACGTTGCCGAAGAAATCATCGTTGATGGCGTAGTTGGCGATGCCTTCGAACGTGCGCACCACGCCGAACTCGCTATACGGCGTCCAGCGCCATGCCGATGCGCTGCCGAAGGTCTTCGACAACGACACGCCGGCATGTGCGCGCCTCCACTTCGCATCCTGGCTTTCGAACGTCGCCTGGTCGCCGGTGATGCTCATCCCGTCGATCGAGGTGTCGGTGTAGCGCAACTGCGGCTCGATGTTCAGGCCATTCGCCAGTCCCCAGGTATAGCCAGCCTCGAGGTTGGTGGTGGTGGCATTGCCGTCGCTGCGCTGGCGCCCGCCGATCGAATCGATGTTGGTTTCGAACTGCATGCTGCGCCAGGACGCGTCGACGTAGAAACCTAGCGGCGAAACCCATGTGCCGTACAGGCCCAGGGTGTTGCCGCGGATCGTGTCCATGCCGTGCTCGTCGACCAGGTACTGCTTGCCTTCGGACTTGGCGAACAGCGTACCGAACCGGAAGCCGTTCAGTGCCTGGTACTCCACGCCCATCTCGGTGCCGTAGTTGTCCTGGCTCAAGCGCGAGTTGGACAGCTGGCCGAAGTTGCCGGACAGGTGATCCGGGCTCATGCCGCTTTCGTCGCGGAAACCGCGCACCCACAGGTTGATGTTGTTCAGCGCCGGCTGGCGACCCGCGGCCGCAAGCGAGTAGTTGCGGTCGCGCCAGTTGCCGATCGTGCTGGTCATCAGGCTGTCGACGCCCAGCACCGCGGAGGAGGCCAGCACGCCGGCGGCGTTCAGGCCGCTGACGTAGGTCTCCACCGAGAGCAGGTAGGAACTGCCGTTGCCGTCCGCGGCCGCCGTGGTGTCGGGCTGGTTGGACAGGTTCATGCCCATCGACAGGAAGTCGCGCGGCGAGATGCCGAGCACCTTGCCGGCGACGAATGCCGACGGACTGGTGCCGCCGGACACGTGCACCAGTTGTAGCTCGGTACCGACGTCGCTCGATTTCGGCAAACCGTCGAGCAGCATGACATTGACGCGCTGGAGCGTGCCCTTGCCGACGCCGCCCTGCACGAACAGCTGGTCGTTGACCTGCTTGCTCAGGCCCACGTCGAGGTTGATGTCACCACGACCGCCAAAGCCACCGGTGATGGTCAGACTGTCATCGGCGGCGCCGTCGAGGAAGTCGATGACGCCGTTGTTGCTGAACGACGCCTCACCCTTCGGCTGCGCCAACGCGGCGGACAGGGCCGCAGCGCTGCCGTCGGTCATGTCGATGGTGCTCGCACCCGAGACGCGGATCGTACCGGCGTTGCTGAAGCGGTTGTTGCCGGCGCCGAAATTGCTGGCCGTGCCGGCCAGCTGCCAGACGCCTCCGCGCAAGTTCGAGATCACGTCGTTGCCGCCGCCGGTGACGATGGCACCGGTGATCGAGCCACTGTTGACGATGGTGGCGTTGACCGGCGCCAGGGGCGCACCGTCCACGATGCGGATGGCGTCGGCGGCACCATTGGTCGAGGAGACCGTGATGCTGCCGGCGTTGTTGACGGTGACGTCGGAGCCGGTCAGCACGCCGTACAGGCCGATCGCATCACCGTCGACCGAGGTCGCGGTGATGCTGCCGTTGGCGGTGTTGGCCAGGGTCAGTTCACCGCCGCCACCGGCAGTACCGCTGATGCCGATCGCATCGCCGACGCTGGTCGTGGCTTCGATCGTGGCGCGATTGCGCAACACCGCATCGCCACCACCCTCGGCACTGCCGTCGATGCCGACCGCATTGGCTGCGGACGACGTGGCGAAGATGTCGCCACGATTGTCGATGCTCAGCTCGTCGTCGCTGCCGATGTTGGCCAGCACGCCGAACGCATTGCCGTAGAGGCTGCTGGCGTCGATCGTGCCGCGGTTGATCACCGAGACGTCGTTGTTGTCCGAGGACGCATATACGCCAGCGGACAGCCCGGCGTAGTCGCCATGCGAGGCGATGCTGCCGGCGTTGACGATTTCCACGTCGTCATAGGTGGAGATGCCCAGCAGGCCTACCGCCACTGCACCGGAGGTATAGGCATCGACCACGCCGTCGGCGGTATTGGTGATGCGCACGTCGCCATCGGTGGAGATGCCGGCCACGCCATAGGTGTATTTGCCGCTGGCGTAGATCGAGCCCTGGTTGCGGACTGCGACGTCGCCCGCGCTGGCGACCGCGTTGATGCCGCGGCTGTACTTGCCGTCGGTTTCGATGGTGCCGCGATTGACCACGTCCGCGTCCACGCCGCTGGCGTCGATGCCGCGGGCAACGGAGATCAGGCCACCGGCGGTGGCGGAGATGCTGCCGGTATTGGTCGCCGAAGCGGTGCCGTTCTGCGAGGAGGAAACCACGCCGTACGAGAACGCATAGAACGAGCCCGTCGAGTTGGACGTGATGTCGCCGGCATTGACCACGTCCGAGTCGCCGGCGAAGGCCAGCGACAGGACGCCGTAGGCGTAGGCGCCGCTGGCGTAGATCGAACCGGCGGCGGTGTTGCGGATGCTGACGTCGCCGTCGCCGGAAGCCGCCACGCCGACCGCATTGCCGTACTTGTAGTCGGGCGAGGCGATGGCGCTGATGCTGCCCGCGTTGCTGACCTCGATGCCGGAATCCTCGCCGCCGGCCAGCACGGAAATGCCGGAGGCCGCGTTGTAACCGCTGGCGTCGATGTTGCCGCGATTGGCGATCTCGACATCGCTGCCGGGGGCAACCGTTACCGCGTTGATGCCGCTGGCGATGCCGTTGTCGGCGGTCGCGGCCACGTCGCCGCGGTTGTCGACGAAGATCCCGCCTATGCCGCTGCCGTAGCTGTGGATGCCGGTCGCGTAGGGACCGACTGCCGCAATCGTGCCGGTGTTGCGGACGTAGACGCCGCCGTCGCCGCCGCTGGCATAGATGCCATAGGCATGGCCATACACGGCCTCGGTCCCGGCTTCGGGATCGGCCGGCGCATAGGCGATGGCGCTGGCGCTGATGTCGCCGGAGTTGTCGACCCAGGCCAGGTCGTCGCCCTGTGCCTCGATGCCCGCGCCCCAGGTGTAGCCGTCGGCGGTGATCGAACCGGAGTTGTCGACGTACGCCGCCGCGCCGGACGCGAAGATGCCATCGGCCAGGCCGGCTTCGGTGCTGACCGTGATCGCGCCGCTGTTGGTGACGGTGGCCGTGGCACCGGGCGCGTAGGCGTAGACGCCGATCACGTCGGTGTTGATGGTGTAGGTGCCGTAATAGCCCTCGTAGACGCCGGAGCCGGTCGCGATCGCGCTGATGCTGCCGCTGTTGTCCACGCCGACGTCGCCGCCTGCGCTCGAACGCACGATCACGCCACGCGCCGCGCCATAGGTGTTTTCGGCGGTGATGTCGCCGCTGTTGGTGACCAGCGCATCGCCGGCATCGACCTGCACCACCGCGCCATAGGCGATCTGCGCATAGCCGGAGCCGAAGGCATCGATCGAGCCCGCATTGTCGATCGTGGCGTTGCCGTCGTTGTTGGCGTTGGCGAATGCGCCCACTGCCAGCAGGTCGCCGCTATAGGAGGACAGGCTGCCGCCTTCGGCGTTGCTGATCAGGGCATCGCCATAGTTCGACGAGGCAAGCGCGCCATAGGAATACTTGCCGCTCGCGGCCAGCAGGCCGGTGTTGTACACCGTGGCGTCGCCATCGCCCGACTGCGCCAGTACGCCGAAGCTGTACTTGCCATCGGTGCTGATAGAGCCGCTGTTTTCGACGACGGTATCGCCCTGCGAGGTGTTGGCCAGCACGCCGATCGCGTACTTGTTGGCCGTGGCGATGATGTCGCCATTGTTCTGGACATGGGTGCCGGCCAGGCTGCTGGCGTCGATGCCGATGGCGTCGCCGAAGCGCGCATAGGTCTCGATCATGCCGTCATTGGTCACGTTGGTATAGCCGTTCTGCGAGGCGGCGGCGAATCCGACCGCGTCGAAGCCGCCGTTGACCACGACCGAACCGGAGTTGTCCACGTTCGCATCGCCCGCGAACGCCAGCGCCAGGCCGCCGTAGGCGTAATCGCCGTAGCCGATGGTGATGGTGCCGCTGTTGCCGATGTTGGCGTCGCCGTCAGCCGAAACCACGATGCCTTCGGCCGACGAGTAGTACACCGTGGTCGCCGCATAGATGCTGCCGGCGTTCTCGACCGTGCCCGACGAACCGGTGCCGGTCGCCAGCGCGACGATGCCGCTCGCGCCGTTCATGCCGGTGGCGACGATGCTGCCGCTCTCGGTGTTCTCGATCGCGATGTCGCTGTACTCGACGCTGGTCACCGCCTTGATGCCGGTGGCGAAACCGTTGTCGGCCGTGGCAGTGATGTCGCCGGAATTGCTGACCTGGGCACCACCGATGCCGCCACCGTAAGCGTAGACGCCGGTTGCATACGGGCCGGTCGCGGCAATCGAGCCCTGGTTGTCGACCATGACGCCGCCGTCGCCGCCACTGGCATAGATGCCGTAGGCGTGGCCGTAGATGCCCTCGGTGCCCGCTTCCGGATCAGCGACCACGTACGCGGTCGCCGACGCGCTGATGTCGCCGGTGTTGGTCACCGACGCCGCGTCGTCGCCCTGCGCCTCGATGCCCGCGCCCCAGGTGTAGCCGTCGGCGCTGATCGAACCGGAGTTGTCGACATTCGCGACCGCACCGGCGGCGAACACGCCATCGGCCAGGCCCGACGCGGAGCTGACCGCGATCGAGCCGGTGTTGTTGACGGTCGCCGTGCCGCCCGGCACGTACACGTACACGCCAATCGCGTCGGACGCCAGATACTCGCCGGTACCGGTCGCCGTGACGATGATGTTGCCGTCGTTGTCCACCGTCGCATCGCCGCCGGCCGAGGAACGCACGATCACGCCGCGCGCCGAACCGTAGCTGTTGTCGGCGCTGATGTCGCCGCTGTTGGTGACCAGCGCATCGCCGGCGTCGACCTGCACCACCGCGCCGTAGGCGAGTTGCGCATAGCCTGCGCCACTGGCGCTGATGCTGCCCGCATTGTCGATCGAGGCGTTGCCGTCGTTGTTGGCGTTGGCGAACGCACCTACCGCCAGCAGGTCGCCGCTGTAGGCGGACAGGCTGCCGTCCTCGGCGTTGAAGATCGCCGCGTCGCCGTAGTTGGATGCGACCGTCGTGCCGTAGGCATACTTGCCCACCGCCGCGATCGCACCGCTGTTGTAGAGCGTGGCGTTGCCATCGCCGGACTGCGCGAGCACGCCGAAGCTGTACTTGCCGTCGGTGCTGATCGAGCCGCTGTTGTCGACGACGGTGTCGCCCTGCGAGGTGTTGGCCAGCACGCCGAATGCGTACTTGTTGGCCGTGGCGGTGATCGCACCGCTGTTGTCGACCGTACTGCCGGCCAGGCTGCTGGCGTTGATGCCGGCCGCGGTGCCGAAACTGGAGTCGACCGTGATCGAGCCGGCGTTGGATACGTCGGCATAGCCGTTCTGCGATGCTGCCAGCACGCCGTAGCCGCTGAGGCCGCCGTTGACGGTGATGTCGCCCGTGTTGCGCACGTCGGCATCGCCGGCGAACGACATTGCAAGCGCACCGTAGGCGTAGTCGCCGTAGCCGACCGTGATCGTGCCGCTGTTGCGGATGCTGGCGTCGCCATCGGCCGAGGCCACGATGCCTTCGGCCGTGGAGTAGTAGACGGTCGTGGCCGCGTAGATGTCGCCGGTGTTGTTGACGCTGGCCGAGGATCCGGTGCCCGACGCCACGGCGACAATGCCGCTCGCGCCGTTCATGCCGGTGGCTTCGATGCTGCCGCGGTTGGCTACATCGATATCGCTGCCTTCGACATTCGTCACCGCCTTGATGCCGGTGGCGAAGCCGTTGTCGGCGGTCGCAGTGATGTCGCCGCGATTGGTGACGGTGATGCCGCCCGCGCCGCCGCCGTAGGCATAAATGCCGGTGGCATACGGCCCGGACACTTCGATCGAGCCGCGGTTGTTGACCACCACGCCATCGTCGCCACCGCCGGCGGCGTAGATGCCGTAGGCGTGACCGTAGATGCCATTCACCGTGTCGTACGCGGTTGCGTTGGCACTGATGCTGCCGACGTTGTTCACCGTTACCGAGTCGCCCTGCGCCTCGATGCCGGCGGCCCAGGTATAGCCGTTGGCTTCGATCACGCCCTGCAGGCTGTTGTTGACTGTGACGTCCGCGCCGTAGGCAAAGATGCCGTCCGCGATGCCGTCGACCGATTCGGCGTAGATCTCGCCGTTGTTGACGACGCTGAGCTCGGCACCGGCGTAGTCCGCATTGATGCCGATCACGTCGCCGCTGCCGGACTCGCCGATCGTGCCGTTGTTGACGACCGTGATGTTGAGCGTCTGCAGTGGCTGCGTGCCGGCGGCGATTGCCTGGCCGGACACTACCGAACTGGGGGCATGTCCACCTGCGATGGTGGTCAGGTCGACGACTGGCGCGCTCGCGCTGTCAGGCGCGGCGCATCGGATCAGCTGGGCCTGCGCAAGGTTGCCGCAGTCGCCCGCTTGGACGGCGCCGGTTCCGACAAGGGCGATCGCCGAGGCCGTCAGTGCCGCGCGTATGGCGCGCGTGATCGGAGCGACGTGGATGGTGTGGGACTTCCTGCTTCCGCGCATCGTGCTACCCCTTCTGATGAAAGTGTGAGCCTGCAGGGCTGCATTTCATCGGGCGATTACGCGGCGTGCGCCAGGAGGAACAGAGGCGTGCCCGCCGCCACGATCATGTGGATCGCGGCACCGAAGAAACATCAGCCTTGTCGCCCCTGACGACCCGCGAAGATTAGTTCCGGGTTTTGCTGCTTGCAAGGGGGCTGATGATTATTTTTTTGCAGCGATCGCATACGCATCCGTACGCGTTGACGCGGCCATCACATCGTTCACCGTCACCCGGCGGTATCTGCAGACGGGATCACAAAGGAATTGCGAATTGCATCGGTGGTGTCATCACATTGTCATGCGCGCTCGTGTCGCCCCGCATGCGTCGGCGTCGTCATCGCGCGTCACGATCGCTGGCCGACATGCGAATTCACACAAACGCCTGCGGAAAAAGTTATGTTCCGCGAGGGGATCCGATGAGACGACCTTACGTTCATCACCTTTTCTTGGGAGAGATCCGCATGCAGTCCAGTCTTTTGAGCGCGGCTGTCGTGTCCGCGCTGGCGCTTTCTGCCACCGCCGTTGCCGGCGACCTTCGCACGTCTTCCCCCGTAGTGCGCGCACAGGGCCTGCTCAACGGCCCCGCCACCAGTCTGGTACGGCGCGATTCCGCGGATCAGTTCATCGCGAAGGATGTCGTCGTTGATCGCAACGGCAATGAGCACGTCCGTTTTGCGCGCACGTATCGTGGCCTGCCGGTGATCGGTGGCGGGATCGTGGTGCATTCCCGCAACAACCAGATCAAGTCCGTCACGCAGACCCTGGACGCGCTAGCCCGTCCGAACATCGTGCCAACGGTCGACAAGGACTGGGCCATCGTCGAAGCCGGTGCGCGCCTGGGCAGCGAGTACAACTTCACCAAGTCGCCAACCTCCAGGACTGTCATCTACGCACGCGGCGACGCTGCGCCGAAGCTGGCGTATGAAGTCCGCTACCAGGGCGTCAAGAAAGACCAGACGCCTACCGACATGCATGTCATCGTCGACGCGCACAACGGCAAGATCCTCGACAAGTGGGATCGGGTATACACCGCCAAGCCCGGCCCGGATGGTCCGAAGTGCGCCAACCCGACGGCCGCCACCGGTGTCGGCGACGCGCTGTACCTGGGCGAGGTCGAGCTGGGCACCGGCGAATGCAGCAACGGCTTCCAGCTCATCGATCCTACGCGCGGCGGCGGCTGGACCAGCAACATGGGCAACCGCACCGTGGGCTTGGGTACCGCGTTCGTCGATTCGGACAACGTCTGGGGCAATGGTACCAACACCAACTCGCAGACGGTCGCGGTCGATGCGCATTTCGGCGTGTCGTCGACCTGGGATTACTTCCTGGAAGTGCACGGCCGTGCTGGCATCGCCAACGACGGCAAGGGCGCACTGAGCCGCGTGCACTACGGCCGCAATTACGCCAACGCCAACTGGAGCGACGCCTGCTTCTGCATGACCTTTGGTGACGGCAACGGCTCGTCGGTCGGACCGCTGGTGGAACTGGACGTGGCCGGCCACGAGATGTCGCACGGCGTGACCAGCCGCACCGCCGACCTGATCTACTCCGGCGAGTCGGGCGGCTTGAACGAAGCGACCTCCGACATCTTCGGCGCCATGGTCGAGTACCGCGCCAACACCGAGGGCGACACGCCCGATTACCTGATCGGTGAACTGGTGTTCCGCCAGGATCCGAGCCTGCCGTACCAGACCGCGCTGCGCTACATGTTCAAGCCGAGCCTGGACGGACTCTCGCCGGATTGCTGGAGCCCGGACATCGGCGGCATCGACGTGCACTACAGCTCGGGCGTGGCCAACCACTTCTTCTACCTGCTGGCGGAAGGCGCGGTGGTACCCGACGGTTGGGGCGAAGGCACCGGCGCCAACCTGACGGCGGCCGATCTGGTCTGCAACGGCAACACCGAACTGGCCGGCATCGGCCGCGCGGACGCCGAGCAGATCTGGTACCTGGCGCTGACCGGTTACATGGTCGAGGACACCGACTATCCCGGTGCGCGTGTGGCCACGCTGAGCGCCGCGACCGATCTGTTCGGCGCGGACTCGCCGCAGTACGCGGCGGTCGCGGCTGCCTGGAGCGCGGTCAGCGTCGAATAAGCCGAACCATGGCTGGTGAAGCGACACGAACGGCCCGCGCAAGCGGGCCGTTCCTTGTTACCGCTGGACGTCGGGTCGCTCGAACAATCGCGCACGCCAATGCGCTGTTTCATGCAAGAAAAAACCCCGCGCGAGGCGGGGTTTTTTGTACCTGCACACGGCGTGCGGCCTACTCGATGTCGAGGAAGCTGCGCAGCTGTTCGGAGCGGCTCGGATGACGCAGCTTGCGCAGCGCCTTGGCCTCTATCTGGCGGATGCGCTCGCGGGTCACGTCGAACTGCTTGCCGACTTCTTCCAGCGTGTGATCGGTATTCATGTCGATGCCGAAGCGCATGCGCAACACCTTGGCTTCGCGCGGAGTCAAACCGGCCAGCACGTCGCGCACGGTTTCCGACAGGTTGATGTCGACTGTGTTCTCGACCGGGGACATCACGTTGGTGTCCTCGATGAAATCGCCGAGATGCGAATCCTCGTCGTCGCCGATCGGCGTCTCCATCGAGATCGGTTCCTTGGCGATCTTCATGACCTTGCGGATCTTGTCCTCGGGCATGTCCATCTCTTTCGCCAGTTCTTCCGGCGTCGCTTCGCGGCCGTACTGCTGCAGCATCTGCCGGCTGATGCGGTTGAGCTTGTTGATCGTCTCGATCATGTGCACCGGGATGCGGATGGTGCGCGCCTGGTCGGCGATCGAGCGGGTGATCGCCTGGCGGATCCACCACGTCGCATAGGTCGAGAACTTGTAGCCACGGCGGTATTCGAACTTGTCGACCGCCTTCATCAGGCCGATGTTGCCTTCCTGGATCAGGTCCAGGAACTGCAGGCCGCGGTTGGTGTACTTCTTGGCGATCGAGATCACCAGGCGCAGGTTGGCCTCGACCATCTCCTTCTTGGCCTTGCGCGCCTTCGCCTCGCCGTAAGCCATCGCGCGACTGATTTCCTTGATGTCGGCCAGGGTCAGGTGCAGCGCCTTTTCGGTGGCGATGGTCGCTTCCTGCTCGGCGATGATCTTGTCCTTGACGTCGCGCAGGCCCGACGACCACTTCTGCTTGCGCTTGAGGACTTCGTCGACCCATTCCAGGTTGGTCTGGTTGCCTTCCCAGGCACGGATGAAATCCTTGCGCGGCATCTTGGCCACGCGTGTGGACAGGTCGAGAATGCGGCGCTCGTGTTCCTTGATCTGGCCGACCACTTCGCGCAGCTTGCGCACCAGCGTGTCGGTCAGCGGCAGCGGCAGCTTGAAGGTCATGAACAGGTCGGCCATGTCCTGGCGCAACTTGATCACCGCCTTGTTGCTCGGGCCGTTCTTGGCGTAGCTCTTCTCGAACTTGACGTACAGCGCGCCGAGCGCCTCCATGCGGTTGGCGACCTCGACCGGATCCGGACCGGTGGGACCGGCTTCCTCGGCATCGGCGGTGGCGTCGTCTTCTTCCTCGTCGGCTTCGGCATCGCTGTCGGCGACTTCCACCGCCGCCGGCGGCTCGGGGACTTCCTCTTCGGCGTCGTTGAAGCCGGCCACGATTTCCGCCAGGCGCTTCTTGCCGGCCTTGTGCAGGTCGTAATCGTCGAGCAGCAGCTTGACCGACCACGGGAAGCTGGCCAGCGACGACAGCATCTGGTTGAGGCCTTCCTCGATGCGCTTGGCGATCGCGATTTCGCCTTCGCGGGTCAGCAGTTCGACCGTACCCATCTCGCGCATGTACATGCGCACCGGGTCGGTGGTGCGACCGGCTTCGGTATCCAGCGCCGACAGCGCGGCAGCGGCTTCCTCGGCGGCGGTGTCGTCGACTTCGCGGCCACCATCGCTAGCGCCGGCGAGCAACAGCGTTTCGGCATCCGGTGCGATCTCGTGCACCTCGATGCCCATGCCATTGATCATGCCGATGATGTCTTCGATCTGCTCGGGATCGACGAGATCGTCCGGCAGGTGATCGTTGACCTCGGCATAGGTCAGGTAACCCTGTTCCAGGCCCTTGCTGATCAGCTGCTTGATGTCGGACTGTGGGGCCTGACGTTCGTTGGCCATGTGAGGCGCCACCGGTATGGGAAAGTGAACCCGTAATTATACCAGCCAGCCAGCCGGGTCAGGACTTGAGCAGGAAGGTCACCGGGCCATCATTGACCAGGCTGACCACCATATGGGCACCGAACCGCCCGGTTTCCACCCCTGCAGGGTGTTTTTCGCGGCAGATCGCCACCAACTGGCTGAAGATCCGTTCAGCCTCGGCCGGTGCGGCGGCCGTGCTGAAGCCCGGGCGCATGCCGGAACGGGTGTCTGCCGCCAGCGTGAACTGGCTGACCAGCAACAACCCGCCACCGTTGTCGGCCAGCGAGCGGTTCATCCGACCCTCGGCATCGGCGAACACGCGGTAACCGAGCAGGCGTTGCGCCATCCGTGCCAGTTGCGGTTCGCCATCGCCGGGCTCGACGCCGACGAGCGCAAGCAGGCCCGGACCGATCGCACCGACGGTTTCATGGCCAACGACGACGGCGGCCTGGGTCACACGCTGGATGAGGGCGAGCATGGGAATCGGGAATCGGGAATCGGGAATCGGGCAAGCCTCTCATGGCCGTCATCCCGGCGCACGCCGGGATCCGGTCTTCGGCACAGCTCGATCCGGTTGGATGACCGTCGGAAGCAGCTCAATCAACGAAGCGGCACCCTGTGGGCGCCAGCCCACAAGTCCAGATCAGCGACAAGAGCCGTGGCCGCGTCGAAAGAGATTTCGAACCCGTACCTAACGAGTGCGGCACTCTCAACATGGCTTCGGGCCCTTTCTTTGGTTACTTTCTTTGGGCCAGCAAAGAAAGTGACCCGCCGCAAGGCGGAAGCTCTGCACTTGCAGCAAGAGGCAGTGGAACAAGCTCCTCTCTACAACGCAAAAAACGGGGTTCCGCGTGCGCCGGGATGACAAGCACAGCAAGCAACCACCGGATCAACCTACGCCCGAATGACTGTCACAGCGGCGGCGGTCACCGGGTGAATACGTCCGCACGCAGCCGGTAGACTGCGTTTCAATGACCAACTTCACCGCCCGCCTGCTGTACGTCCTCGTCGCCAGCATCGCCCGCATGCCCTGGTCGTGGCTGATGCGCTGCGGCGATGCCATGGCAGCCGCGATGCGACGGCTGGACGTGCGCGAGAGCCGCGTCGCGCGACGCAACCTGCAACTTGCGTACCCACGGATGCCGGTCGACGAACGCGAGCGCCTGCACCGTGCGATCCTGCGCGGCACTGCACGCCAGGCACTGGAAACACTGCGACTGTGGACGCGTCCGCATGCGCGCAACCTGGCGCTGATCCGCGAAAGTCATGGCGTCGATCTGTTCGACGACGCCGTCGCAGCCGGCAAGGGTTTGATCGTCGCCGCGCCGCACTATGGCAACTGGGAGCTGCTCAACCAGTGGCTGGCTTCGAAGACGCCGATCTCGATCCTGTACCGGCCGCCGGAATCGGCGATCGGCGAAGCCTTCCTGCGCATCGTCCGCGCCGACGACAGCGGTCGCGTGACCCAGATCCGTGCCGAAGGCCCGGCGGTACGCCAGCTGTGGAAGCTGATGAAGGCCGGCGGCGTCACCGGCATCCTGCCTGACCAGCAACCCAAGGCCGGCGACGGCGAGTTCGCGCCGTTCTTCGGCGTGCAGGCGCTGACCATGACCCTGCTCAACCGCCTGTCCGAACGCAGCGGCGCCACCGTGCTGTTCGCGTATTGCGAACGCATCGGCGCCGGTCCCGATTTCGCGCTGCGCATCGAACCGGCGCCGCAGGCGATCGCTTCGCCCGACGTCGCGGAAGGCGTGGCTGCGCTGAACGCCGCGGTCGAGCAGATCGCGCGACGCGATCCCGCGCAGTACCAGTGGACCTACAAGCGCTATACGCTGCGTCCGCCGGGCAGCGGCGAAGACAATCCCTACCGGGATCTGGAAACGCATTGATGAGCGACGCCACGCCCGATCCCGCACCCGCCATCGCCGCCGGCGACCCGGGATGGCAGCCGATGCCGCCGCGCGCGTTGACGATGTTCGTGCTGGTCAACGTGGCCGGCTCGATTGTCGCGGCGCTGGCCATGCTGGTGCCGATCGGCCTGCTGATTCCATCGAAGTCGTGGGAGTTGGCCGCCGCGTGCATCGCCCTGCTCGGGCTGCCGCTGTTCGGGTGGTGGCTGGCTCGCAAGCAATACCGCCATACGCGATGGAAGTTGGACGCCGACGGCTTCGCGCTGCGCCGCGGCAACCTGTGGCGCAGCGAGACCCGGGTGCCGGCCTCGCGCGTGCAGCACCTGGATCTCAAGCATGGACCGCTGGAGCGCCGCTACCGGCTGGCGACACTGGTGATCCATACCGCCGGCACGCGCAACAGCGCGGTGTCAGTCACCGGACTGGATGAGGCCGACGCCGAACGCCTGCGCGATCGCCTCGCACTGCTGCAGACCGACGATGACGACGACACCGACGCCTGAAGCGGCGGCGCCGGCGGCGGACGCCACGCCGGAACAGCGGCTGCATCCGCTGTCGTGGCTGTTCGTGCTGATCCGGCAGCTGCGGCAGTTCATCGTCCCGCTGGTCGCACTGTTCTTCTTCGGCCAGGGCGACCGCAACGAATTGTGGCCGCTGATCGGCGTCGGCGTACTGGCGCTGGGTTCAATCTGGCAGTACTTCACCTATCGCTACCGCGTCGATGGCGACCGTCTGGTGATCCGCAGCGGACTGCTGCATCGCAGCCTGCGACAGATCCCGTTCGCGCGCATCCACAACGTCGCCCTGCACCAGACGCTGCTGCACCGGCTGTTCAACGTGGCGGAAGTGCGGCTGGAGTCGGCCGGCGGCGAAAAACCGGAAGCGGAGATGCGGGTGCTGAAACTGGCCGACGCACTGGCGCTGGAAACGCTGCTGCGCCGTCGCAGCACCGGCAGCGCCGATGCCGCGACACCGGATCTTGCCGAGCAGGGCCAGTTGCTGTTGCAGCTGCCGCCTGGCGAGGTGCTGCGGCTGGGGCTGATCTCCAATCGCGGGCTGATCGTGATCGGTGCAGCCTTCGCGGCGGCGTCGCAGGTCAGCCCACGGCTGATCCCGAACCTGTTCGAACGTGTCGGCAAGATGCTGTTCGGCTACGCAGGCAGCCATCACTTCGGCGCGATCGAATACGCCCTCGCCGGGATCATCCTGGTCGCCGGCGTGATGCTGCTGATGCGGTTGTTCTCGATCGCGATCGCACTGCTGCAGTACCACGGCTTCCGTCTGCAGCAGCATGGTCGGCGGCTCACGGTCGAGCGCGGCCTGCTGACGCGGGTACGCAGCAGCGTGCCGCGTCGCCGCATCCAGGCCTGGACCCTGCAGGAAGGCCTGATGCATCGCCTGCTCAAGCGGCGCAGCCTGCAGATCGACACCGCGGTCGCCGGCAAGCAGGACGACCCGCGCGGCATCGGCGAACTGGCGCCGGTCGCCACGCCGGCGACCTGCGACGCGCTGCTGCAGCACCTGCTGCCGCGCGCGCAATGGCCGCTTGCCGGATGGACGCCGCTGCATCCGCAGGCGTGGTGGCGCCTGTGGTTGCCGGGCATCGTGTTCACGTTGGCGTTGACGGCAGGCCTGGGCTGGCGCTTCGGCCACTGGGGCCTGCTTGGCCTGCTGTGGCTGCCATGGGCAGCACTGGCCGCGCGCCAGCACGCACGTCGCGCCGGTTATGCGATCGACGGACAACTGGTCGCGGTGCGCGAGGGCTGGTGGTCGCGGCACTGGCGTTTCGCCGAACTGGACAAGCTGCAGGCGCTGCGGCTGACGCGTTCGCCGCTGGATCGCCGCTTCGGCATGGCCACCGTGCACCTGGATACTGCCGGCGCCAGCGCCTTGTCGCCGCCGCTGCGCATCCGCTTCCTGGCCGATCGTGAAGCCGAGGCGCTGTACCAGCGCCTCGCCCGCGAAGTGGCGCGACGGCCGCTGCGCTGGTGAGCCTGCCGATGCCGAACCAATCGAAATTGCCGATCAGCGGCGTGGTCATCGCCAAAAACGAGGCCGACCGCATCGGCCGCTGCGTCGCCAGCCTGGTCTCGGTCTGCACCGAGGTGATCGTGCTCGACTCCGGCTCCGACGACGCAACCGCGGCGGTCGCCGTCGCCGCCGGCGCGCGTGTCGAACAACAGCCCTGGCTCGGTTTCGCGGCACAGAAGAACGCGGCGATCGCACGCGCGTCCCAGCCGTGGGTGCTGCTGCTGGATGCCGACGAATGGCTGGGCGATGGCGCTGCCGAAGCGCTGCGCGACCTGTTCGCCGATGGTGAAGTCGAACGCGCCGATGTCTGGCGACTGCTGCGACGCACGCGTTTTCTCGGCGCGACGCTGGATCACGGCGGCTGGGGCAGGGAAAAGGTCGAGCGCCTGTTCCGCCCGTCGCTGCGCTACCTGCCGGCGGACGTGCACGAGAAGCTCGACCTGGCCGGCCAGCACGTGGCGCTGCTGGATGCACGCATCGAACACGACACCGCGCGCAGCCATGAGGAATATGCGGCGAAGCTGCAACGTTACGCGCAGCTCTGGGCCCGGCAGAAGCGTGCCGCCGGCCGTCGTGCCGGCCCGCTGTCGGCGGCGCTGCATGCGACCGCCTACTGGCTCAAGAACTACCTGCTGCGCGGCGGCTTTCTCGATGGCGCCATGGCCTACCGCTACCACGCGCTGCACGCACGCTACGTTTATGACAAGTACCGGCTGCTGCGCGCGGCCTCGTAGAGCGAAGCGAGCTCCGCTCTAGAACAAAAACGCTCAGTCCGGATCGGTGTCCACCGCGTTGCCGGGCACGTCCGAAGTCGCGGGCACGCAGCCGGGCACGACCGCGTCGGCCGGCACCAGCCACCAGCGACGCCGGTTCGACAGCCCCGCCAGCTCGGCTTTCGCGCGAACCACGCACTCGCCCAACGCGGGCTCCTGCACCAGCAGCCAGCGCTTGCCCGGCGCCTGCGCCTGCCATTCGATGCCGCGCCGCAACTGCTCCGGCCAGGGCATGACAAAGCCGAACGTGGTCGCCATCGGCCTCGACATCAACAGGTTCTGTTCCTTCCACGCCACCAGCGCCAACTCGGAATCCGGACCGATGCGCACCGCGACATCCTCCATCAGCTCGCGTGCCGAGCTCGACGGATTGAGCAGTGGATAAGCGACCAGTCCGTACAGCACCCACAGCCCGGCCAGCGTGCTGACCAGGCCCGCGATCGCGCGGCGTCGCCCGAACCACACCAGGCTGCCGATGCCCCAGGCGCCGATCGCCGACAGCAGCCAGGCCAGCGCATGCGCGCCGTTGGTGAAGCCGCGCTGCTCGATCAGGCGTCGTTCGAAAGCCGTGTCGCCGAACAGCAGCGTCAATCCAAGCAGCAACGCGACACCGGCAAGCAAGCCTGCGAACGCGATCGCCAGCCGTTGCGCCCACAGCTTGCGCACAATGCCCGGCAACAGCGGCGCCAGCGCCAGACACGCCATCGGCAACGCCGGCATGATGTAGACATCGCGCTTGCCGCTGGGAATGGAGAAGAACACCACCAGCAGCAGCCACCACGCCAGCGGCAACAGGTAACGCGCATCGCGACGCTGCAGGCGACGCTTCCAGGCCGGCAAGGCCCACGGCAGTGCCAGCATCGCCGGCAACCACATGGTCAGCATCACGCCGAGGAAATACCACGGCGGCTGCGCGTGGTCCCAGGAGCGCGCGTAGCGGTTCGCGGTCTGGTTGAACAGGATGTCGTTGAGATAGGCGCGATACGAGGGATCGTCCTGCGACAACGCCGTGGTCACCATCGGCACCAGCCACAGCGACGCGGCGAAGGCGAATGCCAGCGGCGCCAGCCAGAAGCGCGCATCGCGCAGGTGCAGCCCTACGCGCGGCCAGCCGCGCCAGACCGCGAACAGCGCCGGCACGATCATCACCAACGCCAGTACGCCGACACCCTTGGTGACGGTGCCCAGCCCCGCGGCGAACCAGCCCAGCCACCACAGCTTCCAGTTCGGTCCCAGCAGCAGATGCCGCAGCAGGCCGTAGTTGGCCAGCGTGATCCAGAACGTCACCAGCGGATCGATCTGCGCCTTCTTCGATTGATACGTGAACTGCAGCGCGAACAGCAATGCCCATGCCGCATACAGACCGACCTGCCGGGTCCACAGGCGACGGCCGAGGTCGTATACGCACCACAGCGTGCCGAGCGAAGCCAGCAGCGACGGCAGCAGGAAGGCGACACGCCAGTCGCGCAGCACCGTATAGGTCGCCGCCTGCAGCCACATGAACAACGGCGGCTTGTCCGAATACAGTTCGATGCCGCGATGCGGGAACAGCCAGTTGCCGCTTTCGACCATCTGCCTGGCGACCAGCGCGAAGCGCGGTTCGTCGGCCGGCCAGGGATCACGCAAGCCGAGGCCGGCGCCGAGCACCAGCAACGCAGTGAAGGCAAGCAGCCAGAAATCACGGGAAGCGCGGGTCTTGAGCATGACCACATGATAAGCGCTCGGCGCGTGTCATATCGGTCGAACCCTGGCTGAGGAATCCGTCCATCTACGCAGGACAAACTTCGAAGCGGCGTAAAGAAAGTCGGCCGCGACGGACGCCGCTCAGCGCTCACAAGCCCGACTACGACGTCAGTCAATGGGGCTTCAGGCCCTTTCTTTGGTTACTTTCTTTGGGCCAGCAAAGAAAGTAACCCGGGCGCTTTAGCGCACGGAAGCTCTTGCTCCAGGACCAAAGCGCCTGGATCCCGGCGTTCGCCGGGATGACGGACGAGGCGAGTCAGCGGAGATGACAGCCTTCGGCTGTTGTAAAGCACATCTGCCTTCGCGGAATGACGCAGGCGGTCAGCCGCCCTTGCGCAATCGCGCATAGAAAAACCCGTCCATGCCATCCTCACCCGGCAATCGCTGGCGGCCGGCCCCGGCGAGATGACCGAAACGTTCGTCGAGCGGATCGATGGTCGCATCCGGCGTGCGCGCGAGGAACGCAGCCACCTGTTGTTCGTTCTCGGCCTTGAGGATCGAACACGTCGCATACAGCAGCACGCCCCCGGGTCGCAGCATCGACCAGACAGCGTCGAGCAGGCGCGCCTGCAGCTCGACAACGGACGCCAGGTCGCTTTCGCGACGATGCAGCAGGATGTCCGGCTGCCGCCGCACGATCCCGGTCGCCGAACAGGGCGCATCCAGCAGGATCGCGTCGAAAGGTGCACCATCCCACCACGTTTGCGGGCGGCTCGCATCGGCGACACTCAGCACCGCGCCATCTTCCAGTTGCAGTCGTGCGAGCGTTTCGGCGACCTTGCGCAACCGCCGCGCATCGCTGTCGACAGCGGTCAGGCGCAACGAGGGATCGCGTTCGAGCAGGTGCGCCGATTTGCCGCCGGGCGCGGCGCAGGCATCGAGCACGCGCGCGCCGCGCGCGGGCGACAACGCATCGGCGACCAGCTGCGCGGCGCCGTCCTGGATCGAGACATCGCCCGTCGCGAAGCCGGGCAACGATGCCACCGCAACGGAAGCGTCGACGCGCACGGCATCGGCCAGGCCTACCGGCACGACGCCTTCGATGCCAGCTTCGCGCAGCGTGTCAACGTAATTGTCGCGGGCGACGCGACGGGCGTTCACGCGCAGCCAGGTCGACGCAGGCACCGCGCTGGCCGCGATGATGGCGGCAAATTCCCCGGGCCACTCGGCGCGCAGCTGCTCACGCAGCCAGGTCGGCCAGGCATCGGCGGCATCGGCTTCGGGCAGGCCCTCGCGCAACGCGCGCCGCAGCAATGCATTGACCATCCCGGCCTGATGCGCGCGTCCCATCGCTCGTGTCGCTTCCACCGTCGCCGCGACCGCGGCGTGGGCCGGCAGACCGAGCGCGTCGACCTGCGCGAAACCGGCGCGCAGCAGCGCACGCAGTTCGTCGTCGCGCTTGGGCAAGGGCTTGGCGATCCACGCCTTCAGCGCGGCGTCGTGGCGGGCGCGCTGCCGCAATGCCGCGAAGCAGATCGCCTCGACCAGCGCGCGATCGCGCGGGTCAGCGAGCGCCGGCAATGCCACGGCAAGTTCGGCCTTCAACGAGCGGCCACGATGCAGCACCGCATCCAGCACGCGGGCGGCGGCAACGCGCGACGACGCACCGCTCATGGTCGCGGCATCGAAACGGCCTGCTGCAAACCACGGCGCGCATTGACGTAATCGGTCGCCGTGATCGGCTTGCCGCCTTCGCGCTGCAGGTCGTGGATCCGCAGCATGCCTTCGCCACAGGCGATGTCGATGCCATCACGGCTCGCCGCCAGCAGTGTGCCCGGCACTGCACGCTGCATCGAAGGCAATGCTTCGGCGGCATGGATGCGCACGCGTTCGCCTGCCACTTCCGCCTCGGCAATCGGCCAGGGATGGAAGGCGCGCACCTTGTTGGCCAGCACCGTCGCCGGTTGCGACCAGTCCAGTTTCGCCTCGTGCTTCTCCAGCTTGTGCGCGTAACTCACGCCGTCTTCCGGTTGCGGTTGCGGCACCGGACGCACCCCGGCCAGCAGCAGCTCCAGGCCATCGGACAAGGTCTGCGCGCCAAGTTCGGCCAGGCGATCATGCAGTTCACCTCCGGTCTCGTCGTCGCCGATCGCCAGCTTCTGCGACAGCAGCACCGGGCCGGTGTCCAGGCCTTTTTCCATCTGCATCAGGCACACGCCGGTCTCGCGATCGCCGGCCTCGATCGCACGCTGGATCGGGGCGGCGCCGCGCCAGCGCGGCAGCAGCGAGGCATGCACGTTCCAGCACCCCAGGCGCGGGATGTCGAGGATCTTCTGCGGCAGGATCTGGCCATAGGCCACCACCACCATCAGGTCCGGCTGCAGCGCGCGCAACGCATCGCGCGCCGCCTGGTCCCTGAGCGTTTCAGGCTGCAGCACCGGGATGCCCGCGGCCACCGCTTCCAGCTTGACCGGCGAAGCCTGCAGGCCGCGGCCGCGCCCGGCCGGACGATCCGGCTGCGTGTACACGGCAACGACATCGCCATGCCGCATGGCGGCGCGCAACGAAGGCACGGCGAAATCCGGCGTGCCGGCGAAGACGATTTTCAAAGCCATACTCGGATTTTATCCGCTGTCATCGCGAACGCAGTGAGGGACCTGCTTGTCGATTGCGACGCAAAAGCAGGTCCCTCACTGCGTTCGGGATGACAACTAAAAGGGATGCTGCCCCAGGCGAATCCGGCCTTCAGGCCGCGCGCTTCTGCTTGGCCAGCTTCTTGCGCACCATTTCGCGCTTCAGCGGCGACAGGTAATCGACGAACAGCTTGCCTTCGAGGTGGTCCATCTCGTGCTGCACGCACACCGCCAGCAGGCCGTCGATGTTCAGTTCGAACGCCTGTCCATGGCGATCGAGCGCCTGCACGGTGATCTCGTTGGCGCGGGTGACATCGGCGAAGATGCCGGGTACCGACAGGCAGCCTTCCTGATAGACCTGTTCGCCGGACCTGGCGACGATCACCGGGTTGACGAACACCATCGGGCGGTCCTTCTCCTCGGACACGTCGATCACCATGAAGCGCTGGTGCACGTCGACCTGGCTGGCGGCCAGGCCGATGCCCGGCGCCTCGTACATGGTCTCGAACATGTCGTCGAACAGGCGCTGGAACGCGGGATCGGCCAGGCGCACGGGATCCACCGGCACCGCCTTGGTGCGCAGGCGCGGATCGGGGAATTCGAGGATCGGGAGCAGGGCCATGGCTGGAAAATGGGGGCGTCGGTCACAAGCGCAAGCGCTGGGGCGATTGTAACGCCGCCGCGCTTGCCTTGCAGCGAGGTTTGTGGGCTATATTGGCCCGGCTATAGGGGATTTTCTTCAAGGGGAGCGGGTAGATGGCCGCGATGCTTAAGCACCTTTCTCAGGGGCTTCGTGTTGTTTTTGCGGTAGCGATGTTGACCGTCGCTACCTACGCTGCGGCCGTGGAGATGCGCGGCGATCATCCCGACACCTACGTGGTGAAGCGCGGAGACACTCTGTGGGACATTTCCGCGCGCTTCCTGAAGAAGCCGTGGCTGTGGCCGGAGATCTGGCAGGCCAATCCGCAGATCGCCAATCCGCACCTGATCTATCCGGGCGACGTGATCAGCCTGGCCTACCTCGACCGTGTGGCCATGCAGCCGGGCCCGCGCACCGAAGCGGCGCCGATCAACGCGATCCCGCTGGACCAGGTCGAGGCCTTCCTCAAGGACCTGCGCGTCGTCGACGAGTTCCAGCAGCTGCCCTACGTGGTCAGCCTGGAAGGCGAGCGCCTGCGCGGCACCCAGGGCCAGGTCGCCTACGTGCGCGGCATCGCCGACGCCCAGCCGGGGCAGCGCTACATGGTGGTACGCCCGAGCCAGCGCTTCACCCAGACCCGGCGCATGTCCAACGGCGAGTACATGGTGTTCAAGGAAGACCTCGACTTCCGCGGCAACCGCCTGCTGACCGAAACCGCCGACCTCAACACCGGCTGGACCAACATCGCGCTGATGGAAGGCCCGCTGGAACTGCTCGGCCACGAACTGGTCCGGGTCAACGTCGGCACCGTCACCCGCGGCGAAGTGGGCGATGTCCAGGTCAGCACGCTGCTGCTGGACGAAGCCGGCCGCGAAGTCCGGGTCGGCGACCGCCTGATCGCGGTCGACGCGCAACCCTACGATCTGCAGTTCTTCCCGCATCCGCCGAAGGTGCAGTTGCCGGTCGGCAAGGCGCAGGTGCTGGCCGTGGCCGACGTCAACCTGTACGGCGGTCCGCGCGACGTGATCGCGATCTCCGCCGGCGCCCGCGACGGCATCGACAACGGCACCGTGTTCTCGATCTGGAGCAACGGCAACCAGGTGATCGACCGCGTCGAATACGGTCTCGACCGCAGCGACCTGAGCGTGCCCAAGCGTTCGCGCGTGCAGCTGCCCGACGAGTTCGCCGGCCACGTCATGATCTTCCGCACCTTCGACAAGATGAGCTACGGCCTGGTCATGGAAGGCATCAAGCCGACCCGTGTCGGCTACGGCCTCAAGCACCCGGACGCCACCCAGTAACGACGAGCGCGCCTGCGCGAATCAGGCCTGCGTGTAATCAGAATTTTCCGACATCACGATGCGACGGCGCCTGCGGGCGCCGTCGTCGTTTCGGCATTAGGCTGATCCGATGCACGCCGAACTTCGACCCGCCGATCCCGATCCCACCGATTCCCAGCAGGCCCTGCTGCGGCTGCATGCCGCCGGCGGCACGACCGCGTCGCGGCGCCAGTTGCTGGAGTCGCATGCCACGCCCGCCGCCGCGCTGGCCGCGGGACGACGCGCATGGCGCGACGCCGGGCTGGACGACGCGCAGATCCGCGCCCTGGAACGGGAAGAGACCGACGACCTCGCCCGCAGCCGTACCTGGTTGGCACAGCCGGACCACCACCTGCTCGGCTGGCACGACGCCGATTACCCGCCGCTGCTGCGGCGCATCTCCAGTCCGCCGCTGGCGCTGTTCGTGGCCGGCAATCCGGCGCTGCTCTGGCATCCGTCGGTGGCCGTGGTCGGCAGCCGCTCGCCGACCGCCGGCGGGCGCGACAACGCCTACGATTTCGCGCATGCACTGGCCACTTCCGGACTGGCCGTCGCCAGCGGCCTGGCGGCCGGCATCGATACCGCCGCGCACCAGGGCGCGCTGGCGGTCGAGAGCGGACTGACCATCGCCGTGCTCGGCACCGGTCCCGACGTGGCCTATCCGCGCGACAACGCCGCACTGATGTCGCAGATCGCCGACCGCGGCACGGTGGTCAGCGAACATGCCCCCGGCACGCAGGTGCGGCGCGAACACTTCCCCAGCCGCAACCGCATCCTGGCCGGGCTCAGCCTGGGCACGCTGGTGATCGAGGCCGCGCTGCGTTCCGGCGCGCTGATCACCGCCCGCTGCGCCAGCGAAGGCGGCCGCGACGTGTTCGCCGTGCCCGGCTCGATCCACAACCCGCTCGCCCGCGGCTGCCACCGGCTGATCCGCGATGGCGCCGGGCTGGTCGAACGCGCCGACGAGGTGATCGCCGCGCTCATGCCGATGGCTGCCGAGCTGGCCGCGACCTTGCGCCAGCGCCTCGACATCCCCACTACAGGCCCTGTCGAGCACCCGCGGACGCCCATTCAGCCTCCGCTGCTCGACGACCCCGACTACCAGCGCTTGTGGGCAGCCCTCGGCCACGACCCAACCGGTATGGATCGCCTGATCGACCGGACCGGATTGACGGCCGCGGAACTGTCCTCCATGCTGCTGGTCATGGAGCTTGAGGGCCACGTCAGCAACCTGCACGGCCGCTACACCCGCAAGACCCTGTCCCCCAACGCGCCGGAGACCGGCGCAGGCCGAGGGAAATGAAAGAGAGCATCCTGGATGTCCTGCTGTACCTGTTCGAGCACTACTTCACCGACGACGCCGACCCCGTCCGCGATCGCGACTCCCTCCAGAACGGCTTGATCCAGGCCGGTTTCAGCCCGGCGGAGATCAACAAGGCTTTCGACTGGCTCGACGCCCTGGCCGAACAGCGCCCCGGCGCCACGGTTGCGCGCAGCAACGGCCCGACCCGCATCTATTTCGGCCCGGAACTGGACAAGCTCGACGTCGAATGCCGCGGCTTCCTGCTGTTCCTGGAGCAGCACGGCGTGCTCGATGCCGACCAGCGCGAACTGGTGCTGGACCGCGCCATGGCGCTGGACCAGGACGAACTGGACCTGGACGACCTGAAATGGGTCGTGCTGATGGTGCTGTTCAACCAGCCCGGCTCCGAGGCCGCCTACGCCTGGATGGAAACCCAGATGTTCGTCGACGAGCCGGAGCCGGTGCACTGAAAACCGGATTCGGGATCGGGCATCCGGGATCTGACGGTTTGGTCCCGAATCCACCGACCGGTATCACCCATCCGGGCCGTCGAGCTTGACACCGCCGGCCTCGGCGTGATTCCACTATAAATAGAGCGACCCAGACGCCCGAGGCCCCGGCCTCGGGCGTCGCCTTCTGCAATCCCCATTTTGGCGCGGCGTTCACGCCGCGCCCGGAACCTCCCCGCCCATGGCCAAGAACCTCCTCATCGTCGAATCGCCCGCCAAGGCCAAGACGATCAACAAATACCTGGGCAAGGACTTCACCGTCCTGGCGTCCTACGGCCACGTCCGTGACCTGGTGCCGAAGGAGGGCGCGGTCGATCCGGCCGACGGCTTCCGCATGCGCTACGACCTGATCGACAAGAACCAGAAGCATGTCGAGGCCATCGCCAAGGCCGCCAAGAGCGCCGAGGGCATCTTCCTGGCGACCGACCCGGACCGCGAAGGCGAGGCGATCAGCTGGCACATCGCCGAGATCCTGAAGGAGCGCGGCCTGCTCAAGGACAAGACCCTGCAGCGCGTGGTGTTCACCGAGATCACGCCGCGCGCGATCAAGGAAGCCATGCTCAAGCCGCGCAGCATCGCCAGCGACCTGGTCGATGCGCAGCAGGCGCGGCGCGCGCTGGACTACCTGGTCGGCTTCAACCTGTCGCCGGTGCTGTGGCGCAAGGTCCAGCGCGGCCTGTCCGCCGGCCGCGTGCAGTCGCCGGCGCTGCGCATGATCGTCGAGCGCGAGGAGGAGATCGAAGCCTTCGTCGCGCGCGAGTACTGGTCGATCGAAGCCGAGTGCGCGCATCCGTCGCAGGCGTTTACCGCCAAGCTCAACAAGCTCGACGGGAAGAAGTTCGAGCAGTTCACCGTCACCGACGGCGACACCGCCGAGGACGCGCGCCGCCGCATCGTGGCCGCGGCCGGTGGCGCCTTGCACGTCACCGATGTCGCCAGCAAGGAACGCAAGCGCCGTCCGTCGCCACCGTTCACCACGTCGACACTGCAGCAGGAGGCCGCGCGCAAGCTTGGCTTCACCACGCGCAAGACCATGCAGGTCGCGCAGAAGCTGTACGAGGGCGTGGCGATCGGCGAGGAAGGCACGGTCGGCCTGATCACCTACATGCGTACCGACTCGGTCAACCTGTCGCTGGATGCGCTGGGCGAGATCCGCGACGTGATCGCGCGCGATTTCGGCACGCGCGCATTGCCGGACAAGCCCAACTTCTACACCACCAAGTCGAAGAACGCGCAGGAAGCGCACGAGGCGGTGCGCCCGACGTCTGCGTTGCGTGTTCCATCGCAGGTGTCGCGTTTCCTCACCGACGACGAGCGCAAGCTCTACGAACTGGTGTGGAAGCGCGCCGTCGCCTCGCAGATGGTGCCGGCCACGCTCAACACCGTATCGGTAGACCTTGCCGCCGGCAGCGAGCACAGCTTCCGCGCCAGTGGCACCACCGTGATCGACCCGGGCTTCCTCGCCGTCTATGAGGAAGGCAAGGACACCAAGGGCAAGGACGACGAGGACGAAGGCCGCAAGCTGCCGCCGATGAAGACCGGCGACCGCGTGCCGCTGGACCGCATCCACGCCGACCAGCATTTCACCCAGCCGCCGCCGCGCTTCACCGAAGCGGCGCTGGTCAAGGCGCTGGAGGAATACGGCATCGGCCGTCCCTCGACCTACGCCTCGATCATCCAGACCCTGCTGTTCCGCAAGTACGTGGAAATGGAAGGCCGCAGCTTCCGTCCCAGCGACGTCGGCCGCGCCGTGTCCAACTTCCTCAGCGGCCACTTCACCCGCTACGTCGACTACGACTTCACCGCCAAGCTCGAGGACGAACTCGATGCGGTGTCGCGCGGCGAGGAGGAGTGGATCCCGCTCATGGAGAAGTTCTGGGGCCCGTTCAAGGAACTGGTCGACGAGAAGACCGAATCGGTCGACCGCAGCGAAGCCACTGGCGCGCGCGAACTCGGCATCGATCCGAAATCCGGCAAGCCGGTCAGCGTGCGGCTCGGCCGCTACGGACCCTACGCCGCGATCGGCAGCACCGCCGAGACCGAGGAAGAGAAGCCGACGTTCGCGTCGCTGCGCCCCGGCCAGAGCATGCACACCATCACGCTGGAAGAGGCGATCGACCTGTTCCGCCTGCCGCGCAAGCTCGGCCAGGACGGCGGCGAGGAAGTCAGCGTCGGCATCGGCCGGTTCGGCCCGTTCGCCAAGCGCGGCAGCGTGTACGCCTCGCTGAAGAAGGAGGACGATCCCTACACCATCGACCTGGCGCGCGCGGTATTCCTGATCCACGAGAAGGAAGAGATCGCGCGCAACCGCATCATCAAGGAATTCGAAGGCAGCGACATCCAGGTGCTGAACGGACGCTTCGGTCCCTACATCAGTGACGGCAAGCTCAACGGCCGCATCCCCAAGGACCGCGAACCGGCTTCGCTGACGCTGGCCGAAGTGCAGCAGTTGATGGCGGAAACCGGCAAGCCGATGCGCGGCCGCTTCGGCAAGAAGACCGCGGCGAAGAAGGAAGCCGCGCCGAAGAAGGCTGCGAAGACGACGGCCAAGAAGACCACGAAGAAGACCACGACGAAGAAGGCTGCCAAGAAGACCGCCAAGAAAGCGGCGAAGAAAACCGTCGTCAAGAAAGCCGCCAAGGCAAAGACCGCCGTCGCAACTGAAAACGATGACGCGCCGTTCTGATGCTCTTTGGGAAACGCTGAATAGTCAGATCGTCATCCCGGCGAAAGCCGGGATCCAGCTTTTCAGCCACATGTCGAAGAGCTGGATCCCGGCTTTCGCGGGAATGACGGCCAAGAGCAGAAGAAGCGTCTAGCCATGTCGCAATCCTTGTCCCTCGCCGACGCCGCCACCGCCTTTATGAACGGTAGCATCCTCGCCTACCCCACCGAGGCTGTCTGGGGCCTGGGCTGCGATCCGCGCAACGAGGCCGCCGTGCTGCGGCTGCTGGCGATCAAGCAGCGCCCGCTCGACAAGGGCCTGATCCTGATCGCCGCGCATCTCGACCAGCTGCGTCCCTTCCTCGATCTGTCCGCACTGCCCGCCGAACGCCTCGCCGAAGTGCTGGCGTCCTGGCCCGGCGCGCACACCTGGGCGATGCCGGCCAGCGCGAACGCGCCGCGCTGGATCACCGGCGCACATGACGGCATCGCGGTGCGCGTCAGTGCGCACCCGCTCGTGATCGCCCTATGTGACGCCTTCTGCGGCGCGCTGGTGTCGACCAGCGCCAATCCCGGCGGCGAAGCGCCACCGCGCGCGTTGTCGGAATTCGATCCCGCGCTGCTGGCATCGATCGATGGCATCGTCGACGGCGACACCGGCGGCCTTGCGCGACCGACGCCGATCCGCGACGCCCTTACCGGCGCGGAACTGCGCGTCTGATACTCGTCCCGTTGCGCAAGGGGCCACCCGGATAATCCCAATGTCATCGCGAGCGCAGCGAGGGACCTGATGTCTTGCCGGAAAAAAACAGGTCCCTCGCGGAGCCTGCCCTGAGCTTTGTCGAAGGGCTCGCGATGACAGGACTGGAGCACGTACGTGCAAACGCCTCTGCGCGATCCTTCCCGACACCCGCCATTGCGCGCAAGATACGGCCATGCGCCCATGGCATGCCCTCGTCCTCGCCAGCACGCTGCTGGCCCTGCCTGCGGTCGACGCTGCCGACAAGATCACGCTATACCGCTGCGTCGACGCCAAGGGCAAGCTGACCTTGCGCGATACGCCCTGCGCGCCGGGCGAAGTGCAGCAGACCCGCACCTTCCAGCGCCCGCGGGATCCGCCGCCACGTCCGGCCGCGCAGGTGGAAACGGCGCCGACACCTGCGCCGCCGCCACCGGAAGTACGCTACGTGACCGTCAATCCGCCGCGTCCGCTGTACGAATGCGTCACGCCCGACGGCGAGCGTTACACCAGCGACACCGACGCCGGCAATCCGCGCTGGGTGCCGTTGTGGACGCTGGGTTATCCCTCGTGGTCGCGACGCACGATCCGCAGCGAAGGCCTGGTGGTCAGCCGGCCGATACGACCGCCGGACATCGGCCCGCCGACGCGGCCACGCCCGGTGAATCCCGCCCTCTACAGCTCGGGTACCGTCATCGCCGACGAATGCCATCCGCTGCCGCAGGAAGAAGTCTGCGCGCGCCTCAACGATCGTCGCTACGAGATCAAGCGTCGCTACCTCAACGCCATGCCCAGCGAACGCGCCGTGCTCGACGAAGAAGAGCGCGCCCTGATCGCGCGCATGCGCAACGACTGCGGAACCGACTGATGCTACGGATTGCATTCGCCGTGCTGGCGATCCTGGCCAGCGACCTCGCCGGCGCACAACGCATCTTCATGTACCGCTGCACCGATGCCGCCGGCGCGGTGACGCTGCAGAACGACGTGCCCTGCCCGAAAGGCCATCGGCAGGAAAAGCACGTGGTCGAGGCGCCACCGCCACCCGTCGATACAAGTCCAGCCGCGACCGATGCGATTCCGGCAACCGCCGCCGCGCCCTCTGCCGCAGCGCCACTGACGGTACTGACGTCCGTCGACCCCGCGCCGACCGCCGACGCCACGGCAGCAACGACCGCCACCGACGCAGCCGCGCCCGTCCCCGAACGCGGCCCGCCACCGACGTTGTACCGCTGTGGCTACCAGGGCAACGACACCTACTTCGCCGACAGCGCCGAACCGCCGCGCCGCTGCCTGGCCCTGCAGGCGCTTGGCCTGGATGGCAACCCCGACACCGGCGCCGGCCAGGCCTGCGAAATGATTCAGGACCGCTGCGAACCCGTTGCCGATGACAGGCTCTGCGATGCCTGGCAGCAGCGCCTGCGCGATGCGGAAGCAGCCGTGCAGAACGCCGCGCAAGGGCAGACCGAATCAGCAACGGCCGAGTTGGAACGTATCAAGGGCGTGGTGGATGCAAGCGTGTGCGGCCGCTGACGGGTTTCGTCGATGTTGTAGGGCGCATCAGCCACGGGCGTAATGCGCCGGATGCCGCGACCTCGGATGGCATGCGGCGCAATGCGCTTCGCTTATTGCGCCTACGAGCAAGCGGTACGTTGAGGCGGTCATTCATGGGCTTTCATCCGTCGAAATCCGACTGCGCCTCATCGCTGCGGCCAGCGATGAATTGCCGCGCTCGTCCAAGGCGCCAACCGTCCCCTCAAAGTCCCGGGCGTCGCGATTCTGGCTGAGCTTGCGCTTCCCTTCGACGCGGTCGAGTTCGATCACGATGCCTACGATCTGACTCAGCTCTCCGGCCAGGTAATCCGCGGGGGCGTCTCTCATCTTCCAAGGTCGTGGTTCGTTGGCTTCGCTCTGTCGCGTCAATTTCGCGACCATGCCCCGGACGAACTTTTCGTCGTCAAAGACGCTGATGCGTCCATGGGCATGGACGATCTCGTAATTCCATGTGGGTACATGCCGATGCGTTTCATGCTTGCTGGGGTACCAGTTGGGCGAGATGTAGCCTTGAACGCCGCGGAAGACGACCAGCACGCGTTCGCCATTCGGGACTTCTTTCCAAATGGGGTTCGCCCGCGCCACGTGCGCCAGCAAGGTTCCCGAAGGTCCGCGGGTTGGGTCGAGCACGAACGGCAAGTGGTTGGCGTCAAGCCCGGTGCCCGTGTGGGTAACGAGCATGCCCAAGGGGTGCTCGCGGATGATGCGATGCAGCTGCTCAGGGCAGGATTCAGCAAAAAGTTGCGGTAGATACATGGAAGCTCCGATTCGAGGCAGGCTTTATCAATCAATCGGGCGCAGGAGGAGCAACAAGGAAAGCCCAAGCATGAACAGCGCGACAAAGCCGTCAAGCACTCGCCATGCACGCGAGCTTCTGAACACCGGCAAGAGAAGCCGCGAGCCGTAACCGAGGGTCGAGAACCACGCGACACTCGCCACGCATGCGCCGGCCGCGAATGCCCACTGTGCTACGCCTGCATAGCGGCTCGACAGTCCCCCAAGCAGAATCACCGTGTCCAGATAGACGTGTGGATTGAGGAACGTAAAGGCAAGGCACGCGAGTAGCACGCGGCGTGAGCTTGTGCTGCCCATATCAGGCGCTAGGCCGCCCGTGCCGGCCCATGCGCGTCGCGCGGCCAACACGCCGTAGACCGCAAGAAATGCTGCTCCGCCGAATCGCAGAACCTGCAGGAGCGCAGGCCACTCCCGGATCACCGCGCCGACCCCGAGGACTCCGCTAAGGATCAGCGTGATATCGCCGAATGCGCAGGTCGCCACGACTAGCCCGACGTTCCGCTGAAGCAGTCCCTGCCGAAGCACGAACGCGTTCTGGGAACCGATAGCAATGATCAGGCCTGCGCTTGCAGCGAAGCCGGCGAGTGCGGCCGTGATGTACATGAAACTGCTCCATATCTTCTGGAGGCAGGAGGCTGCCGTAACCATCTGCTTCTGACCATCTAATAATTCTTTATCATCCTTAGAGCTTCTAATCCGAGGTCTCGTTATGGACCTTCTGCATCCGCAACTCGCCGCTTTTGCGGCGGTACTGGAAGAAGGCAGCTTTGAAGGAGCCGCCCAGCGTCTGTCAGTGACGTCGTCAGCCATCTCCCAGCGCGTCAAGGCGTTGGAGGATCGGCTGGGACAGGCCCTCGTGGTGCGTCAGTTGCCATGCCGACCGACGCCGGCGGGGGAGCGCTTGCTGAGACGCGTCCGCCCTATGCAGGTTCTGGAAGACGAGGCTATGGCTGACTTCCTGCCAGCCAGTGACGCCGCAGTCCGAGCAATCCCGATCGCCATCAATGCAGACTCGTTACAGACATGGGTCCTCGAGGGATTGGCGCGGCTCCATCACGCTCACGGCTACCTGTTCGATGTGCGGGTGGGCGACCAGGACCACACACAGGAAATGCTCCGCGACGGCACGGTGCTCGGCGCCGTTACGGGACAGTCCAAGCCAATCCAGGGCTGCAATGTGGATTCCCTGGGAAGCATGCGTTATCACGCCATTGCATCGCCTGCCTTTGCCAAAAGGCATTTCAGCGATGGCCTGACTGCGCAAGCGTTGGCTGCCGCGCCACTCATCGTCTTTGACCGAAAGGATGACCTGCAATGGAGATTCATACGGCGAATCTCCAAGGCTCGCATCGCTCCGCCGGTCCATCACTTGCCCACATCGACCGGTTTTGTTGAGGCCGCCGCTCTGGGCTTGGGCTGGTGCCTCGCACCGGAAACGCTCATAAGCTCGGCACTTTCCTCGAAGCGAGTAGTCATGTTGGAGGCTGGGCGCTGGCTGGACGTGCCGCTCTACTGGCAGTACGCGGCTGTCCGCTCAGAGACGTTAGAGCATGTCGGCCGTGCGCTGTATCAGGCAGCGACTGGTGCATTGAGACGCTAGATGCTTCCTTTGGTCGAGAACAGCCACGCCCACACCCCACTCAGAACATCCCTACCCCCAAACCCACCCTCCACCGACAGACCGCGACCTGCGTTGCCGCCACGATGCCGTCGCCCATGAAGGGCTGACCAATCATCAAGGAGAAGGACATGTCGCAGAACCTCATCACCCTCATCGTCAGCGACGAACAGGTCGCCGCTGCGCTGGCGGGGCTGGCGCAGATCGAGGCCGCGTTGCCGGGGCTGATCTCGCTGGAACCCGGCGAGCGGCGCTCGCTGATGCACATGGGGCCGAAGTCGGAAGTGTTCGCGCGGCAGACGCTGCGCGTGCTGGAGCAGAACCCGCAGATCGTGCCGCCCAGCCTCGACCTGGCCGGTGCCGGTGTCGACCTGCAGGCTTTCGATCGGCTGCAGCCGGTGCAGGAACGCATGCAGCGCCTGCTGACCCGACTGGAGGACACCACCGCCGCGCTTGGCAGCGACGTGATGGACGTGGCGCTGGACGGCTACAACCAGGTCAAGCTGTCCGGCGCCGCGCACGGGCTGGAGGCGCTGCGCAAGGAACTGGCCACGCGCTGGGCCAAGTCGCGCCGCGCCGCGGCCGAGCCGCCGGCCGGCTGATCGCACCCACCTGCATCTCCACGCCAAGCCGCCTTCGGGCGGTTTGTCGTTTTTCCATACGGCGAAATCCTGTGCGGTATTGAATAAGCCACGGCGACCCTTCGCGAAAGCGATTTATGCCTTCCGGAAGGCGAATCCGGTTTTCGCGAAGCCGGTTTTCGCCTTCGGGAAAGCAAACCGGGTTATCGCGAAGACGAATTCCGCATTCGCGAAGGCGAAAATCGGCTTCCGGAAGACCTTCGGCGCCTTACGGAAGACCCGAAACGGATTCCCGATAGCGCCAGCGGCATTGCGAAGCGCGTGCGCTTCTTGTGGAAGCAACTTCCAGCCGCGACCGCACTCGCCAGCGCCCGGCTGTAGGCTGAGTTGGCTCCACCAACCCAGCATCCGCTTGCCGCCATGCGCTGGGTTGATGAAGCCAACCCAGCCTACGGTCCTGGTTGAAATCCTGCCGCCCGCAGTCAAGCAGGACGATGACCACGCGAAGGCTTGACGGCCTCTATATTTCATATATTCTGGAAATATGGAAACAACATCAGCACTCAAGTCACTGTCCGCGCTCAGCCACGAGACCCGGCTGGCCGCGTTCCGCCTGCTGGTGCAGGCCGGCCCCGACGGCCTGGCGGTGGGGGAGCTGCGCGAGCAGCTCGACATCCCCGCGGCAACGCTGACCGCGCACCTGAACATCCTGCGCGCCGCTGCACTGGTCCACGACCAGCGCGAGGGCCGGGTCATCCGCGTGCGGGCCAACTATCTGCAGATGGACGCGCTGCTCGGCTACCTGACCGAGAACTGCTGCGGCGGTGTTTCCACCTGTGCTCCCGTCCAGTCCTGCGCACCCAAGAGGAAAGCCTCGCGATGAACCGATTCCACGTACACCTCAATGTCACCGACCTCGACGCCGGCATCCGCTTCTACACCCACCTGTTCGCCGCGCCGCCGACCGTGCACAAGCCCGACTACGCCAAATGGATGCTGGACGATCCGCGCGTGAATTTCGCCATCTCCAATACCGGTCGTGCGCCGGGCATCGATCACCTCGGCATCCAGGCCGCCGATGCCGATGCGCTGCAGGATCTGGGCCGGCGCCTCGATGCCGCCGGCGGCAGTGTCGTCCCCGAAGAAGCCACCATCTGCTGCTACGCGCGCTCGGACAAATACTGGACCGAAGACCCGCAGGGCACGCGCTGGGAAACCTTCCACACGCTGGGCGACGCCACCACCTACCACGCCGGCGATGCCGCCTGCGCGACCGATGGCGCCGCCTGCACGCCGAAGCCCGGCGAGATGAAGCCCAAGGTCGAACAGGGCATGCCCTGCTGCGCTCCGCAGTCGGCTTGCTGCTGAGGCCTGCCATGAATTCGCATCGTCATCGCATCCTGTTCCTGTGCACCGGCAACTCCGCGCGCAGCGTCCTGGCCGAAGCCACGCTGCGCGCCTGGGCCGGCCATCGCTTCGAAGTGTTCAGCGCCGGCAGCCAGCCGACCGGCACGGTCAATCGCCTTGCGCTGGAGCAGTTGGCGGCCGAAGGCATCCCTACCGCCGGCCTGCGCAGCAAGTCCTGGGACGAGTTCGCCACGGCGGACGCGGCGCCGATGGACCTGGTGGTGACCGTCTGCGACTCGGCGGCGGCCGAAACCTGCCCGGTGGTGTTCGGTGACTTTTTGCGCACGCACTGGGGATTGCCCGATCCGGCCGCGGTGCAAGGCGACGACGAGGAAAAACGCGAGGCGTTCCGCCAGGCGCATCGCATCGTCAAGGCGCGCCTGCTCGCACTGCTGGCCCTGCCGGCAAATGTGTGGGAAGACCGCGCCGCCCTGAAGAATGCGCTGGACCGGATCGGCTTCGTCGAGCCGGAAGACGAGGCGGTGGCGCATGACTGAGCCAGCACCGCGCATGGGGCTGTTCGAGCGTTACCTGACCGCATGGGTCGCCCTGTGCATCCTGGTCGGCACCGGTCTTGGCCACGCATTTCCGGGTGCCTTCGCGCGGATGGGCGCGTGGGAAGTGGCGAAGATCAACCTGCCGGTGGCGGTGCTGATCTGGCTGATGATCATCCCGATGCTGCTGAAGGTCGACTTCGGCGCGATGCGCCAGGTGGGCCGGCACTGGCGCGGCATCGGCGTAACGCTGTTCATCAACTGGGCGGTGAAGCCGTTCTCGATGGCGCTGCTCGGCTGGTTCTTCCTGAAGCACGTGTTCGTCGACTGGCTGCCGGCCGACCAGATCGATTCCTACATGGCCGGGTTGATCCTGCTGGCGGCGGCTCCGTGCACGGCGATGGTGTTCGTGTGGAGCCACCTGTGCCGCGGCGACGCCAACTTCACCCTCAGCCAGGTCGCGCTCAACGACGCGATCATGGTGGTGGCATTCGCGCCGCTGGTGGCGCTGCTGCTGGGCCTGTCCTCCATCGCCGTGCCCTGGGACACGCTGGCGCTGTCGGTGGGCCTGTACATCCTGGTGCCGATGGCCGTGGCGATGGGCCTGCGCCGCTGGATCCTGGCCCGCGGCGGCGAGGCGCGACTGCAGCGGTTGCTCGCGAGGCTTTCGCCGCTGTCGCTGGTCGCACTGCTGGCCATGCTGGTGCTGCTGTTCGGCTTCCAGGGCCGGCAGATCATCGAGCAGCCGCTGGTCATCGCCATCCTCGCGGTGCCGATCCTGATCCAGGTCTACTTCAACTCGGGGCTGGCCTATCTGCTCAACCGGCGCCTGGGCGTGGCCCACGACGTGGCCGGCCCGTCCGCGCTGATCGGTGCCAGCAACTTCTTCGAACTGGCCGTGGCTGCGGCCGTGGGACTGTTCGGCATCCAGTCCGGCGCCGCGCTGGCCACCGTGGTCGGCGTGCTGATCGAAGTACCGGTGATGCTGTCGGTGGTGGCCATCGTCAACGCGAGCCGCGCGTGGTACTGCGACGGCGCTCGGCGCGCCATCCAGGCGAGGTGATCGTGTATCGGATCCACCCGATCGATTTCGATGAATCCGTCGCCCGCCTGCTGCGCGCGAACAGCCTGCCCACCGCCGATCTCGACCAGGCCCGCGCAAGGTTTCTGGGTGCGATCGATGGCGGCCGTCTGCTCGGCTGCGTCGCCATCGAGGACTGCGGGGATGCCGCGCTGCTGCGCTCGCTCGCGGTGGACGCGGAGGCGCGTGGAGGAGGGCTGGGCACCGCACTGGTGGCCGTGGCCGAGCAGCGCGCGCGCGAACTCGGCCATGCCGCGCTGTACCTGCTGACCACCGATGCATCGGAATTCTTTATCGGCCACGGTTATGCCGCGGCCGAACGCGGCAACGCGCCGCGCGGCGTCGCCAGCACGGCCCAGTTTTCCGGCCTGTGCCCGGCGTCGTCGCACTTCATGTGGAAGCCGCTGCAGGGATTGATGACTGGCATAGTTCCGTAGGGCGCATTAGCCGCAGGCGTAATGCGCCGGAGTCGTGACCTTCAGATGGCATGCGGCGCAATGCGCTTCGCTTATTGCGCCCTACGCACACTGTGTGCCGGCTCTCGCGACTGTGGTGGCAAGCGCATAGGCATGCCCGATGGCCGCAAGACGCCATGGCCGCCGTTCGCTGACAACAAGCCACGGCGAGGGTCCAAGATGCACGCTTCCAGGTCGAAGACGGCGGTTCCCGTCGGCATGGCCCTTTCCATCCTGATCGCAGGGATGCTCGGCGGGATGCGTGAGGCGCCGGCGTTCGGAAGCGGCATCCACGAGCGGATTACGCGCAACGCGTTTCCGTTCATGGCCGGGAATGTGCTGGACACCATCGTCGCCGGCAATCTCGACGAGGATGAGGATGCCGCGGAGAACCTGGCCGAGCGGCATGCGCAGAACTGCCGCTTCCGCGACAGCGCGGCGTACATCAATCTGCGTTACGAGGAGGTGGTCGGCGCGCTGCGATCGCCGAGCGCGGACGACCCCAACCGTGCGGCGCGCCTGTTCGGACACATCCTGCATGGCGTCCAGGACTTCTATTCGCATTCGAACTGGATCCCGACGCCGCCGCAGGGCCTGGGCATCCGCGGTCGCCTGCTGGATTCCGGATTGGGCCTGTGGACCTTGCCGACGCCGTATTCGATTCTGTTTGATGACGTCGCTTATGTCGAAGGAGACGCCCAGAAACCTCTCAGCGTACGTCTGCCCGTCGATGCCGACGGAAAGGTGTCTTCCGCCGTTCCGATCGTCAGGGATCCACGCGGCATCATCAGCACGCCGCAGCCCAGGGAGTACCGCGGCCTGATGACATCGGGGGCGCCGCGTCATCCGGGCGACCAGCGGTGCCCGCTCGTTGCGGAGAGCTGCAACATCTCCAGCGCGGAGAACGTGTGCCTGCGTCACGGCGACTCGCGCAGCGAAGGCACGAGTTCCCGCAACTTCGACGGCGCAGGACGGATGAATCTGGACGGCGGCGGCGATGGTGACTGGGCCCAGGCCAGGCATCACGCGAAACTAGCGACCCGGCATGAATGGTGTCGCCTGCTGCACCTGTCGCGCGATCTGGATCCGAGTTACGTGGCTTCCGGGCGGCTGCTTGGCAACTGGGTGGGACGGGACAGCGCGGAGAACACGCTGCATATCGCCGGTACGCCCTGCCAGCGCGGTGCGAGTCGAAGTCATCTGATCGAGATTACGGCGACACCGTCCGCCAGTGCGCCATCCGTGGTGCCTTTCGTACTGTTTCGTTCGGACTTCTCGAGCTCGGCGCGGACAAGCGTGTCCCGAGAGTCGACGAAAACCCTACGCGTATGCGGCAACCCGGGCGAACGCCTGGTCGCGGCGCTGGTTCCCGCGCGCACGCCGGGCGCCATCCATGTGGTGCAGGTGCCGGCAACAGCGTATTCCAGGACGATACGCGACCATCGCGGCGGATTCGACGTGACATTCGCCGTCCGGGTGACACCGAACGCCTGCTAGAACGCCTCGCCGTGGTTCCGATGATGGCCGAATTCGGCCATCAAGCCCGGCTGTAGGTTGGGTTGGCTCCACCAACCCGGCACCCCCAAGCCGCATGCGCTGGGTTGATGAAACCAACCCGGCCTACGGTCCCCAAGTCCTGTCGATCGGATTACCTGGCCCGGATCCGGGTCAACGACAGCACCATGCCGTCGTTGCGTGCCATGACAGGTAGCGGCCATCGGGGTAATCGACGATCAGCTCGGTCACGTCCTCGTTGACGGGCACCCGCGTGATCAGGGCGCCGCTGTCGCCGGCCCTGGTGTTGCAGGCGCCGAGCAGTTCGGCGCCGGGGCCGATGGCTGCCGATGAGTGGTGCGACGGATGGCCGCCGCCGGACATGTTGCGGAACACGGCACGGCAACCGTCCTTGACCCAGACCGAATGGTGGTAGAGACCCCAGTTCTGGCCCTGCACGCACGGCGTCTTGCTCAGCTGGCGCACCAGCCGGATGTCGCCGCGCGTGTCCATGTCGCATTCGTTTTGTCCTTGCCCGCGCGATTCGCAGGTCACCTCGGGGTCGGGACTGCCATTGGTCGATGCCGGCTCGGAACTTGATGAGTTTGCAATGGAGCACACGCCATTGGCGCCGCCCTTGCCGGTGTACGACACGGCGAGCGAGTCATCGGGCGAGCGGGTGATCGACAACGTGACGCTGCTGCCCGCGTCGCGAGCCTCGATGTACTTGTCGTTGAACCGCTGCAGTCTGGTTTCGCGGCCGTTGACGTAGACCGGTCCGCCTTCGTCGGCGTGGATCTCGAGGCCGCCCGGGCAGGTGCCGTTGAACATCGAAATGGCGGCTTGCGCATGCGACGCCAGCGGCGCGCCGGCTATCAGCGCGGTGGCGGCAAGCAGGAATAGTCTGTTCACGGTCATCTCGGGTAGCGGGATGTCCGTGTTATCCAACCGCGTGTGCATGGCGTGAGCGGTGGCGCCTGGCTTGCGAGGCTCCATGCAATCTTCGGCAGGCCAACGACGCCATGCCTTTGATGACTGCGTCCACCGCTCTCACGGGATGTCGCCCGATAAGCGCAGCGCGTCGGTTTTTTTGCATGAGTTGAGGCAAACCCCGGCTGCATCCGATGACCTTACCCCGGCCATGCTGCGCATGGCATTCTGAGCCATCCGCAGGACACCATCATGTCGAGCCACGCCCCGCGCGCAACCGAAATCGGTGTACGAGGTCTTGCGTTGTGCCAGCAGGCGACGCACGAACTCGCGATCGCGCAGCTGCGCCCGACCATTCCCGAACACGATATCCACCGGCACCAGCATGCCGACATGCATCTGGTGCTGCTGCTTGCCGGACATTACGTGAGCGACGCTTCAGGCATGCCTGCGGTCTGTGCCGAGCCCGCACTTGTCCTCAACCCGCCGGGAACGGAGCATCGCGACCGCTTCCGCTCGCGTCACGGCCTGTTTCTCACCTTGACCATGCCCGCTGCCGCGTACGAACGACTTTGCGATGGCGTTCGCATCGGCGACAAGTCCGTGCGACTGCCCCGCCAGTCGCTGGCGCGGTCGATGCGACTGCTGCGCGAGGTATGGGGCTGGGAAAGCAGCTCGCCGCTGGCGATCGAATCGATCTTCAGCGAACTGTTGGCGGACGCGCCTTCGAAACCGGCCGCGATGGGCGCCGGTCATCCGCTGCAACGCGTGCTGGATCGGCTCGAGGACGACTCGGACGCACCGCCTACGCTCAAGGAACTCGCGGCGATCGCCGATTTCCATCCGGTCTATCTGGCGCGGGCGTTTCGCAAGCGCTACGGCATCGCACCAAGCGATTACCTGCGCAAGCGCCGGCTCCACAAGGCGGTTTCGCTCATCGCCCAGCGGCGCACCCTGTCGCGCGCTGCGTCGACGCTGGGCTTTGTCGACGAAAGCCATCTGCACCGCTGTTTCGTTGCCGAGTTCGGCATGACGCCCGGCGCATTCCGCCGGCTGGCGCTGGGTCGCGTCGAGGTTTCGCGGATACAAGATGCCCGCCTCGCGCGGTGATAGCGTTGTCGGACCAAGGGGAGTCCGATGAATCGAGCAGTGACCTGTTTCAGCTTGGCCGCGACGTTGTTGACCGCGGCCACCGCCCATGCCGCCAGCTTCGAGCAGGCGCAGAAAGCGGTCGAGCAAGGCGAGTTCAAGGCGATCACCAGCATCCTGGTCGCCCGGCACGGCAAGATCGTCTACGAACATTATTTCGATGCGGAAGGTGCGGAGGGACGCCGGAACACGCGTTCGGTAACGAAGACGGTCGCGGGAATGCTGGCCGGCCTGGCCATCGCCGATGGCCACCTGGCCGGGGCCTCCACCCGCATCTTCGATGTCCTTCCCGTTTCACGCCGGCAGAAGATGCTGAATCCGGATGCGCGCAAGGACGCCATCGACGTCGAGGACCTGCTGACGATGTCCTCCATCGTCGAATGCAACGACGAGAACCAGTTCTCCCGGGGCAACGAGGAGCGGATGTACCTGGTCGAGGACTGGGTGCAGTTCTACGCCGACCTGCCGGTGCAGGGCTTTCCGGCCTGGATGCCCAAGCCGGCCGATTCGCCCCATGGTCGCAGCTTCCGCTATTGCACCGCCGGCGTGACCACCCTGGGCGAGGTCGTGCAGGCGGCGGTGCGCGAGCCGCTGCAGGCCTATGCGCAGCGTCGCCTGTTCGATCCGCTGGGCATCGCGGCGCCGGCCTGGCAGTTCTCGCCCTTGGGCCTGGCCCAGGCTGGCGGCGGGCTGGGCCTGCGCACGCGTGATCTGTGGAAGCTCGGACAGCTGTACCTGGATGGCGGCCGCGCTGGCGGGCGCCAGGTGGTGCCCGAGGAATGGGTCCGCCAATCCCTGTCCGCGCAGGCGACCGCGCGCGAGGACGCCGACTATGGCTACCTGTGGTGGCTGATGAAGATTCCCTACGGCAACGCCGTCATCACCGCTCCGACGATGGCCGGAGCGGGAGGCAATGCCGTGTTCCTGCTACCCGAAAAGCAGGCCGTCGTGGTGATCACCACGACCAACTACAACGAACGGCAACCGCATGCATTGACGTTCAAGCTGCTCACCCGCGATCTGATGCCCGCGCTCTAGGCGGGCAACGCTCGCCATCGGTCGATGGCGACACGCAAATCCGCATGAGGCCCGCAACGCAGGTCTGCTGCCGGCCACAAGCGCTCAATCCTTGCGGTGGATCGTCGATCCGTTCGCCGGGTCCAGCCATCCCGTGGCAATCGCCGCGTCGATATCGTCCTGGGTGTCGATGTCGAGTGCCAGCGCAGGCGATTCCAGGACGAACAGCGATCCGGCCTGCAGTTCCCGCAGCCTCGTTCCGAAGCCGCGATCGCCTTGAAGTTCCATCCGCTCGAACCAGTCCCATGGAATCACCGCGGGCACGCCGAGTGCGTCGTCGTAATGCGTCGCCGCGCATCGGGACGACATCGCGGACGCGCCTTCCAGGAGTGCGCGCAGGTGGGCGGCTTCCAGTGCCGGCTGATCGCAGCCGGCGATGAGCACCTTTAATCGGGACGCCAGCACGCGTGGCGCCGCGGCGCGCAGGCTGCTGGCCAACCCCTGTTGCCAGTCCGGGTTGACGATCAGTTCGCACGTCATGTCGCGCAACTCGGCTTCGATCGCCTCGCGTGCCGCGCCGACGACCACCAGCACGCGCGACGCGCCGGTTTCCGAGGCCAGACGTGCGGTCCGGTGCACCAGTGTCTCGCCATCGCGCGTGAGCAGCTGCTTCGGCCGGCCGAGCCGGGTGCTGCCGCCGGCCGCCAGGACCAGGGCGATGTGCGGGTCCGTCACGCGCCGGCCTGCGCACGCCACGCCTGCAATTGCGCGGCGATGCTCAGCGCGATGGCTTCCGGTCCCTGTCCACCGAGGTCGAGACCCACGGGCGCATGCAGCCGTGGCTTGAGCGCTGCGCACCGAGAGGAGGTGAGCAGCTTGAACAGATCGTCGCGGCGCCGTGGTGGGCCAAGCAGGCCGATGAACGGAATCGGCGTGGCCGCGAGCATGTCCAACGCATCGCGGTCGCGCTCGAAGCTGTGGTGCATCACCAGTGCCGCGGCGTAGCGCTGCTGTTGTCGAAGCGCCTCGGACACTGATTCGTATTGCATGTCGGCGTGCGCGAAGGCGTCGCGCCAGCGCTCGCGCGCTTCGGCCAGGCTGGTGCGCCAGCCGAGGTCGCGCAGCAGGTCGAGCAGCGCCGGCGTTTCAGGTCCGGCACCCAGCACCAGCACTTCCGGCATCGGCGCCAGCGGCAATGACCAACCGTGGGCGTCGGGTGCCCATTCGGGGCGTGACGTCGGCAATTGCCACGTCTCCGCGAGATCGCCTGCCTGCAATGCGACATGACCGTCGCCGGTCAGCACGCGTTGCAGCGGCACGCCGCCCGCCAGCCACGCCTCCAGCAGCGCATCGACGTGCGGCATCGCGGCCAGCGGCAGCAGTGCGATACGCAACCTGCCGCGACAGCCGAGCGCGGATCCGGAAAACAGGTGCGCATCGTCGCGGGTGTCGATCTCGATCCATTCGACGCGGCCCTCGGCGGCGGCCTGTGCCGCGCGCCGCGCCAGTTCCGGTTCCAGGCAACCGCCGCTCAGCCAGCCCTCCTGCATCGCGGATGCGAACAGGGCCATCGCGCCGGCATGGGAATACGTGGAGCCTTGCGTTTCCAGCACCAGCGCCAGCGTCGCCGCATCGCCGCGCCGTGCCGCCGCGATCGTGGCCTGCACCACAGGACGTGGATTCCCGGCCGCAAGGAACGCGGGCGTAGCGATGTCCACGATGGCATTGCCATCGACGTCCGGCACCGGCTCGGTCATGGCAGCCGCGGCCGCGCCTGACGTCGCCTGCGGCTCATCCATCGCGACCGGCTCCGCCGTGCCTCATGCGACAGCCGGCATCTTCCCGATCAGCTTGTCCAGCGTGATCGGATAGTCGCGTACGCGCACGCCGGTGGCGTTGTAGATGGCGTTGGCCACCGCTCCGCCGACGCCGCAGATGCCCAGTTCGCCCACGCCCTTGGCTTTCATCGGCGAGGAAATCGGATCGGTCTCGTCGAGGAAGATCACTTCCTGATGCGGGATGTCGGCATGCACCGGCACTTCGTAGCCGGCCAGGTCGTGGTTGACGAAGAAGCCCAGGCGCTGGTCGATGGCCAGCTCCTCCATCAGCGCCGCGCCCGCGCCCATGGTCATCGCGCCGATCACCTGGCTGCGTGCCGACTTCGGATTGAGGATGCGGCCCGCGGCGCAGACGGCAAGCATGCGCCGGATGCGGCATTCGCCGGTGTACGCGTCCACGCCCACTTCCACGAAATGCGCGCCGAACGTGGATTGCTGGAACTTCTTGTCGAGATCGCCGAATTCGATGCTGTCTTCGGCAACCAGTTCGCCGTCGCTGGCCGCGTCGGCCAGCGACAGGCTGCGACCGTTGGCGCGCACCTGGCCGTCGACGAATTCGGCCGTGGCCGCATCCACGCCCAGCTTCCCTGCCACCGTTTCGCGCAGTTTCATGCAGGCCGCGAACACACCCGACGTCGATGTGTTCGCGCCCCACTGCCCGCCCGAACCGGCCGACACCGGGAAGCTGGAATCGCCGAGTTTCACCACCACCCGCTCCAGCGGCACGCCCATCATCTCCGCCGCGGTCTGGCCGATGACGGTGTAGGACCCGGTGCCGATGTCGGTCATGTCGGTCTCGACCGTGACGATGCCGCGACCGTCCAGGCGCACGCGCGCGCCCGATTTCATCACCAGGTTGTTGCGGAAGGCCGCGGCCACGCCCATGCCGACCAGCCAGCGGCCATCGCGGACCTGGGCCGGCTTCGGGTTGCGCCTGTCCCAGCCGAACCTGTCCGCGCCGGTGCGCAGGCACTCGACCAGTTGCCGCTGCGAGAACGGTCGCTCCGGCCGTTCCGGGTCCACCTGGGTGTCGTTGCGGATGCGGAATTCCACCGGATCCATGCCGAGCTTCTCGGCCATCTCGTCCACCGCCGCTTCCAGCGCCATCATCCCCGGCGCCTCGCCGGGCGCGCGCATCGCATTGCCTTCGGGCAGGTCCAGCGTCGCCAGCCGCAACGCACACCTGCGATTGGGACCGGCGTAAAGCCAGCGCGTCTGCTGGGTGGCGACCTCGGGACCGCCACCGGGAAGATCGCCGGACCAGCTCTCGTGGGCGATCGCCTGGATCTTGCCGTCCCGGTCACAGCCGATGCGGATGCGCTGGATCGTCGCTGGCCGGTGGGTGGTGTTGTTGATCATCAGCGGCCGGGTGAGCGCGACCTTGACCGGACGCTTCGCCGCCCTCGCGCCAAGCGCGGCGAGCAGCACGTCGGCGCGCAGGAAGAGTTTCCCGCCGAAACCGCCACCGATGTAAGGCGAATCCAGGCGCACCTTCTCCGACGGGATGCCCAGCGTCCGCGCCATGTCCTGCTTGCCCCAGTTGATCATCTGGTTGGAGGTCCACACCGTCAGTTCGTCGCCGTTCCAGGCTGCGATCGACGCATGTGGTTCCATCATCGCGTGCGACTGGTCGGGCGTGGTGTAGGTGACGTCGATCTGCACCGGCGCATTCGCGAAGCCGGTGTCGAAATCGCCTGCGCCGGTATCCGGATCGCTCTTGGGCACGACCGCTGAATCCCTGGCACGCGCCAGGTCGAACCGGCCCTGCGTGCGGCGATAGTCGACGCGCACCAGCTGCGCCGCAGCGCGCGCCTGCTCGAAGGTCTCGGCGACGACCAGGGCGATCGCCTGGTGGTAGTGCTGGATCTCCGGCCCGCCGAGCAGGTGCGCGGTGTTGAAATTGCCCTTGCCCAGCTTGCCGGCGTTGCGCGCGGTGACCACCGCAAGCACGCCCGGCGCTTTCTGCGCGACGCTGGTGTCGATGGATGCGATGCGGCCCTTGGCGATCGTCGCGCCGACAACGTAGCCGTAGGCCTGGTTCGGCACCACGTCATGGCGCTCGTAGGCATAAGGCGCGGTGCCGGTGGTCTTGAACGGCCCGTCGATGCGGTCGGTCGGCTTGCCAATGACCCTGAGCTGGTCGATCGGATTGGTGGTGGCGGGGGTATCGAATCTCATGCCTGCGCTCCTGCATCCACCAGTACCGCGGCGATGCTGCGTTCGACCAGCGGCACCTTGAAGGCGTTGTGTTCGGTGGTCCTCGCGCCTGCCAGCAGGCGTGCGGCGGTGGCCCTGGCGCCACGCGGCAATTCGGTCTCGGCGGCTTCATCGCGCCATGGCTTGTGCGCCACGCCGCCCAACGCGATGCGGCCGCTGCCGTCGCGCTGCACCACCGCTGCCACCGAAACCAGGGCGAAGGCATACGACGCGCGGTCGCGCACCTTGCGATAGAAGTGTTTTCCGCCGGCCGGCTGGGGCAAGGTCACCGCAGTGATCAGTTCGCCGGCCGCCAGCGTGGTCTCGACCTGCGGCGTGTCGCCGGGCAGGCGATGGAAGTCGGCAATGGGAATGCTGCGCGTGCTGCCGTCCGGCTTCACCGTTTCGACCGTGGCATCGAGTACGCGCATCGCCACTGCCATGTCGCTGGGATGGGTCGCGATGCAGGCCTCGCTGCTGCCCATGATCGCGTGCTGGCGGCTGAAGCCGCCGATCGCCGCGCAGCCGCTGCCGGGCAAGCGCTTGTTGCAGGGCTGGGCGGTGTCATAGAAGTACGGGCAACGCGTGCGCTGCAGCAGGTTGCCCGCGGTGGTCGCCCTGTTGCGCAACTGGCCGGAGGCGCCGGCCAGCAGCGCGCGCGACAGCACCGCGTAATCGCGACGCACGCGGCGGTCCGCGGCCAGGTCGGTGTTGCGCACCAGCGCACCGATCCTCAGTCCGCCTTCATCGGTCTGTTCGATCCGGTCGAGCGGCAGTCCGTTGACATCGATCAGGTGCGCCGGCATTTCGATCTCCAGCTTCATCAGGTCGAGCAGGTTGGTGCCGCCGGCGATGAAACGCGCGCCCGGCGTGCGCGCGGCGGCCGCCGCGGCCGCGGCGGGCGAGTTGGCTCGCTCGTAGCTGAAGGCCCTCATGCGCGCTGTCCCGCGACTTCGGTGATCGCATCGACGATGTTGGAATACGCGCCGCAGCGACAGAGGTTGCCGCTCATGCGTTCACGCAGCTCGTCCGCGGTGATCCGGGGCGCGGCGGTCAGGTCGGCGCTGGCATGGCTCGGCACGCCGGCCTTGATCTCGTCCAGCACCGCCACCGCCGAGCAGATCTGTCCGGGCGTGCAGTAGCCGCACTGGTAGCCGTCGTGCTTGACGAAAGCGTGCTGCATCGGATGCAGCTTCCCGGGCGTACCCAGGCCTTCGATCGTCGTGATCGCGTCGCCTTCGTGCATCACCGCCAGTGACAGGCAGGCGTTGATGCGACGGCCGCCCACGATCACCGTGCAGGCGCCGCACTGGCCATGGTCGCAACCTTTCTTGGTGCCGGTCAGGTGCAGGTGCTCGCGCAAGGCATCGAGCAGAGTCGTGCGCGTGTCGACCTCCAGCGTATGCGCCTTGCCGTTGACGGTGAACGACACCCCGGACACCACCGGCGCCCTGGCTGCCTGCGGCGCCGTCGCGTCGGCCGCAAGCGCGAAAGCGCCGGGAACACCACTGGCGGCAACCGCTGTCGCGCCCGCGACCAGTACTTCGCGTCGGGTCAGCCTGACCCCATCATCGTGACCTTGCATGTCTGGCTTCCTTACGGTTGCTGGATGCAGGAGGGAAAAAACCGCGACGGATGCCTGCGGCGCGGCCTTTCGTCGCCACCCCCACATCGTCCGGTCTGGAACGTTTTACCAGCGATACTTAACAAGTTCCACGCTACATCGACGTGAATTACCTTGATCGATGCCGCCTTCGGACAAGCCCAAGGCAAGTCGGCGCGCGTCCGACCAGACGATCAGTCGCGCGAATGGACCTGCAAGGGCGGCGCGTGAATGCCCTGTTCGGATCAGAATCCGTAACGCAGGAATCCGCCATCCACCGCGATGCATTCGCCGGTGATGTAGCTGGCCGCCGGCAGGCACAGGAAGGCGACCGCGGCGGCGACTTCCTCGGGTTCGCCGATGCGGCCAATCGGAGTGCGCAGCAGCACTTCGTCGAGGTAGTCGGGATCGGCGAGCTTGTCGGAGGTGCGACGGGTGCGGATGTACCACGGCGCGACGGCATTGACGCGCACACCGTCCTCGGCCCATTCGACGGCGAGGTTCTTCGTCATCTGGTGCATCGCCGCCTTGCTCATGCCATAGGGCGCGCCGGAACGCACGTGGGTGAGGCCGGACACGCTGCCGACGTTGACGATGCTCGACGCCGCATGCTGGGTCAGCAGCGGATAGGCGTAGCGCGACAGTTCGAACGCCGAGAACAGGTTGACCTCGAAGATCTGCCGCCACTCGTCCTCGGTGTAGTCGTTGGCATTTTTCGTGAGGTTGCCGCCGGCGTTGTTGACCAGAATGTTGAGGCCTTCGCCCTGGTCCTCGACCCAGTCCAGGATCTCGCGGCGCTGCTCGTCGTCGGCGACGTCGCCGACCAGGCCGCGGATCTCGCCGTCGGGGAATTCGTCGGCCAGTTCATCGCGCGCGGATTCCAGTGCGTTGCCGTCGCGCGCGGCAATCAACACTCGCGCGCCGAGGCCGAGCAGTTCGCGCGCGATGGCACGACCGATGCCGGCGCTGCCGCCGGTGACCAGCGCCAGTTGTCCGTCCAGCCGCCAGCGGTTCGGATCCATGTTCGTCTCGCCTGCATCGTTGGGCGTAGCATAGCGCCAGGCCCATCGAGGACGCCGCCATGGCTTTGCCGGTCCATCTCTGCGCGCTGTCGTTGGCAATCGTTGCGCTTGCAGGCTGCCGCCAGCCCGAACCACCACCGACCGAACGCCCGCCGGAACCGCAGGCGCAACACACGCAACTGCGCGACGCGATCCAGCAACCGATCGACAAGGCCAAGGCCGTGGAGCAGACCGTGCAGGACGCAGCAGTCCAGCAGCGCGCGGCGATCGATGCGGCGGGTGGGTAGTGTCGGGACCTGAGCTGTCGCGGCGTTGTGCGTGACAGTCGTGAAGCGATTGCGGCGCAGCACGGCAAAGTCACTGGATCCCCCGCCCCGCTCATCCTGAGCCTGTCGAAGGACGCGGGGGATGACGGCTAGAGCATCAGCTAAATAACAGCACGCTCGCCGTTGTCGTTCGAAGCAGCAGCCTTCCGCGTCACTTCATTGACCCGTAGGGCGGCGGCCATCCATGACCGCCGCCCTCCGGGTTCAGGGGGTGGCTCGGATCGCTGATGTTCGTGCCAACAGCCAACTTCTACAGCCACAGCCGCTTGCATAAAGTCGATATGGCCAGACGGCAGAAAAGCGAATTGTTCGCGGAATCAGAAGCCGCAGAAGCAATACGCCAGCGCCTTGACCCGCAGGCCCGGGCCCGGCTGCAGCGCCGCCTCGATGAAGCGCAGGTCGTCCTGCGCCTGCGGCAGCACGCGCGCGAGCAGGCCACGTGCCAGGCCGGAATCGCCGAGCATGGCCGCACCGACGCGGCTTTCCGCGAAACCGGTGAACCAGCGCTGGAACGGCGTGGTCAGGCCGTCGATGTACTGCGTGCGGTATTCGCCGGGCTTGCCTAGCCTGGCGCGTCGCGCGGCGTCGGAGACGGCGGCATCGATGCCGCCGAACGCGTCGACGAGCCCGCGTTCCTTGGCCTGCGCGCCGGTCCAGACACGGCCGCGCGCGACTTCGTCGATCTGCTCGACGCTGCGCTTGCGCGCCTCGGCGACCTTGCCGGTGAAATCGTGGTAACCCTTCTCGATCACCGACTGGATCACCTGGCCGACATCCGGATCCAACGCGCGGGTGATGTCGAAGGCGCCGGCGAAACGCGTGGTGGACACGCCGTCGGTGCGCACGCCGATCTTGTCCAGTGCGCGCGGCAGGGTCGGGAACAGGCCGAAGATGCCGATCGAACCGGTGATCGTCGACGGATCGGCGTAGATGCGATCGGCGTTCATGCTGATCCAGTAACCACCGGAGGCCGCCACGTTGCCCATCGACACCACCACCGGCTTGCCGGCCGCCTTCAGCGCGACCACTTCGCGGCGGATCTGTTCGGATGCGAACACCTCGCCGCCCGGCGACGACACGCGCAGCACCACCGCCTTGACCTTGTCCTCGTCGCGCGCCATGCGCAGCATCGCCGCGGTGGTTTCTCCACCGATGCGGCCCGGCGGTTGTTCGCCGCCGCTGATCTCGCCTTCGGCCACGACCACCGCGACCTGCGGACGTTCGTCGACCGCGGCGATGCGGCTGTCGATCTGCTTGAGATAGCCGCCCAGGTCGACCTGGCGGAATCCACCCTCGGCGTCCTCGTCGACCACGCCGCGCTTGGCCAGCATTTCGTCGACCTGTTCCTCGGTCTTCAGGCCATCGACCAGTTTCTGCTGCAGCGCGTAACGCGCCAGGTCGCCACCGGCGGCGGCGATGCCCTCGGGCATGGTGTCGATGCCGGCGGCCAGTTGCTGCGGGCTGAGCTTGCGCACCTGGGCGATGTCGGCCAGATAGCGCTGCCATACGTCGTTCATCCAGAACAGGTCGGCCTGCTTGGCTTCCGGCGATGCGGCGTCGAGGATGAACGGCTCGGCGGCGGATTTGTATTCGCCGACCTTGAACAGGTGCACGTCGACGCCAAGCTTGTCCTGCAGGCCGCGACGGTAGTACTGGCGATAACTGGCCAGACCTTCGAGCAGCATGCTGCCCATCGGATCCAGGTAGACCTCGTCGGCCTGCGCGGCCAGCAGGTATTGCGCCTGCCCGTACTGCTCGCCGAAGGACACGACCTGCTTGCCCGTCGCGCGCAGTCGCGCGAGTGACGCGGCGACTTCGCGCAATTGCGCGTAACCGGTCGGCTGCAGTTCGTCGACGCGCAGCAGCACGCGTTCGACGCGCTTGTCGTCCTTGGCCGCATCGAGCGCACGCAGCAGGTCGCGCAGCTGCACTTCCTCGGCGCGGTCGTCGCCCATCGCCTTGGCCAGCGCACGCGAGAACGGATCGGTGCTGTACTGCTCGACCAGCCGCCCCTGCGGCGCGATCACCAGCGTGGTGCGCTCGGCCAGCGGTTTGACCCGGTCGCCGGCACCCAGCGCGATCAGGAACAGCAGCAGCAGGAAGAAGAACAGCAGGTTGAAGATCAACCGGCGCGTGAAGTTCATCGCATCCCAGATGCCGATGAAGACGCGGGCAATCGGGCCGCGACGGCGGACTTCGTTCATGACTTGCTTACTCTCGGGCTAAGGGCTGGGGACCGAGGGCGGAAACTGAAGGCGCGTGCGCTTCCAGCGCCCGGCCCGGGCCCTCAGCCCTGGATCGGGCTCCAGCTTAGCCGCAACCATGTAAGCGTTTCATGCCTCATTGGTCACTGCGCCTTCCTGCACCATCGGCGCGACGCGCGAGGAACGCAGGAAACGGCTGCACAGCAGCACCGCGGCCGCGGACAGGCCGACGATCAGGCCGATCCACATGCCCTTGGGTCCCCAGCCCAGCCACAGCCCGAGCCCGGCGCCAAGCGGCATGCCCAGGCCCCAGTAGGCGAATGCGGCCAGGAACATCGGCACGCGGGTGTCCTTGAGTCCGCGCAGCGCGCCGGCCGACAGCACCTGGATGCCGTCGGGAAACTGGAACGCGGCTGCATACAGCAGCAGCGTCGCCGCCAGCGCCGCGACCGCGGCATCGTCGGTATACAGCGACACGATCAGATCGTTGCCGGTCAGCAGCACCAGGCCCGACATCAGCTGCGTGGCCAGCACGATCGTGTAACCGGCGAACGCGGCGCGACGCAGCGCATCGCGATCGCCGCGACCCAGCGCATGGCCGACACGCACGGTGGTGGCCTCGGCCAGGCCCATTGGCACCATGAAACACAGGCTGGCGACGTTGATCGCGATCTGGTGCGCGGCCACCGGCACGTCGCCGAGCCTGCCGATCAGCAATGCGGTGGTAATGAACAGTCCGCCTTCCATCGCCACCGTGATCCCGATCGGCAGGCCGGTGCCGAGCAGATTGCGGATCGGCGGCCAGCGCGGACCTTCGAAATGCACGAACAGCCCGAGATCGGCGAAGCGTCGCGAACGCTTCAGGTAAATCGCGAACGCGATCGCCTGCGACCACATCATGATCGCCGAGGCGATGCCGAGGCCGCCGGCGCCCAGTTCCGGCAGCCCGCCGAAACCGTAGGTCAACGCGTAGCCAAGCGGAACCAGCAGCAGCAGACCGCCGAAGCCCAGCAGCATCGTCGGCATCGTCCAATGCAGGCCGTCGCTGAGATAGCGCATGCAGAAGAACAACGTCAGCGCCGGGATGCCCCAGCGGATGCCGTGCAGGAACGCGGTTGCGCCGGGGCGGATCTCCGGCGCGATGCCCATCGGTTCCAGCGCATGCACGACCACGCTGAGGAACGCGAACAGGACCACGCCCAGTGCCGCGGCCAGCCACAGCGCCTGCCGGAACAGCGGGCCGATCTCACTGCGGCGACCACTGCCGTCGAGCTGCGACACCGACGGCGGCAACGACATCAGCGTGCCCATCGGAATCATCATCGGCAACCAGAACAGCGCCGTGCCGACCGCGACCGCGGCGAGCGTGTCGGTGCCATGGTGGCCGGCGATCACGCTGTCGACGAAACCGATCAGGCCGGTCGACAGGTGCCCGGCCACCAGCGGCGCGGCAAGCTTCGCGGAGGTGCGCACTTCGGCGCCGAAGCGCGCCGGCACGGGCGTGGAATGCGACATGGGGAAGAGAACCTGGCGACTGCGGCCGCGCGAATGGGAGGCATGCGCTGGCGCCGGGTCGCGGCTGAACGTTATCTTATAGCACCCCACCGTTCGAGTGCCTTCCCGTTTGCGTCCACGCATGCGCGTCGGCGAGGCGGGAACAAAGGTTCGGCGCATCCGATGCGAATGCGTTGCGAATCGATCGTGGTCCAGCAAGGGCGCCGCCGATGACCGATACCCAGACACCCCTCACTCCGCCAATGTCGGCTGATGCCGCCGCCACGCCTGCGCACCGCGACTGCGAGAACTGCGGCCGCGCGCTGCTGGGCGAATACTGCTACGCCTGCGGCCAACCGGTGAAGGGACTGGTACGGCATTTCTCCAGCATCCTCGGCGACTTCGCCGACAGCGTGCTCAACCTGGATTCGCGCCTGCCGCGCACGCTGTGGCCGCTGCTGTCCAAGCCCGCCTACCTCACCCGCGAGTACTTCGCCGGCCACCGCGTGCGCTACGTCAGTCCGGTGCGGCTGTTCGTTTTCATCAGCATCCTGACGTTCTTCATCGCGCAGTTCACGGTCGACTTCGACAACAACGTCAACTTCGGCGACGACGACATCAGCCAGGCGTCCACGATCGAGGAAGTCGAGAAGGTGCGCGACAAGGCACTGGCTGAAATGGCCAAGGCGCGCAAGGAGATGGAAGGCACGCCCGCGGCGGCCGGCATTCCCGGCATCAATGCCGGCGAGGCGGCGATCCGTGCCGAAGCCAGCGCGCGCATCGCCGAACTGCGCGGACAGCAGGCGCCTGCCGGCGGCACCGCGGCCAAGGCGGTCGACAAGGACGACGATCCTATCTCCTTCAACGGCAAGCCCTGGGATGCCAAGACCAACCCGCTGACGGTGTCGTGGCTGCCGCAGTTCGCCAACGACTGGATCAACGCGCAGGTCGGGCGCGGCATGAAGAACGTCAAGCGCATGAAGGAGGATCCGGAGCTGTTCAAGGACGCGATGCTCAGCGCGGTGCCGTCGACGCTGTTCATCCTGCTGCCGCTGTTCGCGCTGATGCTGAAGATTCTCTATGTGTTCAAGCGGCGCCTGTACATGGAGCACCTGATCGTGGCGCTGCACAGCCACGCCTTCCTGTGCCTGGCGCTGCTGCTGATGTTCCTGACCATGTCGTTACAGAACTGGCTGGCACCGAGCGACGGTCCGTTGCGCGCTGCATTCGGCTTTGTCGAGTCCGTAGTGTGGATCTGGATGCCGGTCTATCTGCTGCTGATGCAGAAGCGCGTGTATGCGCAGGGCTGGACGATGACGCTGCTCAAGTACTGCGTGCTCGGCTTCTGCTATTTCATGCTGCTGACCGCCGGTGCGGTGTTCACCACGCTGTTCAGCCTGGTGTGGATGTGAGCGGCCGATGAGCCAGGCGACAATTCCGGGGCAGATCGTCTACGAGGTCAACGTCGAGGTCGACGTCGCGCTGGCGCAGGCCTATCGCGGCTGGATGGATACCTACGTGCGCGAGATGGTGTCGCTGCCCGGCTTTCTCGGTGCGCACATCCATAACGTGCTGGTACCGGCGCCGCCAGCGGGCATGCATGCGATGTGCGTGCAGTTCGTGCTGCGCGACACCGCCTCGCTCGACCTTTACCTGCGCGAGCACGCGATGCGCTTCCGCGTCAGCAGCCACCAGCACTTCGGCGACCGCGCGCGCATCACCCGCCGGGTGATGCGCTACACCAACAGCCTGACGCCGGATCCGTAGCGGCGGAGGCGGCGACAGCGGTGGGGAACAACGCCGTCCTGATCAAGCCGCACGCTCCTTGTCTGTCATCCCGAGCGTAGCGAGGGACCTGCTTTTTATCGATCGAGCGGTCAGCGCTCCAGCCGCTGCTGCAGCCACGCGCCGCGCTTGTCCGTTGCGGTCGACAGCAGTTCGCCGCGCAGGGCCGCGCGCGACTGCGGCGGCGTGCCCTGCGCCAGCCGTGCCAGTTGCGCGCGCTCGACCGGGGTCATCGCACGCACGACATCCAGCAGTCGCCTGCGCTCGTCCGCCGCGACGAAGGCGAACAGCGGTTGCAGGCGTTCGTATTCCGCGCCCAGCACCGGACCGAGCAGCCAGCCACGGCGGATGCGGCCATCCAGCGCGTCGAAGGTCGCGCGCAGCCGCTGCCGTTCCGGCGCCGGCAACGCGGCGACATCGGCGGCGACGCGGCGCAGTTGCGCGCGTTCGTGTTCGGGCAGTTCCTGCCACGCCTGCCACTGCTCGCGCTGCTCGCGGCGCGCCGCTTCCGGCAGCGCCTGCCAGCGCAGCTGGCGTTGCCCGTACACGGCCTGTTCGACCGGCGTCAGCGCCTGCCAGCGCGCCTGGCGTTGCTGCCATTGCATGCGCTGCGCCGGTGGCAGATGGTCGATCGACGCATCCAGCGACTGCGACAGCGCGATCGCCGCGGTCGAAGCGATCGCGGCCAACGTCGCCAGCACGAGCCATCGACGGCGGCGCAGGTCAGAGCGCGGCATCGCTGGTCTCCGGCTCCGGGGTGGCATCCTGCGCCGGCACGGCAGCGTTGCCGACGACCGGCATCGCAGTCGTCGCCTGGGCAGCCTGCGCGGCGTACCACGAGTAGAAATCGAGCTGGCGATACACCGGCTCGTCGCCGGCATCCAGCAGCAGTTCGAAATCGCGGTCGCTGAGCAGCGCGGTATGCGCGTCGTAGCGTGCGGCCGGCGCTTCCGCTTCCGGCAGGGACACTTTGCGGATGCGCGGACCGGCACCGGGCGATTCGGGCTGCGGCGGCGACCACAGGAAGGTGGCCGCCAGCGCCGCCACGCACAGCGTCGCACTTGCCCCTAGCGCGAGCGTGCGCCGACGCGACGGCAGCGCGCGAACCCCAGCGGTCGGCGCGGTCGCGCGCGGCGCCCGCATCGCACCTGCCGGGGCCGGCTGCAGTGCGGTCTCGCGCAACCTCGCCAGATGCGCCAGCCGCTGCGGCGGCAGGGTCCGGATCGCGGACTGCACCGCCATGGCCAGCGCGCGCCAGGTTTCGGCATCGGCACCGCCGTCGGCACGACGTGGCAGCGCACGCTGCAGCGCCAATCGATAGGTGGCCGGCGCGATCCCCAACGCCGCCGCCGCATCCGCCTCGCCGAGGCCAGCGGCCAGCCGCAGCAGCAGGGCCGCGCGCGGACCGTGTCCGATCCGTCCCAGCGCAGCCAGCGCGTCGGTCCGCGCCGGCAGCGGTTGCGCCCGGCGCAGCATCGGCGTGGCCAGCAACAGCCCCCAGAAGCGCTGCGGCCACTGGCTCATCGGCGTGCGCCCGGCGCCGGCGTGGAAGGCGCGCATCGCCGCGGCGAGCGCGGCGTCGCCGGCGGCGGCATTGCCGCATTGCAGCTCCGCGAACACCGCGCTGCGGCGTTCGATGCCGCGCAGGAAGGCGTTGATCGCCGCCGGTGCGCCGCTGGCGTCGGAGAGGGAGCGGGAGGTCATCGAGCGCGATTCATCGTCGCCGCATGATACCGATGACATCCGCGCAGGCCATGCTTGACAGACCCCCGCGATGACGCTCCACGAGGCGGGGCAAGGCTTTGCGCAAAATCCAGTTGTTCACAGCGGTCACCAAACCGTCACCGAGGCGGCTTCGAGCCGTGGCTCACGCCGTGTTGCGTTTGTGTTTCACAGGCAGGTGATTGATTCCATTGAGTTTCCCCGGGTTGGCGTTTTTTTAGCCAGCAAGCGTTAAACGCTTGCTTTCACGTGTTTGCGCGATGCGACTCGCCCGACATGCACAGGTTTATCCACAGCCGATGTGGATAAGGAAGAATCTCCTTGTGCGGCAGCAGCTTGCGCTGCATATCTGTGACACGCGGCAAGTATTGCCTGCAACTGCAGTTCGTTCGCTGCGGTGCCATGCCGATCGCTAGACTGACGCCATGTCCGACCCCGAACCGGTGCTCAAGATCGCGCTGCCGTTGCCGTTGCCTCGGCTGTTCGATTACCGGGCGCCGCAGGCAGCGGATGCCGACGACATCGGCCGCCGGGTGCGCGTGCCGTTCGGCAATCGCGAACTGGTCGGCGTGGTGGCGGCGCTCGGCGCCGCGGAGCTGGGGCCGGGCACCGAACTCAAGCGCGCCACCTGGCTCGACGACCGGGCCCTGCTGCATGGCGAGCTGCTTTCCTCGCTGCGCTGGCTGGCCGGTTACACCCATGCGCCGCTGGGCGAGGTGCTGGCCACCGCCCTGCCCGCCGCCTTGCGCCGCGGCGAGCCGCTGCCCGATACCCACGTCCGTGCCTGGCGGCTGACCGAGGCGGGCGAGACCGCCCTGCCAGGCCTGCGCCAGGGCAGTCGACCGCGACGGCTGGCCAAGTGGTTGCACGCGCAGCCGCGCGACGAAGACGCGCTGGATGCCGACATCGAAGGCTGGCGCAGCGCCGCGCGCACGCTGGCGCAGCGCGGCCTGGTCGAATGCATCGCCCTGCCGGCCTCGCAGCTGGCGCCGCAGCCGCAACCCGGGCCGGAACCGAATGCGGAACAGGCGGCGGCGATCGCCGCGATTACCTGCAGCGACGGTTTCGCGCCGTTGCTGCTCGACGGCGTCACCGGCAGCGGCAAGACCGAGGTCTACTTGCACGCCATCGCGCACTGCCTGGCGCGCGGCCGGCAGGCGCTGGTGCTGGTGCCGGAGATCGGCCTGACCCCGCAGATGCTGGCCCGCTTCCGCGCGCGCCTCGGCGTGCCGGTGCATGCGCTGCATTCGGGCCTCAACGATGGCGAACGCGCCCGCACCTGGGCCGCGGCCTGGCGCGGCGAGGCGCGGGTGATCGTCGGCACGCGCTCGGCGGTGTTCACGCCGTTGCCGGACGCCGGCCTGATCGTGGTCGACGAGGAACACGACGCCAGCTACAAACAGCAGGACGGGATCCGCTACCACGCCCGCGATTTCGCGCTGGTGCGTGGCAAGGCGCTGGCCGTGCCGGTGCTGCTGGGCAGTGCCACGCCGTCGCTGGAATCGCTGCACAACGCGCGCCAGGACCGCTACACGCACCTGCGCCTGCACCGGCGCGCCGGCGATGCGAAGCCGCCGTCCGTGCGCGTGGTCGACGTCCGCAAGCGCCCGCTCGACGCCGGCCTGTCGCCGGAACTGCACGGCGCGATCCACGCCGCGCTTGCCGCCGGCGGCCAGGTGCTGGTGTTCAAGAACCGCCGTGGTTACGCACCAGTGCTGCTGTGCCACGACTGCGGCTGGAGCGCGCACTGCAAACGCTGCAGCACGCCCGAGCAACCGATGCCGATGACCGTGCACGCCGGCGGTCGCCGCCTGCAGTGCCATCACTGTGGCGCGCGACAGGCGGTGCCGATGGCCTGTCCGGATTGCGCCAGTCTTGCCCTGCAGCCGCAGGGCGTGGGCACCGAACGCATCGAGGAAGAACTCGCGCGCGCCTTCGGCGACGTGCCGGTGCTGCGCATCGACCGCGGCAGCACGCGCCGCAAGGATGCGCTGGAGCAGCTGTTCGAAAAATTCGGCACGCAGCCGGGCATCCTGGTCGGCACGCAGATGCTGGCCAAGGGTCACGACCTGCGCAACCTCACACTGGTCGCGGTGGTCGGCATCGACGAAGGCCTGTTCTCGGCGGACTTCCGCGCCGGCGAGAAACTTGCGCAATTGCTGATCCAGGTGTCGGGACGCGCCGGACGCGCCGACAAGGCCGGCGCGGTCTGGCTGCAGACGCATCATCCCGAACATCCACTGCTGCAGACGCTGATCAACGGCGGCTACCACGCCTTCGCCGAGACCGAACTGGCGCAGCGCGAGGCCGCCGGCTTCCCGCCGTTCGCGCACCTGGCGCTGCTGCGCGCGGAAGCGAAGCAGGCCGATGCGCCGATGGCGTTTTTGCATGCGGCGAAGAAAGCTTTCCACGCTCTTGAAGATGAAACGCCGGCGCAGGTGCAGCTGCATGGCCCGCTGCCGGCACCGATGCCGCGCCGCGCCGGCATGTATCGCGCGCAACTGCTGCTGTCGGCGCCGAACCGGCGCGCGCTGCACATCGCGCTCGATGCCGGGTTGGCGGACGTCTATGCATTGCCCGAAGCACGCAAGGTGCGGTGGTCGCTCGACGTGGATCCAGTCGACCTGTATTGATTTTCTGAGCGCGCGGCGGCGCGTTGTGCTCACGTCGCCGTCGCAAGCCCGGCGCGGCGCGGTCGCTCGACGTGGATCCAGTCGACCTTTATTGATTTTCTGAGCGCGCAGCGGCGCGTTGTGCTCACGTCGCTATCGCAGGCCCGGCGCGGCGCGGTCGCTCGACGTGGATCCGGTCGACCTGTATTGATTCACTGAGCGCGGCGGCGCGTTGTGCCGCTCGGAATGACAAAAGACTTGTCCGGAAGTCCCCTCGACCGATATCTCAACCACCTGCAACCGGATTCCATAGCGGATTCACGCCCACCTGCACGCCACCGCTGCGATTCGCGCTTCCACGCGTCGCGTCATCGCCGGTCCTGTCCGATACCTCGTCGGCGGCGTCGGACAAGACCTTGGTCGCGGTCGCCGACGCAGGCAGGCCCACGCAGGCGCCCAGCACGAGCGCCGTGCAGAGCAACGGCGGAAACAGCGCACGGTTCGGACGAACGCGCATGGCGAAGACTCCCGGGCACGAGGAAACGACCGTGGGAGCGGCATGGCGATACATCGGCCGTACAGGGCGCGCCGCCCCCTGCGACGCGCCGCGAGCATGCGCCGCGCATCGCGGCGCGGACATCCCCGAAAACAGGTAGTGGCAAGCGGCGGGGCCTCAGGCCGCCAGCGGGAAATCCAGGCGCAGGTCGGTGCCATCCGCGGTGGAAGCCACTTGCAGCACGCCACCGAGGCGCTGCGCGCGCAGGTGCATGCTGGCGAAGCCGGCGCCGCCGCCTTCGATCGATCGCGTGGAGTCGCCGGCCCCGGTCAGGCCACGGCCGTCATCGCGCACCTGCAGTTGCATCCGTTCGCCGATGCGCGCCACGCGTACGTTCACGCGCTGCGCGCGGCTGTGCTTGAACACGTTGGTCAGCGCTTCCTGCAACAGGCGCAACAGGTCCAGGCTGCGTGCGCTGCCCAGTTCCACGCCGTCGATGTCCTGCAGCTGCCAATGCGCATCGATGTCGGCGGCTTCCAGCAGGCGCCCGGCACGATGGCGCAGCGATGCGATCAATGCCGCCAGGTCGGCCTGCTCCTGCGCGGTGCTGTCGATCACCAGGCGCAGGTCCTCGCGCATTTCCTTCAGCAGCGCCACCACGTCGGCCCTCGACGTCGATTCCGGAGCCTGCTCCAGCCGTGCGATCGCACCGACCAGGGTGCCGCCGAAACCGTCGTGCAGGTCGCGCACCAGCTTCAGGCGCTCGCCGGCGCGGCTGTGCGACAACTCCAGCGCGTGCTGCCGGCTCAGCGTGGTCGAAAGTTCGTCCGTGGCCGCGGCTACCTCGCGTTGCAGTTCGGTGTTGAAACCCTCCACGCGCTTCATCGCGCCGACGAAACGGTGCGCCAGCACGAAGCCCATGCCCAGCACCATCACCGGCGAAGTGAACGAGCCGATGAAGCCGGTGCCGCGCACCACGCCCAGATATACGGCGGCGTCGTACAGCGCCGTCAGCAACGGCAGTGCGATGCACAGTGCCAGCACCTGCTGGTCGCGGCGGCCGCTGCGCGCGGCGAACACCACGAAAGCGACGCTGACGAAATAATGGAACGCCATCATCGGCACGATGTAGACGTTGCGATGCGGACCCATCGTCTGCGGCATGGCCAAGGCCAGCACGAACACGAGGCTGGCGATCGCCAGCAGCGCGCGCTCCAGCCGTGGCCAGCGCCGATCGGCATAGCGCAGCAGGAAGATCGCGTAGGTCGCCGCGACCGCGACATAGGCAGCGCCGGTGAAGGCCTGCCAGCCGTCGGTGGTGGAGAAAGGCCAGGGACTGGTGGCGATGAAGTTGTAGCCGTAGATCAGGCCGAACAGGCCGTTGAGCGCATACCAGCCATAGGTCGTGTCCTGCCGGCGCAGCAGCCAGAACAGGCCGAACAATGCCGCCAGCACGGCGCCGATGGCGGTGTCGAACAACTGCAGATCGTGGCGGATCCGCTTGCCCTGCCGGAACATCGCCTCGACCTGCGCCGGTTCGCCCACGCTCACCGTACCGAACCCGGGCTGGTACGCGGCCAGCCCCGACACCCGCACCAGCAACGTGTTCTCGCCCTGCCGCAGCAGCGGCGCATCCAGCAGGAAGTAGCGCGGCGTGTGCCAGCTGCGCGACAGCGGCTCGACCAGGCTGGCGTCGCGCGCGATCAGGCTGCCATTGAGATACACCGCCGCGGACAGGCAGGTGTAGTCGACCAGCAGGCCGGTCGGCACGTGCGCATCGGCCTGCTGCCAGCGCAACCGGTACCAGACCACGCCGTCATGGCCGGGCCAGCGCGTCTGCCACTGGTCCATCAACGTTACCGGCACCCAGCCATCGGCCGGCGCGGCGTCGGCATTCCAGTCCGAACGCACCGCTTCGGCGCGATCGATGGTGATCGTCGCCGGTTGCGCGAACACGGCGACGGAAGCCAGCCACAAGGCCAGCACCAGCACGACGCGCTGGATCAACTCAGCAACCCCATCGAACGCGCTTCGAACACGGCAGCGGTACGCGACCCGACGGCAAGCTTGCGATAGATGTTCCGGGTGTGGCACTCGATGGTCAGCTTCGACAGCGACACCAGCTCGGCGATCTCGCGGTTGCTGAATCCCTGCGCGACCAGTTTGAGGATCTCCCGCTCGCGTTCCGACAACTGCGTCGACGCGGGAGCGGCCGGCGTTTCGGCGAGCGCGGCCTGCGGCAGCAGCGCCAGGATCCGGCGCGCGATGGTCGGATCGATCGGCGCGCCGCCGCGCTGCAGGCTTTTCAGCGAAACGCGCAGTTCGTCGTCGTCGCGGTCCTTGAGCAGGTAACCGATCGCGCCGGCCTTGACCGCGGCCAGGATGGTTTCCTCCTCCGCCCAGGCCGAGACGATCACCGACACCGTCTGCGGCGCGTGCTGCTGCATCCAGGCGATCAGGTCGATGCCGTTGCCGTCCGGCAGCTGCACATCGACCAGTGCCAGGGTGAAAGGCATCGTCTGCAGCAGCGTGCGCGCAGTCGCCAGGTCGGCCGCGTCCTGGATCCGTGCGTCCGCGTCGACGAAGTCCGCCAGCAGGCGCACCAGGCGCTGCCGGCTCACCCTGTCGTCCTCGACGATCAGGATCGACGCCAGACTGATCGGCTGCGGCTCCATGCTTCCCTCCCCCGTGTCGCTGCGCGGGAGTCTAACGCGGATGACGTGGCGCATCCGCCCGACGATCAACGCTTGCGCTTGTCGCGCACCCACACGCTCAGCTCCTGGCGCTTGACCTCGAACAGACCGGTCGCCTCGACCAGGTCGGTCAGCTTGCGATAACCATAATTGCGCGGATCCAGCGAGGCCTGGTTGGCGACCTGCGTGCCGACCGCGCCCATTTTCGACCAGCCATCGTCGCCACTGGCGCTTTCGACTGCATTGCGCAGTATCTGCACCAGACGCGTGTCGCCGCTGAGTTGTTTGGCCGTGCGCGGCCGCGTGGTCTTGGCCGACTGCGTATCGCCACTATCGCCGAGCGCTTCGACGTAGGTGAAGATGGAGCAGGCGTTGACGAACGGTTCCGGCGTTTTCTTCTCGCCGAAGCCGTAGACCTTGACGCCGTCGGTCAGCAGCCGCATCACCAGCGGGGTGAAGTCGGCATCGCTGGACACGATCGCGAAACCGTCCAGGTTGCCGGTGTACAGCAGGTCCATCGCATCGATCACCATCGCCATGTCCGACGCGTTCTTGCCGCTGCTGTAGGCGAACTGCTGGATCGGACGGATGGCGTAGGTATGCAGGCACTTCTCCCAGCCGTTGAGGTGCTGGCTCTTCCAGTTGCCGTAGGCGCGCCGCACGTTGGCGACGCCGTGCCGCGCCACTTCGGCGAGGATCACGTCGATCTTCGCCGCCGGCGCGTTGTCCGCATCGATCAGCAGCGCGATCCGCTTTTCGCTGTCCGCCATGTCCCGGTCCTCGCTTCCACCGACGACGCAGCCTAGCGCAACCGGTACGGCACGCGCATGACGGTGGCGCCGGCAACGCGCAGAATGTGCCATCGGAGCGGATGCAATCGGACGAGGCGCATGCCCATGGACCATTCACCCGGCGACACGCGGCCGCACATCGTCGTCATCGGCGGCGGTTTCGCCGGGCTGTGGGCGACGCGCGCGCTGGCACGCGACGATGTGCGCATCACCGTGGTCGACCGCAGCAACCACCACCTGTTCCAGCCGCTGCTGTACCAGGTGGCGACGGCGGGCCTGTCGGCGCCGGACATCGCCGCGCCGCTGCGCCACATCCTGCGCCGGCAGCGCAATGCCACCGTGCGGATGGGCACCGTCGCCGGCATCGACACGGAAACGCGCGAGGTGCACCTCGACGACGGCGATGCCATCGGTTACGACTTCCTGCTGCTCGCCAGCGGCGCCACGCACGCGTATTTCGGGCACGACGAATGGGCACGGTACGCGCCGGGTTTGAAGACGCTCGACGACGCACTGCTGATCCGGCGCCGGATCCTGTCCGCGTTCGAGCGCGCCGAAGCCAGCGACGACGACGCCGAACGCCGGGCGCTGCTGACTTTCGCCATCGTCGGCGGCGGCCCGACCGGCGTCGAACTGGCCGGCACGCTGGCGGAGATCGCGCGGCATACCCTGAAACGCGAATTCCGCCGCATCGATCCGCGGCAGGCGCGCGTGCTGCTGCTGGAAGCCGGCCCGCGCGTGCTGTCGGCGTTTCCGCAAACGCTGTCGACGAAGGCGCTGCGGCAGTTGCAGAAACTCGGCGTGGAAGTGCGTACCGGGTCGGCCGTGACGCGGATCGATGCCGTCGGCGTGACGCTGGGCGACGAAAGCATCGCCACGCACACCGTGCTGTGGGCCGCAGGCGTGGCAGCCTCGCCGTTGGCGCGCTCGCTGCACGTGCCGCTGGATCGCGCCGGCCGCGTACTGGTGCAGCCCGACCTCAGCGTGCCGGGCCTGCCGCAGGTGTTCGTCGCCGGTGACCTGGCGTCATTGCAGCAGGACGGCAAGCCGGTGCCCGGCGTGGCGCCGGCAGCCAAGCAGATGGGTCGCCATGCCGCTGCATCGATTCGTGCACGCATCACAGGACACGCGACCGCGCCGTTCCGTTATCGCGACTACGGCAATCTCGCCACCATCGGCCGCATGGCAGCGGTGGTGCATTTCGGCCGGCTCGGATTGTCCGGCGCAATCGCGTGGTGGTTCTGGCTGCTCGCCCACATCTTCTTCCTGATCGGTTTCCGCAACCGCCTGGTGGTGATGCTCAACTGGACCTGGGCGTACTGGAGCTACCAGCGCGCGGCACGGATCATTCTCAACAACGAGGAGCGGCCGGAGTAGCGCATGGCTGCATAGCGCCACGCTGGGTCTGGCTCTTTTATGTAGAGCGGAGCTTGTTCCGCCGCTCTTTATGTCGCAACTGCAGAGCTTCCGCCCGCCGAGCGTGCGGGTCACTTTCTCTTGAAGGGGCCAAGAGAAAGTAACCAAAGAGAAGGCCCTTCCCCCGATCAAAGCTAACGTTGCACGTTGCAGTCCTCGGGGATTTTCCGAGTCGGCATCCTGCCTCCATCGGAAAACGGCGGCCATCCATGGCCGCCGCCCTCCGGTCTACCGACATGCGCCAGCGACCGTGATTCGCGCCAAGATCAAGAACGATCAACAAGCAAGTCACTGGATCCCGGCTTCCGCCGGGATGACGAGCAGGCGAGCTACGGGGAGCCAAACGAAGAAGTTGATGTACGAAGCATCCACCGCGATGGGTTCAGCCGCGATCGATGCGACATGCATAGCAGCCCGGCCGCGCATTGTGGACATGCAGGTAATCGATCCTCGTGTCGTCGAAGTACCGTTCGATCAACGGCTCCAGTGCCGCCCCATCGACCACCTCGGCCTGCTGCATCCAGCCCTCGCGATCGTAGGCGCGCACCGACAGCAGGCGTCGCTGCTGCTGCGGTGGAACCGAATTGCGTACCCGCGCCATGGCCTGCGCGGCCTCGCGTACATAGATCGGCCCGCTGGCGCGGTACGGCGTGTCGACGTCGTGGTGCCGCCAGTGCAGCAGCAACAGCGTTTCACCCGGCTCCGCATCCTGCAGGCTGACGCGACAGGGGTAACCGTGGCTTGCCTCCGCTACTTGTCGCACCGCGCCACGCTCGCGCAACGCCTCATCGTCCAATCCGAACAGCGACTGAAAAGGTTCGATGGGCAAACCGCTGACGATGTAGTCCATGGCGCACTCCTCGCTGGAATGCGTACAGGCTAAGGACCACGCCCACGTCGCGATATCCGCATCCTGCACAAACGAACGGCCCGGTTTCCCGGGCCGTCATGTGAACTTCGTGCTGATCGAGGGTCGGGCGCCTTATCGAATCCAGGCCTTCATGCCACGAACAAGGCCTTCATCTTCTTCAGCGCGTTCGCCTCGACCTGGCGGATGCGCTCGGCGGAGACGCCGTATTCGTCGGCCAGTTCCTGCAGCGTGATCTTGCTGTCGGCATCCAGCCAGCGGCGCTTGATGATGTCGCGCGAGCGCGCGTCGAGCTGGCCCAGGCCTTCGCGCAGCAGTTCCAGCTGGTGATCCTCGCTGTCGTTGCGCTCGTAGGCCTGCGAGGGATCTTCCTCGTTGGCCATCAGGTAGGCGGCCGGCGCCGGCGGCGCATGGTCGTCGTCCTCGTCGGAGGACATATCGAAACCGATGTCGCGACCGGACAGGCGCGATTCCATCTCCAGCACTTCGCGTTCGGAGACGTTGAGGTCGGCGGCCACGGCACGCACTTCCTCGGCGTTCAACCAGCCCAGGCGCTTCTTGCTCTTGCGCAGGTTGAAGAACAGCTTGCGCTGCGCCTTGGTGGTGGCGACCTTGACGATGCGCCAGTTCTTGAGGATGAATTCGTGCATCTCGGCACGGATCCAGTGCACGGCAAACGACACCAGGCGCACGCCGACGTCCGGATCGAAACGCTTCACCGCCTTCATCAGGCCGATGTTGCCTTCCTGGATCAGGTCGCCCAGGGGCAGTCCGTAACCGTTGTAGCCGCGCGCCACGTGCACCACGAAGCGCAGATGCGACATCACCAGCTCGCGTGCGGCATCGAGGTCGTCTTCATCGCGGAAACGCTGCGCCAGCGCCTGCTCGTCCTCGACGGACAGGACCGGGATCTGGTGGACCGCACCGATATAGGCATCCAGCGAGCCGAGCGCACTGGGGATCGGCAGGTTGTTGGCAACGAGGGCTTGGGTCATGGGAGCTTTCATGGATCCGAGTTTAGCAGGCCATATGTGACTGCTAAGGGTGCCAGAAGTTCCCCAGTGTTTCGCTGATGGAACACCGGCAAGGTCGAAACCGCTCCCCCGCAGCATCTGGAACCGATCTGGGGCCGCTTGCGGATCAGGCAAGGGGGGGCACTGCTGAAGGGTGCCCGGTGTCTGGTTAGAGGGCTGCAAGCGCCGCCGTCGGGGCTTTTTGCCCTGACGGAGAGGCTGAAACCTCAAGGCTGAGCGCTTTTTGCGCCGACGGAGGCGCCGGAAGCGGCGCGGTCGGGGCTTTTTACGCCGGCAGAGGGGATCGCGAACCCTCCTGTCGCCGCTATTTGCTCCGACGGAAGCGCTGGAAGCCCCGAGGCCGCGACTTTTTGCGCCAACGAAGGCGCCGGAAGCGGCGTGATCGGCACTTTTCGCACCGGAGGCGGAGATCGCTGGCGCCTCGACTGCGGCTTTTTGCCCCGGCGGCGCGGCTGGAAGTGGCAAGGCCAAGGCTTTTTGTCCCGACGCAGCAGCCTGAAGCGTCGTGGCCCGCACTTTTTTACCCTCGTCAGGCGTTCTCAGTGCCGCGCTCCGACCAGCCATTTGTCGCGCAGGGTCGCCCCACCCAAGGCGACCGCTTGGCGTCGCTCATCGCGCCACGGCGGCTTCCTCGCGCGCCAGTGACTGGCACAGCTCGGCGCTGGCCTCGTCGATCGGGAAGCAGCATTCGATATGCAGTTCGTCGAGGGTCACGTCGCGCGACGTGCCGAACGTGGTGAAGGTGGAAAAGAAGCCCAGCTCGCGTGCGTCCCTGCGGAAGCGCACCGTCAGCAGCGGCGAAGGCGTCGCGCCGAGTTCGCGCGTACGCCAGCGTGCCGGCACGCCGGGATAGGCCAGCACTTCGTCGAGCAGCGCGCGCAGTGCCGCGTCGGTGGGCGTCGCGGTGACCGCGCCATGCAGGTGGCGGACGAGGTCGCCGGCGACTTCCTCCCAGTTGACGACGGCCGCGCGCAGGTCATTGGGATCGAAGAAGCACCGCAGCATGTTCCCGTGCGCGCTGTCGCGCCCACCGAGCACGAAGCGGTTGACCCGCGCGGCGGCGCGATTGGCCATCAGCACGTCCCAGCGCCGGTCGAGGACGAAGGCCGGATACGGCTCCTGCTGTTCGAGGATGAACTCGATCGCGCGCCGCACCAGCGCCATTTCCGGCGCCGCCAGCCCGGTCTCGCGGTACTGCGGTGCGTAACCGGCGGCCACCAGCAACGCGTTGCGTTCGCGCAGCGGCATCTCCAGCACGTCGGCCAGGCGCGCGACCAGTTCGCGGCTGGGTTGCGCCTTGCCGGTTTCGACATAGCTCAGATGCCGCGACGACAGTCCCGCGTCGAGGGCGAGGTCGAGCTGGCTCAGGCGCCGCGCCGCGCGCCATTCGCGCAGCAGTTCGCCAACATGCGCGACCGGCGTGGGCGGGGGAGTGCGGTTCAAACGACGGGCCTTCGGCATGGGTGATCCCGCGTCGATGTTACGGCCGCCCCTGCACCGGCACCATGACCCGCGAGGTCATCGATCCATGACCTGCGACGTCATTGCCGGCATGACGGCGGAGGTCGAGCATCTGCCCGCCAGATGGCTCGACTCCCGGAGGATGACGTGATGAATCGCAGGAAGTTCATGGGTGTAGTGGGTGGTTCGCTGGTCGCGGGTGCGGTCTCCGGATGGGCGGCGGTTGACGCCGCGACCCACGCGGCGGCGACCACAGCGGCAGGAGCGAGTGGGACGCTGGACGCAGCGGCCTTCCACGCGGCACGCCGTTTCGCGCGAACCGCTTTCGGCAGGATCGCGTACCTCGATCGCGGCGACGGCGACGTCGCGTTGTTCCTGCACGGCTTCCCGCTCAACGGCTTCCAGTGGCGCGGTGCGATCGAACGCCTGTCGCCGTATCGGCGCTGCATCGCGCCTGACTTCATGGGGCTCGGTTACACGGAAGTGGCTGACGGCCAGGGCGTGGCGCCGGAGGACCAGGTGGCGATGCTGGTCGCGCTGCTCGACCAGTTGTCGATCGCGAGCGTCGATATCATCGCCAACGACAGCGGCGGCCAGGCCGCGCAGATCTTCGTCGCGCGCCATCCCGAGCGCGTGCGCACGCTGCTGCTGAGCAACTGCGACACCGAGATCAACAGCCCACCGGCGGCGATGGCGCCGGTGATCGCTCTATCGAAGCAGGGCAAATGGCTGGACCAGTGGATCGCGCCCTGGCATGCCGATCACGCACTGGCGCGTTCGCCCGAAGGCTTCTGGGGCATGTGCTACCTCGATCCCGCCAATCCGACCGACGAGGCGATCGACACCTATTTCCCGCCGCTGCTGGCGACGCCGCGGCGCAAGGCGCTGGCTCACGCGTATGCGGTCGCGCTCGAGCGCAACCCGCTCGTGGGGATCGCGCCGGCGTTGAAACGCAGCACGATGCCGACGCGGATCGTCTGGGGCATGGGCGACACCATCTTCGCGCCGGGCGATGCCGAACATCTGGATCGCGCGTTCGGCAACTCGCGCGGCGTGCGCCGGCTCGAAGGCAGCAAGCTGTTCTGGCCGGAAGAGCGGCCCGACGTGATCGCGGAGGAAGCACGCAGGTTGTGGGAGGCAGGCTGACACGTACGTAGGGCTGAACCCGCGAGCGGATTCTGCCGTGCCATTGCGACGCCGTTGTTGGCGGAATCGCCTTCGGCGGTTCCGCCTACCGTGGTGCGTGCGCCATGCGCACGACGACCTGCCATCGCGCGGCGTCCGCCGTTGATGAGGCGGCAATCGTGCGCGCAGCGCACGCTACCAGTCGCAGGCGCATCAGCCGCGCAACGCCGGATGCCAATGCGCCGGACCTCATGCGGCGCAATGCCCTTCGGTTATCGCGCCTTACGGTGATGCGGCAGGAAGCCCTTCAAAGCTGCAATTCGCTGCGCCTGGGCAATGACCAGTCGATCGGTTTCGCGCCACGACGCGACAGATAGTCGTTGGCGGCGGAGAAATGGCCGCAGCCGAGGAAGCCGCGATACGCCGACAGCGGCGACGGATGCGTCGTCTTCAACACGCGATGCCGGCCGGTGTCGATCACCCTGCCCTTGGCCTGCGCATAGCTGCCCCAGAGCATGAACACCAGGCCCTCGCGTTCGCGGTTGAGCGTGTCGACGACGTGGTCGGTGAAACCTTCCCAGCCCTTGCCCTGATGCGCGCCCGGCTTGCCCTCCTCGACCGTCAGCACGGCATTGAGCAGCAGCACGCCGCGCTGCGCCCACGGCAACAGGCAGCCATGGTCGGGACGGGCGATGCCGAGGTCGCGCTGGATTTCCTTGAACATGTTGTCCAGCGACGGTGGCACCGGCACGCCGGGCAGCACCGAGAAACACAGGCCGTGCGCCTGTCCGGGACCGTGGTACGGATCCTGGCCGAGGATCACCACTTCGACGTCGTCGAAGGGCGTGGCGTCGAATGCGGCGAAGATCTGCGGACCGGGCGGATAGATGCGCGCACCGGCCGCCTTGCGCGCACGCAGGAAGCTCGACAGCGCGTGCATGTCGTCGCGCAGCAGGTAGTCGCCGACCTTGTGCCGCCACGAGGGTTCCAGTTTGATGCGGTCTTCGCTCATCGACATTCCCCGTCACCCCGGACGCAGCAAGGCACCTGCTTCATGCCGGTCCGGGAAACAGCATGCCCCTCGCTCTGCTCGGGATGACGAACAGGGAAACGGCAGGACTGTGGTCAGGCATCCAGCGTGCGCTGTTCGGGCAGTTTCGAGACGCGCAGCTGGAACAATGCCTTGGTCACCAGCGGGCGTTCCTCGATCGGCTTCATCACCAGGTCGTTGGCGCCGGCGCGCAGCAGTTCGGACTGGTTCTTGGCATTGGCGTCGCCGGTCATCACCAGCACCGGCAGGCGTCGCTTGCCGTAGCCCAGCTTGGTGCGGATATGGGCGAGCAGGTCGCCGCCTTCCATCTCGCCTTTCAGATAGACGTCGGTCAACACCAGGTCGAACGCTGGCGAGCCGTCCTGCTCGCGCTGCGCGGCCAGCACGTCCAGCGCTTCCTCGACGCTGAGCGCATGCGTCACCTGCATGCCGCTGTGTTCGAGCATGCGCTTGGTCGCCAGCGCCACGACCCTGCTGTCCTCGACGTACAGCACGCGCGCGCCGGGGATCGGCTGCGGCTGCACGTAGCCACGGATGAACGCGGCCAGCGCGCTGTGACCGAGCGACTTGTCGAAGTAGTCGGTGATGTCCTCGTTGAAGCTGCGCGACTCCAGATGTTCCTGTGCGTTGCCGGACACCACGATCACCGGTACGTAGGCCTGCTGGCCGGCGGCACGCACCGCGCGAGCGACTTCCAGGCCATTGCCGTCGGGCAGCACCAGCGCAGTGGTGACCAGATCGACCGGACCATCGGCCAGCGCGGCGCGCGCGCTGGCCAGGCCATCGCAGGCGACCAGCTGCGTGTCGGGCAGTTCGCGCGCGAGCACGTCTCCGATCAGCTTGCGCACCAGCTTCGAGCCATCGACCACCATCACCCGTGGCGCATCGCTGACCAGATGGCGGAGGTCGCGCGCAGCCATCAGGTGTCCGTCGGCCGGGTCTGGCGCAGGAAATGGCCGGTGACCAGGCCGGCGCCGAGCCAGCCGAGCAGTGTCGCGGCCAGCAGCACGACCAGCAGCTGGCGCGGATCGAAACCGGTCAACGCGAACTGGCTGCCGTAGCTCTGCGCCAATGTCGCCAGCGGCGCCTTCAACGCGAGGTGGGTCGCAGTCAGCAGGCCCAGCGCGAGCGCGCCGCTGGCCAGGCCATACCACGCGCCCAGATAGAGGAAGGGCCGGCGGATGAAGCCATCGGTGGCGCCGAGCAGCTGCAGCACGCCGATCTCCTCGCGCCGCGCCTGGATGTCGAGCCGCACGGTGTTGCCGACGACCAGCAGTGCGCCGAGCCCGAGCAGCGCCGCAAGCACCCAGGCGACGCGGTTGCCGAAGCGCAACCAGCCGTCGAGCCGCTGCCGCCATACGGCGTCGCGTTGCACCAGGTCGGCTTCGGGCAGCATCTGCAGCGATTCGGCGAGCAGGGTCTCGTCGCCTTTGGGCGTCACGATCAGCAGGCACGGCAGCGGGTTGGCGCCGTCTGCATCCGGCGACAGTGCGGCGATCGCCTCGCCCAGGCCGCTGCGTTCGCGCAGTTCGGCCAAGCCCTGTTCGGGCGTCTTCAGTTCGACCCGGGCGATGTCGCCGCGGCCGCGCAGTTCCTCGGTCAGCCTGCGTGCGCGCTCGAGCTTGATTTCAGGTTTCAGGAACAGGTTGATCTGGCGCGACTGCTGCACGTCGCCGACGAAGCGTTCGACGTTGGCCAGCACCAGCCACAGGCCCAGCGGCAACGCCAGCGCGACGGCCATCACGCCGACCGTGAGCACCGTCGACCACGGCTTGCGCAACACGCGGCCGAGGCTGGCGACGAAGCTGTACAGATGATGGTCGAACCAGGTGCCGATCCCCGAGCGCGACCGTGGCGCGGGCAGGTCACTCATCGGCCAGGTCCTCGGGCGAGATGTCGTCGGCGAGGCGGCCGTGGTCGAGCACCAGCACGCGCTTCTTCATGCGCTTGACCAGGCCCAGGTCGTGGCTGGCGACGATCACGCTGGTGCCGCGCTCGGGCAGCGAGGCGAACAGCGCCATGATCTCGGCCGACAGGGTCGGGTCGAGGTTGCCGGTCGGTTCGTCGGCCACCAGCAACCGCGGTTCGCCGACTACCGCGCGGGCGATGCCGACGCGCTGCTGCTCGCCGGCCGACAGCTGCGACGGCAGCGCGCGCTCGCGTGCGCCCAGGCCGAGGCGATCGAGGATGCCGCGCACGCGCTTGCCGATGTCGCCGCGACGCAGGCCGCGCAGGATCAGCGGCAGGGCGATGTTGTCGTAGATGCTGCGGTCCATCAGCAGCTGGTGGTTCTGGTAGACCACGCCCACTTCGCGCCGGTGCAGCGGCACGCGGCGCCCGCGCACCTTCATCAGGTTGCGCTCGCCGAACAGCACAGCGCCGCGGCTGGGACGCTCGCTGAGGTGGATCAGCTTGAGCAGCGTGCTCTTGCCGGCGCCGGAATGACCGGTGATGAACAGCATCTCGCCGGCGGCGACATCGAAGCTGACCTCGGTCAGCGCATCGTGTCCGCCGGAATAGCGTTTGCTGACATTGTCGAAGCGCAGGACGGGCATGGAGGGCCGTGATTGGTGATTCGTGATCGGTGATTCGATGAAGACGGCGGGTCGCGGCCGATTATGGCTCGGCCAGCCCGCGTAATCATCATTCCCAACGGTAACAGCAGCGACCCGGGGCCTCTGCTCCTGCCCGTCACGAATCACCAATAACCAATCACGGGCTCCTAGTGCTGCGAGCGCGGTGCGCGCGTGACCAGCTTCTTCAGGCCGGAGCCGATCCGCGATAGCAGCGAGGGCGATTCCTGCGCGGGCTTGCCAGCCACGGACTTGTTGGCCGGCTTGAACTGCGGCTTCGTCGGCGCCTTGGCCGCCGGGGCGGCGACATTCTGCTGCGTGGCGGCTTCACCGCCTTCGATGCGGCGGCCGCCACGACGGCGGCGACGCTTGCGCGGCGCGCGCTCGTCCTCGCTCGCCTGCACGACGGTGGCGGCAACGGCCGTCGCTGCGACGGCGGCAACGACTGGCTTGGCGACGGGCACGCCGGTCTTGCGCGGCGGACGCGGGCCGCGTTCGCGGCGTGCATCGCCACCGCTGCGGCTGCCGCCGGCGCCCGTGCGACCACCGCCACGACGCTGCTCGTCGGCATCGCGCTGTTCGCGCGCTTCCTTGAAGATCGTGCCGATGCTTTCTTCCTCTTCGCCTTCGACCTTGGCGCGCGGCGTGCGCGGCAGCGCGACCATCAGGTCCGGCGTCACCGTCTGCACCGGGATCTTCTGCTCGATGTAGGCCTCGATGTCCGGCAGCGACATCGCATAGCGCTCGCAGGCGAAGCTGATCGCGTCGCCCTCGGCACCCAGCCGCGCGGTGCGGCCGATGCGGTGCACGTAGTCCTCGGCATCGAACGGCAGGTCGTAGTTGTAGACGTGGCTGACGCCGTCGATGTGCAGGCCGCGCGCGGCCACGTCGGTGGCGACCAGGATCTCGAGCTGGCCGGCCTGGAACTTCTTCAGCAGCGACTCGCGCTTCTTCTGCGGCACGTCGCCGCTGAGCACGCCGACGCGGTAGCCGGCGCGTTCCAGCGAGCGAGCGACGCGCTCGACGAACGCCTTGGTGTTGACGAACACCATCGTGCGCGCGCCTTCGCTGCGCGACAGCAGGCCCAGCAGCAGCGGCAGCTTCTCCTCGTCGGCCGGGAAGTACATCGCCTGGCGCACCTTGGAGTTGGTGATGTACTCGGACTCGACGATCAGCTTTTCCGGCTCGTTCATGTGCTCGTAGGCCAGCTCCAGCACACGATGGCTGAGCGTGGCCGAGAACAGCAGCGTCTGGCGCTCGGTGCGCACCGGCATCCGTCGCAGCAAAAACCGTATGTCCTTGATGAAACCGAGGTCGAACATGCGGTCGGCCTCGTCCAGCACGCAAATCTCGCAGGCGTGCAGCGACACGACCTTGTGCTGCTTGACGTAGTCGATCAGCCGGCCCGGCGTGGCGATGATCACGTCGACGCCTTCCTGCAGCAGCGCGCGCTGCTTGTCGTAGTCGACGCCGCCATAGACCAGCGCGAAACGCAGGCCCAGGTCGCTGCCGAACTTGACCGCGTCCTTGTGGATCTGGATCGCCAGTTCGCGGGTCGGCGCCAGGATCAGCGCACGCGGGTCTTCGGGCTTGCGTTCGGCCAGTGCCGGCCGCGTCAGCAGGCGGTTGATGACCGTGATCAGGAACGCCAGCGTCTTGCCGGTGCCGGTCTGCGCCTGTCCGGCGACATCGCGGCCGGGCAGCGCCACCGGCAAGGTCAATGCCTGGATCGGTGTGCAACGGGTGAAGCCCGCGGCTTCCAGGCCGGACAGCAGGGCGGGGTGCAGATCGAAGGAAGAAAAGGTGATATCGGTAAGTGGTTTGTCGGACATGCTCTGGGCGTCGGTGCGCGCGATTCGCGCTTGCGTGGGCGGCGTCGGCGTCGCAGACTGCCGGCTCGATTTGGGTGGCGCGGACGGGTCTTGAAACCGCCGCTGCAACGCCCCAGTTTACCGTACTCGGCGGGCCGTGACCGGCACGCCCCTGCAGGAGACATCCGTGAGCGACAAGGTCATCCACGCCGGCGACGCCGATTTCGACAGCACCGTGCTGCAGTCCTCCGAACCGGTGCTGGTCGATTTCTGGGCGCCCTGGTGCGCCCCGTGCAAGATGATCGGGCCGGTGGTCGACCAGTTGGCCGACGAGTACGACGGCCGCGCCAAGATGGTGAAAGTCGACGTGCAGGCGCATCCGAACCTGGGCATCCGCTTCAACGTACGCAGCATTCCGATGCTGCTGCTGTTCAAGGATGGCCAGGTGCAGGCCAGCCAGATGGGCGCGCCGGGCAACATCAAGGCGGTGCTGAACCAGATGATCGAGAAGGCGCTCTAGGCGTCCCGCAGGCCGGCAAGGCTCAATGAGCGACAAGGTCATCCACGCCGGTGACGCCGATTTCGACGCAGCCGTGCTGCAGTCCCCCAGCCCGGTGCTGGTCGATTTCTGGGCACCCTGGTGCCCCTCATGCAAGACGATTGTGGGCCCGCTGGTCGATCAGTTCGCCGAGCAGTACGACGGCCGCGCCAGGATGGTGAAGGTCGACGTGGAGGCGCATCCGAACCTGGGCATCCGCTTCAATGTACGCAGCCTGCCGATGCTGCTGCTGTTCAAGGACGGCCAGGTGCAGGCCACCCAATTCGGCGCACCCGGCAACATCAGGACCGTGCTGGGCCAGATGATCGACAAAGCGCTCTGATACCTGCCATGTGGCGCCGGGTTTTTGCCGTGCTGCCCGGCCGGCTCGGCAACCGGCAGTGGAAGCCGGTTCCGCTCCACGCAGCCCTGCACCATTCTCTGAACGGATTCGCGTCCACGGCGCTTGCCGCGGGGCGATGGCGGTGCTAGTTTCTGCTTCACCCGGCGTGATTTTCGGCGCCGCACCCCCTCTCGAACACTTCCAACACGTCCGCCCGCAGACCGCGTGCGCTCGCATCAGCGAGGAATTCCAGCTTGCCCAAGAACACACCCGACTCCGGCGAAACCGCCGTGAAGCGCGTACGCAAACCGCGTGCAACCCCCGCCGACCAGGCCGCCGACACGGCGCCGCCGGCCCCCTCCTCTCCACCCGCTTCCGCGCCTCCGGCGCCCGCAGCCTCCGCGCCTACGGCACCGGCTCCGTCCGCCGAATCTGCGCCCGCCGCACCCGTGGCCATGGCCAACCCCGGCCCGGCCGCCGAGGGCGGCGGCCCCGAAGGCGAAACGCGTGAACAGCGCGACCAGCGCTTCAACAACAACAACCGCCGCGACCGCTTCCGCAACCGCCGCGACCGCCAGCGCGATCGTTTCCGCGACGACGGCCTGCCGCAGGACAACCCGCAGGGCAACGGCGACAACAACTACCAGCCGCAGCCGAAACTGGCCAACATCCCGGAAGGCTTCCCGCAGTATTCGCTGAGCGATCTGAAGCGCATGCCGGCGCAGAAGCTGCTCGACATCGCCGAACAGCTCGGCATTTCCGAAGGCGTCGCCCGCGCCCGCAAGCAGGACGTGATCTTCGCGCTGCTGAAGGTGCTGACCCGCCACGGCGAAGGCGTCGCCGCCGACGGCGTGCTGGAAATCCTGCCGGATGGCTTCGGCTTCCTGCGCGCGGCCGAGGCCAGCTACCTGGCCGGCCCGGACGACACCTACATCTCGCCCAGCCAGATCCGCCGCTTCAACCTGCGTACCGGCGACCATCTCGGCGGCCGCATCCGCTTCCCGAAGGAAGGCGAGCGCTACTTCGCGCTGTCGATGGTCGACACCATCAACGGCGAACCGCTGGAAGCGTCCAAGAACAAGGTGCTGTTCGAGAACCTGACTGCGCTGTTCCCGCGCCGCCGCTTCGTGCTCGAGCGCGGCAACGGCTCCAGCGAGGACATCGCCGGCCGCGTGCTGGACCTGATGGCGCCGCAAGGCAAGGGCCAGCGCGCGCTGATCGTGTCGCCGCCGAAAGCCGGCAAGACCATGCTGATGCAGCAGGTCGCCACCGCGATCACCACGAACCATCCGGACGTGCACCTGATCGTGCTGCTGATCGACGAGCGCCCGGAAGAAGTCACCGACATGCAGCGCACCGTGCGCGGCGAGGTGATCAGTTCGACGTTCGACGAGCCGGCCGCGCGCCACGTGCAGGTCGCCGAGATGGTGATCGAGCGCGCCAAGCGCCTGGTCGAGCACAAGAAGGACGTGGTGATCCTGCTCGACTCGATCACCCGCCTGGCCCGCGCCTACAACAACGTCGTACCCAGCTCCGGCAAGGTGCTCAGCGGTGGCGTCGACGCCAACGCGCTGCACCGTCCGAAGCGCTTCTTCGGCGCCGCGCGCAACGTCGAGGAAGGCGGCTCGCTGACCATCATCGCCACCGCGCTGGTCGAGACCGGCTCGAAGATGGACGAGGTGATCTACGAGGAATTCAAGGGCACCGGCAACTCCGAAGTGCATCTCAACCGCCGCATCGCCGAGAAGCGCGTCTATCCCGCGATCGACATCAACCGCTCCGGCACCCGCCGCGAGGACCTGCTGATCGAGCCGGACCTGCTGCAGAAGATCTGGATCCTGCGCAAGCTGCTGCACCCGATGGACGAAACCGCGGCGATGGAGTTCCTGCTCGACAAGATGAAGAACACCAAGTCCAACGACGAGTTCTTCTCTTCGATGAAGCGCTGAACATCAGGCTTCCCTGCCAAGAAACGCCCCGCTGTGCGGGGCGTTTTGTCGTGCGTGCCTCTACTCGGCGTCCTTGGGATGGGATCTTGCCGTGATATCGAAATAGAGGTGCCAGAGGCTGCATCACGCTCCGTGCCTGCCTTCAGGACTTTCCGCCGGCCCCTCCCCTTTCAGGCAGCCTGGATGCCGGCACGATGGCGCGCAAAGCGCGGAGCTGCGCGCCCGGGAACGGCCTGCGCACGGCGATTGTTGTACTCTCAGGGCGACGTTCCATGGAAGGAGGAACGCGTGTCGCTTGCCGCTGCTGCATTCCTGGCCGACGCCCCGAATCGGCTGGCCGGCCTGTCGGTCGAACTGTTGCGGGTCGAGTCGCCGCAGGCGGTGGCCTGGGCGCTGTGCGATTTCTGCGGGCGCGAGCTGGAACTGGCCGACTGCGTCGTCTACCTGATGGACGCCGGCGGCGGCAGCCTCACGCAGCAGGCGGCGTGGGGACCGAAGCGCGCCGCCGACCACATCCTGGAATCGCGCATCCGGCTGGCGGTGGGCGTCGGTATCGTCGGGCGCTGTGCGAAGTTGCGCCTGCCGCAACGCACCGCCGACGCGCGCCTCGACGACCGCTACGTGACCGACGACCAGCCGAACCTGTCCGAACTGGCGGTGCCGATCCTCGCCGATGACGTGTTGTACGGCGTGCTGGACAGCGAACATCCGCAGGCGGATTACTACCGTCTCGCGCATGAGCACGCGATGCTGGCGATCGCCGAGCGCGGTGCGCTGCGACTGCGGCAATTCACCGGCGGCTGATGGGCTGAAAGCCGGGAATCGGGAATCGGGAATCGGGAATCGGGAATCGAAAAGCATGTCATGCCGAGCGCAGCGAGGGATCTGCTGCTTTTTCTCGCACTTCGACCAAAAGCAGATCCCTCGCTGCGCTCGGCATGACGGTCTGAGGCGAGGGATGCACGCTCTTCCGTTTCTCGATTCCGGGAAGCACGCCTAGCACCTTCAGCGGCATAATCGTCGACGGAGGTCGTCATGCACGGCAGTGGTCTGCAAATCGCACTGGTATTCCTGTTGGCCGCGGTGATCGCGGTGCCGCTGTTCAAGCGTTTCGGCTTGGGCGCGGTGCTTGGTTACCTGGCCGCCGGGGTGGTGCTGGGACCCGATGGCGTGCGCGTGATCCGCGACGCCGAGCCGGTGCTGGCCGCCAGCGAGATCGGCGTGGTGATGATGCTGTTCGTGATCGGGCTGGAACTGTCGCTGCCGCGCTTGAAGGTGATGCGCAAGTCGGTGTTCGGTGCCGGCGGATTGCAGGTGGCGGTGACCGGCATCGCGCTGGGCGCCATCGCCCTGCTCGATGGACTGAGCTGGCAGGCGGCGCTGGTGATCGGACTGGGCCTGGCGTTCTCCTCGACCGCGGTCACCCTGCAGCTGCTGGCCGAGCGCAAGACGCTGGGCAGCGAACATGGCCGGCTGGCATTCGCCATCCTGCTGTTCCAGGACCTGGCGGCGATCCCGCTGATCGCGGCGATCCCTTTGCTGGGCAAGGCCGCATCGACCACGCCGGAACCGATCTGGATCGCGACGCTCAAGGCGATCGTCGCGATCGCGGTGGTGATCATCGGCGGACGCTACCTGCTGCGGCAGCTTTTCCGCGTGGCCGCGCGCATCGACGTGCCGGAAATGCTGACCGCCAGCGCCTTGCTGGCGGTGCTGGGCGCGGCGTGGGTGATGCAGCTGGCCGACCTGAGCATGGGCCTGGGCGCGTTCCTGGCCGGCGTGCTGCTGGCGGATTCGGAATTCCGCCACGAGATCGAATCGCAGATCGAACCGTTCAAGGGCCTGCTGCTGGGCCTGTTCTTCATGGCGGTGGGCATGAGTATCGACCTGGACTGGGTCGCGATGGAACCAGTGCAGATCCTGCTGGGCGTGGTCGTGTTGATGGCGATCAAGTTCGCCGTGCTGTTCGCGGTTGGGCGGCATCCCGGCGGCATCGGTCGGGTGGAAGCGTTGCGCCTGGGCAGCGTGATGGCGCTGGGCGGCGAATTCGCGTTCGTGATCTTCACCGAAGCGGACAAGGTCGACCTGATCGATGCGGCCATGCACGACCGCCTGGTCGCCATCGTCGGCGTGTCGATGGCGCTGACGCCGCTGTTGATGATCGTCGTGGCGCGGTTGATCGGCCTGAATACATCGCCCAGGCCGCAGCGGGAATTCGATCCGCTGCCCGACGACGGCCATCCGCAGGTGATCATCGCCGGCTTCGGCCGTTTCGGACAGATCGTGGCGCGGCTGCTGATCGCGCAGCGCATTCCGTTCGTGGCGCTGGAGACCGATGCGCAGCACGTCGACTTCATGCGCCGCTTCGGCAACAAGATCTACTACGGCGACCCGGCGCGGCCGGAACTGCTGCGCGCCGCCGGTGCGCCACATGCGCGCATCTTCATCGACGCGATCGACGATCCCGAAGCGAACCTGCGCACCGCGCGCGTGGTGCGCCGGCTGTATCCGGACCTGAAGGTGTTCGCACGCGCGCACGACCGCCGCCACGCCTGGCAGCTGATGGACCTGGGCGTGGAGATCTTCCGCGAAACCTTCGCCTCGGGCCTGGAGATGGGCCGCGAAGTGCTGGTCTCGCTGGGCGTCCCGCGCGAAGTCGCCGAACACCGCACGCAGCGCTTCCGCGAGCACGACGAACACCTGCTCGCCAGCCAGCACCTGATCTACGACGACGAATCGGCGCTGCTGGAGACCGCCAAACAAGCGCGCACCGAGCTGGAACAGCTGTTCGAAGCCGACATCGAAGGCGATGCGATCAGCGTCGCCAGCGGCTTGGACTCCCGACGCAAGCGCAGCGACCAGGCCTTGTAGAGCGGAGCTCGCTCCACTGCTTTGCCGTTGTAGCGTGCGCTATGCGCACGATGGGGTGTTTTACGTGCGCACAGCGCACGCTACGGGGCGTCAAACGCAGCGGAGCAAACCAACGCGCGAATCGATCAGCGCGGCTCGCGCAGGAAGCGGGCCATCGACACGCCTGATTGCAGCGGCGCGAATTCCCCGGCGACGTCGACGAAACCACGCATCACCGCGATCTCGCGCGGCGTGCGGTTGAGCGCGTCGCGCAGGCCGGGATCGCTGCCGGCACGCAGCAGGCGCTGGGTCACGCGCAGCAAGCCATGCAGCGCGGCCAGGTGCAGCGGGCCGAAGCCGCGCGGATCCTGCGCGTCCAGCGACACGTCCTCGTCCAGCAGCCGGTCCAGTGCGACCAGCAGCGTGTCCTCGTCGCAGGCGGTGCCCGGCTCGGCGCGCGCGCCGAGCAGCAGCAGCAGCGGCGTGACGCCACCGGCGGCGGCGACATCGGCTTCGGCGCCTGCCAGCAGCACGGTGTCGATCAGCGCCAGCAGGCGCGGACGCTCGCGCGCGGTGAATCCATACAGCGCGGCGCAATGCAGCGGCATCAGGCCCTGCGCATCGCTGGCGTGGACATTGGCGCCGGTGGTGAGCAGGCGCGCGGTGAGATCGGGCAGTCCCAGCGCCGCGGCAAGCATCAGCACGGTGACATCGCCGGGCAGGCGCTGTTCGAGGTCGGCGCCGGCGGCGAGCAGGCCGTCGACGATTTCGGTCTGGCGCATGCTCACCGCCGCCGACAATGGCGTGGCACCACTGTGCGCAGCGCGACCAGGGTCGGCGCCACGCGCCAGCAGCAGGTCGACGGTGGCGCGATGGCCGCCGCCGGCCGCGCGCAACAGCGCGGTGCAGCCCTGGTTGTCGATCGCATCGACCGGCAGGCCGAGCTCGAGCAGGCGTCGCACCGCGTCGGCATCGCCGACGATCGCCGCCGCCGGCAGGTCGCCGGGCTGCAGCGCGCGATGCGGCAACGGCCAGCCGCGCCAGTCGAGCCAGTCGGCGAGGTCGCGACGACCGCCCGACAACGCCACGCCCAGCGGCGTCTGTCCGTCGGCGGCGCGCAGGTCAGGCGAGGCGCCGCGTGCGATCAGCTGCTTGAGCACGCTCTCGCGACCGAGTGCGGCGGCCAGGTGCAGCGGGGTCATGCCGTGCGCATCGCGCGCGTCGGGATCGACGCCATGCGCGATCAGCCGGTCGGCCAGGCGCAGCCAGCCGAGGCGTACCGCCAGCGTCAACGCCGGATCGCCCGACGGTGTCGCCGCAAACGGATCGGCGCCGCGTTCCAGAAGATCGAGCGCGCAGGTTTCGAGCGCGCGATCGGCCTGGTCGGTGGCATTGCAGCTGGCGACGAAACGTGCCAGCCCGCCGGCGCCGGCCGGCGATACCGCACGGCGCAGCAGCAGCTGCAGCACTGGCAACGCGGCGCGGCCGCGCGCGAGCGTGGCGAAGATCACGTTGTCGCCGTGGTGGTCGCGCGCTTCGGGATCGGCGCCGCGCGACAGCAGCCAGTCGATCGCCTGCGGCGGCAGTTCCACGTCGTGCAGCAGGCTGCCGAGCTCGGCGGCGCCGAGCAGTTTGGCCAACGCGTCGTTGCCATCGTCGCGGCCGGCGCGCAGCGCGTCGCCCAGCAGCGCCAGCGGCGCGCGATCCGGCGGTGCGCCGTCATCGTCGCTGCCGACATTGCTGGGCAACGGATACGCCGGGTCGAGCGCGGTGACGATCGCCCAGCGTCCGCACTCGGCGGCGCGGTCGATCGCGCGCTTGCCGTCGCGATCGGCGTGTTCCGGATCCACGCCCAGTTCGAGCAGGCGCCGCATCAGCTGCGGCGTGGCCTGGTCCGACGCGCTGGCGCAGAGCAGCGCATTGCGGCCGGCAGCGTCGATCGCGGCAAGATCCGGCTGCGCTTCGGCCAGGCGTTCGATCACCGCCAGCGAGCCACCCTGCGCGGCCTCCAGCAGCGGCGTGCTGCCAGCGGCATCGCGAGCCTGCGCATCGGCGCCAGCCGCCAGCAGCACCGCGACGATCTCGGCGTGTCCGGCGAGACTGGCCGCATGCAGCGCGCTGCGTCCGCGCGCGTCGCGCGCATCGACCTTGGCCTTGTACTTGAGCAGCAGCTGCACGCCGGCGGGGTCGTCCTCGTCGGTGGCCGCGGCCGACAGCAGCGCCGGCTGGCCCTGCGCCGGCTCGGCATGCGCGCCGCGTTCCAGCAGGAAGCGCGCCAGCCGCCAGTTGCCGGCCGCGCAGGCGATCGCCAGCGGCGACTGGCCCTCATGGTTCAGCGCGTCGATCTCGGCGGCGGCATCGCGCAGCAGCGCAGCCACGCCCGGATCGGTGCTGCGCGCGGCGTGATGCAGCGGCGTGTTGCCGTCGGCATCGGCGACGCGCGGATCGGCGCCGTTGGCGAGCAGGGTCATCACCGCTTCCGGACGCCCGTGCCAGCTGTCGCGGGTCGCGGCCAGCAGCGGCGTCATGCCGGCGTGCGCCTGGTTGACCTGCACGCCGTGGGCGATCAGGCCCCGCAGCAGCCGCAGGTCCGGCAGTACCGCCGCCAGCAGCGGCAACGTGCGCTGGTCACGATCGTCCGGCGACGGCGGCGCGTGCGGATCGGCGCCGGCCTCGAGCAGGGCCAGCGCGCGTTCGACGCGACCGGCGCGCGCGGCGGCATAGAGCGCGACATTGGGATCTTCCTCGGCATCCGGCAGCACGGCGTCTTCTTCGGCCGCGGCGAGATCCTCGACCACCGCCAGCGGTGGCGGCGGCGTGCGCTGCAACAGCCAGTGCAGCACCGGCAGGGCCAGTGCGTACATCGCTGCCACGACCCAGCGCGCCGACGGCGCCAGCAGGTCCGGCCACGCCAGCACGATGGCGAAGGCGAGCATCACCGCGACCAGGGTCGCCGCGCGCCAGCCGCTGGTGATGCCGATATGCACGTCGTCGAGCTGCTGCCAGCGCTGGCGAAGCTCGCCGCCCTTGCGTTCCAGCGCGCGCCACATCGGCCAGGTGCGCCACAGGCCCAGCCAGACCACGCCGGCGACCAGGCTCAGGCCGATCGCCGCGCCCAGGCTGCCGCTCTGCCGCAGGCCGGCCAACGGCCAGGCGATCAGCAGCGCCACCAGCACCAGGCCGGCGCCCCACAACAGCAGCAGCGTCACCGCGTCGCGCACGATCGCGCTGCGCCCGGGCGGGTCGAAAGCCGGTTGCGTGCGGCTGCCCTGCCACCAGGACAGCGCCAATGCCAGCGCCGGCTGCGCCAGCCATGCGCCCAGCGCGGCGATCGCACCGCCGAATCCGGTCAGCAGCGCCAGCCCCAGGCCGATCGCCAACGCTGCGGCCGGCGTGCGCCGGAATTCAGGCATCGGCGCCGCGCTCCGTTTCGATCGACGGCGGAAACTGGATATGGAAGCCGCGCGTGGCAAGGTTCTCGCGCACCACCGCGGCGTCGCCGCGTGCCAACCGGCGCTCCGGTGTCAGCGCCACCTCCAGCACGAACTGCAGCGATCCCAACTGGCTGCGCAATGGTTCGGGCAATCGGGTGAACGCGTCGCGCTCGGCGAGATAGACGTAGGTCTCGTCCTTGCGCTGACTTTTGTAGACGTAGGCGTGCATTGGCGTCGCGGCGGGGAAGCACGACGATTGTGTCGGAAAGGCCGGGAATAGGGAATCGAAAGGCCGAGAATTGGGAATGGGGAATGGGGAATCGGAAAAAGCAGAAAAGCCCTTGATTTGACGATTCCCGATTCCCGACTCCCGATTCCCGGCCGTTCAGTGATAGCCGGAATCCGCCGCGACCTTGCCCTTGAACACGCTGTACGACCAGTAGGTGTAGCCGAGGATCGCCGGCAGCAGCACGATCAGACCGACGAGCACGAAGCCCTGCGACGATGGCGGCGACGCCGCGTCCCAGATCGTCAGGTGCGGCGGCACGATGTTCGGCCAGATGCCGAGCACGAGTCCGACGAAGCCCAGCGCGAAGAAGGTCAGCGACAGCACGAACGGCGCCGCGTCGCGACCCTCGCGCATCACCGCGCGCCACAGCAGGAAGGCGTTGACCAGCGCCAGCAACGGTACCGGCGCCAGCCACCAGAAATTGCCGCCCTCGAACCAGCGCGCCATGATCCGCGAGTCCAGGAACGGCAGCCAGGCGCTGACCAGGCCCATGAACGCGACCACCACCAGCACCAGCGGCCGGGTCAGGCCGCGCGCGACCTGCTGCATGCGGCCGTCGGTCTTCAGGATCAGCCAGGTGCTGCCCAACAGCGCGTAGCCGAACAGCACCGCGATGCCGGTCAGCATCGAGAACGGACTGAACCAGCCGAACACGCCGGCCATGTACTTGCCGTCCTGCAGCGGCATGCCTTCGACCAGCGCGCCGAGGATCACGCCCTGGAAGAACGCGCAGAACATAGAACCCAGCGCGAACGCCGCGCCCCACGCCGGCTTGCTGCGCTGCGCCTTGAAGCGGAACTCGAAGGCCACGCCGCGGAACACCAGCGCGATCAGCATGAACAGCACCGGCAGGTACAGCGCCGACAGCACCACCGCATAGGCTTTCGGGAACGCCGCCAGCAGACCGGCGCCGCCGAGCACCAGCCAGGTCTCGTTGCCGTCCCAGATCGGCGCGGCGGTATTCATCATGTGGTCGAGCTGGTGCTCGTCCTCGGCGAACGGCGCCAGGATGCCGAGGCCGAGCACGAAGCCGTCGAGCAGCACGTACATCAGCACGCCGAAACCGATCACTCCGAACCACACCACCGGCAATACCGTTTGCAGGTCCATCACGTTGCCTCCTTGACGGTCTCGGGCGTGGCGTCGGCCGCCGACAGCGGTCGCGCCGGCGTCTTCTCGCCGCCATCGGTGTGCTGCGGCGGTTCGTGCGGCTGCGGCCCCTGCCGGAACAGCTTGAACAGGTACCAGATGCCGGCGCCGAACACGATCGCGTACGCCACCGCGTACACGATCAGCGAGGTCATCACGCTGGCGGCCGCCAGCGTCGGGCTGACCGCATCGGCGGTGCGCAGCAGGCCGTAGATCACGTACGGCTGGCGCCCGATCTCGACCACGTACCAGCCGGCCAGCAGCGCGATGAAACCGGAGAACGTCATCGCCCGCCAACCGTTCAAAACCCAGCGCGACTCGTACAGGCGGCCGCGCCACCACATCCATAGCGACGTCATCGCCAGCAGCAGCATCAGTACGCCCAGGCCGACCATGATCCGGAACGCATAGAACACCGGCGCGATCGGCGGCCGTTCGCTGACCGGCACGGCGGTGAGCGGCTGGATCTCGCCATCCAGCGAATGGGTGAGGATCACGCTACCGAGTTTTGGAATCGCGATTTCATAGTCGTTGCGCTCGGCCTGCTCGTTGGGCACCGCGAACAGCACGAACGGCACGCCCTCGCCGCGCGGGCCATGGCGCCAGTGCGCTTCCATCGCCGCGACCTTGGTCGGCTGGTGCTCGCGCACGTTCAGGCCATGCAGGTCGCCGACGAAGACCTGGGTCGGTACCGTGATCGCGGCGAACAGCACCGCCGCTTTCAACATGCGCTTGCCGGCCGCGACGTGCACGCCGCGGCGCAGGTAGGCCGCGCTGACGCCGCCGATCACGAAGCACGTAGTGATGAACGCGGCCAGCACCATGTGCGCCAGCCGGTACGGGAACGACGGATTGAAGACGATGTCCCACCAGCTGGCCGGCGAGAACACGCCATCGACCAGGGTGAAACCGACCGGCGTCTGCATCCAGCTGTTGGCCGAGATGATCCAGAACGTCGAGATCAGCGTACCCAGCGCGACCATGCAGGTGGCAAGGAAATGCAGCTTCTCGCTAACCCGGCCCCAGCCGAACAGCATCACGCCGAGGAAGGTCGCTTCCAGGAAGAACGCGGTCAGCACTTCGTAGCTGAGCAGCGGGCCGAGAATGTTGCCGGCCTGTTCGCTGAGCGTCGCCCAGTTGGTGCCGAACTGGAAGCTCATGACGATGCCGGACACCACGCCCATGCCGAACGACACGGCGAAGATCTTGGTCCAGAAGAAGAACAGATCGCGCCACAGCGTGTCGCGGGTGCGCAGCCAGCGCCATTCGACGAAGGCCAGCCAGCTCGCCAGACCTATCGTGAAGGCCGGAAACAGGATGTGGAAGGAAATGACGAAACCGAACTGGATCCGCGACAACAACAGTGCATCCACAGCGCACCTCCACGGCACGCGGGGAGCTGCCGCGACGCGTATTGTGCGCTGCGGCAACGGGCAGTGCAAAGCCGCGCATGACCCGTGGCCCATGTGCGGCGATGGCGGACTGCTAACCTGCGCGGACTTTTTTCTCCGCACGCGATGATCCGACGACATGCAGAAGCTGCTGCTGCCCGCCCTGTTGCTGTTGGCTGCGCCGCTCTGGGCGCAACCGGCCACGCCGCTGACGATGGACCGGATCATGGCCGACCCCGACTGGATCGGTCCGCCGGTCGAAGATGCCTGGTGGAGCTGGGACGGCCGGCACGCGCAGTACGAACTCAAGCGCGATGGCGGCAACATCCGCGACATCTACCAGCAGGGCATCGACGGCGGCAGCGCCGTTCGCATCGATGGCGCGGCGCGTGCCGACCTGGATGCCGGCGGCGCCGTCTACGACGCAGCGCGCACGCGCATGGCCTACATCCGCAATGACGACGTTTTCGTGCGCGACCTGCGCAGCGGCACGCTCACCCAGCTGACCCGCGGCAACGACAAGGAAGCACTGCCGCAGTGGAGCCGCGATGGCGGCCTGGTCTGGCGCGTCGACAACGACTGGTATCGATGGGACGCGCGCGATGGCGTGATCCAGGCGGCCGTGCTCAAGGCCGAGGACGATCCGGCCAAGCCACCGAAGGCCGACGACCTGCGCGAACGACAGCTGCGCTATCTCGAAACCCTTCGCAACGACCGCGACCGGCGCGAGGCCGTGCGCCGGCAGGACGACGAGCGCCGACGCGCCGATCCGACCCGCGCCGCGGCACCGGTGTATCTGGGCAAGGATGTCGTGATCCATGACAGCGCGCTGTCGCCGGACGGACGCTGGCTGCTGGTCGTCACCCACGCCAAGGACGGCGAAGCCGGCCAGGAAGGGCAGATGCCGAAGTACGTCACCGAATCCGGCTACGAGGAATTCGAGGAAGTGCGCACCCGCGTCGGTCGCAATCCACCGCTGCCGCACACGCTGTGGCTGGTGGAGATCGCGACGGGCCAGCCCAGCGAACTCAAGTTCGATGCCTTGCCCGGCATCGCGCGCGACCCGCTCGCCGCGATGCGCGCAGCGGCGAAACAAGAGCCGCTCAAGGGCAATCGCGATGTGCGCATCGAGACCGACAGCGATGGCGACGGTCCGGCGATCCACTGGGGCGACGACAGCCGCAATGTCGCGGTGCTGGTGCGCGCGGTCGACAACAAGGACCGCTGGATCGCGACCGTGGATCTGGCCAAGGCGACGCTGCAGGCGCGCCATCACCTGCACGACGACGCCTGGATCAACTGGACCTTCAACGATTTCGGCTGGCTCGGCGATGGCCGCACGCTGTGGTACCTGTCCGAACAGAGCGGCTGGTCGCACCTGTACGTCAGCGACGGTAGCGGCGGCCCGCGCGCGCTGACCCAGGGCCACTGGGAAGTGTCCGCGCCGGTACTGGCGGCCGACGGCCGTGGCTTCTACTTCCTATGCAATCGCCAGTGGCCCGGCGACTACGAAGTCTGCGCGGTCGATGCCGATGGCGGCGCCGTGCGCGAAGTGACCGCGCTCGATGGCGTGGAGAGCTTCGTGCTGTCGCCGGACGGCGGCAAGCTGCTGGTGCGCCATTCCGACAGCTACACGCCGCCGCAGCTGGCCGTGGTCGGCCGCGATGGCGACGGCGTGCGCCTGCTGACCGACACGCGCACGCCGGAGTTCAAGGCGATCGCCGACTGGGTGCAACCGGAATTCGTGCAGGTGCCGTCGACGCATGGCGCCGGCACGATCTGGGGCAAGTACTACGGGCCGAAACAGCTCGGGCCGGGCCGGAAGTATCCGGTGGTGATGTTCGTACATGGCGCCGGCTATCTGCAGAACGTCAGCGCGCGCTATCCGAACTATTTCCGCGAGCAGATGTTCCACAACCTGCTGGTGCAGCGCGGCTACGTCGTCATCGACCTGGACTACCGCGCCAGCGAAGGCTACGGCCGCGACTGGCGTACCGCGATCTACCGGCAGATGGGCCATCCGGAACTGGACGATTACCTCGACGGCCTCGACTGGATAGTCGCCAACAGGCAGGGCGACCGCGATCGCGCCGGCATCTATGGCGGCAGCTACGGCGGCTTCATGACCTTCATGGCGCTGTTCCGCAAGCCGGGCGTGTTCAAGGCCGGCGCCGCGCTGCGCCCGGTCGCCGACTGGTCGCAGTACAACCACGAATACACGTCCAACATCCTCAACACACCCGAGCTCGATCCCGAGGCCTACAGAAAGTCTTCGCCAATGGAGTACGCCGCCGGCCTGCAGGACCACCTGCTGATCGCGCACGGCATGATCGACGACAACGTGTTCTTCCGCGATTCGGTGGTGCTGACCCAGAAACTGATCGAACTGCGCAAGGACAAGTGGGAAATCGCCCCGTATCCGCTGGAACGCCACAGCTTCGTCCACCCGGACGCGTGGTACGACGAGTATCGGCGCATCTACGAACTGTTCGAGCGCACGTTGAAATGACCGGTTGCAACCCTTTTTGGGTTTGATCTTTGACACGCGGTCACGACTGGACACGACAGTCGGCGGACCCGTAGGGCGGCGGCCAGGGATGGCCGCCGTTTTCCGACCGAGCCAGGAGGGCGAGTCGGAAAATCTACGAGGGCTCCAAGCCGCTACGTGAGCCTTGATCGGGGAAGACCCTTTTCTTT